>NZ_BAUC01000013.1 GCF_000474215.1 Edwardsiella hoshinae NBRC 105699 = ATCC 33379 | reverse complement strand
CTGCCTTGCTGCCTTGCTGCCTTGCTGCCTTGCTGCCTTGCTGCCTTGCTGCCTTGCTGCCCTGCTGCCCTGCTGCCCTGCTGCCCTGTGGACGGGGCGAGTAGCCCGGGAGCCTATGGCGGGAAAAGGTCGATGGTGATCACGTTGCCCCGGTTTGGTCGTTGTCGAATTATCGTAATATATTTACATATATAGCGATTGACGAAGCAGCTTGCGCTAAGAGAGGGACAACATGGGCTGGGTAAGAACGATGGGGATCGCACTGCTGTGCGGGTGGAGCGCGTTGGCGACAGCGGCGGAATTGCATCTGTATGCCGGAGCCGGGCTGCGCGAGCCGGTCGAGGCGGTGGTCGCCGCCTTCGAGCGGCAGAGTGGCCACCGGGTAACGATCGAATATGGCGGTTCCGGGCAATTGTTGACCCGGATTAACTTGACCCAGGCGGGCGATCTGTTTCTCCCCGGCTCGGCCGACTATGTCGAGCGTCTACGCGCTCAGGATCGCATCGCCTTCTCTGCACCGCTGGTGTTGCATACGCCGGTGATGGTGGTGCGCCGCGCCAGTCCGGGCCGGGTGGCCAGCTTGGCGCAGTTGGCGCAGAGCCCGTTGACGATCGGTATGGGCGATCCACAGGCCATCGCCTTGGGGCGCAGCGGTGATGCCTTGTTGACGGCCAGCGGTGTGGGGCCGGCATTGCGCGCTAAGGTGACGGTGCAGGCGACGACGATTAAACAGCTGTTGCTGTATGTGCTGAACGGCGACGTGGATGCGGCGGTGATTGGCCGAGCGGATGCGATGCGCCACCGCGATCAGTTGCGTCTGCTGCCGACACCGCCCGGCGTGCCGCAAGAGGTCGCCACCATCGCCGTGCTGAAGAGCAGCGCGGCGCCGCAGGCTGCGCGCGCCCTGGCGGATTACTTCGCTTCACCCGCCGGGATCGCGGCATTTACCGCGCGTGGCTATTTGCCGTTGGCGGAGTAACGCAGGATGCGTATCTTGGCGCTGGTGCCGCTAGTGATCCTGTTGCTGTTCATCGCCGGCTCGTTGGCCGCGCTTGTGGGGCAGATTGAGGCGACGACGCTGACCCGATTGCTGCGCGATGAGGAGATCCGTTTTGCCGTCGCTCTCTCGTTGAGCAGCGCCCTAGTGTCGTTGCTGTTGGCTTGCCTACTCGCTTTACCGGCGGCCTGGGCGCTGGTGCGCCTCGAACTGCCGGGTAAGCGTTGGCTCAATCTGCTGCTCGATCTCCCGCTGGTGACGCCGCCGCTGGTGATCGGGATCGGTCTGTTGCTGTTATTGGGGCAGCAAGGCGTGGTGGGTAGCTGGTGGCCGGCCATGGCCCAGCGCCTGTTTTCGCCATTGGGTATTGTCATCGCGCAGACCTATGTCGCCAGCGCCATCCTGTTACGCAGTGCCAGCGCGGCGCTGGCTGGCATCGATCGCACCTGGCTGGAGACGGCACACAACCTGGGACTGGCACCGTTGGCTACCTTTCTGTTGGTGGAGATCCCGTTGGTGTGGCGCGCCCTGGTGAGCGGGGCGGTGCTGGCGTTGTCGCGAGCGTTAGGGGAGTTCGGCGCGACCCTGATGTTGGCGGGGGCGACGCGGATGAAGACCGAGACCCTACCGATCGCGGTGTATCTTAACATCGCCGGAGGGGATTTCTCCGCCGCCGTCGGCTGCGCGCTGCTGCTGATCCTGCTGGCGTTTCTGCTGCTACTGGTGCTGCATGGGATACGCCCGCGCGCCGAGGAGGGACGACATGCTGCATGTTGAAGGGCTACAGTGCGCCATATTGCGGGAGATAAGCCTAACGGCGCCCGCCGGATGCTGTACCGCCATTGCGGGGGCTTCGGGCAGTGGCAAAACCACGCTATTGCGCGCCATCGCCGGTCATCTCCCCTACCGCGGTCGGGTCGCGATCGCCGGCCAGTGCGTCGACGGACTGCCGGCCTGGCGCCGCCCCTGCCGCCATCTCAATCAACGCTTATATCTCTTTCCCTTTCTCACCGTGGAGCAGAATCTAACGCTGGCGCAGTTCGCCGCCGGGCAGGCGCGCCAGGCCGAGCCCCGACGTGAGGTGTTGCATGCCTTGGAGGTTGACCATCTGGCGCGGCGCTATCCGGGACAGCTGTCCGGCGGTGAGCAGCAACGAGTGGCGTTGGCGCGCGCGCTGGTGAGTGCGCCGGCACTGCTGTTATTGGACGAGCCGTTCTCCAGCCTGGATTGGCCGTTGCGGCGCCGTTTGTGGCAGGCGTTGCGTCAGGTGCAGCGCCGCCGCGCCCTGACGTTACTGTTGGTCAGCCACGAGCCGCGCGAGATCGCGGCGTTGGCCGACGGCGGCTACCGTTTGCAGCAGGGGCGCCTGCTTCCTGGCGATTGAGCCGTCCGAGGGGGCTCGCCTCAGACCTTGGCGGGCTGGAGCGCGCTGTGGCGCAGGATGGCGGCAACCAAGCGTTCGGGGATCAGCGTACGCCGAGCCGGCGCGCTGAAGTGGGCGGCGCGTAACGCGGTGGTCCAGTTTGTCGCATCGCGGGAGGCGGCGCCGTAGTAGTGCGCCGCCGGGATATCGGGATCGTCAGCCGGCGCATTGCTCGGGGTGGCCTTGCCCTGCGCGTCGTACATCAAGGGGACGAAATGTACCCCAGGCAACGGGCAGCGTCGATAGGCACCATAGATCGCCGCGTACTGTAGCGGGTAGGTCGTCTGCCAATACGTGCAGGTATCGCCGCAGATCCAGGGCACCGCCTGGGTCGCTCCTCCGGCCTGCTGCGCTGCCGTATCGGCCATATCGTGACGGAAACGGGCGACCATGGCTTGGAACAAGGCGGGGTGACGGGCGTAATCTGCGCTGGTCAGGTCAAACTCACCCTGCATCCAGATCACCGCCAGCAGACGGTTGGCCGGGTTATGGCGCAACGCGGCCCGCGTCCGATCGCATAGATCCCGGTAGAGCGGTGTCGCTACCCCCCAGCGACAGGCATCCGCCGTCGCGCCGTGCGCGGGATGATAGCTACCGTGTTCTCCCTGAGTGAAGGCGGAACCGCCCCGAGCGCACGGCACGATCAGGAGTCCCGCCTCGGCAGGCAGGTAGGGCAGCAGCTTCTTGCCGATATGCAGCGCCTGGGCGACACAGCCATACTCGCCGCGCCGCAGATCGGCATGTGGATGGTGGAAGCCACTCATGTCTTGCACATCGTGTGGGCAGTGATCCAGCGCGATCACCTGATTGTAATGGCAAGGTGGTCCGTCGGGGGTCACCGTGGCACGGCGGGCCAGCTGCTTAATGCGCTCATGGGGCGCATCCAGGGTGTAGGGCAGCGGTATTCCTTCGCCGTAGGCCATCGCATTCGACTGCCCGGCGATAGGCAGCACATAGTAATAGCGCGGCGGCGTGTGCTTCTGCGCGGCGCAAGCATCGACGGCGCATGTCGGGCGAGTCATCATTGGCGCTCTCCTCTTCCGGGTCGCTTGAGACGGCGGCCGGTGAACCGGTTTGCCGTCGCACCGCGCTATCCGTTTTCCCCGCGCCATCGGCTATGCTATAGGGAAGTGCGCCCGCTCAATGGGCGGCGGCGTGCGCCAGCGGGAGCGGGGAATGGATAAGCGTTTTGCGGTGCTGTTATTACTTACCTTGGTCGGCGGTTTCGCCGATGCCGGTAGCTTTGTTTTATTGACCACCTTTACCGGCCATATCACCGGTAATGCCGTGTTGGCGATGATCTACCTGGCCCAGGGACACTGGCTGACGCTGGGTTACTGCACCATCGCCTTATGCTGTTTCCTGGCGGGCACCTTCTTCGGTAGCTGCTGGCGTCTACGCCACCAGACGGATAACGCCCCGCGACATATCGCGCCGCTGTTGTGCTGGCAAGCGCTGTTGATGTTGGCGGGATGCGGTCTATGGCAACTGGGCAGTAGTGCCGGCTTCATCTTGCTACAGGCACTGGCGCTCGGGCTACAGAATGGTGTCATCCAGAGCCTACGTAGCGCCAAGGTTCATTCCACCTACATCACCGGGATGTCGACGTCGCTGATCAACAGTCTCGCGAACGGCTGCCATGCGCAGGAGCGTGCGCTGCGCTGGACGCTGTTTGCCGGGATCCTCGGTTTTGTCGCCGGAGCGCTGTTAGGCGGCGTGTTGACCGCCCGCTTCGCGCTGTTTGGCTTCATCGTGCTGCTGCTGCCGCTATTGGCGGCCGCCCAGTTGAGCCGGCAACTGGCTGATAACGGATAACGCACTACTCCCACGCAATGGCCTGTAGCTTGGCGAGGGCATCGGCTTTCTGTTGCGCGTTCAACGGACGCAACGGGCGGCGGGGATCGCCGACGTCGATACCGTGCAGTTGCATGGCGACCTTACCCGCGGCGACGCCACCATATTCCACCAGGACGCGAATGATGGCGATAACCTTATCCATGCAGCGGGCGACATCTTGCATATCGCCCCGCTGGAAGCTCGCCATCAGGCGCAGATAGAGCGGCGCCGCATAGTTATAGGTGCTACCGACCGCGCTGGTGGCGCCACAGGCTAACCCCGCGGGCATGAATTCGTCGACGCCAAATGGGATGTCGAAGCGGCCGTGATCGACGCGGAGACAGCGCTGATACTCATACATATCGCTGGCATTGAATTTCATTCCACTCAGGTTGGCGATGCGATCGGCGGCGTGCAAGAGAAAACGCTCCATGTCGATATTGAGGCCAGACATCGTGGAGTGGTAGTAGTAGAAGCCTTTATCCGGCGCGGCGGCGGCGATCAGACGGCAATACTCGACCAGATCGTCTACGTTGTTGGGCTTGAAGAAGCAGGGGCCGATGACCGAGGTGGCCATGATCTCCAAGGTGTTGGCGTGGCGCGCCAGGGTGAGTGAGTCGGCGATGCTCAGAGCGCCGGTGTGGATGATCAGATCTAACTTACCCTGGCTGGCCGCCACCCAGCGTTCGGCGATGCGCATTCGTTCCTCGACCGAGCAGTGGATGCCCTCGCCGGTGGTGCCGAGCACGTAGGCGCCGGTCACGCCGCTATTGATCAGGTGGGCGGCGATCTGATCGATCACCGGGTAATTAACGCTGCCGTCGACCTGGAAGGGGGTGTGTGGCGCGGCGATCAAACCTGTTAGCTTTTTCATTCCAGCCTCCTTGTTGGAGCGGTTTTATCGTTGGGTGTTTTACGATGGAGTTTTGCTCCATATTAGACCGTGCATGATGCCGAGGCAACCGTCGCGCGCGGTCACAACGCCTGCATGGCGCAAAATGTGACCGCCTGCGGTGTCGCTGGGGACGGGTTACAGGGACTTGGCGCTGTGTAGGGCGTCTAGGGTGCGCCGTTTTTGGGCGGTGCGTTGGGGCTCGGCCTGCACCAGCAGGGTATACAGCAGATCCAGCACAAAGAGCTGAGCGGTCTTGGTGCCGATGGAGTCGCCCTGGAGTTTGCCCTGTTGGTTGCCGTTGATCAGGCAGATATCGGCGTAACTGATCAACGCCGAGCCCAGATTGTGGGTTAGGGCGATGGTGCGAGCCCCCGCCTCACGCGCCAGTTTGAGGGTATGCACCGTCTCTGCGGAGGCGCCAGAGTGGCTGATGGCGATGGCGACGTCACCCGGTTGCAGCAGCGTGGCCTGCATATACATGAAGTGATTGTTGCTGGTGCTGTTGACCCGGTAGCCGATGCGCATCAGCTTATTCTTCATATCCTCGGCGGTGATGCCGGAGGAGCCAACCCCGCAGATAAACAGAGAGTTGGCCTGGCGGATAGCGTCTACCGCCGCCTGCACCTGTGCCATATCCAATAAGTTTAGGGTCTCCGAGAGGACACAGTTGATCGCGCTTTGTAGCTTACGGCCAATGGTCAGCAGATCGTCATCGTCGGCGATCTCGGCATCGAGCAACGGCGTCTCGTCGTCGTCGTTGCGGGCCAGCTCGATCGCCAGATCCAGCTTAAAATCTTGGAATCCCTTGTAACCGAGGGTGCGGCAGAAACGGATCACCGTCGCTTCTCCGGCCTGGGTCGTCTGCGCCAACTGGGCAATGGAGAGCTGACTCACCTGCGCGGGATGTTGCAGGATATAGTCGGCGATGCGCTGGGAGACGCGAGTCAAGCTGTTGCGCATGGCGGAAAGGGTATCGAGGATTTTGCCGGGCTGTAGACGAATCTGCTGTGAATCCTTCATCTCTGGGCCTTGATTGGTGCGCACATCACCCTGCGGCGCGGCGACATGGATAGGGTGATTAAGCCTAACAAATAACGACGGCCAAAAAAAGAGAGCCCGGCGGACGCCGGGCTGGGCGGGGCTAAGCGGCGAGTTAAGCCTGATCCTCGTCGAGGATGATTTGTTTGGCGGGAGCCGCGAAGAGTGGCGCGCTGATCATCCCGGCGATCACCACGGTCAAGGTACCGATCACGCCGTAAAAGAAGAAGTTGAGATCGGTGGTATAACGGGCCAGCAGTACCGCGATGACGCTGACGATGATGCCGACGACGGCGCTGCTGGCGTTGGCGCGTTTACAGAAGATCCCCAACATGAACAGACCGGTCATCGGCCCTCCCATCAGGCCGATCAGGCTGTTGAAGGCGTCCCATACCTCCGACTCGTTGGCATACACCAGCCATAGGGTGGCCAGGCTGCTCAGTAGCCCTGCAATGATGATCACCAGGCGCGCCAGTTTCATCTTCTGTGCCGGGTTAGGCTCTTGGCGGCTTAAGCGTACATAGATATCGGAGTTGAAGCAGCTGGAGATGCTGTTCAGGCTACTGGAGATACTGGATTGGGCCGCGGCGAAGATGGCGGCGATGATGAGTCCGGCGATCCCGCTCGGCATCTGCGTCACCACGAACAGGGGCAGAATGCCGCCGGTGTTGAAGTCCTGCGGCAGCAGTTGGGGATGCTGCTGGTAGAAGACAAACAGCGCCGAACCGATGGTGAAGAAAATGAGCGGCATGACGGCGACCAACTTGGCGTTGGTGATCAGGGTGCGCTTAGTCTCCTCAATGGAATCGGTGACGATGTAGCGCTGCACCACGTCTTGGCTGGCGGTAAATTGTTGGATGTTGGCGAACAGGAAGCCGATGGTCAGCACCGGAATAGTGCTATCGGTCCAGCTCCAACGCCACTGACTGGCGGGGAAAAACTTGTCGGCGCTGGCGGTTGCCTGGTAGATCTCGACGATCCCTCCGTCCACTTTCCAGCAGATCATCAGGAAGATCAGGATCGCCCCGCCGGAGAGCAGCGCCCCTTGGATCACGTCGGTCCAGATGACCCCTTCGATCCCACCCATCCAGGTATAGATGATGCAAAGGATGCTGATCAGTAACACCAACAGAATAGGATCGATGTTGATAAGCGGGCGGAGCGCCAGTACGGTCAGGTAGGTGATGATGGCGATCCGCC
This sequence comes from Edwardsiella hoshinae NBRC 105699 = ATCC 33379, assembly GCF_000474215.1. Taxonomy (GTDB): domain Bacteria; phylum Pseudomonadota; class Gammaproteobacteria; order Enterobacterales; family Enterobacteriaceae; genus Edwardsiella; species Edwardsiella hoshinae. The sequence goes on along the minus strand of NZ_BAUC01000013.1, from coordinate 83,207 downwards.
CGATATGAAAGAGCATGAAGGAGAGGCTGGCGAACAGACGGCTGCGTACGTCGAAGCGCGCTTCCAGATACTCATAGGCCGAGGTGATCTTCAATTTACGGAAGAACGGGATATAGAAATAGAACACCAGCGGCAGGATGGCGATGACCAGATACTGGCCGATGATGAAGGTCCAGTCGGAAGTATAGGTTTTGGCTGGGATCGACATGAACGTGATGGAGCTGAGGGTGGTAGCGAACACCGATATCCCGGCGGCCCAGCCGGGGACGCGACCGCCGGCACGGAAGTAGTCATCCGCCGTTTTTTGCCGTTTTGCGAAGTACATCGCAACCACGATGATCGCCAGCAGGTAGCCGAACAGGACGGTGTAGTTGAGAACGCCGAAATCATGAATTTGCATATTTCACTCCTGCCATGGATGGAATAGGGGGCGGAGCGCGCCGTGTCGCGGTTTGGCGTGCTGATGCAGGTGCCGATCCCTTGGCACCTGCGGTGGGATAATTAAAAATTGTATTGCAGTCCCACACGGTAGCGCGTCTGGCGCGCATCGCTGTTTTTATTGACCGCGACATTGCCGACTTCGATATAAGGCGTAAAGGTCTGGTTGATCTTGTAGGCGAATGCCACGTTATGTTCGTAGTTAGTCTTTTTGTTGTTATATTTCAGTGCATCGCTATACATCTGCGTATAATTATATTCCAGACGCGCATCCGCGAAGCGGTAACCGATATAACCGTCGAGACGGTTGGTCGTTTCGTCATTACTTCCGTCTTGCGTTTTGCGCGCATAGTCATAACGGTAACGTCCGGCCAGATACAGGCCATTGTCAAAGCTGTATTGTGCCCGTAGGTAGGGTTTATAGATGGCGTTATCGTTACCGCTTTCAAAAATAATCCCTGGTTGTAGACTAATATTTTGATCGATCTTGTAGTTATAACTCAGTCCCATTTCTATGGCATTGGTGACCAGATCGCTGAGGAATTTATCTTGTTCATTATTCACGCCACCCGATTTCACGCTGGCATCGACATAAAAACTGACGCCATTATCAAGGCTTTGAATAATAGCGATACGATCTTTATGAATACGTGTCGAGTCAGCATATTCATGACGAAAATCTAAGGTGGTAGCGGCATAGGTGTAAGGTAGCGCTAACGTGGCCGCTGCTAGCGTTAATGCAATGATTTTCTTTTCCATTTTTATATTCCCAGAGGTATTGATAACTATGTTTTGATTATGAGTACTGTGTTGCCACAGCGTCTCGCACAGCGCTATCGGGTGCGAGAACGGTAAGATCAATAAAAACGCTTACGGCATTTGCCGTGGTTATTCGATAGTGAGTTTGCCGTTACGTAGACTTAGGCCGATGACCGAATCTACCGCTTGCCCTTGTTGTGTTTCACCGCCGATCAGATACAGCGTCGCGCCATCACTGATCGCGACCCCATAGCCCAACGGTTGCGGCAGCTCACCGACGGCGCGCCAGGTCTCCCCCTGCTGAGCGAATATCGCGCGTTGCCAGGTCTTGTTTAGCCCTTGATGCGCATAGTAGTGCTGCTGGCGGTAGTTGGCGCGTGCTCCGGGGAAGTTGGCCCCGCCGGCCACCAACAATGTGCCGTGGCTGTAACCGGCATAGGCCCCGGCCAGTCCCTCCTGGAGATTCTCCCCTTGTGCGGGGGGCAGGTGCGCATCGCCCGTCCAGCGCAGCTTGCCCTGCGACCAGAGGCCATAGTGGATACGGTCGGTACGCAGGCCCGGCTTGATCTCGCCATTGATTAGGGTAATGCGTTCGCCGCTACGCACCAGGGCTGAACCGGCTGTACCAGCAAAGGGGGTGATCCCCAAGGCGTGCCACTGATTATTTTTCGCATCATATAGCAATGCTTCACGACTAAAAAAATAGTCTGCACTCGGCTTGTTAAAATAATTCTGGATAATATTTTCAGTGGCGGCTTTATCGTCTTTATATTGGTTGCTATCACGTAGATAGCCATCGAATATCGATTTATTAACGCCGCCGAGGAATAATCCCTGATAAGTGTTCAGGGCGACGCCAGCATGGCCGGCGAGACTGCGGGGCGGATGGCTGGCGATTTTCTGCCATTGATCGTTAGCCGGATCATAACGGTAAATATCGCTGAGGATAGACGCGGTGGCATCGTGCCCGCTGGCGTTACCGATACCGCCAAAGACATAGAGGCTATTATTTAACGCCAAGGTGACGGCTTGATCGCGTGGCGTACCGGGAAATTCGGCGATTGGCTGCCACCTTTTCTCTTTACTTTGCATATCCAGGCGATACCAGGATTTATTGGCACTGCCTAATCCGATATACATAACCTTATTGAGAATGGCACCGGTTCCCGCCTTAACGGTTTGGGGTAATGGAGGTAATGATTCCGCGCGTAATGCCGGAATAACTGCAAGTGAGACGACTAAGGCGGCGATGAGCCGCGTAGTAGAGGGTATTAAGCCAGGCATAAACACTCCTGTGATCAACGTGTAATGGCATATAAATAAGATGATGGCGACTGCGCTGGCAGCGCGCTCATCGCTCCTACACGGTAGGACACGCTGCTATTGTAGTATTGCTCCATTATGAAATGATCTTTGGAGTAATACTTCAATGCGTTTGACGAGGAAATGTGAGTGAGCTCAAAAAGCAATCAACGGCTTTATTCCCCCCGAGGCGCGGGGCGCATCACGCGGCAGCGCTACCCTGGGCGCGCTGGGCGTTTGCCCGCTACGCGCCCAGGCCTCTCCGACGAGACGCCACGTGCTGTACGGCTTGTTTCGCCTGATCGTTACCGTTAGCGCTGACGATGGGGTTGAGATAATCGGGCGTCTCGCCTGCGCCCTGACTTTGCTCGCGAAGGGGTAAAGGGGACGGCTGTGCCTGTCGCCGTCGCTAGGCGAGGTAGAGGCTATTCAGGCAATCGCTCTGCTTCTCCGGCGGCAGGAAGCTGCGGATTAATAGTTGCAGATCGATCTTCTCGCCGACGAACATCACTTGCAGATAGGGCGCATCGCTGATGCTGATGCGATGCAATGTGCAAAAATCACGCAGTTCGTCGCTAATCTCGAGCAGGGACAGCAGTAAGCGATAGCGAGGGGGCGGCGCGGTAGCGTGTCGTTTCTCCGCGATCTGATCGATCAACGCGCGTAGGCGCGGCGCATTGCGCTGGCTTGGATTGTTGGGGGTATGCCATCTTCGGGAGGCCATAGAACTATCCTGATGCTGACGGTTTTTATTATCGTATTGATCGTCGTTGTAGAGCTGGCGCTGACGCGATGGCGTGATAACCGCAAGGGTATGCGGCGCCGGAGGCGGGAGGCGCAAGACGACAAACGACGGTGGTCTATCGGTCAAAATGGCCATCGTTAAAGCATAGCCATAAAAAGAGTCCGGCGCCTGTATAACAAGAGTTTCTGGCTAGCGTCAAGGTGCTTTTAATCAGAAAAGAGCTAATAAAAACAGAGGGCTGTAGATTTTTATTCGGATTTTTTGCCCAAGCCTCGGTTTGCCGGTGCTCGGACAGGCTGTTCAACGGCGAACGCACCCAATATCTGAACTATCATATTGATTTAACTAAAACTACCAGAATAGTGCGTTCATGTTACCGCGACGCTATCCGGTTACTCGCCGCGGTAGGGATCGCTCGCTATTCTATGGCACAATGAGCGGCGCTCATCGTTCGCGGCTTGCTGGCGATGGGGCGGTGTCTCGTTCTGAACGCGGTTCGGTCAGTGTGCCATTACCCGCTGCGCCCGGGGTTGTGTGTGGTGGCGTGGGGGCGATGTAAGTGGAATAAGTAACGCTATGAAATACAGTTGGATTTTATTTGATGCGGATGAAACACTATTCCGTTTTGATGCCTATCGTGGGCTACGCCTGATGTTTTCTCGCTTTAATGTCGATTTTAGCCTGGAGGATTACCAGGCTTATGAGGCAGTGAATCAACCGTTATGGGTCGCTTACCAAGAGGGGCGCATCGACTCGCAGCAACTGCAAGAGCGGCGTTTCTCCGCGTGGGCCAAGCGTCTGAACATGGCGGCGAGCGTTATCAATGCGGCTTTCATTCAGGCGATGGCGGAGATCTGCGAACCGTTACCGGGCGCGCGTGAGTTAGTGCTCTCGCTGCGTGGCCGGGTTCGTATGGGGATCATTACCAACGGGTTTTCCGCCATGCAGGACGCACGCTTAAAACGTACCGGTTTGAGCGATGTCTTCACTCCACTGGTGGTATCGGAAGCGGTGGGCGTGGCTAAGCCGGATGTGGCGATTTTCGAACATGCCTTCGCGCTGATGAATCACCCACCTCGGGAGCAGATCCTGATGGTCGGGGATAACCCGCATTCCGACATTCTCGGCGGTATTAATGCCGGTATTGATACCTGTTGGTTGAATCCACGCGAGGAACCGATGCCGCAGGGCATCACGGCGAACTATCAGGTGAGCTCGTTACACGAACTCCAGCAGATCTTACTGGCGTAAGCCAGCACGCGGGGAATGGAGCAGCACGCCATAGCGCCGTATGTCCGGAGGCCAAAAGGCCCATCAGCAGAGGGACGGCGCAAAGGCGTGCGAGGTAGTATACAGGATACGGCCTAGCGAAAAGGGCGGCGGGTCAGCGAAACGGGCGCCGCGATAGCAACCGGCGGCGTGGTGCGCGAGGAGGGATGGCGGGGGTTAACGCTGGCGCTGGGATTTGGCCCATTGCACTTTTTGCCAGTCTTCGCAGCAGTCGCTGTCGCAGAAGTTGCCTGTCGGGATCGGGGCGTGACAGTTGTAGCAGTAACCGGTCGGGGCCATGCTGGGTTTGTGACGGTTGGCCAGCGCCAGGTCGCGTTCCAGTTCTTCCAGCGCGCTAGCGTTGTCAAATTCGTCTGCCATAGAAATACCTCAACGTTTGTAGATAGGATAGACCGGCGCCGATTATACCGATTTCTGAGCGTAGCGTGGAGTGTCGAAGGTACGATTCTTGATCTTTCGGCATCACTCTGGCGCTTTGCGTGGATAGCGTTGGGCGCATCATTCGTTATATAATTTTTTTTATAGCGATGGTTCGGGTTGAGGGAGGCGTGTGATGACGAACCACTTTGGCGAGGGGCTCATGGATGGCGTGAAATGTTACGAACCATGCCCTGCCGGCGATATGCAACGGTATTGCCTGGATTACCGGCGGGGTTACGTCTGCGGTTTCGCGTATAGCCTTGGAAAACGCATCGATGATCGTTACCTGGCCGCGTGCCGGGCGGGCGAGTTGGCGCGGCAATATGGCCTTGCGCGCGAGGCCATCGCGGAGTTTTTCCTCAGTAGTGAAGATAGCCAACTACAGTACTACTACTACCATGGTTATGAGCGAATCTGATCCAGATCGTACTCTGCGCAGATGCGATACCACGCTCTATTCGTCTCTGTTAGGCTAACCGAATCAGTATGGTATGCGATGAAAGGAGCAGGAGAGAAAGATGAACGTATCGGCTCGCAATCAGTGGCAGGGAACTATTTCAGCCTTGGCGGAAGGTGCGGTGAACGATGAAGTGGTGTTGACGTTGGCAGGGGGCGAAAAGCTGGTGGCGGTAGTGACCCGTGCCAGCCGCGAGGCGATGGGGTTGGCGCCGGGGAAAGAGGCGATCGCCTTGATTAAGGCTCCTTGGGTGATGCTGGCATCGGAAAACTGCGGTCTAATGTTTTCGGCTCGTAACCAGTTTGCCTGCACGGTGACGGCGTTGCATCGCGGTGCGGTGAATAGCACCGTCGAACTGTGCTGTGATAGCGGTCTGCGTCTGGTGTCGATCATCACCAATGAGAGCACCGACAGCATGGCCTTGCGGGCTGGTAGCCGGGTGATCGCGCTGGTGAAAGCCTCCAGCGTACTGCTGGCGGTGCGTCAGTAAGCCGAATTAAGCCGGTAAAAAAAGCGCCCGAGGGCGCTTTTTTCGTATCGTACAGTGTAGCGTAGCGCTTACTGGATGGCCTCTGCATCCTGATACTGCGGCGGCGGCTGGCGGAAACGGCGCGTCAGCACCGCCAGGTAGCCTAGGCCGATAGCGGCCCATACCAGACCCAGCGTCATCGAGCTGGCTTCCAGGTTCATCCACAATACACCGACGGTTGCCGCGCCGATCAGCGGCAGGATCAGGTAGGCGATGGTGTCTTTCAGCGTCCGGTTACGGCGTTCGCGAATATAGAACTGCGAGATCACCGACAGGTTGACGAAGGTAAAGGCTACCAGCGCACCAAAGTTGATCAGCGCCGTTGCCGTCACCAGGTCGAAAGAGACTGCCGATAGCGCGATAGCACCGACTAACAGCACGTTAAAAGCCGGGGTTCGCCACTTCGGATGGATATAACCGAAGAAACGCTCCGGGAACACGCCGTCGCGCCCCATCACATACATCAGGCGGGATACCCCGGCGTGCGCCGCCATGCCCGATGCCAGTACCGTCACGCAGGAGAAGACCAGGATGATGGACTGGAAGAACTTACCGGCTACATACAGCATGATCTCCGGCTGCGAGGCATCCGGGTCCTTAAAGCGGGAGATATCCGGGAAGTACAGTTGCAGGAAGTAGGACACCACGATGAAGATGATGCCGCCGATCAGCGCCGTCAGGAAGATGGCTTTCGGGATCACGCGCCCGGCATCCGGCGTCTCTTCCGACAGCGAGCTGATGCCGTCAAAACCGAGGAACGAGAAGCAGAGGATAGTCGCTCCGGTGATCATGGGGATCAGGTGTGCGTCCTCCGAGATAAACGGACGGCTGCTGAACAGAGTACCGGCCCCTTCGCCTTGGGTGATGCCATGTACTACCAGACCGAGGAAGATCACCATAATGGCGACCTGGACGATCACGATACCGGTGTTCAGGTTGGCTACCAGGTTGATGCCACGCAGGTTGAACAGGGTCATCATGGTGACCAGGGCCATGACGAAGATCCACGACGGTACGCCGGGGAAGATCGCCTCCAGGTAAATCTTGGCCAGCAGGATGTTGATCATCGGCATAAACAGATAATCAAGCAGTGAAGACCAGCCCACCATGAAGCCGACGTGCGGGCTGATCGCCTTCTGCGCGTAGGTATAGGCGGAGCCGGCGGACGGGAAGCGTTTAACCAGCTTTCCGTAACTGATCGCCGTAAACAGAATGGCAATCAGCGCAATAGCGTAAGAGGTGGCGACATGACCATTGGTCAGTCCACTCACGATGCCGAAAGTATCGAAGATAGTCATCGGTTGCAGATACGCCAAGCCCATCATGACCACCTGAACCAGGGTCAAGGTCTTGCGTAGCTGAACGCGGTTTTGTGCTGCGGCGGTATTAGCGGCCATGACGCAGTCCTCCCATGCTCTCGACGTTTTGATTTGATGTAGCGCAAAGCGGAGAGGTCACAGGAAAACTTCGTGTGAAACGGTATGCAGGATATTCAAAGAGGGGATGGGATAAAGAAGCGCGAGCGGAGAACGGCGCGCCTGCCCCATAGTCGCTGCTGCTGCAGCGCATACCGGTAAAGCCCGGTGCGAAAGCGAATGATTGCCCCATCTAGGTTTCCTCAGTCAACATGCGGTGGACCGCATAAATAGCCAGTTATCATGTCCGGTCGAAGGCCGGCCTCAGTCATCTACTTGATTTTCTGCACTACAAAAAAATAACCGACGTCCATTGGTCTTTACTTACTGACACAACGTAAAACATCGGCTATTCGCAGGGCGCGTATTTTGCCCCACTCAAATCGTGATGACAAGCCAAGAATTGCATTTATTAAATTTATTTTTGTTTAGCGAGGCTGCCATGTAATTAATTGTTTTTATTGTGTTTTTATTATATTTTTTCCGCGATAGGGCGGCGACGGGGTATTTGCCAGGGTAATTTGAAACAAATTGACATAAAACAGTGTTCGCCCGGCCTTTTTTCGCCGCCCGCTGGGCAGCGAGGCGTATCAGGCATAGCGACGCTGGGCGGCACGGGCCAGTCCCGCAGTGACTGAACCGAAGTCATCGCCACCGACCAGCGGAATCCCGGGTAACTGCTGTGATAAGGCTTGGCGAATCAAGGGGGAGCGAGCGCTGCCGCCGGTCAGGTAGATGACGTCCGGGGTGATGGCGCTGACCGCCAATGCCGCCGCGACTTGCTCCTGGATGCGCGCTAATGGCTGGCTGATGGCCGCCGCCAGATCCGCTTGATGCAGCGTGGTGTCCAGTCCGTCTTCGAGGAACGTCAGCGCGGCCCGGCAATGCGCCTGCTGAGAGAGGGCGATCTTGCTCTCTTCGGCGCAGCGTACCAAGCGGTAGCTGAGCCGTTGTTGGTAGACCCGTAACAGACGCTCCACCTGCTGCGGATGACTGGCATCGCGCACCAGTTCGCGTAGCAGACGGCCTGTGGCGGCGCTGTAGAACTCACTCTGCGCCGGCACATCGTTGATGGCGACGGCGTTCCAGTAAGGGAGCGACGGTAGGGCGATCCCCTTGAGATTGCTGCCGCCAGCACCCAGCAGTGGCATCAGTTGGCGGAAGGCTAGCATGATATCCAGATCGTTACCGCCAATGCGGCAGCCGCTGTGGCCGAGCAGACTCTGGCTACGATCTGCCTGGTTGCGCCAATGTGGGCTCATCAGCAAGACGGAACAATCCGTGGTGCCACCGCCGATGTCGACCACCAGTACGCATTGTTCTTGTGTCAGTGTGGCCTCGTAATCTAGCCCGGCGGCGACCGGTTCGAATTCGAAGCTCACCTCGCGTAATCCGGCGCGTCGCGCCGCGCGCTCGAGGATCCCCAACGCCTGGGTGTTGGCCTCGTCGCCGCCGCTGCCTTGGAAGTTAACAGGTCGGCCGATCACCGCCTGGTCGATAGGCTGTTGCAACGCCGTCTCGGCCTGGCGGCGGATGTGAACCATCATGGCGCAGACCAGATCTTCAAACAGGGCGATTTGCTGGCGCTTCAGGCCAGCGGCGCCGAGGAAGGACTTAGGAGACTTGACGAAGTACACCTCCTGCGGATCGCAGTTGTAACTGTGCAGGGCCTGGAGACCAAATTGCAGGCTCTGGCCGTCGACGCGAATATCCTCTTCGCGGTTGGCGGCGATGGCGCGCCGGAGCAGTTGTTGGTTCGCGTCACTGGCAGTCGGGATCTGCCAATGGAGATGTAAGCATTCGCTTACCGCATCGCGCGACGGCGCGCAGAGCATCGAGGGGAGGTAGGGGGAGTCGTGTTCCAGCGGCAGCATGCGTACCTGTTCATCCGCCATCATCGCTACTGAGCAGTTGGCGGTCCCATAGTCAAAACCAATATACATCGTCGTCTCCCATGCCGGTGAAGGGCGGCGACTTTACTGCATTGTGACGTCATCGGCAACGGTTGCCCGCGGATCGGTCGCCGGGACGCTGGCGGGAGAGGCCAGTTGCGTCAACTGTTGTTGCAGCGTAAGGGGGGGGTGGAGGCAACTGCCGAAGAGTAAATCGATCCCGAGCATGTTTAAGGTCGCCAGCGTTGCCGGGAGTTCTGCGGGGCCGGCGATAGTCTGAATACCGTAACTGTGCGCCTGGGTATGTAACAGTGAGAGCATCATCTCATCCATGCGATTCGCGTGGACTTGGCTGACTAATCCACTGTTGGCGATCACGTAATCGACCTGACAATGCTCCAGGCGTGCGATACTTTCGAGATGGCGCTCGAAGCCCTCGGCGATCAGCCGGCAGCCGTAGCGGCGTAACGCGTTAAGGGCCGGTGCGGTATGCGCCTGTTGTTCGATCAGGGCACTCTCTTCCAGTCGCAACCAGAGGCGATCGGCAGGCAAAGGCGAACGCGCCAAGGTGTCGCAGAGCCAGCCGACAAACGCTGGTTGGCAGAGGCTGGTGGTCGAAAGGCTGACGGCCAGCGCTTGGGGTTGGCGGCTCAGGCATTCGGCGTGCTGCTCCAGGATCTGACTCAACAGCCAGTGCTCGACCTCTTGTTGACGTTGGTGACGCAGGCAGGCGGTGTTAAAGGCCTGGGGCGAATAAGGGGTACCATCGGTATGGTAGGCCTCCAGATCGAGCAGATAGAAAGGGATCTGCTGCGGGTTGGCACGTGAACAGACGGCGCGTAGCAATAGGGTAAAGCGGGCATTGGCCAGCAGGGTGCTGAGCTGATCAGCCGTCGGCTCATGCCGCGCGGAGGCGGGATAGACACGGTGTTGTGGTGCGTGGCAACAGGCACGCCCGCGTCCACGGTGCTTGGCTAGGTAACAGGCGGCATCGGCCTGGTTGATCGCTTCGTCGGCCAAGGCATTGTCATGGTGCAACTGGGTTAGCCCGGCGCTGGCGCCGATCGTATATTGCTTGCCCTGCCAATGGAACGGATAGGTGGCTATGTCGTGAATTAACTGATCGGCCATGAGCTTACCTTGTTCCAGTTCGCAATTGCAGAGGATCAGCGCGAACTCGTCCCCCCCGAGACGGGCGAGCGTATCCTGAGGACGTAATAGCGAGCGCATCAGTTGTGCCAGATCCTGTAGCAGCCGATCCCCTGCCGCATGGCCGGCGTTGTCGTTGATGGACTTAAAATAGTCGAGATCGAGAAAGACCAATACATGACGCTGATGGTGCTCGATGGCGCCGCGCAGCGCCTGGCGCAGCGCCTGTTCGAAGCTGGCGCGGTTAGGCAGCCCGGTCAACGCATCGTGCAGCGCGCTGTAGGAGAGCTGGCGCAGCAGGGCACGTGTCTCGCTGACGTCTTGGAAGACCACCACATATCCCATCAGGATGCCATCGCCGTGGCGCAATTCGGCCACCCGACTCTGGACCTCATAACGGCGCCCCTCGCGGCTTTGCAGGTTGAGGGGGTCGCTCTCATCGTCGCCATCGTCTTGCGCGCTGGCGCGCAACACCGGACGCGCTTTGCCGCTATTGCTCTCCTGCAATTGGATCACCCTATCGAGCGGCTGGCCGATGGCCTCGCCTTGGGGCCAACCGGTCATCTTCTCCGCGCTGGGATTCATAAAGCGGATGATCTGCTGAGGGTCGCTGCTGATCACCGCCTCGCCAATGGCGCTCAGCGTCGTGTGCAAGCGCTCACGCTCTTGATGCAGGGTATCCAGCAAGCGCTGCTTCTGACGCTGGTTGTTTTTGATGTCGTTGATCTCTTTTAACTGCATCACGAAGTACAGTGGTTCCGCCTGCGGATCGCGCACCAAAGAAACCGTCAACAGGGTCCAGATGGCCTGACCGTTGCGGTGCAGGTAGCGTTTTTCCAGGGTGTAGCTATCGAGGTAGCCCGCCAGCAACGCAGCCTGTTGGCGCTTGTCGCTTTGCCGATCATCGGGATGCACCCGTTGCTGATAGGGCATACTCATCAGGGTTGGAGCCTCATAGCCTAGCATTTGACAGAATGCCGGATTGCACTGGATCCACTGCCCCTGTAAGTCGATCAGGGCGGTACCGATGGCCGAATACTCCATAACGTTACGTAGCCGGGTTTCATTCTCTTGTAGTCGCTGACGCTCACGACGATAGGCGTGTGTCTGAATGGCGATAGCGTGGGCCGGGAGCAGCACCAACAGGATCGGCATATACAGCAACAGCGGGTTTGGGGTAGCGCCTGCGAGTGGCAGGTGGTTCATCTGTGCGCACAGCAACAATGCGGAGCAGGCGAAGATCAAGAACGCCGGCCATAGCGGCAACACGATGGCCGCCCAGAGCAGTGGGATCAGGACGATGGTGAAAGGATAAGGTAAGCGCGGCAAGGCGAAGTAATCGCTTACCAATGTGACCAGCAGGATCGGCAGGGTAAGCCAGGGGATGCGTCCTCGCGTCGGCCACGCAGGGCCAGCCAGTAGTCCTAGTGGAGTCAGTGCTAACATACCGAGTGCGTCAGAGAGAAAGTCGGCGATCATCTGGCTGACGAACGCACTCGACGGCACCGGATTGCTGAGGGCGCTCAACACGGCGCATAGCAGCGGTATCGTTACCACGACGGTGAGGATGAAACGCAGCCAGTGCGCCAGCGTGTCGAAGGGGCGTTGTGCCGGTAGCAGGCGACAGAGCGCCACGGCACCGAGCCAGGCTTGGCCTTGATCGATCAGGGCGTGCCGCAAACCATAATGTACGTGGGTCAAGGGGAGCGGAAGCAGGCTGCTCACCAGCGCGATCGCCAGCAGCGTCGGCCAGTAGCGCCGGGGGGAATGAAACAGGATCGCGCTGGTGAAGGCGGTCGGTAGCCAGAGCGTAGGCGATACGGCATCGGGACGGGCCAAGAGCAGGCTGAGCAGGGCCAGCAGGGCATTGCTCAGGGCGAACAGCGACAGACGCCATAGGGAAAGGCGAGCGTCATTGGCGCTACGATTCGGGTTGCTTTCCATTTACTCGCCCCTGGCGATGATGTCCATAACGCGCCCTAACATCGTGGCGCGCAAAAGCAAATAAGAAGGCTGCATCGGCAGCGAAACGTTTTTTTCCAGTATAGTTCTGGCTTGGCACAAAGAAAAAGTAACCTAGACTTTGGTCGATAATCTGTGCAATAGCCGTTAAATCAAAAACAGGGCGCTTAATAGAAATAGTAGGGCGCACACCAGGCTCGCGGCCAGGGCCCCCAGCAGCGTGCTGTTCAACGTTCCCTCACGCGACCGTAAGCGCGCCACCAGGCGTGGCAGTTCGACGCCGAGCAACGCGCAGAGCATCAGGCTCAGTACCGTGAGCAAGACCACCAGGCTAGCGAGCTGCGCATCTCGGTAATAGATCCCGCCGACGAGCCCCAACAGGCTGCCGATGATCAAGCCGCCGAGTAGCGCCACTCCCAGTTCACGCACCAATACCAAAGCGGCGCTAGTCGTCGGGAGATGATGGCGTCGCAATGCGCGTTGCGTGACGGCCGCGCTCTGGCGCGCCGTGTTGCTGCCGAGCAGCATCAACAGGGGCATGAGCAAGGCCAGCATCGGCCAACGCGCCAGTAGTGAGCTGAAATGCGCCGCCAGCAACGCGGCGGGCAGGGTGGCGATGACGATGCCCAGTAGGGGGAGCGCCCGGTCGCGCAGACTACGCGTGATGGGGGCGAACAGATCTTCATCCCGGCGTAATCCGGCCTGCTGGAAATGCGTGCGCTCTTGCTGGCGTTGCTGATAACGGCTTGCTTGTATCAGGCTGAAGTGCCCGAGCAAATAGCCCTGTTCATCGACCACCGGTGCGCAGGGCTGGTGCTCATGCAGTAGCCGTTGGTAAGCGTCGAGAGCCTCCTCGCTGGGGTGTAGACTCAGGCGCGTTGGTTGCATGAGGTCGGCGACCCGACCATCGGGGGCGGCGGCCAGCAGTTCGCCCAGCGGCAATTCGCCGCACAGGCGGCCCCGTTCGTCGGTAACCCACAGCCGCTCGCAGCCGGTTGGCAACGCCGGTTGCTGGCGCAACCATTGCAGCAAGAGCAGTAAAGGCATATCCCGTCGCACGCTTCCGGCGACGCTATCCAGAGTCATTAGCGCGCCGACGCTGTGCGGCGCGTAACTAAGCAGGGTCCGCGCCTGGTTGCGCTGCTCTCCCTCCATCAGGGTAAGGAGACGCCCGCCGAGCGCGCGCGGTAACTGTCGTCCCAGCATGACGCGGCGCTCCAGTGGTAAGGTCTGTAGCATCTGGAGTAAGTGCTTATCGCTTAGGGTCGCGGTGAGCTCTGGCCACAGGCAAGGATCGCAGTCGGCCAGCACCGCCGCGCGTTGCGCCGGGTTGAGCAGTGACCACAGTGCCAGGCGTCGATCGCAGGGCAAGGCGGCCAATACATCGCTGAGATCGGCGGACGATAGCTGGCGGACGCTCTGCTTCAGCTCGGCGCTCTCATCCAACAGCTGCGGATCGGCGAGTAATTGGGGATCCTCAAGACGGCCAAGCAGCCCGTCGCTGATGGCCTGTTCGTTCAGCAAGATGTGCAGGATGCGTGCGCGCATCTGGGCGCGTGACGCGGCACTGGGGGTAACGGTGACGGACATCGGGACTCAATCCTTGTGCTGATTCGGCGCTAAGCAAATGGTAAACGGCAAAGGGCAGACGGCGATCAGCCATTATCGGGTGCTTGGCCGCGCTACGCAATGGGGTGCTAAGCCGAGAAAGGGGGGGGTCAGTTGCGCGGGCCGCTATCACTGTGCGAGAGGGGGTGAGTCTGTTCGGTGGGGAGCGATTGACGCTGCTGGTCTTGGTGGTGGTTGATTGCGCCGATAGAGGCATACAGTAGGCGGCCAAACAAAATGATAAAGCTGATCAGCAACACGATCCGTGTCATGTGTATGTTGGTTCGTCGTTTCATTTTGTGGGTCATCATTATTGGAACGTAGGGTCTCATCTTAGGATTATAGAGAGATTTAGGCATAGGAATGGGCGGGCGTCAATGGGGGAAAGGCCGGGTTGCGACGCGGCAAACGGGGGCGTGCCGCGGAGCGCCGTGAAGGCCAGCGCCTTTCACTACCGTCACCGCCCTCGCCGCCGCGTGTTTCCATACCGCGTTTCGTGCTAAAATCACACATACTTCAGTTAGTATAACCACGGCGTCGCCTCGGAGGCGCTATTTTCTCCTGCTGCGTGCAGCCATTAAGGTGTAGTGATTCATTTGGCCCCATGAAAGTAGATCAGCATCGCTCACTCTTTGCCTTGTCGTGTTCACGCTGGGGCGTGCCGCTTCTGTTGACCTTATTGGTGATCCCGCTCAGCATTCTTTACTCGCCGCGGGTGATCTTGCCGCATGGTCAGGCGTATCTGATCGCGTTGCTACCTGCCGCGGCGCTCTCCCTGCTATTCCTCTATGGGACGCGCCTGTTGACGGCGATCGTGGTGGCGATTTCAGGTACGCTCTATCTGGCCTACGGCATGACGCCGCTGTTGGCGGTCGGGGGGCCCTTTTGCCTGACGTTGCTGCTCTGTTGCTGGGGCTATACCTTGCAGAGCGGCGAGCGTTGGCGCGCCGGCCTGGCGCGGCCGAAACTGTTACTCCCCCGACTCTTCTGGCTGGCGGGCATGTTTCCTTTGCTGTTTATCCTGCTGACGCAGATCATCGTTACCATGGGGATGTTTTCTGGTCATCCCTTCTTTACCGCTCGCCTGCCCTTCTCGTTGAGTACGTTGACCAACTATCAGGCGATGGTCTTAGGCGTCCTTGCCGCGACCCCGCTCTATTATCACCTGTTGCGTCTGTTCCGGCGGCCGCACTATTGGCGGGTGATGCGTCAACGTTGCCGCCATGAGCAAGCCGCCGACGTTGCCCCGTGGGAACGTCCCCTCTGGGGCGGGGTCGTCGTGGCGATGATCGCCTTGTTGTGTATCCGAGCCCAGGCCCAGGGCAATATCC
Source organism: Edwardsiella hoshinae NBRC 105699 = ATCC 33379 (assembly GCF_000474215.1). GTDB lineage: Bacteria > Pseudomonadota > Gammaproteobacteria > Enterobacterales > Enterobacteriaceae > Edwardsiella > Edwardsiella hoshinae. Next base: position 67,910 of record NZ_BAUC01000013.1, on the reverse strand, counting down.
TGTTTACCGATTACACCCTGATCCTTTTGCTGCCGGTGATGATTTTCGGCGCCATGCGTTATGGCTATCTGCTGAGTACCCTGGTCTGGTCGTCGGCGGTGTTGGTGCTGTTGTTTAACTACGAGGGGTATGTTGAGCAGGACGATCTGAGCCGCAACATCTGTTTCATCACGGCGCTGATGATTGTCTTCAGCCTGACGGTGATCTTGATGGCGGCGATCAACAGTCGCCAGCGGCGTCTTTACCAACAGATGCGTCGGGCGGCGATGATCGATCCGGTGGTACGTCTGCCCAATATGCGTTGCCTCGCGCGGGATCTGCGCCGCCATGGCGGCGCAGTGCTCTGCTTCGTCCGTATCGCAAACCTGGATACCTTGTGCCGCACTTATGGCATGCAGGTTCGTCTGGCCTATAAGCAGCGGTTGGCTTCGGCCTTGCGCGCCGAGTTGAGCGCCGAGGAGTTGGTCTATCATCTGCCGGGCTATGATCTGTTGATTCGCCTGGCACCAGCAAGCGCGTCAGCGAGCCTACGCCGTATCGAACAGACGGTGCAACGTTTCCGTTTGCAGTGGAATGGACTGGCGCTGCAACGCCAGCATGGCGTGTGTTATTGCCGTGTGCCGGGGGCGTTTGACGGATTATCCCGTCTGATCGGGGAGCTGAGTGCGATGGCGGAGCAGTCATTGGATAGCGGACGCGTGGAGTGTCTGGCGCTCAGTCAGCGTCGTCTACAACGGGGCATTGCGCGCAAGAGCGGCATGTTGCACCAGTTACAGCAGGCGCTGGAGCAACAACGCTTGGCGTTACTGGCCCGACCGATCGTCGGTTTCCGCGGGGAGCGTTATCAGGAGATCGTGTTGGCATTGACGGATGAGCAAGGGAAAAACATCCCCGCAGAGCGTTTCTTGCCCATCGCCGAGGAGTTTGGCCTGCGCAGCACGCTCGATCGTTGGATCATCACGCAGACGTTGGCATTTATTGCCCGCCATCGACATTCGTTAGCGGGGATTCGGGTGGCGATTTCCCTCTCTGGCGCTACCCTGAGCCCGCCGACGCTGCCGGGCTGGCTTTCGATGACGCTGAGGCAGACGCACATCGAACCATGGCAGTTGATCCTGATTTTCGATGCCGCCGAGTTGGCGGCGTTGACGCCCGCGCGCGCGACCTTGGAGGCCCTACGCGTGATGGGCTGCCACATCGCCCTCGATGGCATTGATGGCGTACACGCCGGCGAGGGGCGTTCGGGCGAGGCGCAGGCCGATATCCTGTTGATGGCTCCATCGCTGAGTCGCCGTGTGCAGCCCGACTCGCAGGAGCGGCACATTGTGGCGGCGTTGTGCCAGGTGGCACATCGCCGGCGCCAGCGTGTGGTGGCGCGGGCGGTGGAGAGCGAGGAACAGGGCCAGTGCCTGAGGCAACTGGGCGTCGATGCGCTCCAGGGAGGGGACATCGGCCAGGCGGTGTCATTGACGGCGCTGTTGCCCGCCGATGAGGGGACAGCATAATAGCGTTGTGTAGTGAACTGTTGTGCTAATGAGGAGGAGTACGGATTTTACTGCGTGAGACATGGCATAATTTCTCGATGATTGCCTGCCAGCGCGGTGTTATCAAGGGGGATCGTCGACGGCAGGCGGGCGGCGGCGATAATAGCGGAAAATCCTGGCTATCGTCCCTTTTTTGTCCGCCTGACCGCAGGGTTGACCTGCCCACGGGGCAATTTATCTATGGTTATCCTGAGATAACTCCAAATCATTCTCTAGGCTAATATGTTTCTCTGGACGATGATTCCGTCGCTGCATTTTGTGCTTGTCTTTTGCCGTCGCTAACGTGTTTACTGTCACCGTTGTCGCCATGCTGCGCTTACCGTGGATGACGATCGGAGATGTCGCCGTTGGCAAGGGGCGACAGGGCTGTGCGGTGTTGGCCGAGGGCAGCACGATCGCGCCGCGGCGTGGTGTGTGTGGATGTGAATGCGCCGTAGGGACTCGGGTGAAGTGCTGCCCTGGCGCGATTCTGTGGTAAGCTCCCCCAGACTCCCGAGCGTGGTCTCGTTTGTCATCCGCAAGGATTTTTCCCCCGCGATATCAACCATGCTGCCGAACAGCGCGGCGTGCCGTCGGCCGCCCTCGCGTCGAGCAGCGGATATATCCTAAGAATTAAGGCAACACAACATCCTATTATGACGCATCGTTTAACCTCTAAAGATATCCTGGCGCTAGGATTTATGACCTTCGCGCTGTTTGTCGGCGCGGGCAACATTATTTTCCCGCCGATGGTCGGACTGCAATCCGGCGAACATGTCTGGATTGCGGCTCTGGGCTTCCTGATCACCGCGGTCGGCCTACCGGTGGCGACGGTGGTGGCGCTGGCGAAGGTCGGCGGTGGCATCGATACCCTCAGCTCGCCGCTTGGCCGTCGCGCCGGGCTGTTGCTGGCGACTCTCGCCTATCTGGCGGTGGGGCCGCTGTTTGCCATCCCGCGTACGACGACCGTTTCCTTTGAAGTCGGCATCGCGCCGCTGAGCGGCGAAGGGGCATTGCCGCTGCTGGTATACAGCCTGATCTATTTCGTGTTGGTGATCGGTATCTCGCTCTACCCGGGCAAGTTGTTGGATACCGTCGGTCACGTCCTGGCTCCGCTGAAGATCGTGGCCCTGGCGATGCTGGGGATCTCCGCGCTGGTTTGGCCGGCGGGCGACTTCGCTCCCGCCACCGAGGTGTATCGCCAGATCCCGTTCTCCAGTGGTTTTATCAATGGTTACCTGACGATGGATACCTTAGGGGCGATGGTGTTCGGCATCGTCATCGTCAACGCGGCGCGTTCACGCGGCGTCAGCGATGCACGCTTGTTGACGCGTTACACCATCTGGGCCGGGCTGATCGCCGGCATCGGTTTAACGCTGGTCTACCTGAGCCTGTTTAAGCTGGGCTCAGATAGTGGGATGTTGGTGCCGGGGGCGCAGAATGGCGCGGTGATCCTGCATGCCTACGTGCAGCATACCTTTGGCAATATGGGATCGATTTTCCTGGCGGCGTTGATCTTTATCGCCTGTATGGTAACGGCGGTCGGCCTGACTTGCGCCTGCGCCGAGTTTTTCGCCGAGCATCTGCCGCTTAGCTACCGTAGCCTGGTCTTCATCTTGGGATTGTTCTCGATGGTGGTCTCCAACCTGGGGTTGAGCCTGTTGATCCAGATTTCGATTCCGGTGCTGACCGCCATCTACCCGCCGTGCATCGTGTTGGTGGTGTTGAGCTTTACCCGCCGCTGGTGGTGTAGTGCGCCGCGGGTATTCAAACCGGTGATGGTCGTCAGCCTACTGTTCGGTATTCTGGACGCCGTTAAGTCGTCGGCACTGGCGGTGCAACTCCCGGCCTGGATCGAGCAGTTGCCGCTGGCGCAACAGGGGTTGGCCTGGTTGCCGCCGTCGTTGGCGATGATGGTGCTGGCGGGGTTGTATGACCGTGTGCGCGGCGCGCGTCAGCAGGTGATGCCGTCGTAAGCTCACCGTAACGGGGGCCGTCATGAAATTGTTACAGTTGATGAGGTGAACTCATCCGGCGCTCACCCTATAATCACACAAAAATTTTAGCACGGGCATACGCCCGTGTTTTTTTGACCGGCGAGATGGGTAACTAACAAGATGCAACAACAAGCCAATAAGTTAAAACGGGGGCTGAATGCGCGCCATATCCGTTTTATGGCATTGGGGTCGGCGATTGGCACCGGCCTGTTCTACGGGTCGGCCGATGCCATCAAGATGGCGGGGCCCAGCGTGCTGCTGGCCTACCTGATCGGCGGTATTGCGGCGTTTATCATTATGCGCGCGTTGGGGGAGATGTCGGTCAATAATCCGCAGGCCAGCTCTTTCTCGCGTTATGCGCAAGACTACCTGGGGCCGATGGCCGGCTATATCACGGGCTGGACCTATTGCTTCGAGATCTTGATCGTCGCTATCGCCGATGTGACGGCGTTCGGTATTTACATGGGCGTCTGGTTTCCGGCGGTGCCCCACTGGATCTGGGTGTTAAGCGTGGTGTTGATCATCGGCGCGGTCAACCTGATGAGTGTGCGGGTCTTCGGCGAATTGGAGTTTTGGTTCTCCTTCTTCAAGGTCGCCACCATCGTGGTAATGATCCTGGCGGGGTTCGGCATCATCATTTGGGGGATCGGCAACGGCGGCCAGCCGACCGGGATCGCCAACTTGTGGAGCCATGGCGGTTTCTTCAGCCACGGCGTGATGGGAATGATATTGTCGTTGCAGCTGGTGATGTTCGCCTACGGTGGGATTGAGATCATCGGCATCACCGCCGGTGAGGCAGCCAATCCGAAGACCGCTATTCCCAAGGCGATCAACTCGGTGCCGCTGCGTATCCTGGTGTTCTATGTCGGTACGCTGTTTGTCATCATGTCTATCTATCCCTGGAATCAGGTGGGCACGCAGGGCAGCCCCTTCGTGCTGACCTTTCAGCATCTGGGGATCACTGTGGCGGCAGGGATACTGAACTTCGTGGTGATCACCGCCTCACTGTCGGCGATCAACAGCGATGTGTTCGGCGTTGGGCGTATGCTACACGGCATGGCGCAGCAGGGGCATGCGCCGCAGATGTTTGCCCGGGTGTCGCGCCACGGGATCCCTTGGGTCACGGTGGTGGTGATGGTGCTGGCGTTGCTGGTGGCGGTCTACCTGAACTACATCATGCCGCAGGGCGTCTTCCTGGTGATCGCCTCCTTGGCGACCTTCGCGACGGTGTGGGTGTGGATCATGATCTTGTTGTCGCAGATCGCCTTTCGCCGTGGGCTGACTCCGGCGCAGGTAAAGGCGCTGGATTTTCCATTGCGGGGGGGGATCTACACCTCATTGCTGGGTATTCTGTTCCTGGCCTTCATCATCGCGTTGATCGGCTATTTCCCGGATACGCGCATCTCGCTGTACGCGGGCGCTATCTGGATCTTGGCGTTGCTGGTCGGCTACCGTTTCGTGCGTCGTCCGATGACGCCGGATTTGCAGCAGTCCTTACCCCCCGAGGAGTGATGTCCGGTGGCTGCTAGGCCGCAGCATGGGTAAAAAAACGGAGCCGAACGGCTCCGTTTTTTTGTCTATCGCCCCCTGCTAGGCTGGGGATTCCGGAAAGTTTTCAGCGTGGAGCCAGTCATTAACCCCCTTTTGATTTGTTAAAACGTCTTGCGGTCTGGCAACGGCAAACGTGCAACAAGAAATCAACAGGGGGCCTAAGGGGGAACGAGAAGTGCTTAGCGCCCCTCCGAGGGAACGGTAAATATCACATCATTTTTGCGCCAAACTAGCGAAGGCAGGTGTTCTACGGAGAGAAACGCAGAGCAATAGGCAGCACCGTAAGAAAGCGGTGCGAGTGGGAAAGCGTACGGCTCCTGGCAGCGGAATGTTGCGCCGATCATATCCATATGCTTGTGGAAATCCCGCTCCAAATGCGCGTATCCGGCTTTATGGGGGAGCTGAAAGGGAAAAGCAGTCTGACGGTGTATCCGCAGTTTGGGGATCTGAATTTTACACACAGGAACAGGGCGTTCTGGTGTCGTGGATACTACGTAGATACTGTAGTGGATCACAACATCACAACATCACAACATCACAACATCACAACATCAGGACACAGGAATAGCCTGTTTCTCAATCTGTTGCACATTAACCGTTCGCTTCACCTGCGCATAATAAACGCTACGGTGAATACCGAATAAATGACAACGATCAGCTCGGGCCACTTTGCTTTCTGCCGTGTGATTAACGCGATAGTTTTCCGGGGATTTCGCTCATCATCATGGCAGTTTGCTTTAGTATTTCTTTTTCCATCTCCAGGCGTTTGCTCTGTGCTTTAATCGGCTGAATTTCACGTTGTTCAGCTGTAATCACATAATCCACAGGCTCAATGCCCTGAACCGCCTGCTGATACAGGCGCATCCGAGAAACCTCCGGCTATGCCAGAGGATATTTATTGGTTTGACGGTGTGTTAGTCGGGGCGATCGCGGGCGCGAACCTCAGCATCGCTGGCGATTACCTCGCCGAGACTGTCCTCTTGTTCATCACGTCCGGCCGCGTTGACGCGTTGGCGTAGTGCGTCGCGGACGTCGTGTAGGGTACTGACCACTTCTTCATAGTGTTGGGCGGCGTGCAGGCGATCGGGTGCCATGCGTTCGCCGCCGACGCTGTGCAGGCCGGCCGCCAAGATCAAGGCGGACAGCAGCGGTAGCAGGTGTGCGCGTAGCCGTGTAAACACAACAAACTCTCCCGGTTAAAAACGTGCGAGACCGTTGTATCCCAGTCACGGCGGGGCGGAAACCCCGCATTCATATTGTGAGAGGGATGGCTGAGATTTGTTACTGGCCGATACATCTACGTCGCTAACTGTCAATCGGCGGTAAAGTTGCGCGTCGGCGCCGCGGTGAGATGATGCGCGATGGCGCGCACATCGGTGCCGGTCGGCGTCTGGTGAATGCGTAAACCGAATTGCTCAATCACCGCGAAGGTGTGATCGAAGATATCCGCCTGGATCGCCTCATACTCCGCCCAGACAACCGTGTTGGTAAAGGCATAGATCTCGATGGGCAGCCCATCGGGGGTCGGTGCCAACTGGCGCACCATCAGCGTCATGTCCTTACGGATGCGGGGATGTTGAGTAAGGTAGGCCTGAAGATAGGCGCGTAGGGTGCCCAGGTTGGTCATGCGCCGACCATTGAGCGGTGAACTCAGATCACTGTGTACCTGCTGGTTGTAGCGGGCGATCTCCAACGTCTTGTCGTGCAGATAGGGTTGTAGCAACACGCTGCGTTGCAGCGAAGCCAGATCTGCGTCGCTCAGGAAGCGAATGCTGGTGGTATCGATATTCAGGCTGCGTTTGATACGCCGCCCTCCGGATTCTGACATGCCGCGCCAGTTCTTGAAGGAGTCGGACACTAGCGCATAGGTTGGGATGGTGGTGATGGTGTTATCCCAGTTACGCACCTTTACCGTGGTCAGGCCGATGTCGATCACCGCGCCGTCGGCGCCATACTTGGGCATCTCCAACCAATCACCGAGGCGTAGCATATCGTTGGCGGAGAGCTGAATGCCGGCCACTAAACCGAGGATGGGATCTTTAAAGACCAACATTAGCACGGCAGCCATAGCGCCCAGGCCACTGATCAGCAGGATGGGCGACTGGCCCATCAGCAGCGAGATCATCAAGATGCCGATGATGATGGCCGCCAGCAGCTTGGTTCCTTGGAAGATGCCGCGCAGCGGTAACTGGGTGGCGACCGCCAACTGATGCGACAGATCTAACAGGATGTCGAGCAGGGAGAAGAGCGAGAGCAGGGCATACAGCAGGATCCACAGCTGGGCGGCGATGATCAGCGCATTGCCGGCATCGGTGCCGGGGTGAAGCCAGAAGACGGCCTGGAGGTTGACGATCACCCCTTGAAACAACAGGGCCAGGCGATGAAATAAGTTGTGCTGCGTGAGAACCTTGAGCCACATGTTTTCACTCTGTAGGCCGCGGCGGCGCAGGCGCGAGAGTAATAGGCGATGTAACAGCAGATGGATGACCACCGCCGTCACGACAATCAGGCTCAGCACCAGTACCAGCGAGGTCAGGTGGGTGAATTCAAGGCCGAACTGTTCCAGCCAGCGCATCACTATTTTTTGCATGCAGGCTCCTTTCTTTTCTCATGATGCATCGTGGGGGAATAGAGGGATAGTATCCTTGCGCATAGGCTAACGGCTGTTTTGCATCAGTCAACCAATTTTCTCTTTACTTGACACAGGCTTACAAAAAACTCTCGCATATTATTGTTTCTCCTCCCCCGCGCTCATCCCTAGAAAAAGGCAGAATAGAGGAGGTAGCGCGGGAAAGCGCTGCCATGATCGACATATCTGAGCGAAAAGGGAGAGGGAAGTATGTTGAATGCCTGGCATTTGCCGGTCGCACCCTATGTGCGCCGGTGTGGAGAGGCGTTGGAGGTGAGCTTGTGGTTGGCGGGAACGGCGCTGCCGCGACAGGTCTTGCTGCGCTGTGAGCCGGATAATGAAGAGTGGTTGCTGGCGATGCGCCTGCGGCGGCAGCCGCCCTACGCCATATACCGCGCCCGTTTAACGCTAACGGAGGGGGAGGCGTTGCGCCGTTACTGCTTTAAGCTGGTGTGGGACGATCGCCAGTGCTGGATGACGCCTAACGGTCTCCAGACGACGCCACCGGGACAGATGGAGCAATTCGCTGTCAGTGAGCCCTCACCCTATCCCGACTGGGTGGCCGATCGCGTGTTCTACCAGATATTTCCCGACCGTTTCGCTCGTACCAGCGGTGCCCGGGATGCGCAGGCGGAGGGACTGCGCGCCTGGGATGCGCCGATCGATGCGGCGACGGATGGCTATACCTGCTACGGCGGCGATCTCGACGGCATTGTCGAGCGCTTGCCCTACCTCCAGGCATTAGGGGTCGATGCCTTATACCTCAATCCCATCTTCAGCGCGCCGAGCAACCATAAATATGATACCGCCGACTATTACCATGTCGATGTCCGCTTGGGCGGGGAGGCGGCGTTGATCCGTCTGCGCCAGGCGACGCAGCATGCCGGCATGCGCCTGGTACTGGATGGCGTCTTCAATCATACCGGTGATACCCATCCCTGGTTTGATCGCCCGCGTCAGGGTGATGATGGCGCCTGTCATCATCCCGAATCGCCGCAGCGCGAGCGTTACACCTTCGATAGTGCGGGGCAGGCGCTGGGCTGGAAGGGCCAGGCATCCTTGCCCAAGCTGGATTATGCCAGTCCTCGGGTGGTCGATAGCATCTATCGCGGTGCCGATAGCGTGGTTCGTCATTGGTTACGTCCGCCCTATGCCATCGACGGTTGGCGCTTAGATGTGATCCATATGCTGGGCGAGGGAGGCAGTGCGCGCGCTAACCTCACGCATCTGGCAGGGATTTATCAGGCCGTGAAAGAGGAGAACCCGCAGGGCTATGTGTTAGGTGAACACTTTGCTGATGCGCGCCGCTGGTTACAGGCCGGCGTCGAGGATGGGGCGATGAATTACATGGGATTCGCCTTACCGTTGCGCGCCTTTCTGGCCGGTAAAGATGTTGCCTATCAAGCGATACGTCTGACGGCGGCCGAGTGTGCCGAGTGGATGGAACGCTATCGCGCCGGGCTGAGTCAACAGCAACAGTTATGCCAGTTTAATCAGTTGGATAGCCACGATACTGCCCGTTTCCTTACCCTGTTGCACGGGAATCGCGCTCGGATGCACTTGGCACTGACCTGGCTGTTTACTTGGATCGGCGTGCCCTGCCTCTACTACGGCGACGAGATCGGCCTAGCGGGCGACAACGATCCCTATTGTCGCGCGCCCTTTCCCTGGGATGACGTCAGTTGGGACAGCACCTTGCTGGCGCTATGTCGCCGCTTGGCGGCGCTGCGTAAGCAGCATACTGCGCTACGCCGCGGGGGCTGCCGGGTGATCCATGCCGATGACGAGTCGTTGCTGTTTATACGCCAGTGGCAGGATGAACATCTGCTGATCGCCATTCAGCGTGCGGGGCGGGGAGCGCTAACCTTGCCGTATACCCCTCTGTTGCCCCATGGCCCCTGGCAGAGACTCTGCGGCGAGGGACAGCTTGAAGTCGGCGCGCAGATGATGGCACTCGACCTGCCCGCGGAGAGTGCCAGCCTGTGGCTGCTGCGGCGCTGATTCGCCCAGGCGACAACGATAAAAAAAGCGGCCATCTGGCCGCTTTTTCATCGCGTGAGGCGCGTAGATTACAGCTGGTCGGCGTTTTCAGTCAGGTATTTCGCGACACCGTCCGGTGAGGCACCCATGCCAGCTTTGCCTTTTTCCCACTGAGCCGGGCAAACATCGCCGTGCTCTTCGTGGAACTGCATGGCGTCGACCATGCGCAGCATTTCATCGACGTTACGTCCCAGCGGCAGATCGTTGACCACCTGGTGACGTACGATACCCTCTTTGTCGATCAGGAAAGAGCCGCGCAGTGCGACGCCTTCTTCCGGATGCTCGATGCCATAGGCACGCATGATTTCATGCTTCACGTCGGCAACCAGCGGGTACTGGACTTCGCCGATACCGCCCTTATCGACCGGGGTTTTACGCCAGGCGTTGTGGACGAACTCAGAGTCCATGGAGACGCCGACGACTTCGACGCCACGAGCCTGGAATTCTTTATAACGGTGATCGAAAGCGATCAGTTCTGACGGGCAGACGAAGGTGAAGTCCATCGGCCAGAAGAACACTACAACCGGTTTACCCTGGGTGAAGGCTTTGAAGTTGAATTTATCAACGATTTCGCCGTTACCCATCACGGCGGCAGCGGTAAAGTCAGGTGCTTGACGAGAAACCAGGACCATAATAACTCCCGTTAAATAGTATTCAATAGGTTATATAATCTTTAACTGGCGACAACTATACGAAGTCGATGTTTGTAAATAAAGCGTGAAACACCAATCGATATGATAGCCTGCGCCAATCATCTTTTACGCGCAATGGCCAGATTACAGTAAATCTAGGCCTGACAGTGCTAAAACCATAACGCAATGTCGTATTTTAGCAATCCTTTCTGTGTGAATTTTGTTATCAATATGTCCTTTCGATGTCAGGCATAGATTACAGTGTGCGCTCTCGCGCTTGTTGCATCATTTGCGGATAGAAATCCCAGAATTGCCGCTCGAACTGGGCATAGTGGCGTTCGATATCGCGAAAAGAGCCGCTCAGGGCGGCCAGGCGAGGACGGCGTTGCGCCATGCCATTCAGCACGCGGGCCAGGAAGGGCAATTCGGCGTATCGCTGTAGCCAGCGCTCCTGCCACAGATGATGATTGAGGTGCTGAAAGCTTGCGGGGGTCGCGTCCAGTTGGGGTTGGATGGTGCGCGCGGCATGCGCGACAAAGTGCGCCAACGGTTGATTCGGCTCTAGACGTGTCCAATCGCGGGCCAGGAAGTGATCCCAGACGATATCCAGGGTGATTGGGGCGATGCGCCGGCACTCGGCGCTAAACCAAGCCCGCGCGGCGCGCACTTGCGGCAGCCCATCCGTGATGCGGTCGACGCGGCGATGCATGCGGATGCCGGCACAGACGACATCATCGTAATAGGGCTGCGGATCGCCGCGCACAAAGTCGGCCAGCAGATTGCCGAGCAGCGAGCTGTCCGCCAAGGCGGCGAGGTGGAGATGGGCCAGAAAATTCATCCGCCGAGTATAAGGGAGCGGCGTGTACGGAGCCAGCGCGCGTTGGTTTTGCACGCTAATTTGCCTTGGGGCGGTATCTGCGGTTGCAGCCTATCGCCGCCGGCTCTAGACTAAGCCGCTTGTCTTCGGCGTATTACTGTCAATTATATAGTGAACCTAAATCATGCGTGTCTCTGACTTTACCTTCGAACTGCCCGATGAACTGATCGCCCGTTATCCTCAAGCACAGCGTAGCGCCTGCCGTTTGCTGTCGTTGGATGGGCCGACGGGTAAGCTGGAGCACGGGGTATTCACGGACATCGTCGACAAACTCCAGCCAGGCGATCTGTTGGTCTTCAACAATACCCGGGTGATCCCGGCGCGTCTGTTTGGCCGTAAGGCCAGCGGCGGTAAGATCGAAGTCTTGGTCGAGCGGGTGCTGGATCGCGCACGCGTATTGGCACATGTGCGTGCCTCCAAGGCGCCGAAGCCGGGCGCTGAATTGTTGCTGGGCGACAATGAGGAGATCCGTGCCACGATGTTGGCGCGTCACGATACCTTATTTGAATTGGGATTCGAGGATGAGCGCGATGTGTTGACTATCCTCAACGCCGTCGGTCATATGCCGCTGCCGCCCTATATTGATCGTCCAGACGAACATGCGGATCGCGAACTCTATCAGACGGTATACAGCACACGCCCGGGGGCGGTGGCGGCTCCGACGGCCGGCCTGCATTTCGATCAGCCGCTGCTCGACCGCCTGCGCGCCAAAGGGGTAGAGATGGCTTTCGTCACCCTGCATGTCGGGGCGGGCACGTTCCAGCCGGTGCGGGTCGAAAGCATCGAAGATCACATCATGCACTCCGAGTACGCCGAAGTGCCGCAGGAGGTGGTGGATGCGGTGCTGGCGTGCAAGGCGCGGGGTAATCGCGTGATTGCGGTCGGTACCACCTCGGTGCGCTCGTTAGAGAGCGCGGCGGCGGCCAGCCAGTCGGCCTTGATCGCGCCTTTCTTCGATGATACCCAGATCTTTATCTATCCGGGCTATCACTATCAGGTGATTGATGCTCTGATCACCAACTTCCACCTGCCGGAGTCTACATTGATCATGCTGGTTTCGGCCTTCGCGGGTTATCGCCATACCTTGAATGCCTACCACGAGGCAGTGGCGCAGCAATATCGTTTCTTTAGTTACGGGGATGCCATGTATATTACCCGTAATCCCCAGGCTGAGCAGGAGTGCATCACCTCAGCCTGATCATGACGCGGCCCGCCCCATGCGGCGGGTCATTTTTCGCCTCAACGCGGCGCCGAGCGGTGCCAGCAAGTCGGTTTCCCGCTGCGTCGGGAATGCCGCAAGGGCATGACACCATCAGACTGTCTTTCTGATGACGGAGGTTTATGTGAAGTACGAGTTAGTCACTACGGATGGGCGCGCGCGTCGTGGCCGCCTGATTTTCGAACGCGGTGTGGTCGAGACCCCAGCATTTATGCCGGTGGGAACTTATGGCACGGTGAAGGGGATGACGCCGGAGGAGGTGGCGCAGACCGGCGCACAGATCCTGCTGGGCAATACTTTCCACCTGTGGCTGCGTCCGGGACAGGAGATCATGAAACTGCACGGCGATCTGCATGACTTCATGCAGTGGCCGGGGCCAATCCTGACCGACTCCGGCGGTTTTCAGGTGTTCAGCCTGGGCGCGATGCGTAAGATCAAGGAGGAAGGCGTTTACTTCCGTAACCCGATCAACGGCTCGCCGATATTTCTCAGTCCTGAGAAGTCGATGGAGATCCAGTATGATCTCGGCTCCGACATCGTGATGATCTTTGACGAGTGTACGCCTTATCCGGCGGATTGGGATTATGCCAAGCGTTCGATGGAGATGTCGCTGCGTTGGGCGAAACGTAGCCGTCAGCGCTTCGACGAGCTGGGTAATAAGAATGCGCTGTTCGGTATCATTCAGGGCAGTGTTTACGAAGATTTACGAGATGTATCATTAAAAGGGCTGGTAGAGATCGGCTTTGATGGTTACGCTGTGGGCGGCCTCGCGGTGGGGGAACCCAAAGAGGACATGCATCGTATTTTGGAGCATGTCTGCCCGATGATCCCGCAGGATAAGCCGCGCTATCTGATGGGCGTCGGTAAGCCGGAAGATCTGGTGGAGGGGGTACGTCGCGGCATCGATATGTTTGACTGCGTGATGCCGACGCGCAATGCGCGCAACGGCCATCTCTTCGTCACCGGCGGGGTGGTGAAAATCCGTAATGCGAAATACAAAGAGGATACACGCCCGCTGGATGCGGAGTGCGATTGTTACACCTGTCGCAATTATAGCCGTGCCTACTTGCATCATCTCGACCGTTGTAACGAAATTCTGGGTGCCCGCTTGAACACCATCCATAACCTACGTTACTACCAGCGTCTGATGGCAGGTTTACGCCAGGCTATCGAGGAAGGTAAATTAGAGACGTTTGTGGCCGAGTTTTATGGCCGCCGTGGTTGCACGGTTCCACCGTTGGGCGACGCCGCCGCCTCCTGATCGCCTGCGGGCGAAAGGAGGGGCCGGTAGCGTGAAAAAGTTAGGTCGGTCGGGAAATGGATCTGGCCGATTTAATGCACTTACAGTGCTTTGGCAGTGTGTTGTTGCTATCTATAGTAATTAATGAGGGATATTTCGATGAGTTTATTCATTTCTGACGCTGTTGCATCTGCAGGGGCTCCGGCGCAGGGTAGTCCGTACTCTCTGGTGATCATGCTGGTGGTATTCGGCCTGATTTTCTACTTTATGATCCTGCGTCCGCAGCAAAAACGCGCCAAGGAACATAAGAAACTGATGGATTCCATCGGTAAGGGTGACGAGGTGTTGACCAACGGTGGTCTGATTGGCCGGGTGACCAAAGTGGCTGAAACCGGCTACATCGCCATTGCGCTGAATGACACTACCGAAGTGATCATCAAGCGTGACTTCGTGACCGCTGTCCTGCCGAAAGGTACGATGAAAGCGCTGTAATTTTCGATTTTCCCTAAGGGAACTGCCGTGTTAAACCGTTATCCTTTGTGGAAGTACATCATGCTGATCGTGGCGTTGGTCATCGGTCTGCTATATGCGCTCCCTAACCTTTATGGCGAGGATCCGGCTGTTCAAATCACTGGCGCGCGCGGTGTCGCCGCCAGTGAGTCAACACTGGTCCAAGTCCGTGATGTGCTGGAAAAGCAGCATATCCCCAGCAAATCCATTGCGCTGGAAAATGGTGCCATCCTGGCACGCTTTACTGATACCGACATTCAGCTGCGGGCGCGTGAGGCGCTGGTCGACACGCTGGGTGACAAATATGTTGTGGCGCTGAACCTGGCTCCCGCTACGCCGAAGTGGATGGAGATGATCGGCGCCGAGCCGATGAAGCTGGGTCTCGACCTGCGTGGTGGCGTGCATTTCTTGATGCAGGTAGACATGGACACTGCGCTGAGCAAGTTGCAAGAGCAGACCATGGATACGCTGCGCAGCGATCTGCGTGAGAAAGGCATCGCCTATTCTACCATTCGTAAGCTGCCCGATCCCGCCAGCGGTGGGGTAGAAATCCATTTCCGTGATGCCGCGGCGCGTAGCCAGGCGAATGACTATCTGTCGTCACGCCATCGCGATCTGGTGTTCAGCAACGTGGGCGATACCACGCTGAAAGCGGTGATGAGCGATGATCGTCTGCGCGAAGCCCGCGAATATGCGGTACAGCAGAACATTAACATCCTCCGTAACCGTGTGAACCAACTGGGTGTCGCCGAGCCGCTGGTGCAGCGTCAGGGCGCTGACCGCATCGTCGTCGAACTGCCGGGTATTCAAGACACCGCGCGCGCCAAAGAGATCCTCGGGGCAACCGCCACCTTGGAATTCCGTCTGGTGAACAGCAACGTGGATGCGCAGGCCGCTGCGAGCGGCCGTGTTCCGGGCGACTCCGAAGTGAAGTACACCCGTGACGGTCGTCCGGTGGTACTGTATAAGCGGGTGATCTTGACCGGTGACCATATTACCGACTCGACCTCCAGCCAGGATGAGTTCAACCGCCCGCAGGTGAATATCTCTCTCGATAGCGCCGGCGGTAGCACCATGTCCAACTTCACTAAGGATAACATCGGTAAGCCGATGGCCACCCTGTTCGTGGAGTATAAGGACAGCGGTAAGAAAGATGCTAACGGCAAGCCGATTCTGGTGAAACAGGAAGAAGTGATCAACGTCGCCACGATCCAGTCGCGTCTGGGGAACAGCTTCCGTATCACCGGCATCGACAACCCTGCCGAGGCGCGTCAGCTCTCCTTGCTGTTGCGTGCCGGTGCGCTGATCGCGCCGATCCAGATCGTGGAAGAGCGGACGATCGGCCCAACCCTAGGGATGCAGAACATCCAACAGGGGCTGGAAGCCTGCCTATGGGGTCTGGTGGCCTCCATCATCTTCATGGTGGTGTTCTACAAGAAGTTTGGCCTGATCGCCACCACGGCGCTGCTGGCTAACCTGGTGATGATCGTCGGGGTAATGTCGCTGCTACCGGGGGCAACCCTGACCATGCCAGGCATCGCGGGGATCGTGTTGACCTTGGCGGTGGCGGTGGATGCCAACGTGTTGATCAACGAGCGTATCAAGGAGGAGCTGCGCAACGGGCGAACCGTGCAGCAGGCGATCCATGAGGGCTACAAGGGCGCGTTCTCCAGTATCATCGACGCCAACGTGACCACGCTGATCACCGCCGTGATCCTGTACGCCGTGGGTACCGGCTCCATCAAGGGCTTCGCCATCACTACGGCTATCGGTGTGGCGACCTCGATGTTTACCGCCATTGTCGGTACGCGCGCCATTGTCAACCTGCTGTACGGCGGCAAGCGCATCAACAAGCTGTCTATCTAAGGGGTAGGGAATGGCACAAGATTATAGCGTTGAACAACTGAACCACGGGCGTAAAGTCATCGACTTTATGCGCTGGGACTACGTTGCCTTCACTATCTCCGGGTTGCTGCTGCTGGCGTCCTGCCTGGTGATGTACGTGAAGGGCTTCAACTGGGGACTGGACTTCACCGGCGGGACGGTGATTGAGCTGACGGTGGAGAAAGCCCCGGATCTCAATGCGATGCGTGCGGCTTTGGTCAAGTCCGGCTTCGACGAGCCGGTGGTGCAGAACTTCGGCAGCAGTCGTGACATCATGATCCGCATGGCGCCGATCAGCGGCAACCAAGGCCAGGAACTGGGCAATCATGTCGTGGCGGTGGTCAAGCAGGTCATCCAAGGGGATGCCTCCGTCAAGCGTATCGAGTTCGTCGGGCCGAGCGTGGGCAGCGATTTGGCGCAGGCCGGCGGCATGGCGCTGCTGGTGGCGCTGATCAGTATCCTGATCTACGTCGGCTTCCGTTTCGAGTGGCGTCTGGCGCTCGGTGCGGTGCTGGCATTGGCGCACGATGTGGTGATTACGCTTGGGGTACTGTCGTTGTTCCACATTGAGATCGACCTGACCATCGTGGCATCGCTGATGTCAGTGATCGGTTACTCGCTCAACGACAGCATCGTGGTCTCTGACCGTATTCGTGAGAACTTCCGCAAGATCCGCCGCGGTACACCGTACGAGATCGTGAACGTCTCGCTGACCCAGACCCTGAGCCGTACCATCATGACCTCGGCAACGACCTTGGTGGTGGTACTCTGCCTGTACGTTTTCGGCGGCGCGATGCTGAAAGGCTTCTCTCTGACCATGCTGATCGGGGTCTCCATCGGTACCATCTCCTCCATTTACGTCGCGTCCGCGTTGGCGCTGAAGCTGGGCATGAAGCGCGAGCACATGTTGCAGCAGAAGGTGGAGAAAGAGGGAGCCGACCAGCCTTCACTGTTGCCGTAAGTGGCATGATGGGCCGCAAGGGCGGCCTGTGCTGAAGGATCAATCCGCCATTACAATCCGTAATGGCGGATTTTTTTATATAGCGTGCTGCGGGAAATGCCTAGAACCTGGGCGATGCGTGTCTTATTAGCGCGATAGCGCTGCATCAGGGCATATATCTGACGCCGCTCCCAGGCTTCATAGCTAGAGGCGTTCCTTTCTGCGGCTTCGCTATCCGTGTCCGGTTGGTTAAGTTCTGGCGGTAAGTCGTGGCTACGCAGTGTGGTGCCTTCGGCAAAGTTGATCCCCCATTCAATCGCGTTGCGTAATTGGCGGATATTGCCAGGCCAATGGTAGGCACACAGGCGTGCCATGGCATCAGCATCAATGGCGGTGACGGGGCGGTGTTGGCGATGACTTAGGCGTTGGAGAAAAAAGTGGGCGAGCAAAGGAATATCCTGTAGGCGCTGGCGCAAGGGGGGCAACATGATAGTAATGACATTTAACCGGTAATAGAGATCCTGGCGAAAGGTATGCTCCCGCACCATTTGCTGTAAGTCACGATTGGTGGCGGTAATGATGCGGACATCGATGGGAATGGCGCGGTGATCGCCCAGACGCACCACCGAGCGCTCCTCCAGTACACGCAACAGGATGGCCTGGGCATCCAGCGGCAGCTCACCGATTTCATCCAGCAGCAGCGTTCCGCCGTTGGCCGACTCAAATTGGCCGCTGGCACCGCCGCGCCGAGCACCGGTGAAGGCACCGTCGCGATAGCCGAAGAGTTCGCTGCTGATCAGGCTGCTGGGGATCGCGCTACAATTGATGGCGACAAAGGGACGGGCGGCGCGCGGGCTGTGGCGATGGATCGCCCGGGCGAAGAGCTCTTTACCACTGCCGCTTTCTCCACTCAACATAATAGAGCTGTCACCACGGGCGACACGCAGCATCGTATTTTTGGCTAATAGGAACGCGGGCGCGTTACCGATCAGACCATCTACCGCATCATCCTGTTGTATTGTGGCAGCGCTGCTGGCTCTTGCTGCGCTGGCGTTTGCTTGGCTGAGGTTGTAGCGAAAGTGGTGCATCATAAGTAAAAACATCGGTGAATATAACCGCTTGGGTAACAGGACACAGAGGATGGCACGTGGCGTAGCGTGAGAGGGGGGATGAAGCCAGGCATAGCTAGCCCAATCGCGTAGACAGGCCAAGTTGTGTTTCCCTGGGGGGATCCAGGCTACGGGATGCGCGTCGCTGATCTGGCTAGCGGCGCTTGCCGCAATAACACCGGGCTGCCAGGCATGGGGAAGTATATGCGTGCCGACCGCATGTTGCAGGTGTAAATGAGGGTCGAGGATGGCGATGCTGGCTCCCAGCTCGACCATCTGTATTAGCCATTCATTCATACACTGATCAGCGAGCAGCGCGACTAAGTCTACCTCCGCAGCGATGGCTGGGGCGGATGAGATCGTGTCGGAGAGGTGCTTTGGCATATAGCCCCCAGCCTATGCGGAGATATCCTGCAAGGCAGGGTAACAAAGCCCCTTTCTGGGCGATAACGCTTTTCTGTTGCTTTATGATCGCGCCCACAACCGCCAGTTATTTTAATATTTTCAATAAATACAACTTATTAAACGCATTCCTTCTGTTTGTGTAACCGTGTCCTTTTGTATTGCCTCTGCAACCATAGCATGCCGACGAGGCTGATCAGGGCGATAACGATAATAGCGTAGTAGGCCTGGGCATAGGAGCCGGATTGTTCGTAGGCCTGTGCTGCTATACGCGGAAAGATCAGGCTGCCGCTCGCCGGCCCCAGCAGGTACAGAATGCCGTAGTTGACGCCCAGATGCTGACTGCCCCACAGCTCCGAGATCATGGCCGGATAGATGGCGTAGGAGCCGCCCCAACACAGGGCGAAAGTGGCGCAGCCCGCCATGAAGAGCAGGTAGGTGTCGGCGCGCATCAGCGCCAAGGCGCCAAGGCAGTAGAGGGCAAAGATGGCTGCTTGGCAGATAAAGCGGCCGAAGCGATCAGAGAGCGCTCCCCAGAGTAGGCGCCCGGCCAGATTAAACAAGGCGAATACGGTGACCGTTGAGGCGGCATCGGCCAAGTCTAGCCCCAACTGATTGACCGCGATAGCGACCGAATGTCCCACCATCACCGCGCCGGAACCGACTGCCAAGCTAAAGGTGGGAAACACCACATAGAAGGCCGGGTCGCGCACCATTCCCTTGGGGGAAATCGAGGGGGTGTTGAGCGGCGCGGATGGCGGTGCCCCGTTTCCTTGGCGGCTGCTCGCTGGTTGATAGTCGGTGGGCGGCGCAGAAAGAAACAGCGCCAGCAGTACCATGGTTAGCAGGAAGATCAGCGCCGAAAGCGCGTAGAATGCGGTGGGGTGGCTCGGATCGAAGTAGGCCATCGCGATCGGTTTCCAAATGAAAGGACCCAGCGATGCGAAAGCGACGATGACGCCGCCGGCCAGTCCTTTTTTATCCGGAAACCAGCGCACCACGTTGACCACGCAGTTGGTGTAGATAAAGCCATCGGCAATCCCCGCCAGGATCCCGGCAGTAAGATACAGGTGCCACATCTGGCTAGAGAATGAGGCCAGATACCAGGCCAGCGCCCATGCGGCGCACCCTCCGCTGATGACGATGCGCGGCCCAAACTTGTCCATCATCCGCCCGGCAAAGGGCGCCGTCAGCCCAATAAAAATCAGCAGGAGTGAGTAGACCAGTACGACTTGGGAAATGGTCGATCCTGGGATATAGGCGAGCAGGGGTTGCTGGAACAGGCTCCAGATATTGATATAAGACACTTGGCACAGAATGACCCCTGAGGCTAATAAAATAAACCAGCGCTGCATAGCACCTCCCAGCCTGTATGTCGCATGGCGGATCCGGTTAGGGAATGAGCCGATCTTGTTCTACCAGATAGGTCGAGACGGCCCGTAGAAAGCGGTGTCCATGGTGTTGCGCCCGTTGTCCGGCCTCTGAAGCAAAATCGGCCTCTAGGGCAGACAGATCGTCGAAATAGAGTTCGACAATGCCATCGATGGCAACCTCATCGTAGCTACAGTTGCGCCCGGCGAGGCTGCGTCCTAGGATCAGACTTTGCTGATAGCCGCGAACGCCTTTAAAATCACGCACATAATCACCGTGGATATTCCACCATTCATGGCGGAACTGTTGGGGCGTGATCTCCGGACGACGCTGAATAAACGAGACGCGTTTAAGCAGTGAGGGAACATTGTCTGGTATGGGGATAATGCTATTTTTCAGGGTGATCAAGCGGATGGATGGGGGCTGGGTCGCCTCCAGCGCATTCATGCGCCTCAGTGTTTGCAGCGGCGCTGTGTCGTCAGCCTGCATCAACTGAAACAGATCATCGCACTCTATTTCCAGCAACAGATCGGCATCGACAGGGCAGCGAGGGAAGTCGACGCCACGCTGTTCTGCGTCGATCACGCGGTGCCGTACTAGAC
This sequence comes from Edwardsiella hoshinae NBRC 105699 = ATCC 33379, assembly GCF_000474215.1. Classification (GTDB taxonomy): domain Bacteria; phylum Pseudomonadota; class Gammaproteobacteria; order Enterobacterales; family Enterobacteriaceae; genus Edwardsiella; species Edwardsiella hoshinae. Next base: position 47,384 of record NZ_BAUC01000013.1, on the reverse strand, counting down.
GACGCAGTAGAGGGAAGCTCTGTGCGGCGATGCGCGGATCGTGGTGGGTAAGGGAAAGCGTATCGGTTTGTGACATCTGGCTGCGCGTAAGTAATTCCCAGCAGGTGATCATGGTGTGCTCTCCAATGGCGCGCGGTCTAAGATAGACGTGGTTTCGACGAGAAAGGTGGTCATGGTGGCGATGAAGGTCTGTCCATGGGCGGCGGTTTGTGCATAGGCGGGTGAGGCAAAGCTGGCTTCCAGACTAGCCAGGTCGGCAAACCAAAATTCGACAATCCCATCATAGGGGTAGTCTTCATACGGCACGGATACGCCATTTATCCAGCGATCCACAATCATGTTCTGGTTATAGCCGATGACGCCGGGCATCTGTTTGACCATCTCGGCGTGGGGGCCAAACCACGCGTTTTGGAATGTTTCCGCGCTTATCTCCGCTCGGCGCCGTAGGAAGGTAATGCGTTTAATCCAGTTGGCTGAGGGCGGAGTCGGCAAGGTAACGACTGCGCGCTTAAGCAAGATCACCACCGGACACGTCTGAGCGAACAGCGAGAGATCGGCTTGGGCGGCGGCCGCTTGAGAGGCAATCCCGCGCTGCATGGCATGCAGATCGTCAAACCACAGCTCGGAAAAACCGTCGACTTTCAGCGTGTCATGCTCGTCTTGGGCGAAGTGAATACCGTGTTGACGGCAGTCGATGACGCGGTTTTGCTGGTAGCGGCGGAGCCCCGTCATGGCGCAGACGATCGGGGCATGCACCTCACGCCAGTGATGAAGAAATCGCTCTTGGTTGAGATCCTGCCGCCGCGTAACGATCCCCATACGTGTAATCATGATCCGTTCTCCGTCGTCGGGCGATTAGTGGGTGGTATAACCGCTGTCAACGATGTAGCTATCGCCGTGGACGTAGGAGGCTTGCTCCGAGGCGAGAAATAGCATCACACTCGTGATTTCGTCCGGATAGGCGAAGCGCCCCATACTGTATTTGCTCAGCATGCGTTGGTATTTTTCGGGGTTGTTGCGCGTCGCCTCCGTCAGTGGCGTGATGGCGGAGCCAGGGCATACGGCGTTGACCCGAATACCATGGGGGGCGAGCTCCAGTGACATCAGGCGAGTCAGTTGCACCACGCCGGCTTTGCTGGGGCCATAGGCGGCGGAGTAGGGCGTGGCGCGTAGCGCGCCTATCGACGCCGTGTTGACGATGGTTCCGCGGATCCCTAAGCGAACCATTTCGCGCGCTACCGCCTGGCCGACCAGGAAACAACCGGTCAGATTGACGTCGATCACTTTGCGCCAGGCCGTTTCGCTGATCTCCAGAAACGGAGTGAATAGGCCGATGCCGGCATGGTTAAACAGAATATCGATACGGCCAAATTGGTTGATGACGGCGCTGACCATCTGGTTCACAGACGCGTGATCGCTGACATCGCAATGGAAGGGAAAGGCGAGCTCGGGCAGGGTATCGCACACGGCCTGGGCAGCGAGGGGATCGTTATCGGCCAGCGCGATGCGAGCCCCCTCCTGGGCGAGGCGGCGTACCAGATTCTCGCCCAACCCGCTCGCACCGCCAGTGACCAGCACTATCTTGTCGTTAAAACGTGTCATGGCATGATTCTCCTTTAACGTAATGGGGGCTTACTGGACACGGTATCCGCCATCGACGTAATAGAGTGCACCGTTGATAAAGCTGGCTTCGTCGCTGGCCAGGAACAGCGCGACAGCGGCGATTTCATCGGGTTCGCCGTAGCGTTGATCCACCAGCTTGGACATAAACATCGCCTTACGTTTTGGGTTAGCGCGGCTTTGCGCCGTCATGTCGGTTCGTGTGGAGCCTGGGCCAAAGGCATTAACACGAATGCCATGCTGAGCCAACTCTAGCGCCATGACTCGCGTTAACTGCATTACCGCGCCTTTGGATGCGGCGTAGGCGGCGGTGGTGGCAGAGACCAATTCACAGGCGATCGAGGCCGTATTGACGATAGCCCCGCGAGTGCCGCGCTCTACCATGGCACGAGCGACCGCCTGCCCCAGCAGAAACATGCCCTTGACGTTAACGTTGAAGGTGGTTTCCCAGTTTTGTTCGTTCTCCTCTAAAAACAGGTTGTAACGGCAGATCCCGGCGTTGTTGAACAGCAGATCGATATGGCCGTAACGCTCCAGCGTTTGCGCGACCAGCTGTGCGACATCCTGCTGACAACTGACATCAGTGGGAACGGTAAACACGCGCTCCCCCAGCTCAGCCTGAACGGCGGCTAGCGCCTCGGGCTGCCAATCGGCGATCACCACCGCCTGCACACCTTCCTGCAATAGCCCGCAGACAATGGCTTTGCCAATGCCCTGTGCGCCGCCGGAGACAATGGCGACTTTCTCTGCAAAACGCGACATAGCACACCTCCAGTGCGGTAAGCACGGCATCCCGGCGGCACGTGTGCACCGCTGTGAACCCCGTCTTACACGGTAAGCAAGGTTTGTACCAGTCGGACGGCGATGTGCAGCGCCGCACCCAGCGGTGAGGGCGTCTCGCAGAGGAGCGCGCGTTTTTAGTCTGTATGTCTACAAACGTCCAGATTTGTCGCGCGGGGCGAGGTCAAAACGCGACGCTTTGAGCGTTGACAGCGCGAGGCAGTGGGGTGAGCGTGCAGGGGGGCGCCGCGGCGTTGGCGTGGCGTACATCTTGCATTTGTCCTATCGCCCGCCGTCCTCCAGCCGGGCGGCACTCATATCGCCCGCTGTTTAGCGTAAGGGGAGTTTCATGGTCAAATACACACATCTGTTCTCACCGCTGGCGTTAACGCCCACACTGTCGCTGAAAAACCGCATCATGAAGTCACCGCAGTCCACGATGTATTGGGGGGCAGAGTATGCGATGAGCGATCGGGTGGTGGATTTCTATGAAAGCATTGCGCAGGGCGGCGCGGGGATGATCGTGATCGCCGGGATCTTGTGGTATCCGGCCCATCCCGGCGGGATCTATGGTGCGCTATTCGACGATCGGTATATCGCCGGAATGCGACGGTTGGTGACGGCGCTGCATCGCCACGACTGCGTCGTATTCTGCCAGTTCCATCACACTGGCCCCTCCGCGCCCAGTGATGAACACGGGGGCCGCCCCTTTGCTGCCGCCACGCTGGAGCAGGCCGAGCTACCATCGCCCGCCCCCTATCTGCACGCCACCCGCGGCGTGACCCGCGATGAGATCGCCATGCATCGTGAGCGTTATATCGCGGCGGCGGTGCGCGCCTATCAAGCGGGGTTTGATGGGGTCGAGGTACATGGCGCCCACGGCTACTTTTTGCAGAGCTTTTTGAGTCGGGTATGGAACCGGCGCGACGATGAGTATGGTAGCCAAAGCATTGAGAACCGTACGCGTTTGATGGTGGAGATAATCCGGGGCATCAAGGCGCGGTTAGGCGAGGCGTTTCCGGTCGGCGTACGCATCAACGGTGAGGAGTTTATGGCACAGGGGGCGATGACGCTGGAAGAATCGATCCAGATAGCGCAAACCTTAGAGCGAGCGGGCGCCTGTTATATCAGTGTGAGTGGCTATGGGTTTGGCCCGTTGCCGATGACCTATGTACCGGACTATTTCCCCTACCCGGAGCCGGAAGCGGCGATGCGCCCCTATATGACGCGTTATGCTCAGGACGGACTCTATGCCTTCGCGGCGGCGGCGATCAAGCCGCATGTCGCGATTCCGGTGGTGGCGGTAGGATGCATGGATGAACAGCGCGGGGAGCGACTGCTACGGGCAGGGAAGGCGGATATCATCGCCTATGGCCGCATGCTATGGGCCGATCCGGCGTTTCCTAATAAGCTGCGCGCAGGACGGGAGCGAGATATTGTGCGTTGTAACCGCTGCGCGACCTGTGAGGATCCGCCGCGGGCCGCGCGGCGCTGTCGAGTGAATCCAGCGCTGGGGCGGGAACGTGAGCTGGCTATTCAGCCGGCGGTGTTGCCTCGGCATATTCTGGTGATCGGCGCTGGCCCGGCTGGTATGGAAGCCGCCCGCGTGGCGGCGTTACGCGGCCATCAGGTGACGTTGTGTGACGCGGCGTCGCGCCTTGGCGGGCGGTTATGGTTAGCGTCGATGATCAAGGGGCGCGAGGTCGAAGATGTCCACCCATTATTAGAGTATCTGACGTATCAGGTCGCCAATGGGACCGGTATTGATATCCGTTTGAACCGTCCGATGGGGATTGAGGATGTGCTGGCCGTGCAGCCCGATGTCGTCGTGGTAGCCACTGGCGGTAACTATGCGTTGCCAGCTATTCCCGGGATCCAGCGCTGGAATGTTAAGGGCATTAAATCACTGTCGCGTCTAGCCGCCTGGTCGCTGCGCGTGTTTGGCCCAGACTTGCTCAATCGGCTGACTCGGATCGCCTTGCCATTGGGAAGGCGCATCGTGATTCTTGGCGGGCAGATCGAGGGCATTCAGGGGGCGATCTTTCTGGCTAAGCGCGGCAAGCGCGTCACCGTATTGGAGCCCTCGGCGCAACTGGGGGAGGGCATTCCGCCCCGTTATCGGGAGCGTGCGCTGGCTTGGCTGCGGCAGCACCCACGGGTCAGCTTGTGCACTGGTGTCCGCTGGCAGCGTATCGACCGACAAGGCGTACATATTGTCACGGAGGCGGGCATAGCCCGCTGCGAGCCCTGTCACTCGGTACTGGTGCTGACCCGGCAGAGCCCGGCAACCGAACTGGCCGATGCCCTGCGCAACCGCGGGATGGAAGTGCATACGATCGGTTCAGTGAACGGCGCTCGGCACAGCCTAATCGTTGATGCTCTCGCTCAGGGACGCGAGGTCGGTGTGCGGCTGTAAGTATGGCAGCACGGCCCGTTGTACCTGGGCACCTAGTGCTCACAAGGTGCAACCGATACGCCGTCCATCAAGTAAAGCATGCTTCAGTAACCCGTTTTCCGCGCCTAACGCCGAGCCAATCTGATGCAGTTCCGCGACATGGGGAGAGAGGGCCTCCGCCAGATCCCGAGCCGGTACTTGAGGCATTAGCACCATGACCGTATCACAGGGGAGGGTGTGGCGTTGTCCCAACTGGTCACATACGATGACCTGATGGCGCTGGATTGACAAGACGCGCGTTTCTGTGAGTAGCGTGACCGCGTTACGTTGTAGCCACGGCAGTAAACGCTGTAGATAGCGTTCCGGGATCCCGTTGCCCACCTGTGCGCCGGACTCTACCACGGTGACCGAACGTCCGCGTTTACGTAGGAATACGGCGCCTTGTAATCCCTCTATCTGCCCGCCGAGCACCACCACCCGCTTCCCTACCGGTAAGTAGAAGTGGGTTAGGCGTTCCAATAGCTGGGGGCCGAGCAGGCGTAAGGGGAGCATGGCCCGCTTGGCAAGCTGTTTGATGCTCAACACATGGGGCAGGTCAATACCGGAAATTGCAGGCAGCGGATACTCGCCACTGCTAGCCAGCACGATGGCATCGGGCTGCTCGCGCTGTACCCGTTCCGGCGTGACTTCCGTACGCAGACGTAGCGTCACCGTAGACTTGGCCAATTGGGTCGTGAGCCAGTCATAAATGGGGAGGACATTTTCCACATCGCACCCTTTTATCATCGCCGCCAGGCGGAGCCGTCCACCGAGGACAGGGGCGCGGTCGTACAGCGTCACCCGGTGACCACGTAATGCCGCCACCCGGGCGGCTTCCATACCAGCCGGGCCAGCGCCGATCACCATGATGCGTTTGGGGTGCGGCGCGGGGAGGATTGCTAGTTCGCGCTCGCGTCCCAACGAAGGATTAACGCGACAGATGCGCGGCTGGGTGACCGGATCTTCGCAACTGGCGCAGCGGGTACAGCGCATGATGTCTTCGGGGTGTCCTTGCAGGACTTTGCGTGGAAAGTCGGGGTCAGCCCACAGCGTGCGGCCGAGGCCAATCAGATCCGCATCGCCGTCACGCAGGATACGCTCCGCCCGATCTTCGTCCATTCTTCCTGCGGTGATCACCGCGACGTTCACCACTTTTCGGATCTGGCGTGCAGAGTCGGTCCACAGCCCTTTGTCATGCCAACTGGCCATGTAGGGCAGCATAAAGTCATCGGGCTCCGGATAGGGGAAGTAATCGGGACAGTAACGAAAAGGCGCATTGCCATAGCCGTAGCCTGCAACGTTGATAAATTGGGCGCCAGCCTGTTCCAGCGCGACGGCATTCTCCATCGCTTCTGTAATGGTAATGGCACCTGCGGCACCGTATTCGCGTCCGTTGATGCGTACGCCCAGTACGAACTCAGGGCGGCAGCGTTGGCGGGCGGCGTACAGAATTTCACGCACGATACGGGTGCGGTTTTCCACGTTTTGGCAGCCATATTCATCATCGCGTCGATTCCATACCCGGCTGAGAAAACTATTCAGCAGGTAACCATGGGCGGCATGGATCTCCATGCCGTCTAGGCCTGCGCGATCGGCGCGGACACAGGCGTCGACGATCTGTTGTTGCTTCTGGCGGATCTGCTGGCGAGTCATTCCCTGGCAGGGATTGGCCAAGGGCGGTTTCATCGGGATTTCATCGATGTTCAGGGTCGACGACGAGATCGGCGGCGCGCCTAAGCGTGGCCAGGCCGCCGGGCCTGAATGATGAAATTGGGCAAAGAGCTTACAATCATGGCGTTGCACCCGGTGGGCGAGATGGCGGAGGCCAGCAATAAATTTATCGTCCCAGAGTCCTAGGTAGATCCCGGGGGTCTCTTCGATGGCGCACCCTCCGAGAATGATGGCAGCGGCGCCGCCTTGGGCGATGCGTTCATACAGATCGGCGGCGCGGCTATTCTGGGCACTACCGTCTTGATTCCATAGCCAAGTGGACTGGCCGCTCTTCAACAGACGGTTTTTTAGCGTACAGTGCGCTGTTAACGCCAAGGGGGAGAAGGTCAAGGGGTATTTCATGGCAACCCTCCAGAGGGACGACGGGAGGAAACCGTGACGCACCGATGGCGTCGCGTCCGATCATTGCGTGATTTATTCGCTCTCATGGCTCTCCTCGATGCTGTTGGCAATATGGGGGTAGTGCCAACTGACATACAGAAAACCAAGGACGATTACGCTGAGCAAACCGCATAGCTGAATGGCGCTGGCGCGGCTTGCCAGCAGATAGCATTGAAAGGCGGTGCCCGCCATAGAGAAGGCAAGCAGGCACTTCAGGGCCAGTGGAGAGACGCGATAGGGTGACTGGGCATACTGCTGGGGAAACAATCGGGGTAAGTCCAGGACCTTATAGGCGAGAACGATCTTAAAGCTGTAGGCCAGCAGCACCACGCTGCTGGCGATGGTACTCATACTAAAGTCAAACAGGATGGGGATTAGTCCAATCAGGTAGAAAATCATCAGCAGATAGACCGGCGTTTTATAGCGAGGGTGCAGATAGGCCAATCGCCGGGGAAACCAACCATCGTCACAGGCCTGTAGAATCGGCTTGGTGCAGGTACTGATTTTGGCATTCAGGGTCGTGGCTAGGGCGAAAATGGCGCCGCAGATGACAAAGTAGATGAACAGGGGGCGTGGCATGATCGTTTCGGCAACCAAGAGGAGTGACTTGTCGGCGACCTCTGCGACCGGGAGGACACCGGCGGCCACGCTGCATAGCAGGGCATAGAGCAGAGCCACAGCCAGTGTAGAGATGATGATCACCAGTGGAATGTCCCGTTTGGGATTCTTGGCCTCGCCGCTGACATCGACGATCACTTCGGCACCTCCGGTGGCGAAGACCAGCAGTGCCGCCGTTTGCAGCATGCCGATCATGCCGTGGGTGAGAAAGTCGGGGGCGCTGAAGAAGCCTGGCTGGATTTTAAATAGGCCGAACAGGGTAAACAGGAGTAACGCGCTAATCAGACACAGCACCATCAGCTTTTGCACCCGGGCGGCGTTGGCTACGCCAAAATAGTTGATGATGAAGAACAGTGTCAGTACACCGATGGCGAGACTTTTTTCACTGACGATAGGCAGAAAAGGGTGGAGATACTGTGCCAGTGAGATAGTAAACAGCGAGATGGAGATACAGCCGATGGCGTATTGGATGATATACAGTCCAGACCATTTAGCGCCGATGAAAATGCTGGTCTGGGTATAGAAGCCGCCGCGCAGGCGTAGGCAGCTGTTGACGAAGACGAGTGGAATGGCTGCCGCGATGACAAAGAGAGTGGATATGAGAAAGGCAAAATTGGCCGAGCGTCCGGTCATGGCGATGGCGACACCGGTTAATGACATAATCCCGGCGCCGATAATCTGTCCGACGGCGATCCCCATCAAGTCGGCGCGACCTAATACCCGTTTTAGCTCTTTGGTACTCATAATGTCAGTCCCTTGCGTAGGCGAACCGTGACGCTATACCAGGGATGGCTCAGCGCGGTGGTTCAGTGTCATGGGAGGAGGAATGACACGGCTATTCTGACTCCTGTTATGCTTGATACGAGCTCCGCACCGCGTGGTAGCGGCGCACGCGGTAGCGGAAAGTATTAGGCGGGCTTCAATGCCTGGATGATATTGTCGACCGCCTGGCGAATATACGCCGGTGACGTGGCGATATTCAGGCGAATAAAACCGCGTCCTGCGTCGCCGAACCATGAGCCATAGTCGACGGCGAGCCGCCCCTGTTGCTGGATCAGTTGCGGCAGCGTGTCGTCGCTACAGTAGGCGCGCAGATCGATCCACATTAGATAGGTACCCTGTAACGGTGAAATTTGGATCAGGGGCAGCGCCTGGCGCAGGGTGGCATCGATGTAGTGATAGTTATCGCGAATGAGCGCCAGCACCTGCCGCAGCCAGTCAGCGCCGTGACGGTAGGCGGCGGCGATAGCATAGTAGCCTAGTAGGCCGCCGTTGGTGGTATGGACTACGCGTCCGGCATAATCATCAAAGGTTTCCTGCAACGTGGGGGACTCAACGATGAGAAATGCGTTCTTTAGCCCGGCCAGATTGAAGGTCTTGGAGGCGGCGGTGAAGGTGAGAATGCGTGAGCGGAACGCGCCCGCCTCAACCGTGGCACTCGGACGATGCTGACCCTCGATCACCAGATCCTGGTGGATCTCATCAGAGATGACTAACACATTATGTTGAGCGCACAGTGCCAGCAGTTGCGCAAGTTCTTGTTCTTGCCAGACGCGTCCTACCGGGTTATGCGGCGAGCAGAGGATAAATAGCCGGACTCGATGCGCGGCGATTTTTTCCGCCATATCGGCGAAGTCCATGCGGTAATAGCCTTGATGATTAATGAGATCAGAGGTGATCAGCGTACGTCCGCAGTCGCGGATGGCCTGTAAAAACGGATAGTACACTGGCGTATTGACCATCACGGCATCGCCGGGGCGGGTGAAAGCATTAATCACCCAGTACAGGCCTGTGACGACGCCGGGCGTATAACGCAGCCATGAACGCTGGATAGCGTAGCCATGCCGTTGCTGCTGCCACTGTATAAACGCGTGGAAGTAGGCTTCCGGTATTTGGCCGTAGCCGAATACGCCGTGTTGTACCCGCTGAAGGAGGGCATCGATGACGGCATCAGGGGAGCGAAAGTCCATATCGGCGACCCACATGGCGAGCAGATCGCCATCGCCGAACTTCTCCTGTAACCCATCCCATTTTACGCTGTCGGTATGCCGACGCGGCGTAAAGTATTTTTCTATAAATGTATTCCGTTCCATAAATAAACGATCTCCTTTTTTTACTATTATAAAATTCGGCGCCGCCGCAAAGATGTGAATTATTGCTCAATAATTAATCGATTTTGGTTGGGGAACTTTTTTATTTATATGTGAATAAAAAGAATATTCATGGGAGTGAATATGACGCATGGCGCGCAGGGACAGTCGGCTCTTTTCCCTCGCTTGGCCGAGGTGGGATATTCCTTGCACCGTTGTCTGCGAGTTTGGTGATATCGCGGGCAAAATATGTGTTTTATCGTTCGCTGGTGTGATTTTCTCTGCAAACGAAGGGCCCTCTCCCTTTGTTGTCAGCGGCGTTGAGGGTACACTATGGCGACCCCGAAGCTGTTCAGGAAGAGTTATGCACTGTCCGTTTTGTTCCGCCGTCGATACCAAAGTCATCGATTCACGTCTGGTGGGCGATGGCTCACAGGTACGCCGCCGCCGTCAGTGTCTGGTTTGTAACGAGCGTTTCACCACCTTTGAGGTGGCCGAGTTGGTCATGCCTCGCGTGGTCAAGAGCAACGGTGTGCGGGAGCCCTTTAACGAAGATAAGCTGCGTAGCGGTATGCTGAAGGCGCTGGAGAAGCGTCCGGTTAACTCTGACGATGTCGAAATGGCCATCAGTCAGATTAAATCGCAGTTGCGCGCGACTGGCGAGCGCGAAGTGCCGACGAAGATGGTCGGCAACCTGGTGATGGATGCGCTGAAGCGGCTCGATAAGGTCGCCTATATCCGTTTTGCCTCCGTCTACCGCAGTTTTGAGGATGTACGCGAATTCGGCGAAGAGATCGCCCGTTTGCAGGAGTAGCGCCGCGCGCGCAGGAGATCGTAACGATGTCGGCTAGCCATCCTGATGAATTTTACCTGGCGCGCGCTTTCGAGCTGGCGCGCCGCGGTCGTTTTACCACTACTCCGAATCCCAACGTCGGTTGCGTGCTGGTGCGTGACGGACAGATCGTCGGCGAAGGGTTCCACCTGCGTGCCGGTGAGCCGCATGCCGAGGTGCATGCGCTGCGTATGGCCGGCGAACGTGCGCGGGGCGCAACGGCTTATGTAACCCTGGAGCCGTGTAGCCACCATGGCCGTACCCCGCCTTGTGCCGACGCGTTGATCGCCGCCGGTGTCAGCCGGGTGGTGGCGGCGATGCAGGATCCCAATCCGCACGTGGCGGGGCGCGGACTGTATCGCTTGCAGCAGGCGGGCATCGACGTACGCCATGGGCTGATGTTGGCCGAGGCCGAAGCGGTCAACCAAGGTTTCTTGAAGCGCATGCGCACCGGTTTTCCTTATGTCCAATTGAAATTGGCTGCTTCACTCGATGGCCGCACCGCCATGGCCTCTGGAGAAAGCCAGTGGATCACCGCCGCTGCTGCCCGCGCCGATGTACAGCGCTATCGGGCACAGAGCTCAGCCATCTTAAGCAGTAGCGCCACGGTGCTGGCCGATGATCCGTCGCTGACGGTACGCTGGGATGAGCTGGATGAGGAGACGCAGCGTCATTATCCGCGAGCATGGCTACGCCAGCCGCTGCGAGTGATCGTCGACAGCCATAACCGTGTGACGCCGCACCATCGGTTAATCACTCAGCCGGGCGAGACCTTGCTGGTACGCGAGACGCCCGATGAGCAGGTTTGGCCGGCGACGGTAAGCCAGTTGGCGCTGCCGCGTAATGGCGCCGGCTTGGATTTGGTGCTGCTGATGATGCAATTGGGTAAGCGGCAGATCAACAGCGTATGGGTCGAAGCCGGCCCGCGTCTGGCCGGTGCGTTGTTGCAGGCCGGCGTGGTCGATGAATTAATTGTCTATCTGGCGCCGAAGCTATTAGGCGATGCGGCGCGAGGATTGTGTCACTTACCCGGGCTGGAGCGCCTGGGCGACGCGCCGTCGTTGAGTTTTAGCGAGGTGACGCGCGTCGGTGACGATTTGCGTCTGACGCTACGCGTAGCCTAAATGGCAACGGAGCTGAGCAGAAACGCAAAGAGTATGATAGAATCCGCCCCCCTGCGGGGTATAACTTACGTATGTTAAGGAAACCGTATGAAAACGATTCAAGGCGTTGTTGCTGCCCCTCAAGCGCGTGTTGCCATCGCGATCGCGCGTTTTAACCATTTCATCAATGACAGTTTGTTGGAAGGGGCGATCGACGCGCTGAAGCGTATTGGTCAGGTTTCTGACGAAAATATCACCGTAGTCTGGGTGCCGGGTGCCTATGAACTGCCGCTGACCGTACGCGCACTGACGGCGACCGGCCGTTATGACGCCGTCGTGGCGCTGGGAACGGTGATCCGCGGCGGCACCGCCCATTTTGAATTTGTTGCCGGTGAGTGCAGCTCGGGCTTGGCCAGCGTCGCGCTGAATAGCGAAGTGCCGGTCGCCTTTGGCGTGCTAACCACCGAAACCATCGAACAAGCCATTGATCGTGCAGGGACTAAAGCGGGGAACAAAGGGGCGGAAGCCGCGCTGACCGCACTCGAAATGATCAATGTACTGACAGCCATTAAAGCCTGATTTATTAGTAAGGGGAATTCCGTGAAACCTGCTGCCCGTCGCCGCGCCCGTGAGTGTGCCGTCCAGGCACTCTACTCCTGGCAGATCTCTAAAAACGATATCGCCGATATCGAATACCAGTTTCTGTCTGAGCAGGACGTGAAAGACGTTGATGTAAACTACTTCCGTGAACTGCTGTCCGGTGTGGCAAGCAATGCGGACTATCTGGATGGTCTGATGGCTCCGGTGCTGTCTCGCCAACTGGATGAGCTGGGGCAGGTGGAAAAAGCTATCCTGCGCGTCTCTATCTATGAACTGAGCAAGCGTCAGGACGTTCCCTACAAGGTGGCGATCAACGAAGGCGTTGAATTGGCCAAAACCTTTGGCGCGGAAGATAGCCACAAGTTCGTCAATGGCGTGCTGGACAAAATCGCACCGCAGGTGCGCCCGAATCGCAAATAAACAGCGCGGCTTACCCGCCCGGCCCGTTGGGCTGATAGCTACGCAATAGGCCGGATTTCCGGCCTTTTTTTCGGCTATCGCGGGCGCGCCGCGCGTAGGAATCTCGTTATGGCATACGGTGAGTTTGATCTGATCGCCCGTTACTTTAACCGCCAGCGCACGCTACGCCACGATGTCCAATGCGGCATCGGCGACGATTGCGCGTTGCTGTCCGTTTCGGAAAAGCAATGGGTGGCCGTCAGCAGCGATACGCTGGTCAGCGGCTTGCACTTCCTGCCGGACATCGATCCGGCCGACCTCGGTTATAAATCTCTGGCGGTAAATATTAGCGATTTGGCGGCGATGGGCGCCGATCCCGCCTGGGCGTCGTTGGCGCTGACCTTACCTGCGGTAGATGAGCCTTGGTTGCAGGCTTTTAGCGACGCACTGTTCGAGCAACTGGACTACTATGGCATGCAACTGATCGGGGGCGATACCACCCGCGGCCCGTTGAGCATGACCTATACCGTGCAGGGACTGGTACCGGCGGGACGGGCGCTGCAACGCAGTGGCGCGCGCGTCGGCGACTGGGTCTACGTCACCGGGACGCTGGGCGATAGCGCCGCCGGTCTGGCGTTGTTGCAGCGCCAGTTGACGGTCAGCGATGAGGCCGATCGCCGCTATCTGTTGGCGCGCCATCTGCGCCCGCAGCCACGCCTGCTGCAAGGGCAAGCACTGCGTGATCTGGCCAGCGCTGCCATCGATATTTCCGATGGTTTGATCGCCGATCTCGGCCATATCCTCAAGGCCAGCGGCTGCGGCGCTAATCTGTACCTGGATAAGCTACCACAGTCCGAGGCCCTGTTGCGCCAAGTGGATGCCGAGACGCGTCAGCGCTGGTCGTTAGCCGGGGGTGAGGATTATGAGCTGTGCTTTACCGTGCCGGAGATTTCGCGCGGTGCCCTGGATATGGCTCTCGGCCAGTTGGGTTGCCGTTTTACTTGTGTCGGGCAGGTGATCCCCGCGTCGGAGGGGATCTGCCTATGGCGCGGGGATCGTCAGGTTACACTGGATCTACAGGGGTTTGATCACTTTGGCTAAGATGACGAAGACACAACGCCAGGCGGCGAAGGCGCGCCTGCGCATGGCGAACCCCTTTCATCTGTTGGCGACCGGCTTCGGGAGCGGATTGAGTCCGCTGGTGCCCGGTACCATCGGCTCCATTGCGGCGATCCCCTTTTGGCTGTTGCTGACACAGCTTCCCTTGGCGCTGTATCTGATCTTTCTGCTACTGAGCATCGTGTTGGGAACCTATCTGTGCCACCGAACCGCCCGCGACATGGGGGTTCACGATCATGGCAGTATCGTCTGGGATGAGTTCGTTGGCATGTGGATCACCCTGCTGGCGGTACCGGCCCTAGAGTGGCGTTGGATCGTGCTGGGCTTGATCATCTTCCGCGTGCTTGACATGTGGAAACCCTGGCCGATTCGCTGGTTCGATCGCAACGTGCATGGCGGTTGGGGGATCATGGTGGATGACATCGTCGCCGGGGTGCTGTCAGCGATCCTATTGTGGCTGGCTGGGTACTATGGGCTATTCTGAGCCCCTACTTCATTTTCGGCGACGCGACGGGGCATGGCGTCTGAGGGATTTTCTGACATTTCATCAATACCCCATGATGTGCCTACGCGAGGCTTTCGCCATCGCGGCATGCCCACGGGCGGGGGGCTCGTGTTCCTATCGATAGCCGGGGGATGTTTGGGCTCAGCGTCAGAGAGGTCACTCGGCCATGTGCCGGAAAGTATCGATTACGCGTGACCCCAGGGGCGGATGAGAAAATAGAGCGTAAGCGGACGCGGTAGATGAGTTTTCTCAGAAAAAATATGGCGTATTGTCGCACCTGCCATGTAAGTAGATCCGCTTCGCTGTCGATAGATATCGTGACAACATATTGATTTTTTTATTAAAATAGCCATTCACCGACCGTGTGAAAACGATCTCTCCTGTGCCGTCGTGTTAGGCGTTGTAGCGGTGTATATAGTGTGTAATCAGCGAAAGAAGTCGTTGGTTATCGATAGTCTGCAAAATGTTTATCATTGCGCCTTTAGGGGCGGGAATGCGGCTATCCGGTTTGGTGTGTCCATAATGGCGGGTCATACCGCGTGAGGGGCCTTCAAGTGAGACAGCCAGAAAACTGGCTGTCGTAGCGGACAGTGTGGGATCCAACAGCCAGGCGATAGTCAACACATCGTGGATCCAGCAGCCGGGCAGATTACGGGTCTGCATGGAGTAAGTGAGCCACGGGCGAATAGTTTGCACTAGATAGCGACTCAGGGCATTGTTTGTCATCGCCAGCTGATCTAAGTCGGTGTGGAGCAATTGGGTTTGGGTAGTGACATCCAGTGGAACTAATGTCATCGGCGCACCGCAGGTGAGCACGGCATGTGCCGCTTCGGGATCCAGACTAAAATTCGTGTCTTTTCGATAACCCGGCACATTGAATACGCCCCCCATGATGACGATATTTTTCACGGCATGGACGAGTTGCGGATAGTGTTGCAGAGCTATGGCCACGTTGGTGAGTGGTCCAGTTGCAACCAACGTTATTTCACCGGGATGGTTGCATATCAGTTCGCCTATAGCTTCAGGTGCAAGCGATTTCTCAGTCTGATATGTCGGCGGAGCGGGAACATCCGCCCAGAGCTGGCGTAAACCATGATGATCCACACCATGATCCAGCTTTTCCCTCCAGGGGCGAGGGTCCTCTTTGAGCGCACGCGCAGCACCACGATAGACAGGAATCGGGAGCGCTAACTGATGCACGAGATCTTGGGCGACAGCGTAGCCAATCTCGACCGGTGTATTACCGGCCACGGTTGTGATCATCTCCAGAGAGAGTTGCGGTGCGGCAATGGCCAGCGCTAGTGCGAGGCCATCATCGATATTGGCGCCGGGAACGCCGTTACCTGGATCACAGTCGATAATTACGCGCATCATTCCATTTTTACCTCGTTTCAAGGAGGTTTTCATGGTGCTGGCAGCCACAAGACTCTCCTATTTGTAAAAAAAACGCAAATTCAATGCGCCGAGCCTCGCCATTCCAGTTTTTCAACATCGAGATTGCCGCACGGGCCATTTGGTCGACAGGCTGTCGGACGGCGGTCAGAGAGGGGACGTTGTAAGCCGATTCTTGCGTAGCGTTAAAGCAGACGAGTGCCATGTCCTGTGGTACTCGGAGCCCTTGTTCGGCCAGGGCTCGTAAACAACCGAGTGCCTGCTGTTCATTGCTCGCGAACAACGCACGCGGGAGGGGACCTTGCAATAAGCGTTTCGTCGCCTCGTAGCCGCCAGCGCGGGTATAGCCAGTCGAAAAGATCCAACTGGGGTTGATAGTGAGTGATGAGGCTTCCAACGCTAATTGCCATCCCCGGATGCGATCTTGTGTATTCAACATGTCACGTGGACCGCAAATAATGCCAATGTCGCGGTAGCCGTGATCGATAAGGTGCTGCGTGACCTGCCTTGCCGCCAGTTCTTCATCGACCTGAATTACACTGACATCTAGCCTGCCCGCTAGGTGATCCAACATGACACAGGGCGTTGCGTTTTCATGAATTAAGTCAATATAGGGATGTCGGTCAACACTGGTATAGATAAGTCCGTCGACTTGACGGTGTAACATATTATTAATCAGCTCACGTTCTCGTCCACTACTGTCGCCCGCGTCACCTAGCAGAAGTATTTTGCCATCCGCAAAGGCTTCACGTTGCAGAGCTCGAGCCATTGAAGCGATAAACGGGTTAGTGATGTCAGGCACAATGAGTCCATAGGTTTGCGTACTACCTGAAGCTAGGGCGCGCGCAATACCATTGGGACGGTAACCGGTCTTTTTTATCGCCTGCAATACGCGCTGCCGGGTCGCCTCAGCGACTGGGCGCGGGCCGTGATTAATAACATAACTAACAACAGCGACAGATGTTCCCGCTTCTTTGGCAACATCCGCGCGTGTTACACGTTGTGAGTGTAGGTAGGTCACAAAGCACCTATTTAATTGATTTCAAGATAGTCTTTTCCCAATAAGCATAGGGTGTGAGAATTTGAAAATCGTTGATAACGAATGCGCTTCCCATGTTCTCAGTGGTTAAATCGCATCCTGCGGTAAGTTGAGGTCGCGTCCCCGCGTCTCCGGGGCGAAGAACGTGGTGATCAAACCAATCGCGGCCATCAGTGAAAAGTAGAGAGCGATGGGCCACCAGTGACCATAAAATGAAAGTAAGGCCGAGGCCACCAAGGGAGCCGTACCGCCAGACATAATGGACCCCAGTTCTTTAGCAAAAGCCATTTTGGTATAACGATTGGTCACCCCAAACAGTTCAACGCCCCAGGCAGCCTGAACCCCAAAAATTCCCAGAGAGGCTAGCCCCATGCCGCTAATGATCGTCGGGATAACAATCCATGGCTCACGGGAATCCAACAGCATAAACGCTGGGAATGCGTACAGGATTAGTAATAGACAAAACCAACGATAAGTGATGCGTCTGCCAAACCGATCAGAAAGCCACCCCGCCAAAGGAATAATGGCAAATCCCAAAATTGACGCGATAAATACAGCAACGGTGGGGATGGATTTATCAACCATTAATACCTTGGCGACATAACCAATCATGAATCCCTGGGCGAGGTAGGAAGGACCATTTTCACCGATGCGTAATCCGACCATGGTCCAGAACGCTCTGGTACGCCGCCAGAAACCGCGGGAGTCATGCTGCGGTCGTTCCATACTCTGGCGAAACGCATTGTCGCGTTCGGCCTGTAGGTGTGCTCTCTGTCGTTCAAACACCGGAGTTTCACGCAGATGGCGGCGAATAAACAGTGCGGTGGCGGCGATGAGAAAACTGCAAAGAAAAGGAATACGCCACCCCCAGCTCAATAAGGCTTCTTTCTCCATTTGCAACACGATAAGCCAAACGAATGAAGCCAGTAATGTTCCGCTATTCGATCCTAGAGCGATAATGGAGGAGACCAGCCCACGGCGCTTAACTGGGGCATATTCACCGAGCATTACGGTACCACCGGAAAGCTCCGCTCCTGCCCCCAACCCCTGGAGGAATCGTAAGATGACCAGGCATGTCGGTGCCCAAACACCGATCTGAGCGTAGCTGGGAATTAAACCGATCAACATGGTTGATATGCCCATTAACCCAATCGTGGTCACCATAACTATTTTCCGGCCATGGCGATCACCGAGCCAGCCAAACAGCAACGCACCAATAGGACGGGCAAGAAAACCAACGGAATAGGCGGCAAAGCTGGAAAGTAGTGCGATAACAGGTGTGGCTTCCGGAAAAAATACGTCGCCAAAGATAATGCCAGCAGCCAGGCCATACAGGGCAAAATCGGCATATTCCATTGTGGTGCCTAACCAACAGGAAAATGCCGCGCGCCAGAACTCGCGACGTCCCTCAGGGGTTTCCAGCCTTTCCTGTGCGGCTTGCTGCTCGTCAGTCATAGGAACAGAGGATACATGTGTGTTCATAAGCACTCCTTGACGTTATCTGTCGACCGTTGTACCTGATGTTTATCCGTCATGTTCTACTCGCGTAGATATAGTATTTTCACGACAAATTAATGAATCTACTCGCGTAGATAATTCAAATGAAAATGGTGTGTGTGAGAATGGAAAAAACTTATAGCAGGGAATTGTTACAGAAAATAGGGCGGCAACATTCGTGGGAATACCCGTTTTATCTGCTGGGGAATGCGTCTGTAATTACGTTTTGCTAAGGGGAAGTTGCTTACCTGGTTGAGGGCGACAGGCGGCCAGTGCTAGCGCAGGGCAACCGAAAACGCGGCATCCCGCGCAGAGCCTGCGGTCTCGCGCGGTGTGCCCCCAGGGTCTGATGAGAAAATAGAGCGTAAGCGGGCATAGTCCACGTGGAAAAACAGGCATCGCGGTGTTGCGCTAGCTGATCGGGAAACCAGACTGGGACTCATCCCAGCGCGATGCCAGCCTCTCTGGGTGAGGCCCCCTCTGCGCGAGGGGCCTCGAGGTCGTCCAGGGGACGGTCAACGTGCCAGCCAGGCGTCGAACTGTGCGACGATACCATCGGCGTCCAGTTGTAGATCGTGGCGGATCTCTTCCTGACTCCCCTGCGGCACGAAGCTGTCCGGCAAACCGATGTTCAACACTGGGCACGACAGGCGCCGCTGCATCAACAGTTCGTTGACACCACTACCGGCACCGCCCATCACCGCGTTCTCTTCTAAGGTGATCAGGTAGTCGTGTTGCTGCGCCAGTTGGCACACTAATGCGTCATCCAGCGGTTTGACGAAGCGCATGTCGGCGACAGTGGCATTGAGCCGTTCGGCGGCAGCCAGCGCCTCCGGCAGTAGGGTGCCGAAGTTGAGGATGGCGATACGCTTGCCATGGCGGCGTAGCAGCCCTTTGCCGATTGGCAAGGCAGCGAGCGGCGCTAACGCCGCTCCGGTTCCGCTGCCGCGCGGATAACGCACTGCCGAGGGGCCCTGGCGGTATTCATAGCCGGTTTGGAGCATCTGGCGGCACTCGTTCTCATCGCTCGGTGTCATGATTAGCAGATGAGGGATACAACGCAGAAAGGAGAGATCGAAGGCACCCTGATGAGTTTGACCATCGGCGCCGACGATACCGCCGCGATCGATGGCGAACAACACCGGCAAGCGCTGGATGGCGACATCGTGGATCAACTGGTCGTAGGCGCGCTGTAGGAAGCTGGAATAGATGGCCACCACCGGGTGATAGCCGCCGATAGCGAGCCCGGCACCAAAGGTGACGGCGTGTTGTTCGGCGATGGCAACATCGAAGAACTGTTGCGGAAATTCGCGTGAGAAGCGCACCATGCCGGAACCTTCACGCATCGCCGGGGTGATCCCCATCAGTTTCTCATCGTTACGCGCCGTCTCGCACAGCCAGTCGCCAAAGATCTTGGAGTAGGTTGGCAGGGTGGCGTTGCTCTTGGGAAGCGTACCGGAGGCCGGATCGAACTTGGGCACCGCATGCCAACTGATGGGATCTTTCTCCGCCGGCGCATAGCCTTTCCCTTTCTTGGTCATGATGTGCAGCAGCTGTGGGCCTTTCAGGTCGCGCATGTTTTTCAGCGTCGCCACCAGCGCCAGCACATCGTGACCATCGACTGGACCGATGTAGTTAAAGCCCAGCTCTTCGAACAGGGTTCCCGGCACGACCATGCCTTTCAGGTGCTCTTCGGTACGCTTGACCAACTCTTTGATCGGCGGCAGACCGGAGAGCACCTTCTTGCCTCCCTCGCGCAGGCTGGCATACAGCTTACCGGAGAGCAGTTGCGCCAGGTGGTTGTTCAGGGCTCCGACGTTTTCCGAAATCGACATCTCGTTGTCGTTCAACACCACCAGCATGTCGGCCTTGATGTCGCCAGCATGGTTCATCGCCTCGAAGGCCATTCCTGCGGTCATCGCACCGTCGCCGATGACACAGACGGTGCGCCGTCCCTGACCTTCCCGCTCGGCGGCGACCGCCATGCCCAGACCGGCGCTGATCGAGGTGGAGGAGTGACCGACACTCAACACGTCATACTCGCTCTCATCCCGCCACGGGAAGGGGTGTAACCCGCCTTTCTGACGAATGGTGGCGATGCGATCACGCCGTCCGGTCAAGATTTTATGCGGATAGGCTTGGTGGCCGACATCCCAGATCAGCGAGTCGAACGGGGTGTGGTAGACGTAGTGCAGCGCCACGGTCAGTTCGACGGCGCCTAGCCCGGAGGCGAAGTGCCCGCTGGAGCGGCTGACGCTGTTCAGCAGGTACTGGCGGAGCTCATCACACAGCTTCGGCAAACTCTCTTTGGGCAGCAGACGCAGATCGTCGGGATCTTGCACCAGCGCCAGCGTAGGGTATTTGGCAATATCAAAACTCATTAGCGGCTCATGTCGACTTATTCGGGACAACCTCGCCGTTTAGGCTTGGAGGACAAGGTTGTTAGTATGGCGTTAATTATCGCGCTCAATGATAAAACTGGCTAAGGATTTTAGCGCCTGTGTATTCAGGTTGTGCTGTTGTTCAAGCTCTGCCAGGGCGTGTAGCGCCTCCTGCTGGAGGTCGGCGGCCTTCTGCCGCGCTTGCGCCAGCCCCAGTAGGGCCGGGTAGGTGCTCTTTGCGAGTTGTTGATCGGCCCCCTGACGTTTACCGGTCTTGCTGCTATCGCCGACCACATCCAGGATGTCGTCTTGCACCTGGAACGCCAGGCCGATGGCGTCGGCGTAACGGTCAAGCGTATTGAGCGCCGCGCGGCCCGCGTCACCGCCGGCCAGTGCGCCCAGGCGTACCGCTCCGCGGATCAAGGCCCCGGTTTTGTGGCGGTGGATCTGCTCCAGAGCCGCCAGATCGATGTGCCGTCCCTCGGCGGCAAGATCCAATGCCTGGCCGCCACACATGCCGGCGGCTCCGCTGGCGTGTGCCAGTTCGCTCAGCATACGCAGCCGATCGCGCTCGGCGACGCCGGGCATCGGACTGTCGGCCAGAATGGTAAAGGCGAGGGTCTGCAAGGCGTCGCCGGCCAGAATGGCGTGAGCCTCACCGAATTTAATGTGGCAGGTTGGCTGCCCGCGCCGTAGATCGTCATCGTCCATCGCCGGCAGGTCGTCGTGTAGCAACGAATAGGCGTGGATGCACTCAATGGCGGCAGCCGGCGCATCCAGTGCGTCGAGCGCGCAGCCGAACAGGCTGCCGGTAGCATACACCAGATAGGGGCGCAGCCGCTTACCGCCTAACAGGGCGCCGTAGCGCATGGCATCGACCAACGGCCCGTCGAGGTGCGCTTGGCTCTCCAGCGCCCGAGATAAGGCGGCGTCCGCCCGCTGACGGTAGGCTTTCAACTGTTGTTCAAAGGACGCCATGATTCACTCTTGCTCTGGGTTGAAGGGTGACAACGGCGCATCTTGATCGTCGCTCAGTAGAATTTTTACGCGCTGTTCCGCCTGCTGTAGTGTCTGCTGTCCTTGGCGGGCCAGTTGGACGCCGCGCTCGAACTCGTTGAGCGCCTCTTCCAGCGGCAGATCGCCGGATTCCAGACGCACCACGATCTGTTCCAGTTCGCTGAGTGCCTGTTCAAATGCCGGTGCGGCAGGTGCTTTCTTGGCCATAATCTCTTTACTTGGTTGCTGGCAAAACGAGGGTGACGTCCGTGACACGGCAAGATTCTGCACCTGCCCGCGTACATGTTCGCACCGTTTTGGCTAACTTAGTGGTATACTGCGCGCCCTGTGCTCGGCACGGCGTGACACGCCCGTGCAGTGTAAGCCCTTTTAACGCATATCTCGACGACTATTAGCCACGACCGCCATGAAGTTTATCATTAAATTATTCCCGGAAATCACTATCAAAAGCCAGTCTGTACGTCTGCGCTTTATTAAAATCCTGACTGGGAATATCCGCAACGTGTTGAAACCGTTGGTTGAAGATCTGGCGGTAACGCGCCATTGGGATCATATCGAAGTTCGGGCCAAAGAGGAAAGCCGCCGCGACCTGGTGCGCGCTGCCTTAACCCGAATCCCGGGTATTCATCACATTTTAGAGGTGGAGGATCACCCCTTCACCGATCTGCACGATATCTTCGAACAGACGCTGGTAATGTACCGCGAGCAGTTGGAAGACAAGACGTTCTGCGTCCGCGTAAAACGGCGTGGCAAGCATGACTTCACTTCAATCGAAGTCGAGCGTTACGTCGGTGGGGGGCTGAATCAGCATATTCCCAGCGCCCGCGTGCGTCTGACACACCCCGAGGTAACGGTTAACCTGGAGATCGAAGACGATCGTTTACTGCTGGTACGTGGCCGCTTCGAAGGCCAGGGCGGTTACCCCATCGGTACCCAGGAAGATGTGTTGTCATTGATCTCCGGCGGCTTCGATTCCGGGGTTTCCAGCTATATGCTGATGCGACGTGGCTGTCGCGTGCATTACTGCTTCTTTAACCTGGGCGGCTCCGCCCATGAGATTGGGGTGAAGCAGGTAGCGCATTATCTGTGGAACCGTTTTGGCAGTTCGCACCGCGTTCGCTTCGTCGCTATCGACTTCGCGCCCGTGGTAGGCGAGATCCTAGAGAAAGTTGACGACGGTCAGATGGGGGTGGTGCTTAAGCGCATGATGGTGCGCGCGGCTTCACGCGTGGCGGAGCGTTACGGTATCCAGGCATTGGTGACCGGCGAAGCGTTGGGCCAAGTCTCTAGCCAGACCTTGACCAACTTGCGCTTGATCGATGGGGTGAGTGATACCCTGGTGCTGCGTCCGCTGATCGCCCACGATAAGGAGCATATCATTCGTCTGGCACGTGAGATCGGCACCGAAGATTTCGCCAAGACCATGCCGGAATTCTGTGGGGTGATCTCGAAGAGTCCGACGGTGAAAGCGGTGAAGGCGAAGATCGAGGCCGAAGAAGAGCACTTCGATTTCGCCATTCTGGATCGGGTTGTTGACGAGGCGCAGACCCTGGATATTCGCGATATCGCGCGTCAGAGCAAGGCCGACGTCGTCGAGGTCGAGACGATCGAATCGTTGGCGGAAGGCGATGTGGTGCTGGATATCCGTGCCCCCGACGAGCAGGAGCGTAAGCCGTTGCAACTCGACGGGAGCGAAGTGATCTGCTTGCCATTCTATAAATTAGCCAATGCGTTCGCTGATCTGGACCAACACCGTCGCTACGTGTTGTATTGTGAGCGCGGGGTGATGAGCCGTTTGCAGGCGCTCTACCTGCAAGAGCAGGGCTACCACAACGTCCGCGTCTACCGCCCTTAAGCGCCCCTCCCTCTGCGTTGCCACTTAGCCTATCTTAGCGGCTGAGTGGCAACATCAAGTTATATGCCTCCCGCCTTGTATCGGTGCCGTAACCGTCGAGCACCAGCACCGCCGCTGCCATGTCGGCAGGCGCGGCGGCATGGTTAGCTGTGGTAATCGTGGATACCGGCGGCGGTGACCAATTGTGCCGCAACGCGGGCGGCTTGCGCTTTGCCAAGCAGAATATCGATGATTTTCAAGGCAAAGTCGATGCTGGTGCCCGGCCCTTGGCTGGTCAGTAGGCGGACGCGTTCGTCGTAGTAGGCGCGCTTATCCATCCATTTTTCTGCCGGGATCTGTGCTTTCATTCCCGGATAGCCGGTCATGTTGGCGATGGGAAACAGGTTGTGGTGTTGTAAGACGACCGCCGGCGAGGCACAGATTGCGGCGATGAGTTTGCCCTCCAGATGCATCTGGCGGATCTTCTCGATCACCAGATCGCTATCGCGCAGGCACTCGGCGCCAGCGACGCCACCGGGCAAGACGATGACGTCGAACGGCTCATCGGCCACCTGGACCAGCGTGGTGTCCGCCAGTAGGCGCACGCCGCGCGAGCAAACAATTTCCCGGTTGCCATCCGGTGCGACGCTGGCGCTGACGACGCGGATACCAGCTCGAACGAGCAGATCCATGGTCGTGACCGCTTCGGTCTCTTCACTGCCAGGCGCCAGACACACCAAGGCCGATACGCTCATAGGTTTGTTCCTTTCGTTTTATCAGATCAAAAAGTTGACGGTTTTCGGCGAGTGCCAAACCGTGGCTACGGCCACGGCGGATTAGATAGCCGGTGATGTAGTCGATTTCGGTATGGCGCTGAGCCTGTACATCCTGCAACATCGAAGAGAGGTTGTCGGCGGTCTGGTTGATGACCTGCATCACATAGCTATAGAGCGTCTGGGCGCTGGTGCGGTAGCCTTCCGCCTCCATCACCTCGGCGATCTCGGCGATCAGGGCATGGATGTGTTCCTGACGTTGGGCCAGCGCACCGTTATGGCAGCCATACAGTACGCTCAGCGGATTAATCACGCAGTTGATGGCCAATTTATTCCACAGCGCCGGTTGAATATTATCGTGCCAGGCTACGTCGGGTAATGCCCGGTGCAGCGTGTCGGCCAGCCCGCTACATGCCTGGCCTGCCTCGTTGAGCGGGCCGATATGGGTGATGCCGCCGGCAACATGCCAGACGGTATGTCCTTCACGGCGTGCGGCATGGGTGGTGCTGCCCTGCAACAGGGGTTGGGTGGGCAGAGGCGTGAGGTCATCCAGCGCCCCCATGCCGTTGTGCAACAGCAGAATGGTGCAGTGGGGCGCGAGGCGGGGCAACAAGGGGGGCAGCGCGTTGGCGATCTGCCAGGCTTTCAGCGTGACCAGTAGCAGATCACTCTGTGCCAACTGGGCATGATCGTTGGCCGGCAGACGGCGCTGGTCGGTGAGACCCTGTGGCGTGATCAGATGCACTGTACATTCCGACTGCGGCACCCGCAGCCAGCCCTGCACCTGATGCCCGCGCCGCACCAGCGCGGAGAGCCATAATTTACCCAACGCACCACAACCTAAAACGGTTATCTTCATTACACCTCCAATGGCGTTTCCGTGCGCGCCGAAAACGCATCTTATCCGTGTTTAGTATAAACTTTTCTCTCGCTTATTCGCAGTGCCGCGCGGGGAAATCGCCGCCATCTGTTCAGGGAAAAGCCTGGGGGGCGTCTGTGTCTTGCATCATGGCGCTGAGCCGCTATGATGCTCGGCATCATAGCGAGAGGAGAAGTAACATGCCGTCATTCGATATCGTATCCGAAGTGGATTTGCAGGAAGTGCGCAATGCGGTGGAGAACGCCACGCGCGAACTGGCTTCACGTTGGGATTTCCGTAACGTCGAGGCCAGCATCGAACTGAATGAGAAGAGCGAGAGCATCAAGTTGACGACCATCTCTGACTTTCAGGTGAAGCAGTTGGTCGATATTCTGCGTGAGAAGTTGGTGAAGCGCGGCATCGAAGCTGGGGCGTTGGACATCCCGGATGAGTGTGAGCACAGCGGCAAGCTGTACAGTGTGGAAGCCAAGCTACAGAAGGGCATTGAGTCGGCGATGGCAAAGAAACTGGTCAAGCTGATCAAAGACAGCAAGTTGAAGGTGCAGACTCAGATCCAGGGCGATCAACTGCGCGTGACAGGGAAGTCACGCGACGACTTGCAGGGCGTGATGGCGTTGGTGCGAGGCGCCGATCTGGGCCAACCGTTCCAGTTTAATAACTTCCGCGACTGATCGCAGGCGCCGGGGCGTAGCGGCCTTACGTCGGCTCCGCCGCGCTGGCCGCCGTCTCGGCACAGTTTTGCAGGAACAGTTCGATGGCGGCACGGCTGGTCAGTAGGCTATCGATCTTGATGTAGGCCGTGTGCTCCTCGGCCACCAGTATGGCGTCGCTCACTCCCGTTAGCTGGCGTAGCTGTTGCGTCAGGGATGCGTCTGCCGTTAGCGTCGGCGGTAGCACGATGCGTAGGCTGCTGACATAAGGCGGCTCTTGCATCGTCAGGCTGATAACAAACCACATCACCGCTAACACGGCGCAGCCGGTAAATACCGCCTCGGCCCCGCCGCGCGCGTAAACCAGGCCGCCGAGAATACCGCCGATAGCTACACCGATAAACTGGCAGGTGGAGTAGACGCCCATGGCAGTGCCTTTATAGCCGGGTGGTGACTCCTTACTGATCAGCGAGGGCAGCATGGCCTCCATCATATTAAAGGCGAAGAAGAAGAGCTGTATCCCCAGGATGATGCCCGTCAGATGCAACCCGGCGTACCACAACACCACCTCGGCGGCGATCAATACCACTACACAGAATTGGAACACCGGCTTCATGCGCCGTTGTTTTTCGGCATAGATGATGCCGGGCACCATGGCGATAAAGGCCACCAGCATGGTGCCAAGGTAGACTTTCCATTGTTCACCGCGCGCTAACCCGGCTTGCTCCATCAACGGTGGCAGGGCGATAAAGCTGGACATCAACAGGATATGCATACACATGATCCCGGCATTGAGACGCAATAGCGCCGGGTTGGCCAAGACCCGGCCAAAGGCGCCGCGCACCATGCTGGCTTCGCGATTCAGACGGTGCGACGTCGGCTCGGGGATCAGGTAACGGGTGATCACTACGCCGAGTAATGCCAGCAGGGCGATCAGCGCGAACAGGCCGGAAAGCCCCAGAATATGTGTGAGTAAAGGGCCAGCGACCATGGCGAGGGAGAAGGTGAGGCCGAAACTGACCCCGATAAAAGCCATCGCCTTGGTGCGATTCTGTTCGCGAGTCAGGTCGGACAGTAGCGCCATCAGCGCCGCCGCGATGGCACCGGCGCCTTGCAACGCCCGTCCCAGGATCACGCCCCAAATATTGTCGGTCAGTGCGGCGATGGCGCTGCCGAGGGCGAAGATCAGCAGTCCTCCGACGATTAACGGTTTACGGCCCAGGCGATCGGAGAGAATGCCGCAGGGGATCTGCAACAGCGCCTGGGTAACGCCATAAATGCCGATGGCTAAGCCAATCAGCGCCTCACTGGCACCGCTGAGGGACATGCCATAGGTGGTCAGCACCGGTAACACCATAAACATCCCTAGCATACGCAGGGAAAAGACGGCACCCAGTCCCCAGGTAGCCTTACGCTCGTTGGGGGTCATGCGAAAATCATTCATTACAACCTCGAATCGGTACGCGAATCGGTCGGCTCTCACGCCTGTGGTGGCGCTAGCGTCTGAGCCCGGTAGTCGAGCCAGGCTCCCCAGAGTACACCGGCTATACATAGGGTTAGCGCCAGGATAAACAGTGTTTCCTCCAGAGAGGATAACCCCGCCATCCCGAGGTACCCTGCCAGCAGCGCCAGCAGCCAGAGGGTGATGAGCAGTACGCCAGCGAGTAACAGACGCAGTGCGTAGCGATAGCCTTGGACGTAGGCCTGGCGTTGGCGGAATGTCCCGGTCGCCTGAACATACTCCAGTGTGCGGCGGCATAGCAGTAGCAACGCCAGTCCCGGTAGGGCGGCGATCACAGAGAACAGGTAGAACAGTGGCCAACCATGCAGCTCGACAAACCAGCCAGCGAGAGGGCCAACATAGACGCGGCCAACGGCGGAGAGCGCGGATAACAGGGCAAATTGCGTGGCGGAGAATGATCGGTTGCACAGGGTCATCAGTAGCGCGACGAAGGCGGCCGTTCCCATGCCGCCGCACAGATTCTCCAGGAAGATGGCGCTGCCCATCGTCAACAGGCTCTTATCCGTGATGGCCAATAGCCAGTAGCCGAAGTTGGAGATCCCTTGCAGGAGGCCGAATAGCATCAGGGCACGGAACAGCGATAGACGCTGCATCAGTACCCCACCCCACAGGGCACCGATGATGGTGGCCAGCAGCCCTAGGGTTTTATTGACCAAGCCGACTTCGCCCGCGTCGAAGCCGACGCCGCGGATTAGGAAGGTGGTGCTCAGGCTACCGGCGAAGGCATCTCCCATCTTATACATCACGATGAGCAGCAGGATCAGCCAGGCGTTATCGCGCTGGAAGAAGTCGCGCAGCGGCGCCAGAACCGCCTGCTCCAGGGTACGGGGGGCTGGTACATCACACTGTGGCTCCGGTGCCCATAGGGTGGCGGCAATGCCGATCAACATCAGCGCCGCCATCAGCCAGTAGGTCGCCTGCCAACCGAGATAGCGATCAGCCAGCCATAGCGCCAGCCCGCCGGAGACCAGCATCGCCAAGCGGTAGCCGAGCACCGAGATCGCGGCTCCGGCACCGCGCTCCTCGGCGCTGAGCAG
Source organism: Edwardsiella hoshinae NBRC 105699 = ATCC 33379 (assembly GCF_000474215.1). Lineage (GTDB taxonomy): Bacteria > Pseudomonadota > Gammaproteobacteria > Enterobacterales > Enterobacteriaceae > Edwardsiella > Edwardsiella hoshinae. The sequence goes on along the minus strand of NZ_BAUC01000013.1, from coordinate 19,150 downwards.
ATCGGTTTTATAGGCGTCGAAGACAATATCTTGTGAGGCGGAGCAGAACGCCACCAGCACCGCTAATAGCGCTAGCCACCACAGATGACGCTGCGGATCGAGCAGTCCCATGGCAAATAGAGTTAGCAACAGCAGAATTTGGCTCAACAACAACCAGCCTCGACGCCGGCCGAGTAATGGCGGTGTGTAGCGATCCATCAGCGGCGACCACAGAAACTTGAAGACGTAAGCCTGGCCGACCAGCGAGAAGAAACCGATGGTCTTTAGATCGACACCGCTGACGGTCATCCAGGCCTGGAGAGTACCTGAGGTCAAGGCCAACGGCAGCCCCGAGGCGAAGCCGAGCAACAGCAGAACGGCGCTGCGGCGTTGGGTGAAAATGGCAAAGTAGGCTGTTGGCATAAGGATATAGGCCGGTACGGCGTGCCGTACCGGCGTTCAGGTTAACGCGCGTTGGCTTTAATGAAGTCGCTGATGCTGGAGTCTTGCGCCATGGTGCTGACGATGTCCGTCAAGGCATTATTGACCGCATTGGTGATCTTGCTATTGCTGGCGGTGAAGGCACCCTGTTCGTTATAGCTGGCGCGGTAGGTCTTCACCAGCTTGCTACCATTGCGTGCGGTAGCGATGACGGAGACATCGGCGTGCGTGGTAATGTTATAGCGCAGATTACCTTCGCTAACGTCGGCATACAGGCGGTTAATCACGATCTGTAAGTCGACGGCACCGTTAGCACCGATCATGTAGCCGCGGGCGCTCATCTGCTTTTCTAAGATTTCTTGCAATAGGAAACGCAGATCGCGCTGAGGCATCAGAGTGACCAACTGACCGTCACGGTTGACCTTTGCCAGCGCCTTATCTTGGCGAACGTCGGCGCCATTGATGCTGATAGTGATGCCTTGTAGCGTAGGATCTGGCTGTGGCAGCGCCATCTGCGGATTGATATTCAGAGTATTACTTTGGCTGGCGCAGCCGGCCAAGGCGAGCAGCGCCAGCAGAGGAAGAAACAGTTTTTTTAGCATAGTCATTGTGATAGCCATTTTCTGGTGTTGAGTGATAACAGGGACTGCATCGGCTGTGCAGGAGATGGACAGGTATATCATACCATTGCCTCCGCGGGCGAGGGATCCCCGGTGGGGATTTTCTTCCCGCGTTGATCGTCTCGGGGCCCGTAGGCGGAAATGGTGATTCACCCTATTGATAATAAGGCTATATTTGCAGTTGAAAGCCGCTAGAGCGTGACGTTAAATTAATGTAAGGAGTGCGTAGAATGGCAAAAAGCGGCTACGCTTTAGGTTAAGGAGGCGGAAAGATAGACTCAGCCCCCGATGGGGCGCGGGGACTATCGGATGCGAGTGCGGTGCCTGCCGCCGCGATGTGCTCCCGACGCGTTAGCGTGTCATGTACCACTGCCGTTGCCGGATAAGGGGATGTCGTATGATGAGAGAGCAGATAGAAGCCAAACTGCGCGCGGCTTTTGAGCCGGTCTATCTCGATGTGGTAGACGAAAGTTATCGGCACAACGTGCCGGCAGGATCGGAAACCCATTTTAAGGTGGTCATGGTCAGCGACCGCTTTCAGGGCGAACGCTTTCTGCAACGCCACCGCGCGATTTACGGCGCGTTGGCCGAAGAGATGGCCGATGGGGTGCATGCCCTAGCGTTGCATACCTATACCCGCAAAGAGTGGGCGGGGTTGCAGGATACGGTGTTGGCCTCGCCGGTTTGCCGCGGTGTCGGTAACGGTAGCGCCAGCCTTGCTTAGACGGAACTTTTTAGGCGCGCTGCGGCCCAACAGAGGCGAGCGCCGCGACGGAGATGGCCTAATGGCCATCTTTTTTTGTCCGTGTTGCCGGGGGCTAGCGGAGAGTTCGGCGCGAAAGTGTGAGGCGCCGCGTGACTTAATCCCGCGGGTTCTCGACTCCCAGTGCGCGCATCGCTATAATGTCGCGTCTATTTTTCCGGAATGGTATTCGGGACGCATCTGAAAACAGGGAATGCGATATCGACCCAATGAATTTCGAGCAACATTGAGGCGGTGATGCGTTGGCGTCTCCTGCGCTGGCCGAGGTAAGCGCGAGGAGAGGACGACGATAACGGCGGAAATGGTACTTGGAAGGCGGCGGGCGTGACTCTTGCGCCGTCCCGCTTCAGAGTAAGTTGCGGCTCTCAGGCATGATGCGGAGAACGGCTTCTAGCGTTGACCGAGCACTGTGATTTTTTGAGGTATAAGATGCAAGTTTCTGTTGAAACCACCGAAGGCCTGGGTCGTCGCGTAAATATTACTGTTACTGCTGATAGCATCGAAAAAGCAGTAGAGAGCGAACTGCGTAATGTTGCCAAGAAGGCACGCATTGACGGTTTCCGTAAGGGTAAAGTGCCGATGAACATCGTCGCTCAGCGTTATGGCGCATCTGTACGTCAGGACGTGCTGGGCGATCTGATGCAGCGTAATTTCGTCGACGCGATCATCAAAGAAAAACTGAATCCGGTCGGCGCGCCGAAGTATGTGCCGGGCGAATACAAACTGGGCGACGACTTCACTTACGCGGTAGAGTTCGAAGTTTACCCAGAGATCGAACTGAAGGGTCTGGACACCATCGTGGTTGAGAAGCCGCTGGTTGAGGTGAATGACGCTGATGTTGACGCCATGATCGAAACCCTGCGTAAGCAGCAGGCTTCCTGGGTGGCGAAAGAGGGTGCTGTGGGTGCCGAAGATCGCGCGACCCTCGATTTCACCGGCTCCATCGACGGTGAAGCCTTCGAAGGCGGCAAAGCGACCGATTTCGTTCTGGCCATGGGCCAGGGCCGCATGATCCCGGGTTTCGAAGACGGTATCCTGGGGCATAAAGCGGGTGAAGAGTTCGTCATCGACGTGACCTTCCCGGAAGACTACCACGCAGAAAACCTGAAAGGTAAAGCGGCTAAGTTCGACATCGTGCTGAAGAAAGTAGAAGAGCGCGAATTGCCGGAAATGACCGCTGAATTCATCAAACGTTTTGGCGTGGCTGATGGCTCTCTGGAAGGCCTGAAAGCTGAAGTTCGTAAAAATATGACCCGTGAACTGAAAAACGCCGTGCGTAACCGCATCAAGGCTCAGGTTCTCGACGGTCTGGTAAGTGCGAACGAAATCGATGTTCCGGCTGCCTTGATCGACGGCGAAATCGACGTACTGCGTCGTCAGGCCGCACAGCGTTTCGGTGGTAATGAGAAGCAGGCGATGGAACTGCCGCGCGAACTGTTCGAAGAGCAGGCTAAGCGTCGTGTCATCGTCGGTCTGCTGCTGGGCGAAGTGATCAGCAAGAACGAACTGAAAGCGGACGACGCTCGCGTTAACGCACTGATCGAAGAGATGGCTTCTGCCTACGAAGATCCGCAGGAAGTGATCGAGTTCTACAGCAAGAACAAAGAGCTGATGAACAACATGCGCAACATGGCGCTGGAAGAGCAGGCGGTTGAAGCGCTGCTGGCCCAGGCTAAAGTTAGCGAGAAAGAGACCACCTTCAACGAGCTGATGAACCAGCCACAGGCTTAAGTTGTTAGTCTGATCGATTAAGGTCGTCTGAAAAACCTTCGCCGTAGGGCGAAGGTTTTTTTTTAGCAAGCGCCTTTATTTCACCGGGTTCATCCCCAAATGAGTAAAATACTGTCTGCCTGAGGCGCAGGGACTGCGGAGGAGAGCCCGATTGTGCATAGTCAATCCGGCCTATCTCAAGTAGAATCAAAATGTACCACTGCTGAAGAGATTTCTATAGGAGACGGTTAATGTCATACAGTGACCAGCGTGAGTTAGCACCGCACATGGCGTTGGTGCCCATGGTTGTTGAGCAGACTTCGCGCGGCGAGCGTTCATACGATATTTTTTCCCGTCTGCTCAAAGAACGCATTATTTTTCTGACAGGGCAGGTCGAGGATCACATGGCCAACCTGATCGTGGCCCAGATGCTGTTCCTGGAAGCAGAAAACCCGGAAAAAGACATCCACTTATATATTAACTCACCAGGTGGAGTGATCACCGCGGGGATGTCTATCTATGACACCATGCAGTTTATCAAACCGGATGTCAGCACCATCTGTATGGGGCAGGCTTGCTCAATGGGATCGTTCCTGTTGGCGGCCGGGGCACAGGGTAAGCGTTTCTGCCTGCCGAACTCGCGGGTGATGATCCATCAACCGTTGGGTGGTTTCCAAGGCCAGGCGACCGATATTGAGATCCACGCGAAAGAGATCCTCAGTATCAAAGCGCGTATGAATACCCTGATGGCCAAGCATTCCGGTCAGCCGCTGGAGGTGATCGAGCGTGATACCGAGCGTGATCGCTTCATGTCTGCACAGGAAGCGGTCGATTACGGTCTGGTCGATGCCGTGCTGACTCAGCGCGCCTGATTTGTGCGGCGAACCGCTCCCCCATGCTGCCACTCTGGCTATTCGCCGATATACTATAGCGATATAAAGCGCCCACGGGCGCTTTCGTCTGGATAGGCTGTGTGCCGCGCGGATCAGCACGACGGCCATGATAGGGCGTATGCCTGTCGCGGGTGGGACAGCAATTAAATGAAAGAGGTTTACTGATGACAGATAAGCGCAAAGACGGCTCGGGCAAGCTGCTGTACTGCTCTTTTTGCGGCAAAAGCCAGCATGAAGTTCGTAAGCTGATCGCCGGTCCGTCAGTGTATATCTGCGATGAATGTGTCGACCTGTGTAACGACATCATTCGCGAAGAGATCAAAGACGTGACGCCGCACCGCGAGCGTAGCGCACTGCCGACGCCCCATGAAATCCGCCATCATCTGGATGACTATGTCATTGGCCAGGAACAGGCGAAGAAGGTGCTGGCGGTGGCGGTGTATAACCACTACAAACGCCTGCGTAACGGAGATTCCAGCAACGGTGTTGAGCTGGGTAAGAGTAACATCCTGTTGATCGGCCCGACCGGTAGCGGCAAGACGCTGCTGGCGGAGACGCTGGCCCGTTTGCTGGATGTGCCGTTTACCATGGCGGATGCGACGACCTTGACCGAGGCCGGTTATGTCGGTGAGGACGTCGAAAATATTATTCAGAAGTTGTTGCAGAAGTGCGACTACGACGTGCAAAAGGCACAACGTGGCATCGTCTATATCGACGAGATCGACAAGATCTCACGGAAATCAGATAACCCATCGATTACCCGTGACGTGTCAGGGGAAGGGGTGCAGCAGGCGTTGCTGAAACTGATCGAAGGGACGGTAGCGGCCGTTCCCCCGCAGGGCGGGCGTAAGCATCCGCAGCAAGAGTTCTTGCAGGTCGATACCTCCAAGATCCTGTTCATCTGCGGGGGGGCCTTCGCCGGACTGGATAAGGTGATCGGTCAGCGTGTGAATACCGGCACCGGTATCGGTTTCGGCGCGAAGGTGAAAGGGAAGGCGGATAAGGCCAGCGAGAGTGAGCTGTTGGGCCAGGTCGAGCCGGAAGATCTGATCAAGTTTGGTCTGATCCCGGAATTCATCGGTCGTCTGCCGGTCGTCGCGACGCTGAAAGAGTTGGATGAAGCTGCGCTGATCCAGATCCTGAAAGAGCCGAAGAACGCCCTGACCAAGCAGTATCAGGCATTGTTCAGCCTGGAAGGGGTCGAGCTGGAGTTCCGTGACGAGGCATTAACCGCCATCGCCAAGAAAGCCATGGCGCGTAAAACCGGTGCGCGTGGTCTGCGTTCGATCGTCGAGGGAACGTTGCTCGATACCATGTACGATCTGCCCTCCATGGAGAATGTGGAGAAGGTGGTGGTCGATGAACAGGTTATCGAGGGACAGAGTAAGCCGATGCTGATTTACGGACAGCCCGAGGCGCAAGCCGCCGGCGAGTAACCCGCCCCCTCCGTGGCACGCGTTCGCCGTCGGCGTGCTGGATTGAGGGATAGCAGGAGAAATGGGGGAATGGCATTCCCCCCTTTTTTTCCGTAGATCGTGGCGTTGAATCCCGTCAATCTAGCCCCATATACTCTAATAATCCTTTGGTGGAACAGCCTTTATTCATGATATGGCGCTGTTTCGCCATAACCTGGCGGAAGCTAAACAAAGAGAGAGCTCTATGAATCCTGAGCGTTCCGAACGCATAGAAATCCCCGTATTGCCTTTGCGCGATGTGGTGGTTTATCCGCACATGGTGATTCCGTTGTTTGTAGGCCGGGAAAAGTCGATCCGCTGCCTGGAAGCCGCAATGGATCACGACAAGAAGATCCTGTTGGTGGCACAGAAAGAGGCCTCGACCGACGAGCCGGGCGTCAACGATCTGTTTACCGTCGGGACGGTGGCCTCCATCCTGCAAATGCTGAAACTCCCGGATGGTACGGTGAAGGTGCTGGTGGAGGGGATCCAACGTGCACGCATCACCACGTTGTCTGATGGCGGCGAACACTTCGCCGCCCAGGCGGAATACCTGGCGACGCCGGAGATCGACGAGCGTGAGCAGGAGGTGCTGGTACGGACCGCCATCAATCAGTTTGAGGGCTATATCAAACTGAATAAGAAAATCCCGCCGGAGGTGCTGACGTCGCTGAACAGCATCGACGACGCCGCCCGTTTGGCGGATACCATCGCCGCCCATATGCCGCTGAAATTGAATGATAAGCAGACGGTGTTGGAGATGTCCGACGTGGCCGAGCGTCTGGAATATCTGATGGCGATGATGGAGTCTGAGATCGATCTGCTGCAAGTCGAGAAGCGCATCCGTAATCGGGTGAAGAAGCAGATGGAGAAGAGCCAGCGCGAGTACTATCTGAATGAGCAGATGAAGGCGATTCAGAAAGAGCTAGGCGAGATGGACGATGCGCCGGACGAGTTCGAGGCGCTGAAGCGCAAGATCGAAGCGGCTAAGATGCCGAAAGAGGCGCGCGAGAAGGCGGAAGCCGAGCTGCAAAAATTGAAGATGATGTCGCCGATGTCGGCGGAAGCCACTGTGGTGCGCGGCTACATCGATTGGATCGTGCAGGTGCCGTGGCACGCACGCAGCAAGGTGAAGAAAGATCTACGCAAGGCGCAGGAGACTCTAGACGCCGACCACTATGGCCTGGAGCGCGTCAAAGACCGCATCCTGGAATACTTGGCGGTGCAGAGCCGCGTCAGCAAAATTAAGGGACCGATCCTGTGCCTGGTGGGACCGCCAGGGGTAGGTAAGACCTCGCTGGGGCAGTCTATCGCCCGTGCTACCGGGCGTCAGTACGTGCGTATGGCGCTGGGGGGGGTACGCGATGAGGCGGAGATCCGCGGTCATCGCCGGACGTATATCGGCTCCATGCCGGGTAAGCTTATCCAGAAGATGGCGAAGGTCGGGGTACGTAACCCGCTGTTCCTGTTGGATGAAATCGACAAGATGTCTTCCGACATGCGCGGCGATCCGGCCTCGGCACTGCTGGAAGTGCTGGATCCGGAGCAGAACGTCGCTTTTAACGATCACTATCTGGAGGTCGATTATGATCTGTCCGATGTGATGTTCGTCGCCACCTCTAACTCGATGAACATTCCGGCGCCGCTGTTGGATCGTATGGAAGTGATCCGCCTGTCCGGTTACACCGAGGATGAGAAGCTTAATATTGCTCGCCAGCATCTGCTGCCGAAGCAGATCGAGCGCAATGCCTTGAAGAAAGGCGAGCTAACGGTGGACGATAGTGCGATCGTCGGCATCATCCGTTATTACACCCGTGAGGCAGGGGTACGTGCGTTGGAGCGTGAGATCTCCAAGCTGTGCCGTAAGGCGGTCAAGCAACTGTTGTTAGACAAGTCGCTGCGTCATATCGAGATCAATGGCGATAACCTGAAAGATTATTTGGGGGTACAGCGTTTCGACTATGGTCGTGCCGACAGTGAAAACCGCGTTGGGCAGGTGACCGGTTTGGCCTGGACTGAGGTGGGCGGTGATCTGCTGACTATCGAAACCGCCTGCGTGCCGGGCAAGGGTAAGTTGACCTATACCGGTTCGCTGGGTGAGGTGATGCAGGAGTCGATCCAGGCGGCATTAACGGTCGTGCGTGCCCGAGCCGAGAAACTGGGGATCAATCAGGACTTCTATGAGAAGCGCGACATTCACGTCCATGTGCCGGAGGGTGCCACGCCGAAAGATGGACCGAGCGCCGGTATTGCCATGTGTACGGCGCTGGTCTCTTGCCTGACGGGCAACCCGGTTCGTGCCGATGTGGCGATGACCGGCGAGATCACCCTGCGCGGTCAGGTGTTACCGATCGGCGGGTTGAAAGAGAAGTTACTGGCGGCGCATCGTGGCGGTATCAAAACCGTGTTAATCCCGGATGACAACAAGCGGGATCTGGAAGAGATGCCTGAGAACGTCTTGCGCGATCTCGACATTCATCCGGTGAAGCGCATCGATGAGGTTTTAGCCTTGGCGTTGCAGAATGCACCGTTTGGTATGGACGTGGTCACCGCGAAATAGTGACATATCGCAAAGTACGTTGATAAAACATCGGCTGGCGGCGCATTTCGGGCTTGCCAGCCTTTTTTTGTGCCGTTAACGTAGAGCCCTGTCCGCCGTAGCAAGCGCCGCCGATGCGTTTGTCGGTCGTGACAGATTTGAGATAACTGCTGCGCGGTCGTACGGTAGGGAGATTGTTTCCTGTGCGACCGAGATTTTTAAAGGGGATGAGAGAGTGAATAAATCACAACTGATCGACAAGATTGCCGAGGGTGCTGATATTTCCAAGGCGGCGGCCGGTCGTGCGCTGGATGCCTTCATTGCCTCCGTGACCGAAAGCCTGCAACAGGGTGATGCTGTCGCTCTGGTCGGTTTTGGTACTTTTGATGTGCGTGAGCGTGCCGCGCGTACAGGCCGTAACCCGCAGACGGGTAAGGAAATTGAGATTTCCGCCGCTAAGGTACCGGGTTTCCGTGCCGGCAAGGCGCTGAAAGACGCGGTGAACTAAGCGTAGGGCGCGCTGTGCCGGGCATCGGTGGTGGCGATTTCTGCAAATCGCAAACAATCGACTGACGCCATGGCGTAGCTAAGGTAAAATACAAGGCGCATCATGTTGATGCGCTTTTTTTATGGCTGGCAACTGCCTTCCCTGCACATTGTGGCGCGATGCCTCGTCAGGGTAGCCTGAAGCAGTTAATCTATAGCGTGTGCTGTGCATAGCCGGGCGAGTCCCGGCACGACGCGGAGTCACAACGTATTACCAACAATCACAGCGGAGTGTTGCCACACTATGATGGACAATTTACGCGCGGCCGCCAATCACGTCGTGCTCAAGGTTATCCTGGCTCTGATCATCATCTCGTTTGTGCTGACCGGGGTAGGTAATTATCTGATCGGTGGTTCCGGCGACTATGCGGCCAAGGTGGATGGTCAGGAGATCAGCCGGGCCCAACTGGAGCAGGCGGTGCAGAATGAACGTAGCCGTTTGCAGCAACAGTTGGGCGATCAGTTCTCGGTGCTGGCAGGTAACGAAGGGTACATGAAGCAGCTGCGTCAGCAGGTGTTGTCACGCATGATCGATGATGTGCTACTCGATCAGTACGCCAAAAAATTAAACCTGGCCATCAGCGACGCGCAGGTGAAAGAGGCGATTCGTGCCATGCCCTACTTCCAGACGGATAACCATTTCGACAACGCCAAGTACCTAGAGATGGTGGCGCGTCTGGGGTTGACGCCGGATGCCTATGCGCAATTACTGCGTCAGCAACTGGTGACACAACAGTTGATCCAGGGATTCACCGCCACCGGTTTCACGCTGCCGAGCGAGGTCTCTGCGCTGGCGGCGCTGACTATGCAGCAACGCCTGATCAACATCGCTACCATCGATATCAAGCAACTGATGCCGCAGCAGAAGGTGAGCGATGCCGAGCTGCAAGGTTACTATCAACAGCACCAGAATAGCTTTATCGCGCCTGAAGCGGTGCGCGTGAGTTACATCGAGATGGATGCTGCCGCGATCAATGACAAGATGAGTGTCAGCGACGCGGAGATCAGTGCCTATTACGATCAGCATAAGCGCAGCTACACGCAACCGGAGCGCAATAAGTACAGCGTGATCCAGGTGAAGAGTGAGGCGGAAGCGAAGGCGATCGCGGAGCAACTGGCCAAGGGCGCCGACTTCGCCGCCCTGGCGAAAGCGCACTCCACCGACATCATCTCCCGCAAGAATGGCGGTGAGCTGGAGTGGATGGAGCCGGAAACGACGCCGCAGGAGATCTTGGATGCCAAGTTAACGAGCAAGGGGCAGATTTCTGCGCCGATCGCTTCCAGCGTCGGTTACCTGATCGTGCGTCTGGATGACACGCAACCGGCGGTGATTAAGCCCCTGTCAGCGGTACGTGCCGCTATCGCCGATAAGGTGAAGCAGCAGAAATCGTTGGATGCCTTCTACGCCATGCAACAAAAGGTGAGCGATGCGGCCACCAGCGATAACGACTCCTTGGCCGGTGCCGAAGAGGCGGCGGGGGTTAAGGCGACCGAGACCGCATGGTTTACCCGTGATAGCGTGCCGGCAGCGCTGAACTTCAAGCCGGTGGTGCAGGCGATTTTTGATGGCTCGCTGTTTGGCGAGAACGGCACGCCGGGCAGCAACTCCGACGTGATCAGCGTCGAGGGCGATCGTGCCTTCGTCCTGCGCGTTAGCGCGCATAAGCCGGAGGCGGTTAAGCCGTTCGATCAGGTTCGCGATCAGGTGAGCGAACTGCTGAAACGCCAGAAGGCGATCGCCCAAGCACGTAGCGAAGGCGAGAAACTGCTGGCCGAATTGCAGGCGGGCAAGGGCGATGCCGCGTTGCAGGCCGCTGGCCTAAGCTTCGCTGCCGAGCAGACGTTGACCCGCGCCTCCGAAGACCGCCAACTGGTAGACACGGTGTTCGCCCTGCCACATCCGCAGGCGAATAAGCCGGTCTATGGCCTCTCGGAAGATCGTCAGGATAACATCGTGCTGATCCGCCTGAATGCGGTGAAAGCGGGCCAACTGACGGCGGAAGAACAGAAAGCCTTCGCCGCGCAGATGCTGACCGGTGAGACAGGGATCGTCTTCGAGGCGCTGATGGATAACCTGCGCGCTAATGGTAAAATTAAGCTGGGCGCGGCGGCAGAAATGCAGTGACCGCCGCAGTAGCACGAGAAGCAATGTAAACGATAAAGGCCGCGTCAGCGGCCTTTTGCGTATCAGGCATCCGGTTTTTGTCAGCCGTCGGAGCTTAAGGCATGGTAAGCGCGTTGGTTAACCGATCTGAAGGAGAACTGTTATGCCGTTATTCACCTTATTGTTATCCTCCCCGCTGTGGCTCTCCCTGTTATTTTTCCCCCTACCTCCCCAGGCCGCAACGGGCGTTGCTGCGGCCACGGCCAGTACGCCCGCCGCCGAGACGCGGCAGAGTACGCCGCCACAGGGAGCACGCTTGAACATTAATCAGGCCTCGGCACAGGCATTGGCAGCGGGTATGACGGGCGTTGGGCTGGATAAGGCTAAGGCGATCGTCGATTTCCGCCAGCAGCACGGTACCTTTTCCAGCCTCGATCAACTGTTGCAAGTGAAGGGAATTGGCCGGGCGCTGTTAGAGAAGAATCGTTCGCGCCTGGCGCTATAGCCGCCCCCGCCGTCCAGGCTCGGGGGGAGGCGAGCGGGTTAAGCTAACCCGCTCTTCTGGCGTAGGGCAGCCATTACGCCCGCCGGATCGGCCTGGTATTGCTGTAGACCGTGTGCGCGTAGATGACAGGCGGCGCAGTGGCCGCAGCCGTCGCCTTGAATGCCGTTATAGCAGGTCAGGGTATCGTGGCGTACACGCTCCAATTGGCCGTAATAGTCGGCTAGAGCCCAGGTCTCCGCCTTATTCAGCCACATCAGCGGTGTCTCGAAACGAATATCACGGGCCATCCCCAGGCTCACGGCGTGATTGAGTGCCTTGACAAATTGATCGCGACAGTCGGGATAACCGGAAAAGTCGGTCTCGCAGACCCCGGTGATCACCGCCTCGGCCTCGACCTGGTAGGCGTAAATCGCCGCCAGGGTGAGGAACAGAATGTTACGTCCTGGCACGAAGGTATTGGGGATGCCCGACTCGCTCTGGGTCGGCACCGGGATGTTGTCTCGGGTTAAGCTGCTGATGGCTAACTCGTTTAATAAACCGACATCCAACACTTTGTGAGCGCTGGCACCGAGCTGCTGGGCCAGGTTACGGGCGACATCGATCTCGGCGCGGTGGCGCTGCCCGTAGTCAAAGGTGATGCAATGGACATCGTCGTAGCGTTGCAACGCTTGGATCAGGCAGGTAGTCGAATCCTGCCCACCACTGAAAACCACAACGGCGCGTTTCATAGCTAAAAACCTCAAGAATCTAGTAAAGAGAGCGTCAGGCTATGGTAGCCGCTGGCTCGGGCAATGAACAGTCTTCATCTGGCGCCGGTACCCAGGCTTGGCAAAAGTCGAACCAGCCGTGGGCAGTCAATACGATACCCTTGACTCGTGGTGGGACGCTGACCTGATAACGGTAGTTGAATAGCGGCGCCAGGTAACCTTGTGTCATCAACGTGTCGTAGAGCCGCCGGAGTTCGGCCAGGCGTTGTGCTTTGTTGGCCGCCTGTTATTGGCGATTGAGGTGATCCAGCGTATCCCGATAGCCGTCCGGCGGCAGGATCGCGGGCCACAAGCGATCGGTTCGAGGCCAGTTGTCTAGCGTGGCACCGGGTGACTCACCGATGCGTTTGTCTCCCAAGATGATATCGGCCTGGGCCAGCTGCGCCTCATCGAGCCAGCGTTTTCCTGCGAAAAAGTGCAAGGTTAGAGTGCAACCGAGGCGGCTCAGACGAGATTGCAGACGGCGTGCCAATTGGTGCAAGGGCGCGGCGGGGTGTGACAGAAGTACCAGGTGCGAGGGCAACGTACAAGGGGGGGAGGGGCCTCGGGGAATGGCCAACCGGGGAGCAGCGCTTCGCAGCGTAGGGTGATCCCCTCCTCAAGCGCTAGGGCACTAAAGCTTTCCGCATCGCGCATCAGTGCCAGCAGATAACGCGCTTGCGCTGATGTCAGCGTCCCTCGCCGCTGATTGATGGCCATATAGCCGAATCCTAAGCTGGTGCTGCTCTTGAGCCAGCGCATATCTTGTTTTCCCTCATCTGCGCCGATCTGGATGCGTACCGCATCTTGGCAAGCGCGCAGTGCCGCATGTGGTCCGGCGGTGATCCAGTATTCGATGGCGTGCAGATAGGGGCGCTGCAAGTGGTATCCCGGGGACTGCTCCAGGCGCAGTAGCGTCGGATCGGCATTGGCCAGACGAAACGGTCCGGCGCCGATATCAGCTAGCTGCGGGTGGGGCAGCAAACACAGTAGATTCGCCAACCGGTGGGCCAACCAGTAGTCGGGACGTTTGAGGGTGAAGCGTAAGCACAGTGGAGAGGGGTGATCGATAGCCGACACGCTGGTCAATAGGGCCCCAGCTTGCGGATGCGAGCGTCGCATTTGCAGCACTGCCAACAGTTGCGCGCTGGTGATGGCCTGACCATGATGCCCGTGGAGATCGCTGTGCAGTTGGAAGTGCCAGCAGAGGCCGTCGGCGCTGACGTGCCAATGGTGGGCGAGATCAGGCTGTGGCGTCGTGTTGCCGGGGATGAAGCGGGTGAGCCCGGCATGGATCGTGTGTGCCAGATGCTGCTCCGCGCGACCGCTGAGTTGCAGGGGATGGATCGGCTCCAGTGAGCGGTAATAGGGGATGCGCAGAGTCGGCAGTTCAGCCGACCATTGCCCACCGAGGTGAGGTTGTAGGTAGGGTATCAGATGGGCCGGGTCGCGTGCCGCTAGGAGTAAGGCCGCTGAAGGGTTGCCCTCCAGTAAGAGATGCGCCATCAGTTGGCTGTACAGTTGCTGTAGTGGCACCCGACAATGTAATTGACCTCGCCGTCCCCGACCGGCGCAGGCCTGCCAGTTCAGCCAGCCCGCCTCTTGCAGCTGGTTGAGGAGGGGGCGCGCATGGCGTTCACTACAGCAGAGTGTGGCGGCCAGCTCGGCGACGGTGGTTGCCCGAGGCGCATCTCCGGCGAAGTGATAGAGCCGTTGGTATTGGTTAAGCCGTTGCAATAGGTGCATCGCTAAATCCTGAACACTTTTCTCTAATTGTTCACTATTAGTTCCGTAAATATCGCGCGATACTGCACAACCTGTAGCGAGGGGGGGAGGGAGGCGACATGCGTTTGGCGGCGTTTGATATGGACGGTACATTTCTCATGCCGGATCACCGCATCGGGGCAGAGATGCTTGATGCCTTGCAGCGCCTGACGCGCCAGCAGGTGATGCTGACCTTCGCCACAGGGCGCCATTACCTGGAGCTTAGCCGCATGACACGGCGGCTTGGCCTGAGTGGACACCTGATCACCGCGAATGGTACCCGGGTGCATGATCGCAACGGCCAGTTGCTCTTTAGCCAAGATCTGGCGCCGGCGGTGGCCTATGAACTGTTGCACGCGACATGGAGCAACATGGCATCGTTGCACCTGTTCCGTGATGATGGTTGGTTGACGGGGCATGCCTGTCCTGAGCTATTGCTCCCCCATCGGGCAGATGGCTTTGCCTATCGCTTGGTGGATTTGCGCCAGCTACCGGCCTATGGCATCTGCAAGATCTGTTTCATCGATCATCATCAGCGTTTGTTGACGTTGCAGCAGCGCCTGCGCCGCCACTTCGGCACAGCGATCTCTGTTTCTCCGGCCAGGATTCGTTGGAGGTGGTGCCGCCAGGCAGCAATAAGGGCAACGCATTAGCGGTATTGTGCGAGCATCTCGGTATCACGTTGGCGGCATGTATGGCCTTTGGCGATGCGATGAATGATCGGGAAATGCTCGCGATGGTCGGCCAGGGATTCATCATGGGTAACGCTTTGGCGCAATTGCGATATGCTCTGCCCCATCTACGCGTAATCGGCGACTGCCGCCAGCAGGCGGTGGCACAACAAGTAGCGTGTTGGCTCACGCAATCTCACCTCACCTTCCCCCCGAATCACTGAGGTTTGGCAGCCAAGTGCTAGGGGGCCGGATGGTTCCCTTAGCGCTTTTTCTTTGCTTGCCATTCCCGCTGATATCCTTCTGGCCGTATCCCATTTATGCGGGAAAAATATTGATTATTATTGCGCGTATTGGCCTAATTGGAGGAAATATTTCTCCTGGAGGTGCCTATGTTGGATAAAATCGATCGTAGCCTGTTGAATATGTTACAGCGGGACTGCACCTTGTCGTTGCAAGTGTTGTCCGAGGCGGTCAATCTGACCTCGACCCCCTGCTGGAAGCGTCTGAAGCGCCTAGAGGAGGAGGGCTACATTACGCAACGGGTCGCGTTGCTGGACAAGGAGAAGCTTGGCCTAGGACTGACCGCCTTCGTGGCGATTAAGACCCAGTATCACAGTGCGGAGTGGTATCACCATTTTGTGCAACAGGTGGAACATATGCCGGAGATCTTGGCGTTTTATCGCATGGCGGGGGAGTACGACTATCTGATGCAGGTGCAGGTAGCCGACATGAAGAGCTTTGATGAGTTTTATAAACGCCTGGTGACAGCGGTGAAAGGGTTGAGCGATGTCACCTCCAGCTTCGCCATGGAGCAGATTAAGTTCACCACAGCGCTGCCGCTACGCGACTAGTGCGCGCTGGCGCACGTATCCCCGCGTCATGCTCACATCTCCCCCATGCCCCAGGCGGTGTGCCGGCCCATCCTGGTCCGTGTTTCATGCTGCGCTATATTGGGCCGCTTCCCTCGCGTTTTGCACCATTTCGGTGCTAGTCCATTCGCACACCGTTACCAGTCAATTTTGTGACTAACCCCGCATGAATACTGCACTTTCTCTCACTATTTTCATGTATGGCATGACATTTGCTGAATCTTTCGGCGTATGAGGTGGTGTCCACAAAGGAGAGAGCGATGAAACTGGTGAGTGCCGTGATCAAGCCGTTCAAGTTGGATGAGGTGCGCGATGCACTCTCGGCCATTGGCATCTGTGGATTGACGGTGACCGAGGTGAAGGGGTTTGGCCGCCAGAAAGGGCACGCCGAGCTTTACCGTGGTGCGGAGTATGCCGTCAATTTCTTACCCAAGGTCAAGATCGAGATTGCCCTGGCAGATGAGCGGCTGGAGGCGGTGATCGAGGCGATCTGCCAGGCTGCGGGCAGTGGGAAAATCGGTGATGGCAAGATTTTTGTCGCCGACTTAACTCGTGTGGTACGCATTCGTACTGGCGAATGCGATGAGGCGGCATTGTGATAATGGGCAGGGAGGGGGGGGAAATGATGACATTGCGTAAGGGGATGGTTGTGGCGTTGTGGTTGCCGGGGACGGCTCTAGCCGCGACGCCGCTCGCGGATCGGGCAGACAATGGTTTCATGCTGATCGCCACGGCACTGGTGTTGTTTATGACACTGCCGGGAATCGCTTTATTCTATGGCGGGCTATTGCGCGCCAAGAATGTCTTGTCGTTGATGACGCAGGTGATGGTGATCTTCGCGCTGGTTAGCGTGTTGTGGGTGTTGTATGGCTATAGTTTGGCCTTTGGTAGCGGCAATGCCGTCGTGGGCAATTTGCACCGCGTGATGCTACGCGGGGTCGGCTTGCACGATGTTACCGGTTCGATCTCGACTCTGGTGCATGTTGCCTTTCAAGGCTCTTTCGCCATCATTACCGTAGCGTTGGTGGTTGGCGCTTTCGCCGAGCGCATGCGTTTCGGCGCGGTGCTGATCTTCGCGGTGCTGTGGTTTACCCTTTCTTATATTCCGTTGGCACATATGGTCTGGGGAGGCGGCTGGCTGGCGGCAGACGGTGCACTGGATTTCGCCGGTGGCACGGTGGTGCATATCAATGCGGCGGTGGCCGGACTGATCGGCGCCTATCTGTTGGGGCCGCGTAGCGGTTACGGACGCGAAGCGTTTAAACCCCACAGCCTGCCGCTGGTCTTTCTTGGTAGCGCCATTCTCTATGTCGGCTGGTTTGGCTTTAACGCCGGCTCTGCCGGTGCGGCTAGCGACATTGCCGCATTGGCTTTCCTCAATACGGTAATCGCCGCGGCTGGTGCCATCCTCTCATGGTTGTTGCTGGAGTGGTGGCTGCGTGGCACTCCTTCACTACTGGGGGCTTGTTCCGGTTGTATCGCCGGGTTGGTGGCGGTGACACCGGCGGCAGGGAGCGTCGGTGTCGGCGGGGCGTTATTACTCGGCTTGCTGGCTGGTGTGGCGGGGCTATGGGGTGTGGTGGCGCTGAAACAGTGGTTACAGGTGGATGACGCCTGCGATGTATTCGGGGTACATGGCGTGTGCGGCATCGTCGGTTGTCTGGCGACCGGGGTACTGAGTGCCGATGTGTTGGGGGGGACGGGCTACGCCAGCGGCGTTACCATGGGGCATCAGCTGTGGGTACAGACGCTGAGTGTGCTGGTCAGTGTTCTCTGGTCGGCGGCGGCGGCGCTGATCGCCTATAAGGTCGCCGATAAGTGCGTCGGGCTGCGAGTCAGCGAAGAGCAGGAGCATTCCGGGCTGGATGTGACCAGCCACGGAGAGAGCGCCTATAACCGTTAACGGCGGCGCCGCGCCGGCGCGGAACTAACGCGCCGGATGCTGGCGAATGACGCCTTCCTGCATGGCTGAAGCAACTAGCCGCCCTTGGCGATCAAAAAATTGCCCGCGTACCAAACCGCGTCCACCAGAGGCGGAGGGGCTATCGATAGCGTACAGCAGCCAGTCGTCGAGACGGAAGGGACGATGGAACCACATGGCATGGTCGAGCGTCGCCACTTGCATCCCTGGCTCAAGAAAGCCTTTGCCATGCGGTTGTAAGGCCGTCGGTAGAAAGTTGAAGTCGGAGGCGTAGCCCAGCAGATATTGATGGACGCGGGGATCGTCGGGTAACGTGCCGTTGGCGCGTACCCAGACATAGCGCTGCGCTGGGCCGACCTCACCCTGTAAAGGGTTATGAAAGTGGAGCGGACGCATTTCAATGGGCTGTTCGCGGGTAAAGGCCTCACGCACCGCTGCGGGGATGTGCTGTTGTAACGCGCGCGCGATATCGACCTCGCTGGCTAACCCGGCCGGTCCAGCCGTCTGCGGCATGGAGCTCTGGTGATCGAAGCCCGTCTCTTCCGTTTGGAAGGAGGCGGTCATGTAGAAGATCGGCTGCCCGTGTTGGATGGCTTTGATGCGTCGGGCGCTGAAGCTATTGCCATCGCGCAGGATCTCTACATCGTAGACAATTGGCATCCGACTGTCGCCGGGACGTAAAAAGTAACTATGAAACGAATGCAACTGGCGTGCCGGGTCGACTGTTTGCTTGGCGGCATACAGCGCTTGGCCGACCACCTGGCCGCCGAAGACTTGACGCAACCCCAAGTCCTCACTCTGCCCCCGGTAGATGCCCTGCTCGATTTTTTCTAGATTTAAAAGGTTCAGCAACTGCTGTAACGCCTGACTCATCGGTAATACCTTAACCTATGTTACATAGGCCACAGTGTGCGCAACCGAGGCGGCGGCGTCAATCTTGCGCGAAATTTGCGTTAGGGGTGCCAGCGCCAGCGCGCCAAATCGAGCACGCCCTGTTCATCGACGGCGATCCCCTCGGCCTGTAACGCCCGGCGTTGGCGTAGGAATGCGTCGCCTTGCAGCGAGAGAGTGCCAAGGCGGTTGACCACCCGGTACCAGGGGAGGCGCGTGTCTTCAGGCAGAGCACGCAGAATGGCGCCGACACGTCGGGCGGCGCGGGCATGGCCGGCTAGCGCCGCGATCTGACCATAAGTGGCGACCCGAGCAACGGGGATGGCGGCGACGCAGAGTAGCACGCGCTGCTGAAAGGTGTCGTGGTGGTCAGGGGGGCTGGGCGTCGTCATAGCGCGATTATCGGTGTTTATAGCGCGCGGCTCAAGTCGATTGTCTAAGAAAACAACGTTTAACGGGAGCCGCCTTGCAATTGTGTCTGGCATCGCCGATAATGCTCGCGCGTTGTTATTGCGGCGCTCGTTATGGGGGCCCTGTTGGTTCTCCCGCAACACTAGCTTGTGAATTCGGTCAGGTCCGGAAGGAAGCAGCCGTAGCAGGTGAGGTGTGTGCCGGGATGTAGCTGGCAGGGCTCCCACCCATTTCTGCCTCTGCCTCTGCCTCTGCCTCTGCCTCTGCCTCTGCCTCTGCCTCTGCCTCTGCCTCTGCCTCTGCCTCTGCCTATGCCTCTG
>NZ_BAUC01000014.1 GCF_000474215.1 Edwardsiella hoshinae NBRC 105699 = ATCC 33379 | reverse complement strand
CAAGGCCCACTAATAAGGTTGCATCGGCGCGAGTATCGCGGGTGTCAGGGGGCGATGGCGAGCCGCTATGTCCATCTACTGGGCGTCGCGCACTATTCCGCCCCGTCGCGCAGGGGCGGGTGTGGATGGCGTGGGGGCTGGGAGCTAAAGCGACCTAGCGTGTGTGTTGATAGCGGCGCGTAGGCAAGGCGTCTACGCTCGTCTACCCGGCAGGTGTTTGCCTCGGCGCGGCGGCGTTGCCTTATCCCTCTTGGGGGCGTTGGCGATACGGCGCGCTGGCCGTAGTTCATGTCTGTGGCGTGCGCCGACGCCTATGGGGATCGGGTGACGCTACGTTGTGGCGAGGGTATTGAGGGGCGGCGGGGCGCGGCTTGCCGCGGCAGCGCAAGAAAAAGCGGGCAGCAAGGCTGCCCGCGGGGTTGAGCGTTAGCGGCTAAGGTTACACGTTAGCGCTTTAACTTAACGCAGATCGTAGCGATCGGCGTTCATGACCTTGTTCCAGGCGGCGATAAAGTCACGGACAAACTTCTCTTTATTGTCGTCCTGGGCGTACACCTCGGCATAAGCGCGCAGAATAGAGTTGGAGCCGAAGACTAAGTCTACACGGCTCGCAGTCCATTTCTGGCTGCCATCAGCGCGATCGCAGATCGCATACAGGTTGCTACCGATCGGCTTCCAGGTGTAGGCCATGTCCGTCAGGTTGACGAAGAAGTCGTTGCTCAAGACGCCGACACGGTCGGTGAAGACGCCGTCCTGGCTGCCTGCATAGTTGGCACCGAGCACGCGCATCCCGCCGACCAATACCGTCATTTCACAGGCGGTCAGGCCCAGGAGTTGTGCGCGATCCAGCAGCATCTCTTCGGCGCTGACGACATAGTCTTTCTTCAGCCAGTTGCGGAAACCATCGGCCAGTGGCTCCAGCACCTCGAAAGAGGCCTCATCGGTCATCTCTTGGCTGGCATCGCCCCGGCCCGGCGCGAACGGAACTTCTAGCGCGAAACCGGCCGCTTGCGCCGCCTGCTCGACACCGAGGTTACCGGCAAGCACGATCACATCGGCGACGCTGATCTTGAATTCGGCGGCGATCGGCTCCAGTACCCCCAACACCTTCGCCAGGCGGGCCGGCTCGTTACCTTGCCAGTCTTTCTGCGGTGCCAGGCGGATACGTGCACCGTTAGCGCCCCCGCGTTTGTCGGAGCCGCGGAAGGTCCGTGCGCTGTCCCACGCGGTGCTGACCATCTCGGCGATGCTCAGGCCGCTGGCGGCGATCTTGGCTTTCACCGCGGCAACATCATAGTCCGTGCGGCCAGCCGGTACCGGATCTTGCCAGATCAGATCTTCTTGCGGTACGTCCGGGCCGACATAGCGGGATTTCGGCCCCAGATCGCGGTGGGTCAGTTTGAACCAAGCGCGGGCGAAGACTTCGGAGAAGTAGGCCGGATCCCGGCGGAAGCGCTCGGCGATCTGGCGGTAGGCCGGGTCGACTTTCATCGCCATGTCGGCATCCGTCATGATCGGAAGGGTACGGCGGGAGGGATCTTCCACGTCGAGCGGCATGTCTTCTTCTTTGATATCGATCGGTACCCATTGCCAAGCGCCGGCCGGGCTCTTGGTCAGCGTCCACTCGTGACCGAACAGCATATCGAAGTAGCCGTTATCCCACTGCGTCGGGTTAGTGGTCCAGGCACCTTCGATGCCGCTGCTCACCGTATCACGGCCGATGCCGCGCGAGGTGTGATTCATCCAACCCAGTCCCTGCTCTTGCAGATCGGCACCTTCCGGAGCCGGCCCCAGGTTAGCGGCGCTGCCGTTACCATGGCATTTACCGACGGTATGGCCGCCAGCGGTCAGGGCGACGGTTTCTTCATCGTTCATGGCCATACGGGCGAAGGTGACGCGGACGTCGTTGGCAGTTTTCTGCGGGTCAGGATGACCATCGACCCCTTCCGGGTTGACGTAGATCAGCCCCATCATGACGGCGGCCAGCGGGTTCTCCAGATCGCGCTCACCGGAGTAACGGCTGCCTTCGCTGCCGCTCGGTGCCAGCCACTCTTTTTCCGAACCCCAATAGGTGTCGATTTCCGGATGCCAGATATCTTCACGACCAAAGGCGAAACCGAAGGTCTTCAACCCCATAGACTCATAGGCCATGGTGCCGGCCAGAATGATCAGATCTGCCCAGCTAATTTTGTTACCGTATTTTTTCTTGATCGGCCACAGCAGACGACGCGCTTTATCCAAGTTGACGTTATCCGGCCAGGAGTTGAGCGGGGCGAAACGTTGGTTACCCGTACCGGCACCGCCACGTCCATCGGCGATGCGGTAAGAGCCGGCGGAGTGCCACGCCATACGTACCATCAGGCCGCCATAGTGACCCCAGTCGGCCGGCCACCAAGGCTGGCTTTCGGTCATCAGGGCGCGCACATCGTTCTTCAGCGCTGCTACATCCAGTTTTTTCAGCTCTTCCCGGTAGTTGAAATCCTTTCCCATGGGATTGGTTTTGCTATCATGCTGATGCAAAATATCTAGATTCAGGGCATTCGGCCACCAATCTTTATTCGACATGCTCGAAGACGTCATGCCACCATGCATGACCGGGCATTTACCGCCAGAAAATTCGTTCTTGTTTCCCATTTCTCGCACCTTTAGTAAATTTATGGAGTACCGCTCAGGCTCTTGCTAAGAATAATGCATTGTGTGATGGAGCATTGCCTTCCTATAAATCCGTATTCATTATAACCAGTGAGTGAAATTTGTATCGTTTTCAGACCCAATTTCAGAAATAGGGATGACCAATTGATAGCTTCATCTCAATAGGCACATGCTGTTATTTAAGGCGATGGATGACCGCTGGCCGAGGTAAGATGAGCGCATACAACGCGTCGATGGGCCGTAATACACTTGCGCTTCGTTCGTGGTTGACGTCCTCCCGCCAGTCAGGGGGATAACGGCATGAATTCGTTACAAATCAAAATAATATTTTAGCCGTCGCCAGGTGAAGGCGGCATGGCCGATGGCGTCGCGATTGCGGGCAGGGGAGGGGCGATGCGGGGCCTTCGCCAGCGCTAAAATAGGAATTTATCCTTTCTTTGTGGTTAAAACATCTAAATTTATATAAAAACTCTGATTTTTATATGGGGTAATAGCTTTTTTTATCGAAGAAGACTTGGATTTGCGCCGCGTTAACCCGTCGTCGCGCCATGGCTTGCCGAGCTCGGAGCTAGGGCGTACTGGCGCGTCGCGATAAAATAAAAGAAAAAACTTGCTTTATTATTTTTTCATTCCGCCTGCTTTATTTCTCTTAAATAATATAATCCGCGGCCAAAGTGTTAAAAGTCACGGCTTGTTGTCATCCGCGAAAATTATTGCCATAACCAAAAGTTATTCTCCTTTATTTTCTTGATTCGCGTCATACAAATGTGTTTTGTTTTTTATTTAGTTAATTGATTTATAAAGAATAAATATTTGTATCAAATCGTGCCAGATATAATTTGTGAGCAGTAACACATCTCCTTAATAACCATATTTAGTAGAGTCTGGATACACCGATTGAGGGAATAAGTGCAATGAACATGAACACCTTTATTCTGCCAAAAACACAGCAACTGGTTGTCTTCCAAGAGGTGATCCGTAGTGGCTCAATCGGTGCCGCCGCTAAGCGTTTGGGAATTTCGCAGCCGGCAGTGAGTAAAACCATCAGCGAAATGGAGGAATACTTTGGTATTGAAATTATCACCCGCAAAAATACCGGGGTGACATTGACTAGCGCCGGTCAGGTATTGCTCTCTTACGCCGAATCGATTACTCGAGAAATGAAAAACATGGTCAGCGAGATCAATGGATTGAGTTGTAATAGTGTGGTCGATGTGGCCTTCGGTTTTCCCTCCCTGATCGGTTTTACTTTTTTATCCAATATGATTAAAACCTTTAAGGATGTGTTTCCTAGCGCCCAGGTATCGCTGTTTGAGGCGCAACTCAATTCCTTTCTTCCGGCGCTTCGCGATGGCCGTTTAGATTTTGCTATTGGTACCCTGAGCGACGATATGCAACTGCAAGACCTGCATGTCGAGTCACTGTTTGAGTCGGAGTTTGTCGTCGTTGCCAATAAATCACGTAGCGCGCACTCACCGACCACGCTGGATGCGTTAAAGGATGAGCAATGGGTATTACCGCAGACCGATATGGGCTATTACAAACAGCTGTTGACGACGCTGCAAAAGCATCACGTCAGCACCGCCAATATCATTAAGACTGACTCGGTAGTGACGATTTATAACCTCGTGCTGAATGCGAATTTCTTAACGGTGATCCCCTGTGATATGACTTCGCCATTCGGCTCCAATCAATTTACTACCTTGGTAATTGAAGATGCTTTACCGATAGCGCATTACGCGGCTATCTGGTCGAAGAACTACAAGATTAAACGCTCCACCTCACTGTTGGTAGAATTGGCTAAACAATATTCACCGAGCCATTGTGCTAAATTTAAACCCGTGGCGAGTATTGCTGATTAATTTTTTGTGCCGACAGTGCGCGGCGTATTATCCCTAAGCTTTATGATTGTCGTCCATTTTGAATATATATTTACTCTTAGTGAGGGTACCATGCATATTACCTATGATCTTCCGGTCAGTATCGATGATATTCAAGCGGCAAAAAAACGTCTGAGCGGGAAAATATATAAAACTGGTATGCCCCGTTCGAATTATCTTAGCGAACGTTGTCAGGGTGAAATATTTCTGAAGTTTGAAAATATGCAACGCACCGGTTCATTTAAGATCCGCGGCGCATTCAATAAACTCAGCTCGCTGAGCGAGCAGGAAAGGAGAAAGGGGGTGGTCGCCTGTTCCGCGGGGAACCATGCGCAGGGGGTTTCGCTCTCCTGTGCCATGCTGGGGATTGATGGCAAGGTGGTCATGCCGACTTGTGCGCCGAAATCCAAGGTGGCGGCGACCAGCGATTATTCGGCCGAGGTGGTACTACACGGCAACAATTTCAACGACACCATCGCCAAGGTGAGTGAGATCGTCGAGATGGAGGGACGGATATTTATTCCGCCTTATGACGATGCCCTGGTCATCGCCGGGCAAGGCACGATCGGCCTGGAGATTTTAGAGGATCTCTACGATGTCGATAACGTGATCGTACCGGTCGGAGGTGGCGGCTTAATCGCCGGGATCGCACTGGCGATCAAATCGGTGAACCCCACCATTCGGGTGATCGGAGTGCAGTCCGAGAATGTGCACGGCATGGCCGCCTCCTACTACGCCGGCGATATTACTTCACACCGTACCGATGGCACCTTGGCCGATGGTTGTGACGTCTCTCGTCCTGGAAACCTGCCGTTTACCATTGTGAGCGAATTGGTTGATGACATGGTGTTGGTCAGCGAAGAGGAGATCCGTAACAGCATGGTCGCCTTGATCCAGCGTAACAAAGTGATCACGGAAGGGGCCGGCGCGTTGGCTTCCGCCGCCTTGCTCAGCGGTAAGATCGATCACTATATCAAAGGAAAGAAAAGCGTCAGTCTGATCTCTGGCGGCAACATCGATCTTTCCCGCGTTTCCCATATCACCGGCCTGGTCGCAGCCTGATCCTTTTGTGAGGAATTCGAGATGAGTAACACTGACAGTGTCGTCGCGAGTCAAGTCCAATCAACGACGTGGCGTAAAACAGATACGCGTTGGGTTTTAGGGTTATTCGGTACCGCCATCGGTGCCGGGGTATTATTTTTCCCGATTAGCGCGGGCATCGGCGGATTATTACCGATCATCTTTATGTTGTTCTTGGCATTCCCTATCGCGTTTTTATGCCATCGTGCATTGGCGCGGCTATGTCTCTCCGGACGAGGGGTATCGGATAATATTACCGATACCGTTGACCAGCATTTTGGCCCCACCGGTGGGGTGGTGATCACCTTTCTTTATTTCTTCGCGATCTGTCCATTGCTGTGGATCTATGGCGTGACCATCACTAACACCTTCATTGCCTTTTGGGAGCATCAGCTCCACATGCCGGCGATTAACCGTGGTGTCGTGGCGTTATTGATCCTGATGCTCATGGCCTTCTTTATCTATTTCGGTAAGGATCTGATGGTCAAGGTGATGGGCTATTTGGTGTTCCCCTTTATCGCCAGTCTGGTACTGATTTCGCTGTCGCTGATCCCCTATTGGACCTCCGATGCGATTACCCGCTTCGATATGCAGAGCCTGAGTTTGTGGGGCAGCCACGGTATTTTGGTGACGGTGTGGTTGGGGATTGCCATCATGGTATTCTCTTTCAATTTCTCGCCGATCGTCTCTTCCTTTGTGGTCTCGAAGCGGGAGGAGTATGAAACGGAATTTGGCCGCGACTTCACCGAGCATAAGTGTGCGCAGATCATCTCCCGCGCGAGTGTGTTGATGGTGGTGGTGGTCATGTTCTTCGCTTTCAGTTGCCTGTTTACCCTGTCGCCCCAGGATATGATGCAGGCCAAGCAACAGAATATCCCGATCCTCTCTTACTTGGCCAACCACTTCAGTTCGTTGGGGGATGGTAAGTCGACCTATGCCACCGTGTTGGAGTATGCCGCCTCGATTATTGCGCTGGTGGCCATTTTTAAATCCTTCTTCGGCCATTATCTTGGCACCCTGGAGGGGTTAAACGGCCTGATCATCAAGTTCCGCTACCACGGCGACAAATCTCAGGTGCCGATGAAGAAGCTCAACATGCTCAGCATGGTGATCATCATGGGGTCGACCTGGTTTATCGCCTATATCAACCCGAATATCTTGGATCTGATCGGCGCGATGGGCGCACCGATCATCGCCTCATTGCTGTGCTTGCTCCCGATGTATGCCGTATGGCGTGTACCGGCCCTGGCGAAATATAAGGGCCACGTAGATAACTACTTCGTCACGATTATCGGTTTGCTGACCATCCTGAATATTGTCTATCAGTTGCTGTAATGTCCTCCATCCGCATAGCGGGAGTTATTCCATGCATGAGTTTCCAGTGGTACTGGTGATTAATAGCGGCTCGTCGTCGATTAAATTTTCGGTGCTGGACGCCGCCAGTTGTGAGGTGTTATTGGCCGGGATTGCCGAGGGAATCAACGGGGGAAATGCCCGGCTCTCGGTTAACGGCGGCGCGGCGGTTCCGCTAAGCCAGCAGGGTTATGAACCCGCCTTGGCGGCGATCGTCGTCGAGCTGGAGAAACGTAATCTGCGTGACAGCGTTTGCCTGATCGGTCACCGAGTGGCTCATGGCGGCAATATCTTTACGCAGTCGGTGATCATCGACGAGGCGGTGATGGCGCAGATTCGCCAGATCGCGCCGCTGGCGCCACTGCATAACTACGCCAATTTGAGCGGAATAGAATCCGCTCGCCACCTGTTCCCGGGAGTGACTCAGGTGGCGGTGTTCGACACCAGCTTTCACCAGACCCTAGCGCCGGAAGCATGGCTGTATGCGCTGCCTTACCGCTATGCCGAAGAGTATGGCGTGCGGCGTTATGGTTTTCATGGCACCTCTCATCGCTATGTGGCGCGCCAGGCCCTTGCCTTGTTAGGGCTGCCGGAGACGGATTCGGGGCTGGTGATCGCCCATCTTGGCAATGGCGCTTCGGTGTGCGCGGTTCGCAACGGCCGGAGCGTTGATACGTCGATGGGGATGACGCCGTTGGAGGGGTTGGTGATGGGGACGCGCTGCGGCGACGTCGACGTCGGGGCGCTGCTGTGGATCGCCGAGCAGAGCGGCCAGTCACTCAGTGATCTTGCGCAGATGGTCAACACGGAATCGGGCTTGCTGGGGATCTCCGGCCTATCATCGGATCTGCGAGAGCTGGAGCAGGCGGCGGGGGCGGGACATGCCCGCGCCCGCCTGGCGATCGCGACCTTCGTGCATCGCGTCGCCCGCCATATCGGGGCGCACGCCGCCTCGTTGCATCGGCTTGACGGCATCATCTTCACCGGTGGCATCGGCGAAAACTCGGTCTTGGTCCGCCGCTTGGTGATGGAGCATCTGGCGGTCTTCGGTGTCCGCCTCGATGAGGCGCGCAACCGCCTGCCCGCCAGCGCGGGCGAGCGCCGCGTGTCGCGTGATGACTCCGTGGTGCCTTGCGCGGTGATCCCGACCAATGAAGAGAAAATGATTGCCCTCGACGCCCTGCGTCTCGGGGCGATGCAGACCACCCCACACTATGCCTAGTTATTGGCTTGTCGGTTAAAGAGAGTTTTTCTATGAATATGACGTGTGAAGAGCGCATCGATGACGATGCGTGGCGAGGTTTTGTCGGTACGGAGTGGAAAAGCGCAATTAATGTTCGTGATTTCATTCAAAACAACTATACGCCTTATTACGGCGACGAGTCCTTCCTGGCCGAGGCGACGCCGGCGACCACGGCGCTCTGGCAGCAGGTGATGGCGGGGATCCGCATTGAAAATGCCACTCATGCGCCGGTCGATTTCGATACCAATATCGCCACCACCATTACGGCCCATGCGCCGGGTTACATCGCGCGGGAACTGGAGACCATCGTCGGTCTACAGACCGATCAACCGCTCAAGCGTGCGCTGCATCCTTTCGGTGGCATCAATATGATCCGCAGTGCGTTCCACGCCTATGGGCGTGAGATGGATCCGGCATTCGAGTATTTGTTCAGTGATCTGCGGAAAACCCATAACCAGGGGGTGTTCGATGTCTACTCGCCTGAAATGCTGCGCTGCCGCAAGTCGGGGATCCTGACCGGTCTACCGGACGGGTATGGCCGCGGGCGTATCATCGGCGACTATCGCCGCGTGCCGTTGTATGGCATCGCCTACTTGGTGCGTGAGCGTGAGTGGCAGTTCGCTGATCTCCAGCCGCGACTCGAACGAGGCGACGATCTGGAGGCGGTGATCCGCCTGCGCGAAGAGCTGGCTGAACAACGCCGCGCCTTATTGCAGATCCAGGAGATGGCGGCCAACTATGGCTATGATATCTCCCGCCCGGCCCGCTCCGCCCAAGAGGCGATCCAGTGGCTGTACTTCGCCTACCTGGCAGCGGTGAAATCACAGAATGGCGGTGCCATGTCGCTGGGGCGTACCGCCACCTTCCTCGACATCTATCTTGAGCGCGATCTGCGCGATGGGGTGTTGGATGAGACACAGGCGCAAGAGCTGATCGACCATTTCATCATGAAGATCCGCATGGTGCGCTTTCTGCGTACCCCTGAGTTTGACGCGTTATTCTCCGGCGATCCGATCTGGGCGACGGAGGTGATCGGTGGGATGGGCCTGGATGGCCGAACCCTGGTAAGCCGTACCTCGTTCCGCTATTTGCATACCTTGCATACCATGGGGCCGGCGCCGGAGCCGAATCTGACCATCCTCTGGTCGGAGGCATTGCCTCCCGATTTCAAACGCTATGCGGCGCGTCTCTCCATTCAGACCTCGTCGTTGCAGTATGAAAACGATGATCTGATGCGTCCTGACTTTAATAGCGACGACTACGCTATCGCCTGCTGCGTCAGCCCGATGGTGATCGGCAAACAGATGCAGTTCTTTGGCGCACGCGCCAACTTAGCTAAGACGCTGTTGTACGCCATTAACGGTGGCGTCGACGAAAAATTGAAGATCCAAGTCGGCCCGCAGCGTCCACCGTTGATGGACGAGGTCCTGGATTATGAGACGGTGATCGCCAGCCTCGATCACTTTATGGATTGGTTGGCGGTGCAGTACATCAGCGCCTTGAATCTGATCCACTATATGCACGATAAATACAGCTATGAGGCGGCATTGATGGCGCTGCATGATCGCGATGTGTATCGCACCATGGCGTGCGGCATCGCCGGATTATCGGTGGCGGTAGACTCCCTTTCTGCGATCAAGTACGCCAAGGTAAGGCCGATCCGTGATGAGCAGGGGCTGGCCATCGACTTCGCCATCGAGGGGGAGTACCCGCAGTACGGCAATAATGATGATCGTGCGGATCGGATCGCCTGTGAACTGGTCGAGCGCTTTATGAAGAAGATCCAGGCGTTGCCAACCTACCGTCACGCGGTGCCGACGCAGTCGATCCTGACCATTACCTCGAATGTGGTCTATGGCAAGAAGACCGGCAACACCCCCGATGGTCGTCGTGCCGGAACGCCGTTTGCCCCCGGTGCTAATCCGATGCATGGTCGCGATCGCAACGGGGCGGTGGCCTCGTTGACGTCGGTGGCCAAGTTGCCTTTCACCTATGCTAAGGATGGTATCTCTTACACCTTCTCCATCGTCCCGCAGGCCTTGGGTAAGGAAGAGGAGACCCGTAAGACCAACCTGGTGGGCTTGTTGGATGGTTATTTCCACCATCAGGATGCGGTAGAAGGGGGACAGCATCTGAACGTGAATGTGATGAATCGGGAGATGTTGCTGGAGGCGATCGCCCACCCGGAGAACTATCCCAATCTCACGATCCGCGTATCGGGCTATGCCGTGCGTTTCAATGCGCTTACCCGGGAGCAACAGCAGGATGTGATCTCACGTACGTTTACCCGTTCTTTCTAAAAGGAGTCTCACGATGCCGCGTAAAACTATTGCGACGCATCAAGCGCCCGCCGCCATCGGTCCCTATGTGCAGGGCGTCGATCTGGGAGGCATGGTGATCACCTCCGGCCAGATCCCGATCGATCCGCAGACCGGGCGTGTGGCGGAGGCGGTGGCCGAGCAGGCGCGCCAGAGCTTGGCGAATATTGCCGCGATCTTACAGGCGGCGGGCTTGGCGGTGGGAGACATCGTCAAGACCACGCTATTTATCACCGATCTGGCAGATTTTACGCTGATCAACCAAGCCTATGCCGCCTTTTTCGATGCGCATAGTGCCGCCTACCCGGCGCGCAGCTGTGTACAGGTCGCGGCATTGCCGAAAGGGGTGAAGCTCGAGATTGAAGCGTTAGCGTGGCGCACGACGGCGTGTTAATGGAGACGCGCCGCAGGCCGTCCGTTGGGGCGGCCTTTTTTTCATTTACGCGCTTCCACATTTGGGTTCGCAAGTAAGCGCCATTCGCGCGTCATCATCTCTTGGCTGATAAGAAACAGACCGAGCAGAAAAGGGCATTCATACAATTCTTCGATCAAATCCCGGTAATGCCCCGGGTGAGTGACCAGATAGCGGGCAAGCGCCCGCTGATGCTCGACGGCATCGGCGCAGGTGAAGGCCAAGACCACCGCCGCGATACGCCAGCATGGGAGAGGGTGTAGACGATAGCGTGCGATGATGGCCGCCCGTAGCTGGGGAGTGAGTAGGGGGAGCAGCAGCGCGGTGATGAGTAGGAACGCGATACTGTGAAACAATGGTCTTGGCCCCTGAGGGAAATAGACCCGCCCCCAACTGATACTGCGGCCTAATAAGACCAGCCACCATAAGGCCGCCCAGAGCCAAAAGAGGCGTGCTTCTCCCTGAAGTCGCGCGCGATGGCTGCGATAGAGGATAAATAGTGCGACAAAGGCCAACCACAGCGCCTGTCCCTGCTCGATATACTCAGTCAATCGCGCCACTAGCGCGTCGTCATCGGGCAGCGCAGGCCAGCGCGCGCACAGACTAATCGCGATAATGAGCATAAAAAGCAAGAGATCGGCGAGTGATGGCGTTATTTTCATGCTCTGCTCTATGGTGTGATGGGATTGCGCATCGCGCTGGCGACAACTGGCTGAAAATATCGACGTTAAACCGGTCTGGTTCACTTTTCCATGTTATTCACTGATGCTATTTTTATTTCCATAAATATATTTATGGATGTATTTTTCTTTTTTTTATATTTTCAATATTCTATTTTTGTTGCGTTTCCTGCGCGTAGCGCGTGGCATAACGGCTATATTTAATAAATTGCAATAGATGCTGTTTTATTTTCTTCTGGTGGTGCGTGGATGGTGAGATGGGCGTTACCGCGGGAGACTCGTCGGCCAGGTAGTGGGCTCCGCCCGTTTGCCTCCGCCAGTGTCCACTGGCGTGACGGGGAGGTTTGCGGATCCGGCGCGCACGCTACGCCTAAGGCGAGCGGGGAGCGCGGCGGGGCTCTCGCCTGCGTAGGGCTGCGGCGACGCGCGGCCCTGGCCCTGATCGCGCCTATGGCTTGAGCTCGCGGTCGTTAACGCGTAGTTTACCTTGCCGCCCGATCAGCGCCTCTCTAGCGTTATCCGCCGTCCGCCATGTCCGCGCAGCCAGCGCGGATAGGGGCGCAGGCCTTGGGGCGCCACTCCCCTCGGCTTGACGGCACGTTTGCCGCGCGTAGCGGGAGGCACTATCGCCCCGTTTGGGGCAAGCATCGTTTTGCGCAAGGAGAATGTCGGATGTATCAGCCTGATTTCCCCCCGGTACCGTTTCGCTTAGGGGCTTACCCGGTGGTCGACAGCGTCGCGTGGATTGCGCGTCTGTTGCAGGCCGGCGTGCGTACCCTACAGTTACGTATCAAGGATCAGCGCGATGAACAGGTGGAAACGGCGGTGAAGGCCGCCATTGCCTTAGGACATCGTTATCAAGCCCGGTTGTTTATCAACGACTACTGGCGGCTGGCGATCAAGCACCACGCCTATGGGGTCCACCTCGGCCAGACGGATCTGGCCACGACCGATCTGGCCGCGCTGCGCGCCGCAGGATTACGGTTGGGTGTCTCTACCCATGACGATATGGAGATCGATGTGGCGCTGGCGGCGCGTCCCTCGTATATCGCACTGGGACAGGTCTTTCCGACCCAGAGCAAGCTGATGCCGGCGGCGCCGCAAGGCATCGCGCAGTTGGCACGCCATATCCAGCGTCTGGGCGATTACCCGACCGTCGCCATCGGCGGTATTAGCCTGGCACGGGTGCCGGCAGTGTTGGCGACCGGCGTCGGCAGTGTGGCGGTGATCAGCGCCATTACCCAGGCGCCGGACTGGCGCGCGGCGACGGCGCACCTGTTGGCGCTGGCGGGGGCCGGGGGAGAGTGAGTCACGTGCCCGATGCGCCGCCGGTCTGACGCCAGGCGTTCGCTATAGTCACGGTTCGTCGCTGGGCGATGGCGGGGAGCGCTAAGCGCCCCCCGCCATGACGCTTATGCTAACCAGGCTCGGCCTAGCCGATCGGCGGCCAGGATCGCGGCGTACACCTGATCCGGCGTTACCGTAAAGGGCATATTGTGGATAGTCTCACCCTCTGCACAACTGGCCTGCGCCACCGCCATGATCTTGTCGTTCAGTTGCGGCCCATCGTCGATGCCCAACTGCGCCAGAGTGACCGGCAAACCGACGCGGACACAGAAATCAAGCACCGTCTCGAGCTGCTCGCTGTCGCTGTTTTGCAGTACCAACTGGCATAGCGTGCCGAAAGCGACCTTCTCCCCATGGTACATCTTATGGCACTCTTCCAGCACCGTCAGGCCGTTGTGGATGGCATGAGCCGCCGCCAGCCCGGCACTTTCAAACCCCAATCCGCTCAGGTAAGTATTGGCCTCGACAATGTTATCCACCGCGGGCGTGGCGACACCGGCCTCGACGGCCAGCTTGGCTTTGAAGCCCTCTTCGAGCAGCGTTTCATAACAGAGGCGAGCCAGCGCTAATGCCGCCCGCGTCGACTCGCCCCCCGCCATGCTGATGGCATGGGAGTCGACACAGGCCTGGGCTTCGAAGTAGGTGGAGAGGGCGTCCCCCATCCCGGCGACCAGCAGACGCACCGGTGCTTTGGCGATGATCGCCGTATCCATGAGCACCATATCGGGGTTCGTCGGGTAGATCAGGTATTCCTCGAATTCGCCCTGTTCGCTATAGATCACTGAGAGTGCGCTGGTGGGCGCGTCTGTCGAGGCGATAGTCGGCACGATCAGCACCGGCACGCCTTGGTAGTAGGCCAACGCCTTCGCGGTATCCAGTGTCTTGCCGCCGCCGATACCGATGACCCCTTGGCAACCGAGGCGCTTCAATTCGCCGCCCAGTCGTGCGATCTCGTTCCGGCTGCACTCGCCACCGAAACGGGCGAAGTGACCGCTCACCCCAGCCTCGCGCAGGCTGGTGGCAACCGTGTCGCCAGTCAGTCCCATGACGAAGTCGTCAGCGATGACAAACTGGCTACTGGCCAAGAGCTTGGCATACTGTCCGATAGACTGTAGCGCGCCGGGTCCCTGAATATACTTGGATGGTGATTGGATGACTTTTAACATCATTACACTCCTGTCAGGCAAAAGACGGGGAACGAGGGCGGCACGAAGGCGCCCGATGTCTGGCAATTATGCCGGAGCATTCGTGTTGAAGACATGCGCTGGATTAGGTTATGTCGCATTGTGCATCCAGCCAGGCGCAGTCGAGGCGCGCCCCGTTCGGCGTAGCCGACGGGGACGACCTGCGCCGCTCAGGCGTCCTCGCCGTATCGGGGCGGAGTCGTGGAGACGGCGGATTAGGGCATCAGGCCGATAAACACGGTCTTCTTGCGCGCTCCGGTCATCAGCGGTTCCAACTGTTTGACACAGGTGCGATAGTGTGCCGTCGTTTTGTGATAGGCCACGGCCGCCTCGTCGACATAGGCTTCATAGATATAAAAGCGGCTCGGTACCTGTGGATCTTGCAAGACATCGAAGCGCAGGTTGCCGGGCTCTTGAATCGCGCCCTGGTGGTTGTGGCGAAACACCTGAATAAATTCGGCAATCTTGTCGGGGTAAACGTTGATTTCGACCAGTGTAACGTGCATGACTTATCTCCTGAATCAGCGGATCGGCCGAGGCGCGATCCGCGTCTGCGGTTAGCCTTGTTCGCTCAGAAACAACTGGTAGGCTTGCTCGGCGCTGGCGTGTTGATGCACGACGGCATGCACCGCTTTCAGCATGGCGATCGGGGCATGGGATTGGAAAATGTTGCGTCCCATATCCACCCCCGCCGCGCCCTGATCGATGGCACGCCAGCACATCTCCAACGCTTCTCGCTCCGGCAGCTTTTTACCACCGGCAATGACGATGGGGACGGGGCAACCCGCCGCGATACGTTCAAATCCATGATCGACGTAGTAGGTCTTGATGATTTGGGCCCCCATTTCTGCCGCGATACGGGTTGCCAGCGAGAAATAGCGTTGATCACGTGCCATCTCCTTGCCGACGCCGGTGACCGCCATGGTCGGCATGCCAACGCGCATTCCGGCATCGACCAATTGAATAATGTTTTTGATCGATTGATGCTCATGTTCGCTGCCGATGTAGACTTGTGCTGCGACGGCGCAGGCATTCAGGCGCACGGCATCGTCCATCGCGACGGCGATAGCCTCGTTACTTAATGCCGTCAGGATGGAGTTAGCGCCCGATGCGCGTAACACCACGGGCTTGTTGCTGGCTGGTGGAACGCAGCTGCGTAAGATCCCGCGGGTACACATCAATACATCGGTATGGGCAAACAGTGGCGCGATGTTGACATCGATGCGTTCGAGACCGGTCGTCGGTCCCTGAAAGTAGCCGTGATCGAAGGCCAGCATCACGGTATGGCCGCTGTGCGGGTTAAAGATCCGTGACAAGCGGGACTGCATCCCCCAATCTAGCGCGCCACACCCCTTGAGGGCGAACGGCGTATTACGCTGTGGGGTATCGAGGTGAAAGTCTTTGCCATCTTTAATATCGTCTAAATCGGCCATGATCGGCTCCTCTCCAGCAGGTGATGCTTAAAAATCATACTGATCAATGTTGTCTTTCGTGAACACCACGCGTTGTGGCAGCAGCACGATGCCATTGCCTTTGGCCTCATAGTGGTAGCCCTGTACGCTGTTCGGCGAGACCGCTACCGTTCCGACGCCGGGGATATCCAGTTTGTCACCAACGTGCAATGTCTTACCTTTCAGTAAGGTGTCGGCGACATAGACCGAGATTTTGCCTTGCTGGACGACATCCCATAACCCAAAGGCTTTCACCGTGCCGCGTTTGACATAGGGACGCATCACATTCGGGGTACTGAAGCCGACGATGGCGAGATTGTCGCGTTTCAGGTTTTCAGCCGCTTGTGCGGCGGCGGGGAGGGCGTTGGCATCAGGGGCGATGATAATGTCCAGATCAGGATAGGCCTTGATGATACCTTCCGCGGTTTGCAGGGATTTCGTGGCATCGTTATAGCCAAATTGGGTGGTGACGATCTCCCAACCCGGATGGGCTTGGGCAATTTTCGCCTTGGCTTCTTTTACCCATTGATTCTGGTCGGTGACGGTTGGGCTGGAATAGAAGAAGGCGACTTTGGCCTGCGGCTTGTGCACCTGATGCGCCGCCATGTCGACCAGCATACCGCCCAACTGTGCCGGGGTGCCCTGATCAATATAGTAGGAGCGACACTCTGGCTGGGTATCCGAATCCCAGGTCAACACCTTGACGCCTCGCTGCATCGCTCGTTTTAAGGCGGGGCACAACCCGTCTGGCGAGACGGCGGAGACGATGATGGCGTTATAGCCCTGATTGACGAAGTTATTGATCAGTTGCACCTGTCCAGAGACGCTGGGCTCCGTGGGGCCGTCATAAGTGACCTCCACCCCGAGCGCCTTACCCGCCTCTTGGGCGCCGTTACCGCCGCTGGTGAAGAAGCCGACGCCGACCAGTTTAGGAATAAAGGCGATACGTTCCGCCGCGTGTACGCTTAACGTCGCGCAGGTGAGGGCGAGGGCGGTAAACAGTGTGATGGGTTTGATACTGGGTTTACTCATTTGCTTCTCCTGGTTTGCCACGGAACATTAACCTTGCCGTACGGTACGCCAGCGCACGATCCAGGCACGGATCTGATGGCGATGTAGGCTGAGGGAGCGACCAACGACAACAACAATGAGCAACGCGCCGGCGAGCGCGCTGGAGATCTGATTGGGGACACCGGCCATCTGCAACCCTTGCTGTAGATAACCGACCAGTAGCGCGGCGATGGCGGTGCCGATGATGGAGCCAGCGCCGCCGTAGATATTGGCTCCCCCCAAAACGACGGCGGTGATCGCCGGCATCAAGAAGGCATTGCCGAGATCTGAGCGCGCGGAGCCGAAATAGGAGACCAGCAGTACGGCGGCAATGGCGGAGGCCAACCCGGTCAGGCCATATAACGTATAGAGCGTTGGTTGAATGGCGATGGCGTTATATTGGGTGACGCGCTGGCTTTGGCCGAATAGGTACACATTGCGACCAAAGTGGGTGCGGTGAAGTAGCAGAGCGAAGAACAGCACACAGCACAGAAACAGAAGCAACGGTAACGGCAGACCGATCGGGGCCAAGTTGGCAAAATCGGTGAAGGTGCTGGGGAAACCGCCGATCCCTTCGTAGCCGGTTGCGCCAGCGATCCCTGACAGCAACAGTGCGCTGCCGGCGTACAGATACATGGTTCCCAGCGTGATCACTAGCGGATTAACGCCGGTATAGAGGATTAATCCAGCGTTGAGCAGGCCGCATGCCCCGCCGAGTAGCAGCGTGAACAGAATGGCGAGGGGAAGCGGCACCCCGGCTTGGAATAACACCCCTAGTGCGATGGCGCATAGGCCGATGGTGGCGCCGAAGGAGATATCGATACCGCCGCTGACAATGACCAGGGTGAGCGGTAGGGCGACGATCCCGATACAGATGAAGTCACTGGTGCTAAACAATAAGACATTCAGATCCAGCATGCGTGGATTGATCAGCCCAAAGGCGAGTAGTTCGAGGATGAGTAGGACGGCCAGCGCCCCCTCCCAACCATAACGTTGCCAGCGCTGCATCATGCGGCCTCCTTCTTATCATTAGCTTGCGGCGTCGAGCGCGGGGAATGTGCACTTGCAGCGGACGGCAGGAAGCGGGCGTATTTTTGCCGACGCAGATTTTTCGCTAATGCCTGGCGTAGGCGGCCATCGAAGACCAATACGGCAAGTAGCACCAAGCCCGCGATAAAATCGTTCCACCAAGCAGGGATGCGTAATAACACCAGTACGCTGTCGATTTGGGTGAGGAAATAGGCGCCGAGCAGTGCGCCGACAATGCTACCCGAACCGCCCAATAGGCTGATCCCGCCCAGCACACAGGCGGCGATTGCCTTCATCTCCAGCCCGGTTCCGGTTTGATTCGGGATGAAGCCGATCTGTGAGGCAAAGACGATCCCGGCGAGTGCCGCCATGACACCGTTGAGGGTAAAGGCGAGGATACGTATTCGCTCCGTCGCGATGCCGAGTTGGCGCGCACCCTGAAGATTGTCACCGGTCGCGTAGAGGCTGCGGCCCGATGGGGTCTTGGCCAGCCAGATAGCGATGAGCGCCATCAGAATCAGGGTCAGCCAACCGAGCGGGGAAATACCGAATAACCCAGGGACGGAGAGCTGCTTTAATCCGGCGGGTAACCCTTCGATCCATTTTCCCCCGGTCCACAACAACATGATGCCGCGATACAGTCCGAGGGTTCCCAGGGTGGCGACAATCGCCGGGATTTTCAGCCAGGCAACCAACATACCGTTGAAACAGCCTGCCGTGGCGCCCAGTAAGAGCGTGAGGAGGCAGGCGAGAGGCAGGCTATAGCCAGCGTTGAGTGTGAGGCCGAGCAGCACCGCGCACATTCCGGTGATTGAACCGACGGAGACATCGATATTGCGGGTGAGCATGACCAGCGTCGCGCCGATGGCGAGCAGCATCAGGATTTGTGCGCTATTGAAGATCATCCCCAGGGTGGACAGCGAGAGGTAACTGCGATCGAACATGCCGGGCGACAAGAAAAGCAATAACACGGCCAACAGCGCGGTCAACTCGCGATTGGTTTGGATCAGTCTCAACATACGGCCTCCTGCGCATCTTGCCGGGCGCGGTTATCTGGCGCTTGACCAAAAGCGGCTTGCATGATGTTTTCAGCGTTGATATCCGCCCCGCACAAGGCCTCGGGATAGAGTGAGCCTTGATGCATCACATATACCCGATCGGCTAGCTGCTCGATCTCCTCCAGATCGGAGGAGATAAACAACAGCGCGACATTCTGTTGTGCGACGCTGCGGAGCAGTTGGTAGATATCTTGGCGGGCATTGACATCCACGCCACGGGTAGGCTCATCGACGATGAGTAGCGTCGGTGCGGCCTCCAGGCACTTGGCGATCAGCAGCTTCTGCTGGTTGCCGCCAGAGAGAGTGCGCGCCGCTTGCTGTGGCGAGGACAAGCGGATATCGAGCGCGCGTCGATAACGTTCGAGAATGGCCTCATCACGTCGTGGCTTGGCCCAGAAGCCACGCGCGTTATGCGTCAAGGCACAGACATTCCATGCCAGTGAGGCATCCTGATACAAACCGGAGGATTGACGATCCTCTGGCAGATAGACGATACCGCGCGCCAGACGTTGGCGGCAGTTCAAGCTACCGATGGCCTCACCGAGAAGGTAGATTTCGCCCGCCGTGGCGGCGCGAATACCGTACAGAGTCTCGGCGAGCTCACTGCGTCCAGAACCGACTAGTCCTGCCAGCCCTAAGATCTCGCCGGCTTGTACTGTCAGCGTCACTTGCCTAAAGCCTTCGCCGCTAAGATCTTCGACCGTTAACACCGTACTGCCTGGCGGTGTATGTGGGCGATGTCCTGGCAGCTCCAACCATAGCCGCTGCTCGGCAGCGCGCTGGGTGCCGCGCACGCTGGGCGTCATTGCGTGAATGATGGCGTCGTCACTTAGCTTGGCCGTGGTGTCGCTAAGGGCAATGACCCCGTCGCGCATAACACTGATGCGTTGTGCTAGACGGCGGATTTCGGGCAACTTATGAGAGATAAACACCATGCCTACCTGCTGTCGTAACAGCTCATGCAACAACGTGAACAGGCGTTCGCTTTCGGCTGGCGTCAGAGAAGCCGTAGGCTCATCGAGGATCAGGATGCGTGAGTCGCGCATCAGACCACGCAGGATCTCGACCATCTGTCGGTCGGCAACATCCAGCGTCCCGGCTAGGCTTTTGGGATCGAGCTGGCAGCCTAGCGCAGCGAGGAGGCGGGCCATTTTCGCGGCTAAACCGGGTCCACGCAGGCCGAATAGAATGTTTTCCTGTACCGAGAGGCTGGGGAAGAGCAACGGCTCCTGGGGAACGAGATAGATCCCCCATTGGTGAGCTGTCGCCGGCGTGAGCGTACCACAGGGATGACCATCGATCTCAATGCTACCGGTATCGGCGGTGATAATGCCGGCAATCACTTTCATCAAGGTCGACTTCCCCGCACCATTGCCACCGAGTAAGGCATGAACCTCACCGCGTTGCAGCGTAAAATCGACGCCTTTTAAGACATCGACTCCCGAATAGCTTTTGCAGATATTGCGGGTGCAAAGCAAGGGAGGAGTCGCCGGGTGCTCACTAGGCATGTTGCCTCCGTTCATCCGCAGTGCGGGCGTTAGAATTGAACAAATGTTTTTATGAAAAATAATTGTTCATAACCTTAGTCAACGGGTGGCGATAAAACCATCACCGGGATCACGTTTTATGAAGAAATGATTTTTTGTAAGTAATCTGTTCATTGTTGGCGTTGAACTGTGGCTATAATCACAGTTATTCCCCTCGACAAAATGAACAATTGTGTTTGATATGTGTAAATGTTCAATGTGAAGCGAAATGATGATGACGAATGAAAGCGGGATACTGGAAGGTGGGATGTGCGAAGAGGAGCAGGTGGCGCGCATCGCTTGGTTCTATTATCACGATGGCTTGACGCAGAGCGAGATCAGCGAGCGTCTGGGGTTAACACGGTTAAAGGTCTCCCGTCTGCTGGAAAAGGGGCATCAAAGCGGCATCATTCGTGTCCAGATCAACTCCCGCTTCGCCGGTTGTCTCGAGTATGAGGATGCGTTGCGCCAGCGTTTCGCGCTACAACGCGTGCGCGTTTTGCCCGCATTACCTGGCGCGGAGACGCGTGGGCGTTTAGGTATCGGGGCGGCGCATATGTTGATGGAGACGCTGCAACCGCAACAATTGTTAGCGGTGGGGTTTGGCGAAGCGACCATGAATACCTTGAAGCGGTTGAGTGGTTTTATTTCTGCTCGCCAGATCCGCCTCGTGACACTTTCCGGTGGCGTTGGCCCCTACATGACGGGGATCGGGCAGTTGGATGCCGCCTGTAGCGTCAGCATCATTCCGGCGCCCTTGCGGGCCTCCTCTGCGGCGATCGCGCGGACGCTGCATAACGAAAACAGTGTGAAAGATGTCATGTTGACAGCGCAAGCGGCTGATGCCGCGGTCGTCGGCATCGGCGCCATCAATCAGAAGGAACAGGCGACGATCCTGCGTGCCGGTTATATCACTGCCGGAGAGCAACTGCTGATTGGCCGCCAATCCGCCGTGGGCGATATCTTAGGCTATTTCTTTGATAATGAAGGAAAGATTATTGCCAATATGCCCATTCATGATGAGCTGATCGGATTGAGTCTGGCAGCGCTCTCGACCATCCCACAGGTGATCGGGGTCGCCGGCGGTGTCGATAAAGCCGAGGCGATCATGGCGGCAATGAAAGGGGGATATATCAATGGGTTGGTTACGGATCAGGAGACCGCCGCCCGCATATTGGCCTTAGCGGCATAACCGAAGTCCTCGTGATAGACATCGGCGTGTGGGGTCGCCTACCGCCGGTAGCGCGAGATGTTGAGTGAATAAGCGGGAGATGTAGTGCAGTGAACTGACTTTAATCATAAGCCGAGGATGAACATGATGGCGCGATGTGGAACCGAGACGGAAGCGAGAGGCTACCTGATGGCGCTGGATGCAGGCACCGGTAGCATCAGGGCAGTCATTTTTGATCGCCAGGGTAATCAAGTCGCCGTGGGGCAGGCCGAATGGCGTCATCTGGCGCTGCCTGATGTGCCCGGATCGATGGAGTTCGATCTGGCGCATAATTGGCAATTGGCTTGTCAGTGTATACGCCAGGCGCTTCATGTCGCGGGACTGGCACCCCAGGCGATCATCGCGATCGCCGCGTGTTCAATGCGTGAGGGCATCGTGATTTATGACGCGCAAGGGGAGGCCATCTGGGCTTGTGCCAACGTCGATGCGCGTGCCGCGCACGAGGTCAGTGAACTCAAGGAGTTGCACGATAATAGCTTTGAAAGCGAGGTCTATCACTGCTCCGGACAAACGCTGGCATTGAGCGCCATTCCTCGCCTGCTATGGCTGGCCCATCATCGTGGCGATATCTACCGCCGTGCCTCGACGATCACGATGATCAGCGACTGGCTGGCCTATATGCTGAGTGGCGAACTGGCCGTCGACCCTTCGAACGCTGGGACGACGGGGTTATTGGATCTGCAAACGCGCGATTGGCAGCCGAGCCTGTTGCAGATGGCCGGGCTCCGCGCCGATATTTTGTCGCCGGTGCGGGAAAGTGGCACGCCATTAGGCGGTGTCACGGTGTCAGCCGCCGCACAGTGCGGTCTACGACCGGGCACCCCGGTGATCGTCGGCGGCGGCGATGTGCAACTCGGTTGCCTCGGTCTGGGCGTTGTACGTCCCGCGCAGACAGCGGTGCTCGGGGGAACCTTCTGGCAGCAAGTGGTTAATATGCCGCAGCCGCTGATCGATCCCAATATGAATGTTCGTATCAATCCTCATGTGATCCCCGGCATGGTGCAGAGTGAATCCATCAGCTTTTTTACCGGGCTGACAATGCGTTGGTTTCGCGATGCTTTCTGTGCCGAAGAAAAATTGATTGCCGAGCGTTTGGGCGTGGATGCTTATACATTGCTGGAGGAGATGGCCTGCCGCGTGCCCGCCGGCGCCTATGGTGTTATGCCGATTTTCTCCGATGTGATGCGTTTTAAGCGCTGGTATCACGCGGCGCCCTCTTTTATTAATCTGAGTATCGATGCGGAAAAATGTAATAAAGCGACCCTATTTCGGGCGTTAGAGGAGAATGCCGCCATCGTCTCCGCCTGTAATCTACAGCAAATCGCCGATTTCTCTGGGGTACGGGCCGAGGCATTGGTCTTTGCCGGTGGGGGGGCGAAAGGGCGGCTTTGGAGCCAGATTTTGGCGGATGTCACCGGCTTGCCGGTGCGTGTTCCGGTGGTGAAAGAAGCGACCGCCTTAGGCTGCGCCATTGCCGCCGGGGTCGGTGCAGGGGTCTACCCCTCACTGGCAGAGACTGGGGAGGCGTTGGTGCGCTGGGAGCGTGAGCATCAACCCAATGCACAGCATTACGCGCTCTACCAGCAGGCGTGCCAGACCTGGCAGGCTATCTATCGAGATCAGCGCGGGCTGGTGGATGAGGGGCTCACTACCTCGTTGTGGAAAGCACCAGGGTTGTGAACGGCGAGAGGAGACGGATGATGCAGAAGAGTAACGAGCAGTGCCATGAGTACCGTTTCGGCGATAGCGGGCCCAAATACCTGATCCGTGGCCCACAGTGCGATATGGGTGTGGTCATGTTACAACCAGGGCAGTCTTTTCCCAACCATCGCCATCAGGCATCGTGTGAGATTTTTTATACCCTCAGCGGCGAGGTCTGCCTCTATTTGGAAGGAGAGCCCCATCTGTTGCGCCCCGGCGATGTGTTGCAGTGTGAGCCGGGCGAGGCCCACTTCTTGGTGAACCGGGGGGATCAACCGTGGAAGGGGGTGTTTATCAAGTCGCCACATCGTCTCAACGATAGCCATCCCGCCGAGCCGCCCGCCTGGTGAGACGCGCGACGGCGTCGCATGAGCTCTACCCACGCTTGGCGTGGGTATGGCTCGGACAGGCGTTAATCCGCTCCCATTCCGGTGTGGCCTGGTTTAACCGCAGGGAGCCCATTTTTCGCGGCTCGGTCGTCGGCTATTTCCCGGCAGGTGTCGGGTAATGCCATCCGCTCTTCATGAGGTGACTCCTCTGGTTATACAAAATGAAGCGAATGATGGCCGGTTTTACGCAATGCAGGGGCGTAACTCTTTATGGGTAATTGAGTGGTGCGGCGCGTTAAGCGCGGCGCATGGGCCGAAGTCATATCGTAAAAAAATTTATCTGGCTCGTTTAATATCGATTTAGATTTATCTCAGAATACTCCTGATTCATGCACATTTTTTGTCACTCGATTTGCATTGAAATAAATCTACTTTCTATAATCGCCGCTCTTTTTAATACCACGGCGGCAGGCCGTGGATGGGTTTTATTTACCTCTGCGAGAATCTATTTATCATGCAACGCCACTATAAGAATACTGCTGTTGTCGCCTTGGTCGCGGCCTGTCTGCTGCTGTCCGGTTGTGGGGCGATGACGACCGCCATCAAAAAACGCAATTTGGAGGTAAAGACCCAGATGAGCGAGACGATTTGGCTGGAGCCGTCCAACCAGAAAACCGTTTATCTTCAGGTGAAAAATACCTCCGATAAACCCTTGAGCGATTTACAGGCGCGTATTGCGCAGGCGATTCAGGCCAAGGGATATCAGTTGGTAAGTAATCCCGATAGCGCCTATTACTGGGTGCAGGCCAACGTACTGCGCGCCGATCGTATGGATCTGCGTGAGGCGCAGGGGCTGTTAAATCAAGGCTACCAGGGAGCCGCAATGGGCGCGGCCTTGGGCGCGGGGGTAGCGGCCTATAATACCTCCTCCGCAGGGGCGACCCTGGGGGTTGGCTTAGCGGCGGGGTTGATCGGTTTGGCGGCGGATGCGATGGTTGAAGACGTCAACTACACCATGGTGACGGACGTGCAGATCGCCGAGCGCACGACGGCCAAGGTTCAGACCGACAACGTGGCGGCGCTGCGTCAGGGCACCTCCGGCGCGAAGATCCAGACCAGCCGTCTGCAAGGCGGTAATCAGCAACGTTATCAGACGCGTATCGTCTCTAGCGCCAACCAGGTTAACCTGAAGTTTGACCAAGCCGAGCCGGTGCTCGAAGCGCAGTTGGCGAATTCCATCGCCGCTATTCTGTAAGTGTTGTTGTCTGTTAGCGGGGGCGTGTAATAACACAACGCCCCGCCGTTGGCGGCGGGGCGTGATGTTTTCTCTCGTGGTGCGCTGAGTTAGGCGCGCAGTTCCATCATATCGATCCATTGCGGCAAGGGGACGATGGCGCCGGGACGGTAACAGAGTTGAAGCGACCCTAGCAGTTGCGCCAGTTGGCTCTGTACCACCGGGAGGTTTTCCCGCACATGCGGCACCACCAGAATATGTTGGTCGAACCAGCACTGTTGGTTTTCGGCAAAGCCGCGATTAAAGTCATGTAGCCACGCTTCGATAATGTGTGGGTTACGCCGTAAGACCTGGCTTACTTGCTCACGGGTTTCGCTGACCGGGAATACCAAGGTACGCAT
Source organism: Edwardsiella hoshinae NBRC 105699 = ATCC 33379 (assembly GCF_000474215.1). Lineage (GTDB taxonomy): Bacteria > Pseudomonadota > Gammaproteobacteria > Enterobacterales > Enterobacteriaceae > Edwardsiella > Edwardsiella hoshinae. Next base: position 15,845 of record NZ_BAUC01000014.1, on the reverse strand, counting down.
AAGATTGAGGGCGTCATCGCGATCCACCACCCTCAGCACGATGGCCGATGCGGCATCGCTAGCCTGTTGGCTATTTATTTCGGGGGCTGTTAGCGTTGCGGACTGAACCATGGGAACTCTCCTTGAGAATATGAAGATACTGGTCTGATGACGCTGTGCGTCATTGGTCTGCTAACAAGATTAGCGCATCCTTTATAGGGTTACCTCTGCTTATATCACATTGGTGTCATGGCGTTTCCGTGGTGCGAGGTTGGCAAGGGCGCGCGCTATTCTCAGCGGGGCGGTTAGGCCTCATTAGCAGGATAGCGAGAGGTTCTTATTTTACTGTATTGATAGGGAAAACGGCGTCGCTAAAAATAATACGCCAGTAGATTTAGCGCGCCATGCGCTATGGCGTAGCAGCAATAAGTCAAATTAGAGATTATTCATTATTTGAACGCAATCCATTGCTTGAGGATGACTCTCCGGCGCTGTTTGATATATACGCGGAGGGATGCGCTGGAAATTATCAATTTGATTAGATTTATGTTGATTTATATTACAAATAAAGATTAACCTTAAAAAAGATTAGCAAGGATTAACTTTACGCTGCTTTTTTAGCCATGAGCGCCGAGGAAAGATAACGATAATTCCACCGACTGATTGCGATAGCCCGGGGGATAAGATGAGTAAGGCTTTCATTTGTAGACTGCTAGGGATGACGCTCTGGGGCGTAACAAGCAGTGTGGGGGCGAGCTCTCACTGGGATCTGACACCGACCGATGAGTCGCGCCGCGCATTACAAAACAGTACGCGGGAATGGAATACGTTGCTGGAGCAGCAGGCGCTGCAACGCCTCGCCAAACCAAAGCAGACCGCTCCACCCGCCTTCGCGGCGGATCAATTACGAGACGTCGACGCTTGCCTGCCGATCAGCGGGGTCTATTTAACCGGGATTAGTCTGCTGTCTTTACGCGATCTCGCCGCATTGGACGCCTTGCCGATGCAGTGCATCCGTAGCCGTGATGTTAACCGGCTCGCCAAGCAACTCACCGCCTTGTACCTGGATAAAGGCTATATCACGGCGCGGGTACAGTTCCTGCGTCCCAATGCACGCGGCGAGCTAGGCGTGCGGGTGACCGAGGGCTATATCGAGCGTATCGAGGGGGGGGATTGGGGAGTAAATCGGCGTTGGCTGTTCCCTGGCCTGAGCGGCAAGCCGCTGCGCTTACGCGATCTGGATCAGGGATTGGATCAGGCTAACCGCCTGCGCTCGAACCACGTCAGCATGGATATCCTACCCGGTGAGCACATCGGCGGCTCGGTTATTCGCCTGTATAACCGGCGCACTCGTCCCTGGCAGGTGAATGTCTCGCTGGATAACGCCGGTCAGCAGGGCACCGGCGAGTGGCTGGCGCACGGTAGTGCGACGCTGGATAGTCCCTTGGGACTATCCGATTTCGCCAGCTTGAGCGTCTCTTCGACGCTAGCCCAACCCGCGACGCGTTACAGCCGAAGCTACCTGCTTTTTTATTCATTGCCTTACGGTGCGCTGACCTTCAGCGGATTCGCCAGCTTTTCGCATTATCTGCTGTATCAGCCGTTGCTGCATACCCGCATTCGTTTAGACGGGCACTCCAGTCAATATGGCCTGCGTGTCGATCGGGTGATGCAACGTAGCCAGCGGCAAATCAACACGCTGGGCGTCCAACTGAGCGCGAAGCGTATCCGTAACTATCTACAAGATGACCTATTGCAGGTCAGCAGCCCGACGCTGAGCGTGGCGGAGTTCGGCATCAACCATCTGCATGTCTTGCCGAATGGCGTGGCGACGGCAAATCTCAGTCTGGAGCGAGGGCTGCGCTTGTTGGGCGCCGATCGTGGGCGCTTACGTACCGGCGCCGAGGCGCAGTACACCAAGCTGAAGTTGGCGGCCTCCTGGACTCAGCGTTTCGCCTTGTGTGCCGCGGACTACCGCTTCACGAGCCAATGGTACGGGCAATACAGTCGGGACGCGTTGCCGGGCGTCGAATGGATTAGCCTGACGGAGCGCAGTGCGGTGCGTGGGTTTAAGCGCGGCACCCTGTCGGCGGATAACGGCTGGTATTGGCAGAACACCCTGTCACGTCCGTTAACCTGGCGTGCGTTGACCCTGACGCCGCGCATTGGCGTGGATGTCGGCCGGGTACGCGCCAATACCGGTCATCAGGGATGGCAGAGTGGCGTCGGCGCCGTGGCGGGCGTGACGCTGGCGGTGACGTCCGCGCAGCTTGACATTGAGGTCGGGCGCGCGCGGGCGCTTTCTAATAACTATTTCCCGGGTCAATCGACCCAATTACTGACGCAATTTTCCTATTCCTTTTAACCCCTTTTCGGCGTCGCAGGGCACCGATATGAGGTAACCTCTATGGCACATCAACATTTTAAACTCTCTTCGGCGGGACGTTTGGCGACCATTATCGCCATCGCTTTCGCCGCCGGTAGCAGTTTCGCTACGGGTATCGTCGCGGACGGCGGGGCATTGGGGCCGGGGGTGGCGACTGCGCCGAACGGTGCCCAGGTGGTCAATATCGTTAAACCGACGGATCAGGGGCTCTCCCATAACCAGTATCAGGACTTTAACGTTAATCGCCCCGGTGCGGTGTTCAATAACGCGCTGAACGCCGGCCAGTCACAACTGGCCGGGCAACTGGCCGCCAACCCGAACCTGCACGGGCACAGCGCCAGCGTGATCCTTAACGAGGTGATCAGCCGTAACCCCTCACTGTTGCTCGGACAGCAGGAGGTATTTGGCATGGCGGCGGACTATGTCTTAGCCAACCCCAACGGGATTACCTGCGATGGCTGTGGTTTTATCAATACCACCCGCTCCTCGCTGGTCGTGGGTAATCCCTTGATCGAAGGGGGGATGTTACGTGCCTATTCTACCTTGAATAATCACAATCTGTTGCAAGTCGGGGCGGCGGGGGGGAGCAGTGACAGCGTGCTGGATCTGGTCGCGCCGCGAATTGAGAGCAACGGCACCGTACGTGCCGGGGCTATCAACGCCATCAGCGGTAACAACCGGGTGACGCGCGATCTGAGCCAGATCACGGCGACGCCCAACGAGATGGCGTTGGACAGCTACTACCTGGGCAGCATGCAGGCCGGGCGGATCCGCATTATTAATACCGCCGAGGGCAGCGGCGTGAAACTGGCAGGGCGTCTCCAAGCGGAGAAGGCCATTTCGGTCGAGGCCAAGGATCGCCTGGCGCTACAGTCGGCTCAGTTGCTGGGCGGCGATGTGGCATTACACGCGAAGACGTTGCGCGCCGAAGGGACCCTCACGCAGCGCGATACGCACAGCAGCGGCAAGGACAACTATCAGAATTACCGTGGTGGAATTGACGTGCGTGATCGCCAGCAGGAGCAGGGGTACCGACGTACGGTGATCAGCGGTAAAAACTTGACGCTGTTGGCCGCAGATAGCAACCATCTGACCGCCACCGATCTGCGTGGTGACGAGGTGACGATCCAGGGCGGGGAGGTCGTGCTGGACGGCCAGCTCCTGACCCAGCACCAGGAGCTGCGTGATAATCGCTGGTTTTACTCCTGGCAACACGATGAGACCCGGCGTAGCAGCCAACAACAGGCACAGACCGGCCGCATCGAGGCACGCCACCATGTCACGATCAGCGCCACGCGTGGCGATTTACGTCTGGAGGGCGGCGAGGTGAACGCCGGACAGGATCTGCGCCTCCAGGCGCAGGGCGACATCGCATTACGCGGCGTACGTGAGCACGATGAAAGCCAACTGACGGGCTATAAGCGTAACGAGGGCGCCAGCCTGAACAGCGGCCATTGGCAGCAGAACAGTAGTGAAGAGCGCTTACGTCAGGTCACTCTGCGTGCCGGCCATGATGCGGGGGTGCAGGCGCAGGGCAACCTGAACGCGCAGGCGGCACAGATCCGAGCCGTTAACGATGTCGGGATCGCGGCGGCGGGTAAGGTGACGCTGGCGGCGCAGAATGTCGCGCATCGTAAGAGTGAGATCGATAACCATACCTACTGGGGCGGTATCGGTGGCGGCGGAGAGCGAGACGCCCATCGCCGCCAGCAGCGTAGCCATGCCAGTGAGATCGAGAGCGGCGGTACGCTGACGATCAGCGGCGATCAGGGGGTGACGATCAGCGGCAGCCGCGCCCAGGGAGGACGCGGTGGCGTGGTACAAGCGCGCCAAGGGAACGTGGTGATCGATCGGGTGGTGAATACGACGCACGAGCAGGACAACCACCGGCGCGGCGGTGCCTTCAACATCACCACCGCCTCCTCGCAGCGTCAGGAGAGCCATGAGCAGTTGCGCGGGAGCCAGCTGGCATCGCAGGTGAATCTCCAAATACAAAGCGCGGGCGATATTCAGCTACAGGGTAGCCAGGTGGTGGGAGGCGGACACCTGGACCTGAATGCAGGGGGACGCGTCGATGTCAAGGCGGCGGCGGGCGTCGATAGCCGTGACGAACAGCGCACCTCGCTGCATGCCAGCGCTTACGCCAAAAAACAGGGTGACAAGCAGTACCGCGTCGGCCTGGGACTCGAACATACGGCCCAGCAGGAGACGAGCCAGAGCGTGACCCAGCGAGGCAGTCAAGTTCAGGGCGGCAGCGTGACGGTGACGGCGGGCGAAGATGTGCAATTTACCGGTTCACGGCTACAGGCTAACACGGGTGATGCCCAGATCCGGGGCAAGAACGTGGCGTTTTTGAGCGCCGAAGATAGCCAGCAGAGCCATAGTCAGACGCAGACGGCGGGCGGCGGCCTCTATTATACCGCCGGGATAGATAAGGCGGGTGGCGGCTACGAGGGGCACTATAGCGCTAGCGATACCCAGCGTAGCCAGGCACGAGCGCAGGGCAGCAGCAGTGAGGTTAAGGGAAACTTGACCATCAGCGCGCAGGGGACGCTGACTCAGCAAGGCGCGCGTCATCAGGTGGGAGGGCGCTATCGCGAGCAGGCCAACCAAGTAGCGCACCTGGAGGCTCAAGATCGCGCCAGCAGCCGCAGTCAAAGCACACGCGTCGATGCCGAGGTGGGCGCCAACGTGAACTATAGCGCGCTAACCCGTCCGCTAGCCGGTGCGGCGCAGAAGGCGGGGCAGCTAGATGCCAATGGCGTCATCGATGAGGTGGGTAAGGTGGGCAAACCGAACCTGGGGCTGGATATCGCCGCCAACGGGGGGACGCAGAGGGAAAGCCGTAGTGAGAGCCGCGCCAAGACGACTCAGATTCAGGCCGGCGCCATCGAAGTCGCGGCGCGCGATACGCTCCATGATCGCGGCACACAATACCGCGCCGAGACGGGGGGCATGACGTTGCAGGCGGCTAGCCATCGCTTCGAGGCGGCGAGCGATAGCCGCCGCCTCCAGCAGGAAGAGGTCAAAGGGGGGGCTAACCTACGGGTTTATACCACCACCGGTAAGGATATCGGTGTAGCCGCCAACGGCCAAGGGGAGAAGCGTAGCCGTGAGGAGCAGCACTCCCAGGCCCAGAGCGGGGCGATCCAGGCGCAATCGGGCATCGACATTCGTCTGAGCCAGGCGGGGAATTATCAGGGGACGGTGTTGGATGGCGGCCAAGGTAAGACGCAGATCCACAGTGGCGGCGATTTGTCTATCACGCAGGCCACGGATAGCCACTGCACTCGTCACCAAGGCTTCGACGCCCATGCGCGCGCCAGCGGCGACATGAATAGCGGCAGCGCGGCGTTGGGCGGCGGGCAGGATAATGGCCAGCAGAGCAACACGCAGGCACATGGCGCCTCGATCCGTGCCGGCGGTGGCGTCACCCTGGCGAGCGGCGGTACGCTGACCCTACAGGGCGCTCAGGTAGACAGTCAGGGGGATGTCACCCTGCGAGCGGCGGATCGTTTAGATCTGCGTCAGGCCGACGCGCAGCGTCAACAGCAGGGCAGCGTGTGGTCGGGTGCGCTGAGTGGCGGTGGCGGTCGCAGCAGCAGCGGCGACAGTAAGAGCCGGCACGGTAACCTGGGGGGCAAGGCTAGCGTGACGATGCAGCATGAACAGCAGAGCACGGCGCAGGGCGGGCGCATCAGTGGGGCACATGTCACCCTGAGCGCCGATGGCGCGGATAGTGATGCGTTGCACCTGCAAGGCAGCCAGGTCAAGGGCGAGGCGGTGACACTGCGTGCCTCGCAGGGCGGTATCGTGCTTGAATCGGCCAGGGATAGCCAGGAGAAAAATAACTGGGGCTTTGAGGCGACCGGGAGTCTATCCGCCCGCCAGAGCGAGAATAAGGATGGGCAGGGACAAACCGATCCGGCGACACGTCAGCAGCGCCATACCCTGAATAGCGGGCTGAAGGTTAACGTGGATCAGCAAGATCAGACGACGCAACACAACACGCAGATCCAGGCCGGGCAGGTGACCTTGTCTAGCCACGATGATACGCGACTGGCTGGTGCGCGTATCGAGGGCGAGCGCATCACGGGCCAGATCGGCGGTGATCTGCATCTGGAGAGCCGTCAGGACAGCGAGCACGCCAGCCAAGTCAACGCTGGGTTGACTTTCGGGCATAGCAACGATGAGGAGGCGAGCAAGACGGCGAAGCTGTCGAAGATCGCCACGCCACATCTGGCGCAGAAGGTGCAGGATAAGCTGGAAGGGGCTATCGATCGGGCCAGTGACAAGGTGACGGAGGGCTATAACCGTGTGGTACGTCGCGTGGACACGCGCCAGGACACCCGTGGTAGCGTCAGTTTCAATAAGGCCAACGAGCGGGTGACTCTGCCGGAGACGTTGAGCGGTGAGAAGCCGAAAGGTGCGCTTTGGGATCGGGCGGCGCGTAGCGTCGGCAATGGGGTGAAGTCCTCGCTGATCGGTGCGCCGGGCGCCCAGGGGAATCTGCATGTCGACGGCAAGCGGGTGGACAATCAGGCGGTCGCGCAGCAGTCCGCGCTCTCGGGGCGGCAAGGGGTTGATCTACAGATCGGCGGCGATACCCACCTGACCGGCGCGTTGATCGAGAGCTCGGAGGGAGAGCTCAACCTGAATGGGAGCCGCGTGGTGCAGCAGGATCTGGTCGGGCACCGTTATCAGGGCAGTGGTCAGGGCGAGGTGCCATTGAGTGTCGGCGGGCTGACTGGGGTGGTGAATAAGCTGGTGACGAAGGGGGCGCTGCCGCTGAGTGTCTCGCTCGACAGCCGTCAGGCCGACAGCCACAGCGCGCTGCGTAGTAAACCCTAAACGCCAGCATCGCGACTCGACGACGGCGGCCGCTAGGCCGCCGTTTTTGATTGCCCCGACCCGCGTCTGTTGGCGGGGCTCGCAACGGGCTTGGTCGGATGGCGAGCGCCCCAGCACAGGGGGCGTGAGCGCCAGCGGCTTTTTACGCTGAGGTGGCGCTAACCCGCCAGGGCGCGTAGCTGGCCGCGCAGGCTAGCGTGTAACGTGGCGAACAGCAGCCAGAGCAGCAGCAGGGAAACGCCGGCCAGCAGCACCAGCGCGATAGCATGGCTTACGGGATGGGGGTGATGCGTGGCGTAACGCAGGGCGCTCCCTACGCTAGAGGCCAGCGGAAAGCCAACCGCCCACCATGACAGCCGGAAGGGACAGGTACGCGCGAGTGTTCGGAGGCGTAACATCAACACACTCAGCATAAACAGCATCAGCATGTACAAGGCGTCGGCGACGTGATCCCATTGGCCGAAGGTGGTGGCATAGGCGGAGACGCCGACAGAGAAGGGCGCCAGCAGGATCAGCAACGACGGCTGGAGAGGGGGGGCTAACGGGGCTTCAAACATCAGGCGGGCGAGGATCAGGGTAAACAGCGGCACGGCAAAGAAGAGCCCGACGGCCAGGGCGAACAGCATGAGCTGCGTATAGCCCTCCAGATGCAGGGCGGGCATGGCTAAGGGCAGATCGATCAACCCGACGACCGGAACCATCCAAGCCGGGGTCGCATGCGCCGTCTGCTGGCGTTGGGCGATCCAGCGTGTCAGGCGATACCAGGCAAACCACAGCATGCCGCCGGCGCCGATGACCCAGAGTATCCGTGCCCAGATGAGACTGTAGTCGACCACGATCAGCGGCAATAACAACAGGCTGATCAAGGGGGTGGCGAACAGGTTGCCGGCGATCGGATGGCGAAATTCGGCCAAGACGGCGGCCGGACCGCTGATGGCTTTGATCAGGTAGGCCACACTCAAGACGGCGAAGATGAGCAGGGCCAGCAAACCGATGACCTGGGCCGGCCAGCGTGGAAAACCATATAGTTGGCCAGCCAGTTGCCAGGCGGCGGCCAGTCCAGCCATCCCCATCACACTGCCGAATAGCGCAATGGGGAGGTAATCCAGCTGGCTGCGCCGCATGGTGGTGATCGGTGCGCCCAGTGCGCGCAGGGTCTCGTCTGTCTTGGCCATCATGCACTCCAGCATCATTATGATTGTGGGCATCCCGCCTGTCGCCGCGTGTGAGTCAGGCGCGCGGCAGGCAGCGGCCGAGCGGCGAGGGGGAGGTTCGATAGTCCTCATAATGCGGATTATTTCGCCTGTTTGCCAATAAATACACTGCTGAGAGCAACCGCACGGCCAACCTACCGCTGCTCCTGGGCGTCGCGGCGGGCGAGCGGGGGCCTTGCCTCTGAGTAACCGTGCGAGTCAATGATCAGCGGCGGCCGCTCCGTCGCCTAACCTCATTGCCAGTGGGGCTTCTCGCGCCAGGCTTGTGCCGCACGCACAGCGCGACACGCCGTCTCTGCTTCGCGTCCTGCTCGCGGGGAGTTGCGACTATTTTTTCGGCACTTTTGGCATTTTGTATTGGTATCCGGGGTTTTCATTACAAATAACATCGGCTGAATTATTTTTTTTACACTTGTTGACGCTATGCCGTGCCGCTTTTGTTAAGAATAGTCGCGCCGAATGCGGCACCCGCCGTTGCATAACTCTCAACTTAAATTATGAGGCCGTGTTTTGAATACAGCAGCCAAGATCCCGCTGGCCCTCCTGCTTTTGGCCGGCACCGCCCAGGCGCAGAGCGCTTTTCCGCTGGTTCCGCCCCATATCGATGCCGCCTCTTGGGTATTGATGGATGCCCAGACCGGACAGATCCTGGCACAGGGGAATCCCGACGCCCGGCGTAATCCCGCCAGCCTCACTAAGCTGATGACCAATTATGTGGTAGAGCGTGCGTTGGATCAGGGGCGGATCGGGTTGCGCGATCAGGTGCCGATCGGTAACGATGCCTGGGCGACGCGTAATCCCAGCTTTAAGGGGTCTTCGCTGATGTTTTTGAAGCCGGGCGATAAGGCCAGCGTGAGCGATCTGATCCGCGGGATCATCATCGATTCGGGTAACGATGCCTGTGTCGCCTTGGCCGACTATGTCAGTGGCGATCAGGCGGACTTCGTCCGTCAGATGAATGGCTATGTGCAGCAGTTGCACCTACAAAACACCCATTTCGAGACGGTGCATGGCCTGGACGCGCCGGGTCAGTACAGCAGCGCGCGCGATCTGGCGCTGCTGGCGCGGGCCATCATCACCCATGAACAGCCCTACTATCACTTCTACGCGGAAAAGAGCCTGAGTTGGAACGGGGTGACACAGAATAACCGCAACGGCTTGTTGTGGGATCAGGATCTGCATGTCGACGGCATGAAGACCGGTCATACCGCCAGCGCTGGCTTTAATCTGGTCGCTTCCAGCATCGACGCACGTGGTCAGCGCCTGATCGCCGTGGTGATGGGCGCCGATAGCAGCCGCGGACGCGAGGTTCAGGCCAAGAAACTGTTGCAGTGGGGCGAGCGTAATTTCGAGACGGTTCAACTGGTGGCGCGCGATCGGGCGATCACGCGCCAGCAGGTCTGGTATGGTCAGCAGAAGACGGTCGCGCTGGGTAATCCGCAGAACATCTACTACACCTTACCCAAGGGCGAACTGCGTGATGTCAAAGTCGACTACACCCTCAACCAGGATTATCTCGAGGCGCCGTTGGCACGCGGCCAGGTGGTCGGCCGCGTGAACTACCTGTATGACGGGAAGCGCATCGGCAGCTATGCGTTGCGTACCCTGACGCCGGTCGCGGAGGCCGGCTGGTTCTCGCGTTTAGAAGATTATATTGCGATCAAGATAGGCTAAGCGCCACCGCCGCCAAACCGGCGCGGTGGGAAGCTTCTGCGTTTGGTTGGCATGGCGTATGGTTGCCGCTGTTACGCCCGGATTGTCCTTGCTGGCGATGACGCAAACAGGCTAGTCTGACGTCACCCCGCGTGCCGGGCCAGTATTCGTTTAATCAGGAGTGTCACGATGGATATCATTTCCACGGCGTTATCCCGTTATTCCACCAAGGCGTTCGACGCCGAGAAAAGAATCAGCAGTGCGGATCTCGACCGCGTTAAGGCGTTGCTGCGTTTGAGTCCCTCCAGCACCAACTCTCAGCCCTGGCATTTTATTCTGGCCGGCAGTGCCGAGGGGAAGGCACGCATCGCTCGGGCGACGGCGGGGGTTTATGCCTTTAACCAGCATAAAATTCATGACGCCTCACATGTCGTGGCGTTCTGCGCCAAGACCGATATCGACGAAGCCTACCTGCAACATCTATTGCACCAAGAGCAGGCCGATGGCCGTTTCGCCAATCCGCAGGCGATGGAGACGCAGCATAAGGGGCGCGCCTATTTCGCCTATATGCACCGAGACCAGTTACAGGATGCCGGGCAGTGGATGGCTAAGCAGGTTTACCTCAACGTGGGTAACTTCCTGCTCGGGGTGGCCGCGTTGGGGCTTGATGCGGTACCGATCGAAGGGTTCGACAGCGCGCTGCTCGATGCCGAGTTTGATTTGCCGCGCCAGGGATTGACCAGTGTGGTGCTGGTAGCGCTGGGGTATCGCCGTGCGGACGACTTTAATGCCGCCCTGCCCAAGTCGCGTCTGCCGCTGTCCGAGATTTTGACCGAATGCTGATGTCCTGAGCGGTGAGCAAAGCGGGCTACGTCTTCCTGCGGGGGACGTAGCCGTTAGCGCGCTGCGTCTTGCTGCTCTGCCCGTTACGCCCGCGCGGCGTTGCGGGATACCCGCCCCAACGGCCGCCGTGCCGCGTGCTGTAAGCCTGAGATGACGTTTTAGCCCCTGTGTTTTTTGACTGCCGAACCCCGGGCATGGCGGGACAGGCGCGCGCAATCGCGTTATAACGATAACACCAATCCTCCCGCCGCTGGCGGCGGGGGCGGAGCCTTCAGTAAGGGGAAGATTAATGAACGTTATCGCCATTCCGGGCAAAGTGCCCGCCACCCAAGCCTGGATCACCCAGGTCGCCGAGTCGCTGCATCTGCCTACGCTGACGTTACAGGTACACCGTTTCACCGCCTGGCAACAGCCGCAGGCGGCATTCGATCTCCAGGCGGAGCTGACGCATATGCCGCAGGGGCAGTATGATCTGCTACTGTCCAAATCCATCGGCACACTGGCCTGCGTATTGACGCCGGCGCTACAGGCGCGGCGCATGGTATTTATCGGTGTGGCGCTGTCCCTCTATAACGCCCAGCAGCGCCAGGCATTGCAGGCGTTGGCCGAGCGACAGCCGCTGTTGATCATCCAGCAGGAGGCAGATCCGTTCGGCAGCTATCAGGCGCTGGCACAGCTGATGGGCGACCGTGCGCAGTGTCGCTGCGTGGCGGGCGACGATCACCTGTACAACGATGTGGCTGAGCTCGGCCAGATCATCCGTACCTGGTTGGCCGAGGGCTAAGCGCTACAACGCTTGAGCGGTTGCGCGCTTATCGGGCGCGCCACTCTCCGCACACGTAACGGAGTGCGCTATACTGGCGCGCACCATAGGCGAGACGAGGGAGAGTGGCGAAGATGGAGCGGGGAGGCGATGGACAGGCGCATAATATTGAAACCAAATGGCTGTATGACTTTTTGATGCTGGAGGCGTGCCGCAATTTCTCGCAGGCCGCCTTGCGGCGTAACGTCTCGCAGTCAGCCTTTAGCCGCCGTATCCAGGCATTAGAGCAGGCCTGCGGTGTGGTATTGTTCGATCGCGCCGTGGCGCCGCTGCAACTGACGGCACAGGGTAAGATCTTCCACTCGCAGGTGCGTAACCTGTTGCAACAGATGGAAAGCAACCTCGCGGAGTTACGCTCCGGTGGCGATCCGGCGCAGCAACGCATCACCATCGCGGCGGCGCACTCACTCTCCCTGGGGTTGTTGCCTTCATTGGTGAAGACCTTGCCGGCGCAGTTTAGCTATACCGTCGAGGCGATCGACGTCGATCGGGCGGTCGATACCCTGCGTGAGGGGAAGAGCGATTTTATCTTCTGCTACCACGACGATAACCTGTTGCAGACCCCGTTTGCCCATATTCATCTTTTCTCTTCGCAGCTCTTTCCGGTCTGCGCCGCCGATGCGCACGGCGCCCCATTGTACCGTCTGGATCAGGCCGATGCGCCATTGCTTAACTACAACGCCAACTCTTACATGGGGCGTCAGGTGAACCGCCTCTTGGCGCGTCACCCCGCCTTGGCCTTCCGTACGGTCTTTGTCTCCTCGATGAGTGAGTTGTTGAAGCAGGTGGCGCTGGATGGTTCGGGGATCGCCTGGCTACCGGGCTACGGTATCCGTCAGGAGTTGGCGCAGGGACGCTTGGTGGCGCTCGATGAGCATGCCCTGCTGATTCCCATCGACGCTTACGCTTATCGTCTGGATACGCGCATGAGCCAAAGCGTGGAGCGTTTCTGGCAGGCGTTGCGCCAACAGTTTACGCCTCAGGAGGGGTAACACCCCTGCCGTATGGCAGGGGCGGTGCCGAGTGGACGGCGGAGGGGATTAGACCACCAGCGGGGCGATGAGGAAGCCGAAGGCGACACCGGCGACGATGCCGCCCAGTCCCGGTAGCATGAAGGGATGATTCAGGATGTATTTACCGACGCGGGTGGTGCCGGTGGTGTCAAACTCCATCGCCGCCAGCGAGGTCGGGTAAGTCGGCAGGACGAAGACACCAGTCACGGCGACGTAGGAAGCCAGGATGGCCCAGGTCGGCATGTCGAGCGCGACGGCCAGCGGGATGATTAACGGTGTGGTGGCCCCCTGCGAGTAGAGCAGGGCACAGGTGAGGAATAGCACCAACGCTAGCAGCATCGGATAGGCGCGTAGGACGTCGCCGGCGATGAACTTGATTTGATCCATGTGGGCATCGACGAAGGTGGTGCCCAGCGTCACGATACCCAGGATCACCGCCAGTGAACTCATCCCGGAACGGAAGGTTGGGGTTATGACGATGGCGTCGCCATTGGTCTTACAGAATGGCACCATCAGGCAGGTGCAAGAGAGCATGCAGATGATGATGATGTCACGGGTTCCCATCGGTTTGCCGATGTCGAAGCCCGGGCGCAATTGCGGGAAGGCGGCCAAGATCACGATGGCGACCGTCGCCAACAGGAACAGGACGACCGAGCGCTTGGCTTGCGGGGTGTCGACGTTTTGTTTCTCCTGATACTTGCGTACCAATCCTTTCTGGAGGCGCTCCAGGTATACCTCGTCGTCTTGCAATTCGCAGCCTTGGCGTGAGGCGATCAGCGCGGCCACCATGGCGGCGACGAATGAGGCGGGTAAGCAGACGGCCATCACCTGGATGAAGGTGACGCCATTGCCTTCCATGATAGTCAACATGGCGGCCATGGCGGCACTGATTGGCGAGCCGGAGATGGCGATCTGGGAGGCGACGACGGAGCCTGCCAGGGTGCGTGAGGGGCGAATGCCGGAGTCTTTCGCCACTTCGGCGATCACCGGCAGGGTCGAGAAGACGATGAAGCCGGTGCCGGCCATAATGGTCATCGACCAGGTGATGATCGGAGCGATGATATTGATATATTTAGGATTACGGCGCATGAACGTCCCGGCGAGCCGCACCAGATAGTCCATCCCGCCCGCGGCTTGGAGCGCCGAGGCAGCGACCACCACGGTCATGATGATCAGGATGACGTCAACCGGGGCCGAACCGATGGGCAGGCCGAAGCCGAGGGTCAGGATCGCCAATCCCAAACCGCCGCATAAGCCGATGCCGATCCCGCCCATGCGGATCCCGAAGAAGATGGCGCCAAGCACCACGATGATTTCCAGCCATACCATAAAAGGCCTCCAGAGGCAGTCAATTGCCATTAAACGACACAAAGCGAGAAGAAACGGGTCGGCGCCGCCGACGCCGGATGCGTTATTGCGTCAGCAGAAGCTCCCTGCCTACGCGTTGTTCGTACCAGCGGATGCCGGCACGGACCAGGGCCCCGGTCGATTCGATGTAACGCGTCGGTTGCGCCTGCATCGCCTCGGCCAGGATCACCGGCACCTCGGTGCACCCCAGTACGATCAGTTGGGCGCCGCGCGCGAACAGCGCGGCCGCCTGCTGCTCCATCATGGCGCGGGCGCGCGCCGCGTCGCCCGCCTTCAGGGCGTAAATACTGGCCATCACCTGCTCTTGTCCCGGCTTATCGGGGCGGATACAGCACAGGCCCCGCGCCTCGATGGCCTGCTGATACAGCCCCATGTACAACGTGGCATCGGTCGCCAGCAGACCAATCTGCTGCTGACCGCTGGCACAGACCTCTTCCAGCGTCGCCTCCACGATGTTGAGCAGTTCGACATGACACGATTGACGCAGCTCCTTGAACCAGAAGTGAGCGGTATTGCAGGGGATGACGATGCACTCGGCCCCCGCTTGCTCCAGGCGTTGCAAGTAGTCACACATCTCCGGTAAGGGCGAGCGGCCCGACTGCATCAACGCGGCCGTACGATCCGGGATATCCGGTATCGAGGAGATCAGCAGCGGAATATGCTGCTGATCGCTGCGCGCGTTGCTAAAGGTGATGAATTTATTGAAGAGATCTGCGGTGGCGGCCGGTCCCATGCCGCCCAATACACCAATTAACCCTTTCACCTTGGTTCCCCCGGGTTGGCTAAGTATGTTGCTTAGGCTGTCTGTTGAATCGTCACGGTGCGCTGCGGCACCTTGCTATTCAGTGTCGACGGAGTGATGAGGGATCGGAAATGCAATAATGCGATAGATAATGCGTAAAATGCATAATTTGGTGTGAGTGGATTTGGCGGTTTGATGAGGTTGTCAGTAATGATGCTATTTTGAAAGGGTTTTATTGTCTAAGGGATAGAGCGCAGCAATGCGCAGAATAGTTTGATAATGCAAATCATGCATAAGTTAGCTGGTCTTGTCCCGCGTATGTTCGCCGTGAACCCGGGCGAGCCGCGCCGCCCATCGTCAGGGAACAGGGAATAAAATCATGCTGATGCGTAACAGGATGAATGAATTGCATTGTGCTAGGGGAGCTTTTACACTCAACAACGACCTATTCACCATCCTTATCCTTATCGAGGAATCTGTCATGGATATTAAAATCAGTATCGCCGATGCCAGCATTGCGCCGTTGTCGCCACATCAGTATCAGGCTTATGTCGCAGAGCTAGAGGCGCGGGTGAAAGAGGTCTATCCGGAGAGCCAGGTATTGATCGTGCATGACTGCGGCGAGACTACCTTTAGCGCCAGTGGTTTCCGCGATAACGACGAAGTTCGCATCGTACTGCATGAGTTACAGCAAGATGTCCGGCAAAATGGTCATTGGCGGACTCAGTCATAATCACTCACGCGTTGGGAGCGGCGCTGTGCTAGCGCTCTTGACGCAGTGTAGCCGCGAGTCGTGGCATGTCTACCGCCGCTCGCCTCGCGGTTATTTCCTCTTATCCCGCTGATTAGTCTCTTTTTTCCTGTTGTTGCCGAGTTAACTCTGCTGCCTTGCTGCCTTGCTGCCTTGCTGCCTTGCTGCCTTGCTGCCTTGCTGCCTTGCTGCCTTGCTGCCTTGCTGCCCTGCTGCCCTGCT
>NZ_BAUC01000015.1 GCF_000474215.1 Edwardsiella hoshinae NBRC 105699 = ATCC 33379 | reverse complement strand
ATTCTGTATGCCGCCGTGACAGGCTTTACAGTTTGTCTTGGCAACGGCGGCATATATTACCCATTTATCTCGGCAGCGCAACCAAAAAATCTCACAACAGGGTCAATTGCTTGCGCTTCGTACATCCGGGCATGGAAAATAGCCAGAATGGCTGCTCCCTGCTCGAATTACGCTTAGCCTAAACGCTTCTGCGCCAGCTTGGCCGCTTCGCTGTTAGGATATTGTTTGATCACCTGCTGGAATACGGCGTTCGCTTTATCGCTCTGCCCCTTCTCCTGCATGATCACACCGACCTTATACATCGACTCCGGCGCCTTGGGCGACTTAGGATAATTTTTCACCACCACGGCATAATAATAGGCCGCGTCGTCCTTCTTCCCTTTGCTGTAATACAGCTGCCCCAGCCAGTAGTTGGCATTAGGCTGATAGGTCGAATCGGGGTACTGTTTGATAAAGGTCTGGAAAGCCGAAATCGCCTGATCGTTCTGCTTCTTCACCAACACCAGATCGACGGCACGGTTATAGTCCGTATTGGCATCACCGCTGGCGGCCGCCGGTGCCGCTGCCGTCGGTGCACTCGCCGCCGGCGCGCTGCTGTCTGCCGGCTGCGCGCTTGAGCCCGCTGCAACACCGCTCTGCGCCGCGTTGCCGCTACTCAAGCTATCTATCTGCTGGTAGATCTGTTTCTGGCGTTCCACGATCTGATTCAGTTGATATTGGTTTTCCTGGATCTGCCCACGTAGGGTGTCAATATCACGCTGGTTATCGGAAAGCTGTTGTTGAAGCTGGGTCAATAATTGACCCTGAGCGTTGGTGATACGCTCAAGAGAGGTGACTCGATCTTCGACCGAGCCTGAGCCGACGCTACTGATTGGCGCTTGGGCAGTAGCGGCCCAAGGGGCCGCTACGCCAACCAGCAACGACAGCGTCATCACATGACGTCTGAAGTTACTGCTCATTCGCTACTCGTCTACACAAGAAATTAGTAAACCAGTACGGCACGACGGTTCTTCGCGTAAGCCGCTTCGTCGTGACCCAGTACTGCCGGCTTCTCTTTACCGTAAGAAACGATATCGATCTGATCGGCGCTCACACCTTTACCCTGCAAATACATCTTCACCGCATTGGCACGGCGCTCGCCCAGGGCGATGTTATATTCCGGCGTACCGCGTTCGTCGGTGTGGCCTTCAACCGTCACTTTATAAGACGGGTTGTTACGCAGGAAAGCGGCGTGAGCGTCCAGCTCCTGCATGTAGTCCGGCGTGACATCGTACTTGTCCAGACCGAAGTAAACGATGTTGTTTTTCTGTAGCTCCTGCATCTGCAAACGAGCCTGTTCCTCAGAAGACAGATTGCTGCTGCTGTTTTCCATACCGTTGGCGCCCAGGCCCATACCAGACTGATCGTCATTGGTGTTTTTCTTGGAACTACACGCAGCCACGGCCATGATCGGCAGTACCAGCATCAGCCCTTTGAGAACTTTGTTCAGTTGCATCTTATTGATCCTTTTAAATTTATATAAGTATAGTTTTATGTATGCATCACAGATACGGCGACCAGGCCGGGAACTTCACCTGACCATCGGTGGCCGGAAGACGCGCTTTAAAACGCCCATCGATCGATACCAGCTGCAACACGGAGCCCAGTCCCTGAGTAGAACTGTAAATCACCATGGTGCCATTCGGCGCGATGCTTGGCGTTTCATCCAGGAACGTATCCGTCAGAACCTGAGTGGCATTCGTTCCAAGATCCAGTTTGGCAATGTGTTGCGCACCGGCGTTAGAGCTCACCATGACCAGGAATTTCCCGTCAGGGCTGACTTCAGCATCCTGATTCTGGGCACCTTCCCAGGTTAGACGTTGCGCGGCACCGCCATTGATATTGATTTTATAAATCTGTGGACGCCCCGCCTGGTCAGAGGTAAAGGCCAGGTTCTGGCTGTCCGGGAACCAGCTCGGTTCGGTGTTGTTGCTACGGCCATCGGTCACCTGACGAATGGCGCCGGAGGCCAGATCCATCACATACAGGTTGAGGCTACCGGTCTTCGACAAAGCGAAAGCCAGCTTGCTGCCGTCCGGCGAGAAGGCCGGAGAGCCGTTATGACGCGGGAAAGAAGCCACCTGACGGATAGCGCCGTTAGACAGCGTCTGGATCACCAGTGCGGAGCGGCCGCTTTCGAAGGTGACGTAGGCCAACTTGCTGCCGTCCGGCGACCAGGCCGGAGACATCAGCGGTTCAGCGGAACGATGCACCACAAACTGGTTGTAGCCATCATAGTCGGCGACACGCAGCTCATAGGGGAATTGACCGCCGTTGGTCTGCACCACATAGGCGATGCGCGTGCGGAAGGCCCCCTTGATGCCTGTCAGTTTTTCGAAAACCTCGTCGCTGGCGGTATGCGCGGCATAACGCAGCCACTGCTTGGTAACCTTGTACTGATTCTGCGCCAATACGCTGCCCGGGTTACCGGAGGTGTCGACCAGTTGGTAGGAGACCAGATAGCTGCCATCCGCCCCCGGTTGTACCTGCCCGACCACCACCGCATCGATGCCCAGCGCCGTCCAAGCCGCCGGCGTCACCTCTGCTGCCGTCGCCGGCTGCTGCGGCATACGGCTGGCATCGATCGGATTGAACTTGCCGCTATTGCGCAGGTCGGCGGCGATAATGCCACCAATATTTTCCGGCGCCGCGCCGGGGCCCATCCACTTAAACGGCACCACACCAATCGGGCGGGCGGAATCCACCCCTTGGGTGATCACGATTCGGACTTCGGCATGGAGCACGCTGGCCCACAGGACGAGAAGCCCCACCATCAAACGAAACGCCTGCTTCATCTTATCTCCCTTATCCGACCCTCTGGCCACGATAATTAGCAGAATTTTAACAAAACTACCTCAACAACACTACATGCCATCCTAGCGCGCCATCGGCGGAATCCGATAACGCTTCCGCGACAGGCTCTAGGCTGCCGAGTCTCACCCTCACTGCGGTTGGAACACCACCGGTGCGTTCTTAAATACCTGATACACGGCCTCGCTCGGCGGCTTCGGATAGCGTGCCTGACGCGCGGCAGAGAGCGCCGCCTGACACAACGCCGCATCGCCGCCCTCCGCCTTCACATCAATCAGCAGACCATCGGGCGCCAACTTGATGCGCAGATCACAGGTTTTTCCGGTATAACTGGGATCAGTATAAAACTTCGCCATGATTGCGCTCTTTATTTGATCCGCATAACCGCTAATTTCTGCGCCGGAAGCGCCTGAGGTCTTGCTATTCCCCTTACCGGCCGGGCCTGCCTTACCACTGTTACCCGGCGTGCCGCCGTTGGCGGTGCCTTTTGGTGCGTTCTTCGACGACGCCAGACCGCCAAACAGATCATCGACCTCGTTGGCTTGCTTCGCCGCCGCCGCCGCGGCTTTCTTCTTCGCCTCGGCGGCTTTCTTGGCATCGGCTTTCGCTTTCGCTTCCGCGTCGGCTTTCGCCTTCACCTCTGCCGCCGCTTTGGCTTCCGCTGCCGCTTTGGCTTCCGCTGCCGCTTTGGCTTCCGCCGCCGCCTTCGCTTTCGCCGCAGCCTGTTTCTTCGCCTCTTCGGCCGCTTGCTTCTTCGCAGCTTCCTCAGCCTGTTTCTTAGCTTCTGCGGCGGCCTTCTTCACCGCTTCCTCGGCTTGCTTCTTCGCCGCCGCGGCGGCCTTGGCGGCCTCTTCTTTCGCCTGCTGTATCGCTAATGCGGCTTGCTTCTTCGCCTCTTCGGCCGCTTGCTTCGCTTCTTCTGCCGCCTGTTTCTTTGCCGCTTCAGCGGCCTGTTTGGCCTCTTCAGCCGCCTTACGCGCGTCCTCTTGAGCCTGTAGGCGCTCTTTCTCTAACGCTTTAAGACGCTGTTGTTCTTCCGCCTGCTTACGTTGCATCTCCTGCGCCTGCCTCTCCGCCTGTTTCTGGCGTTGCTGCTCCGCGCGTTGCGCCGCGTTTTGTTGTTCCTGTTGACGGTTATATTGCTGCACGACCGCGTTGGGGTCGACCATCACCGCATCGATCGCCGAGCCGCCGCCACCACCATCACCGCCCTCACTCATCGGGTTATCTTGCAGCATCGATCCCCAGACCAGCAGCCCGATCAGGACGATGTGCAGAATCACCGAGATGATGACAGAGCGATTCAGCTTATCTTTTTGCTCAGTTGCGTTTCCCACAATTTTGATTCCAACCGCTAGTCGCTGCCCAGACTCCGCCGTGCTAGACGGCATCCACCGCGCTGGCGTCGCAAAATAAAGACACGCAGCCCATACAGGCTGCATGTCTGCTTACACTACGCTACAGCGAATCCGTTAAATCGGCTGCGTCATCAGACCGACTGAAGTCACGCCAGCCTGATGCAATAAGTTAAGCGCCTTGATGATCTCATCATAGGGCACCTCTTTGGCACCACCGATCAGGAACACTGTCTTCGGATCCGCCTTAAGCTGCGCCTGCGCCTCGGCGATCACCTGTTCCGGCGGTAACTGTGTCATACGGTTATGATTAACAACCACAGCGTACTGCCCCACACCGGAAACCTCAACGATCACCGGAGGATGATCGTTGCTACTGACGGTCTTCGAGTCCGTCGCATCCGGCAGATCGACCTCCACACTCTGCGTAATGATCGGCGCCGTCGCCATAAAGATCAGCACCAGCACCAACAGCACGTCGAGCAGCGGGACGATATTGATTTCCGATTTGAGATCGCGCCGTCCACCTAATCTTGCCATGCTATCCTCGACTTACTTACCATCCGCGGCGAAGGCTTGGCGATGCAGAATAGCGATGAACTCTTCCATGAAGTTTTCATAGTTCTGCTCCAGCTTGTTCACCCGAAGGTTAAGGCGGTTATAGGCCATGACGGCGGGAATGGCGGCGAACAAACCAATCGCCGTGGCGATCAACGCTTCGGCGATCCCCGGTGCCACCATCTGCAAGGTCGCCTGCTTCACGGCCCCCAAGCCGATGAAGGCATGCATGATCCCCCAAACGGTACCGAACAGGCCGATATAGGGGCTGATTGAGCCGACGGTCCCCAGGAACGGAATATGCGTCTCCAGCGCCTCAACCTCACGATTCAGAGAGATACGCATGGCGCGTGAAGCCCCCTCGATCACCCCCTCCGGCGCATGGCTGTTCATCCGATGCAGACGGGCAAACTCCTTAAAGCCCGCATAGAAGATCTGCTCCGACCCATTCAAGGCGTCACGCCGACTCTGGCTCTCCTGATACAAGCGAGACAGTTCGATACCCGACCAAAATTTATCCTCGAAAGCCTCGGCGTCACGCGTCGCCGCGTTCAGGATACGGGTGCGCTGGATGATGATCGCCCAAGAGGCGACCGAAAAGCATATCAACACCAGCATGATAAGCTTTACCAGCACACTTGCTTTCAGGAATAAATCCAGAATATTCATGTCAGTCACTGCTTAAACTCCGCGACAATAGACTTAGGAAGCGCGATCGGCTTCATTAGATTTTGATCGATACATGCAATCAGCACATCGGCCCGGCTGAGAACCAAACCGTCTGAATTAACGATGCGCTGCGCAAACGTAAGGGAAGCTCCCCGCAACGCGGATATCTCACTCTCTACCACCAACAGATCGTCCAGGCGGGCAGGAGCCAGATAGTCCACAGTCATGCGACGGACCGCAAAAGCGACATGCTCAGTCAGTAACTGTTGCTGACTAAAGTGGTGTTGACGCAGCATCTCCGTGCGCGCTCTTTCATAAAAGGCGACATAGCGTGCATGATAGACAACGCCACCGGCGTCGGTGTCTTCAAAGTAAACCCGTACCGGCCATCGAAATACCATATGACTCACTCTACATCCCAGTATAACTAAACAACGCGGATACTATACGCAAGTGAAATGGGGTTGGGAATGGGGGAGAAAGAGGAGAACCAAAATAATTATGGGCCAGACAATGGCCCATAGAGAAGTAAACGGTTACTGACCTAACTCAGCTTAGAGAAAGAAGAAACCGAGACCGGCGACCAGTACCATCAGTGCCGGCAGCGGCGAGAAAAAAGCTCGCCACCAGGCACGCTGCGGACGGAAACCGACGCCGTGTACCACACCGCAGCAGACCGCCCACATGATCAATAACCCTTGCCAGATCGCCAAGGCGCTGGTCTTCGCCGCGAAGCGCGTCGGATCCCAAAAGATACACCCCGCCAGAACCAGTGCCAGGATGAGGGAAAGGGCCCGTAACGGGCCCTTGTCCATCAGGTTATACAGCTTATCAGCTAACCCGGTCATCATTTACCGTCTTGTGCCGCTTTCTTAGCCTCGCTATTTTCAAGCGCCATCGCGGTGATGATGGCGAAGAAGCAGGCCATAAGCGTTCCTAAAACCCAGGCAAAATACCACATGCTTAAGCTCCTCAGCGGATCAGTACAGTGAGTGATTGTTGTTTTCGATGAAGTTCTTATCCAGTCGGCCGAACATCTTGTAGTAACACCAGATGGTGTACAGCAGCACGATAGGAACGAAAACAATCGCCACGACGGTCATCACCTTCAGCGTCAGCAGACTTGAGGTGGCATCCCACATGGTCAGACTCATGTTCGGGTTAGTGATGGACGGCATCACGAACGGGAACATGGTAATACCGGCGGTCATAATCACACAGGCGATGGTCAGCGAGGAGAACAAGAACGCCCAACCGCAGCGATCCAGACGCGAAGTCAGGATGGTCAGCAGCGGCAGTAGCACACCCAGCGCTGGGAACAGCCACAGGATCGGATGCGCCTCAAAGTTCACCAACCAAGCGCCTGCTTGATGGGCAACTTCTTTATGCAACGGGTTAGATGGTGCGGCATAGTCAAGCGCGGAAGTCACGATATAACCATCGATGCCTTTCACCAGCCATACCCCGGCCAGCAAGAAGGCCACCATCATGATCAGGGCGCAGACTTGGGTCGCCGCACGCGCGCGCAGACGCAGTTCGCCAGCGGTCTTCATCTGCAAATAAGCCGCACCTTGCACCACTAGCATGGTCAGACTGACCACGCCGGCCAACAGGCCAAACGGATTGAGCAGTTGGAAGAAATTGCCGGTATAGAACAGACGCAGATATTCATCGATGTGGAACGGTACGCCCTGCAACAGGTTACCGAAAGCCACCCCGAAGACCAGCGCCGGGACAAAGCTACCGATAAAGATGCCCCAGTCCCACATGTTGCGCCAACGCGGATCGCTGATCTTCGAACGATAGTCGAAACCAACCGGGCGGAAGAACAAGGCAGACAGCACCAGGATCATCGCCACATAGAAGCCGGAGAAGGCGGCGGCATACACCATTGGCCAGGCGGCGAACAACGCCCCGCCGGCGGTGATCAGCCACACCTGGTTACCGTCCCAATGTGGGGCGATGGCGTTAATCATCACCCGGCGCTCAGTATCCGTCTTTCCGAGGATGCGGGACAGAATCCCGACCCCCATGTCAAAGCCATCGGTGATGGCGAACCCGATCAGCAGCACACCGACCAGCAGCCACCAGACAAAGCGCAATACTTCATATTCGAACATAGTGTGGACTCCTGTTTACTGTGCGTCGACCGCATGCGTCTGTTCAAAGTGATAACGACCAGTCTTCAGGCTGCTCGGCCCCAGACGGGCAAACTTGAACATCAGATACAGCTCAGCCACCAGGAACAGTGTGTACAGACCGCAGATCAGGATGATCGAGAACCACAAATCGCCGGCCGTCAACGAGGAGTTAGCAACCGCCGTCGGCAACACCTCACCGATCGCCCACGGTTGGCGACCATACTCGGCCACAAACCAGCCCGCCTCACAGGCAATCCACGGCAGCGGAATCCCCAGCAATGCGGCCCGCAGCAACCAACGTTTCTCACCAACCCGCCCACGAACGACGCTATAGAAGGAGGCGAAGATCACCAGCAACATCAGGATGCCGCAACCTACCATGATACGGAAGGCAAAGTACAGCGGGGCCACTTCCGGGATAGAGTCTTTGGTCGCCTTGGCGATCTGTTCTTCGCTGGCTTGCGCCGGGTTATCGGTATAGCGTTTCAGCAATAAGCCATAGCCCAGATCTTGTTTCGCGTGGTTAAAGGCATCACGCACCGCCGGATCGGTATTCCCCGTACGCAGCTCTTGCAGCAGCTGATAGGCCTTCATCCCGTTACGAATGCGCACCTCATGCTCTTTCATCAGGTCTTTCAGGCCGATGACCGGCGTATCGAGGGAGCGCGTTGCGATCAACCCCAACAGATAAGGAACCTGGACGGCGTAGTGGTTACTTTCCGTCTGCTGATCCGGCAGGGCAATCAGGTTAAAGGACGCCGGAGCCGGCTGTGTTTCCCATTCAGCCTCGATGGCGGCCAACTTGGTCTTCTGCACGTCGCCCATCTCGTAACCGGACTCATCACCCAGCAGGATAACGGCGATCACCGAAGCCATACCGAAAGCGGCGGCGATGGCAAAGGAGCGTTTGGCGAAAGCCAAATCACGCCCTTTCAACAAGTAGTAAGCACTTATACCCAGAATGAACATCGCCCCGGTGACATAGCCAGCGGAGACCGTGTGCACGAACTTCACCTGCGCAACCGGGTTCAAGACCAACTCGGAGAAGCTCACCATCTCCATACGCATGGTTTCGAAGTTGAAGTCGGAAGCGATCGGGTTTTGCATCCACCCGTTAGCCACCAAGATCCACAGCGCGGAGAGGTTGGAGCCCAACGCCACCAGCCAGGTCGTCAGCATGTGCTGAACCTTGCCCAGACGATCCCAACCAAAGAAGAACAACCCGACGAAGGTCGACTCCAGGAAGAACGCCATCAGCCCTTCGATGGCCAGCGGCGCACCGAAGATATCGCCGACGTAGTGAGAGTAGTACGACCAGTTAGTCCCGAACTGGAACTCCATAGTCAGACCGGTAGCGACCCCCAGGGCGAAGTTGATACCAAACAACTTTCCCCAGAACTTGGTCATGTCTTTATAGATTTGCTTGCCGGTCAGCACATATACCGTTTCCATGATGGCCAGCAGGAACGCCATCCCCAGCGTCAGCGGGACAAATAGAAAGTGGTACATCGCCGTTAAGGCAAACTGTAAACGTGACAGTTCGACAATATCAAACATCTTGACTCCTTGCTCCTCGCAGGAAGACTCCGACTTGCGGTAACCCGGCTTCCGTTTCTACGGAAGTCACATAACAACCAGCAATGAATGCCCTTCATCCACAAATGCAACCCATCCCAATTCTCAACGGCCTACCCTCTCTGACCCTCTACAGCTGATGCAAGCATAGCGTAGCGCAGAAAACGTTCGCAGCTAAAAACCGGGAAAAGATAACAAATATAACAATAGTTCTGACCCTGTATTACAGTCCGGTAAATCTTACCCTCACAGGCATATACAATAAATAGCTATTTGCGTGACAGCCATTGGATTTCCATTGTTAGGTCAATATTTACCTTAATACCATATACAGACAACTATTGATCTGGCGCAAGATTAGCAAAAAGACACACAAAAATCATTAGTTACAATACCAGACTAGATCAAAGTGCATAAAAATCAAACGATGCAAGCGTCGGGCGAAATGTGTACACGCTGTTAATTAATATGAATAACATTGTTGAATTGCACGCTATCTATGCGATATTTCGCCATTATTTATACTCACGTCATTACATGACAAAAATATTTCTGTTTAGACCTATTTTTGCAATAGCAAAAAGTAATCTCGTGATGCCTGACAACCTAGGGCAAAAAAAGCCGCCCCTAGGGCGGCCTCTGTATACGGGATAAGCGCGGGAGCGGCGTCGTTACGCTCGCTCGAGCACGCGCAACAACGTTTGGCCGATCTCGGCCAAGCTGCGCACTGTCGTCACCCCCGCCGCCTCCAGTGCAGCGAACTTCTCATCTGCCGTTCCCTTTCCCCCGGCGATGATCGCTCCGGCATGCCCCATACGCTTCCCTTTCGGCGCCGTTACCCCGGCGATATAGGCCACGACCGGCTTACTGACATGCTGCTTGATATAGGCCGCCGCTTCCTCTTCCGCATTCCCGCCGATTTCGCCGATCATCACGATGGCATCGGTCTGCGGGTCGGCCTGGAATAATGCCAGAATATCGATAAAACTCGACCCAGGAATCGGATCGCCACCAATCCCCACGCAGGTCGATTGACCTAAGCCGACATCACTGGTCTGCTTGACCGCCTCATAGGTCAGGGTCCCCGAGCGAGAAACGATGCCGATGCGTCCCGGCTGATGAATGTGCCCCGGCATGATGCCGATCTTGCATTCGCCCGGCGTGATCACGCCCGGACAATTCGGGCCGATCATACGCACGCCGGGACACTGGTCGAGCTTGGCCTTGACCAGCAACATATCCTGTGTCGGGATACCCTCGGTGATGCAGATGATCAGGGTGATGCCGGCGTCGATGGCTTCCAGGATGGAATCTTTACAAAACGGCGCCGGGACGTAAATTACGCTGGCGCTCGCCGCGGTGGCCTGGACCGCCTCACGCACGGTGTTGAATACCGGTAGTCCGAGGTGCTCCCCTCCCCCCTTACCCGGGGTCACCCCTCCGACCAATCGGGTGCCGTAGGCCAACGCCTGTTCGCTGTGGAATGTCCCTTGGCTACCGGTAAATCCTTGGCAAATCACCCGGGTTTCTCTATTGATCAGGATCGACATTATTTCCCCTCCACGGCAGCTACGACCTGGCGCGCGGCATCAGTCAGACTGGTGGCCGCAATGATGTTCAAACCACTGTCGGCCAGTATTTGGGTCCCCAACTCGGCATTATTGCCCTCCAGACGAACCACCACCGGCACATGGACCCCCACCTCCGCGACTGCGCCGATGATGCCGTCGGCGATCAAATCGCAACGCACGATGCCACCGAAGATGTTAACCAATACCGCCTTGACATGCTCATCGGAGAGGATGATCTTAAACGCCTCCGTCACCCGCTCCTTGGTGGCACCACCGCCGACATCCAAAAAGTTGGCCGGTGCGCCACCGTGCAGCTTCACGATATCCATCGTGCCCATCGCCAGGCCGGCGCCGTTCACCATGCAGCCAATGTTGCCTTCCAGGGCGACATAATTCAGCTCCCACTGTGCCGCATGCGCTTCACGCGCATCGTTTTGCTCAGGATCTTCCATTTCGCGCAGCGCCGGCTGGCGGAACAGCGCGTTACTGTCGACATCCAACTTACCATCAAGGCATAGCAGATCGCCCTGTGGGGTAATGACCAGCGGATTAATCTCCGCCATAGTCAGATCGCACTGCAAAAAGAGCGTCGCCAAACCGAGGAAGATCTGACCAAACTGCTGCGCTTGCTTGCCGCTCAACCCCAACTTGAAAGCCAGCTCACGTCCCTGATAAGGCTGTGGACCGGTCAGCGGATCCAGCGCCACACGATGGATCAAGTGCGGCGTCTGCTGCGCGACCTGCTCGATCTCCACCCCACCTTCGGTCGAGGCCATAAACACCACGCGGCGCGAGCTGCGGTCGATCACCGCCCCCAGATACAATTCATGCGCGATCTCGGTCGCCCCTTCGACCAAGATCTGGCGCACCGGTTGCCCCTGGGCATCGGTTTGATAGGTTACCAGGCGTTTTCCCAGCCACTGTTCGGCGAAGGCACGGATCTCATCCTTACGCGCCACGCACTTGACGCCTCCCGCCTTACCACGCCCGCCGGCGTGGACCTGACACTTTACCACCCAAGGGCCGCTACCGATCTTCGAGGCAGCCTCCTCGGCCTGACGCGGCGTGCTACAGGCGTACCCCACCGGCGTCGGCAGTCCATAACGGGCAAACAATTGTTTCGCCTGATATTCGTGTAAGTTCATGATGTTCTATCCCTATAGGGGCTGAATCTTATTGTAAGGTTCAGGCCCGCCGGCGCGGGCCTATGCATAGCACAGCGTTTTAGATATCCAGTAGCAGGCGTGTCGGATCTTCCAGCATCTCTTTCACCGTCACCAGGAAGCCGACGGATTCGCGCCCGTCGATCTGGCGGTGATCATAGGAAAGCGCCAGGTACATCATCGGTAGGATCACCACCTGACCGTTGACCGCCATCGGCCGATCCTTAATGGCATGCATGCCCAGGATGGCGCTCTGCGGCGGGTTGATGATCGGCGTAGACATCAGCGAACCGAATACGCCGCCATTGGTGATGGTGAAGTTCCCCCCCGTCAACTCCTCCACCGTCAGCTTACCGTCGCGGCCCTTCACCGCCAGCGTCTTGATACGCTTCTCGATCTCCGCCATGCTCAGGGTATCCACGTCACGGAGCACCGGCGTAACGAGGCCGCGCGGCGTCGAGACGGCAATGCTGATGTCGAAGTAGTTGTGGTAAACCACCTCCTCACCGTCGAGGGCGGCGTTGACCTCAGGATAACGCTTCAGCGCCTCCAACACCGCCTTAACATAGAAGGACATAAAGCCCAGACGAACACCATGGCGCTTCTCGAACGCCTCACCGTACTGGCTGCGTAGCGCCATGATCGGCTGCATGTTCACTTCATTGAAGGTGGTCAGCATCGCGGTGCTATTCTTTGCCTCCAACAGTCGCTCCGCTACCCGCTTACGCAGGCGAGTCATCGGCACCCGCTTCTCCCGCTCGGCGGTCAACGGTGCCGCGCTCGCCGCGGCGCGCGGCAGCTCCGCCGACGGTGGGGTAACCGGCTGCGCGGACAGATGTTTCTCGACATCTTCGCGCGTCAAACGCCCCCCCACGCCGCTTCCCTGCAATGCCGCCGGATCCAGATCATGCTCCGCCACCAGACGGCGCACTGCCGGACTCAGTGCATCGTTATTACCGCCGTCCAGCGCGGCGGTATGCCGTTCGGCCGGCGTTGCCTGTGCGACCTGGGGCCCACTGCCGATCGCGACCCCACTCACGTCCGCCGGACGCAGACGCCCCAGCAGTTGACGCGCCCCCACCGTGGCCCCCTCCGGCTCAAGGATCGCTTCCAGCACCCCGGCGTCTAGTGCCGGTACCTCTAAGACCACTTTATCCGTTTCGATTTCGACCAGCACCTCGTCGCGGGCCACGCTCTCACCGACCTGCTTATGCCAGGTAGCGACAGTCGCGTCAGCGACGGATTCAGGCAGATCAGGAACCAAAATTTCTACGCTGCTCATTATTTTTCCTTATCTCAAAGCGTGTCTCGCAGGCGGGCCTACAGGCCCGCACCCTGAACTCATTCCACATGCAATGCGTCGTCCACCAATGCTTGTTGCTGCTCGCGGTGTACTGACAGATACCCCACCGCTGGCGAGGCCGAGGCCGGACGCCCCGCATAGCGCAGTACCGCACCGAAAGGGATCACTTCACGCAAGTTATGCTGACTGCAATACCAAGCCCCTTGGTTGAGCGGCTCCTCCTGACACCAGACGAAGTCGCGAGCCTGAGTATATGCTGCCAATACCGCCTGCACCGCCTGGTGCGGGAACGGATACAACTGCTCGATGCGCACGATGGCCACATTCTCTTGGCCATTCTTACGCCGCTGTTCTAGCAGATCGTAGTACACTTTGCCGGAGCACATCACCACCCGCTTGACCTGCTGTGGATCGAGCGCGTCGATCTCGCCGATCGCCGGCTGGAAGCTCCCCTGCGCCAACGCCTCCAGCGAGGAGACGGCCAACGGATGGCGGAGCAACGACTTGGGCGACATCACCACCAGGGGACGCCGCATACCGCGCAGTGCCTGGCGGCGCAGCATATGGTAGACCTGCGCCGGGGTCGACGGTACGCAGACCTGGATGTTCTGCTGCGCGCACAGTTGCAGGTAACGCTCCAGACGCGCGGAGGAGTGTTCCGGCCCTTGCCCCTCATAACCATGCGGCAACAGCATCACCAGGCCGCACAAGCGCCCCCACTTCTGCTCACCGGAGCTGATGAACTGATCGATCACCACCTGTGCGCCGTTGGCGAAGTCGCCGAATTGTGCCTCCCAGATGGTCAAGGTACGCGGCTCTGCGCTGGCATAGCCATATTCGAAAGCCAGCACCGCCGCCTCGGAAAGCACCGAATCCCACACCTTAAAGTCGCCCTGGGCATGATGCACGTTCTCCAGCGGCACATACAGCGCGCCATCCTTCTGGCTATGGATCACCGCATGGCGGTGGAAGAAGGTGCCACGACCGCAGTCCTCGCCAGAGAGGCGTACCGGAATCCCCTCATCCACCAGTGTTGCATAAGCCAACGTCTCCGCTCCTCCCCAGTCGAACGGCTGGCTCCCTTCGGCCATGGCGGCGCGATCGGCATAGATCTTGGCGACCCGCGGCTGCATCTCAACCTCCTCGGGCACCCGACTGATACGGCGCGCCAAGTCTTGCAGACGCTGTGTCTCGACGGCATGGGGATAGGGTTCGTCCCACTCATGGTGTAGGTAGGGCTCCCAGGTTACGCTGTGCATGGTCATCGGACGCCACTCTTCAACCACGCATCCCCCGCCATCTAGCGCGTCGCGATACAGGTTGACCATCTCGGTGGCCTCCTCTAAGGAGACGATCCCTTGCGCCATCAGGCGATCGGCATACAACTTACGCGGCGTCGGGTGTTTTTTGATCTTCTGGTACATCACCGGTTGCGTGGCGCTTGGTTCGTCGGCCTCGTTATGACCGTGACGGCGATAACACACCAGATCGATAAATACATCGCGCTTGAAGGTATTACGAAAATCGAGCGCCAGGCGGGTGACGAAGGCTACCGCCTCTGGATCATCGGCATTGACGTGGAAGATCGGCGCCTGCACCATCTTGCCAATATCGGTGCAATATTGACTTGACCGGGCATCCAACGGATTAGAGGTGGTGAAACCAATCTGGTTATTGATGACGATGCGTACCGTCCCCCCTACCTCGTAACCGCGCGCCTGAGACATGTTCAGCGTCTCCTGCACAATACCCTGACCAGTGATGGCCGCATCGCCATGGATAGTGATCGGCAGCACGATGTCGCTGCGCGTCCGATCCAGTCGATCGCGACGCGCGCGCACCGATCCCATCACTACCGGGCTGACGATCTCCAGGTGTGACGGGTTGAAAGCCAGTGCCAGATGCACCAGGCCGCCTTCCGTCGCCATGTCGGAGGAGAAGCCCATATGGTATTTCACGTCACCGGTGCCCAGATGATCCTTATGCTTGCCGGCAAACTCATCGAACAACTCGTCGGCATGCTTGCCCAATACGTTAATCAGCACATTCAGGCGCCCACGGTGCGCCATGCCCAAGACCACCTCACGGGTGCCGTGCAGGCCGGCGTGACGGATCAACTCCTTCAGCATCGGGATCAAGGCATCTCCCCCTTCGAGGGAGAAGCGTTTGGCGCCAGGAAACTTCGCGCCAAGATAGCGCTCCAGTCCCTCGGCAGCGGTCAACTCACGCAGGAAGCGCCGCTTCTCCTGCGGGTTGAAGGACGGTTGCCCCATCACCGACTCCAGACGCTGTTGCAGCCAGCGCTTCTCGTCGGTGTTGGTCAAATGCATATATTCGGCGCCGATGGTACCGCAGTAAGTCTGTTGCAACGCGCGGTAGATATCCGCCAGGCGCATGGTTTCGCTGCCGACAGCGAAGGAGCCCACGTTAAACGTCTCGTCGAAATCTTCCGCGCTCAAGTGATGGAAAGCCGGGTCAAGATCCGGCACCGGCTCTTGCTTCCACAAGCCAAGCGGATCGAGATTAGCCTGCTGGTGGCCACGAAAACGGAAGGCGTTGATCAGTTGCAATACCTTCACCTGCTTCGCATCGGTCTGCGGATCGTTAAAACGCTGGCCGAAACGCGCCGGGTCTTTAGCCAAGCGGCGGAAGTAGTCACGTGTTTGGGAATGGAACTGATCCGGCGGCAATCCATTCGCCGGCAGTTGTTGAAAAAGGAGTTTCCAGCTGTGCTCCACCGAGTCGGGGTCTGTTAGATAGTCCTCATACAGTTGCTCGATATAGGACTGGTTCGCGCCCGCCAGATAGGAGGAATCCAGCCAGGCCTTCATTGTGCCGTTTTGCATCGTGATCCCTTAAGCTTATAAAGCCCGTAGTTCGCCGTGGTGAATACCTTATTTTTAACAGATATTCTTGTATTAACTTAATGTTATTAAAAATTTTAGCCAAATTACCAACAACATAATCACTGCGTGATAACCCTGCCGCTATTGTATCCACCTCTCGGGGCGGCTCGACATAACCGGACAGCGGATGCAACCTCAACGACAGCATCCTCAGGGAACCGCTAAAAGCCGCAAACCCACGGAGAAGGCGGCTTTTAGCGCTTCTCTGCCCGCCCCGGTCAACACCGGGGCGGAACATGCATTATCCGATCTATTAGTAAGAATACTATATTTTTCTTAGTGTTAGGCCTCACGATGCAGCAGCATGGATTTAATATGGCCAATGGCTCGCGTCGGGTTTAATCCCTTCGGACAAACGCTGACACAGTTCATGATGCCGTGACAGCGGAAGACGCTGAAGGCATCGTCCAACCCCTCCAGACGCTGCGCGCTGGCCGTATCGCGGCTATCGATCAGAAAACGGTAGGCCGCCAGCAGACCGGACGGGCCGACGAACTTGTCCGGATTCCACCAAAATGACGGACAGGCGGTAGAGCAGCAGGCGCATAAGATGCATTCATACAACCCGTCCAACTTGGCTCGCTCCTCCGGCGATTGCAGGTGCTCGCGCGCCGGCGGCGTGCGGCCATCGTTGATCAGATAGGGTTTAATCTTTTCATACTGCGCATAAAACTGCCCCATATCCACCACCAGATCGCGCACCACCGGCAAACCGGGTAACGGGCGGATGACAATCTTGCGTCCCCCGCGCCGTAACGCGGAGATCGGCGTAATGCATGCCAAACCATTCTTGCCGTTCATGTTGACACCGTCGGAGCCGCATACGCCTTCGCGACAGGAGCGGCGGAAAGCCAGTGTCGGATCCTGTTCTTTCAAGCGGATCAGCGCGTCCAACAGCATCATGTCGCGCCCTTCTTCCGCTTCCAGGGTGTAATCCTGCATATGTGGCGCGCGGTCTACGTCAGGATTGTAACGATAGATAGAAAATTCGAGTTTCATTACCTATTCCTCGGCAAATCAGTAGGTCCGCACCTTCGGCGGGAACGCCGCGCGCAGTTTAGGCTGCATATTGACGTGACGCTGCACCATGCGTTCGCTCTCCGGCAGATAGAGGGTGTGGCACAGCCAGTTGGCGTCATCGCGCTGCGGGAAGTCGAAACGGCTGTGCGCCCCACGGCTTTCGGTACGGTAGTTAGCCGCCATGGCGGTAGCGAAGGCCGTGGCCATCAGGTTATCCAACTCTAGGCACTCGATACGTTGGGTGTTGAATTCGCTAGAGGTGTCATCCAGACGAGCGCTGGCCAGGCGCTCCCGGATTGTCTTCAGCTCGGCCAAACCTTGCGCCATCGCCTCACCTTCGCGGAACACGGAGAAGTTGTGCTGCATACAAGATTGCAGATCTTTGCGGATCTGTGCCGGATCCTCCCCTTTGCGGGTGCCGTTCCAACGGTGTAATCGTGCCAGGCTGGCCTCAATATCTGATTCACTGGCCTGACGTAGCGGCCCTTGCTCTTGCAGGCTCTGCGCCAGGTGCAGACCAGCCGAGCGGCCAAACACGACCAGATCCAGCAGCGAGTTGCCGCCCAGACGGTTAGCGCCATGCACCGAGACACAGGCGATTTCGCCGACGGCAAACAGCCCAGGGATCACCTGATCGGCACCATTGGTGTCTTGGGTCAACGCCTGCCCGCTGATACGGGTCGGAATGCCACCCATCATATAGTGACAGGTTGGGATCACCGGGATCGGCTCTTTGACCGGGTCGACGTGGGCGAACGTCCGCGACAGCTCTAGGATACCTGGCAGACGGGACTCCAACACCTCTTTACCCAGGTGATCGAGCTTCAATTTGGCGTGGGGTCCCCAGGGCCCGTCGCAGCCACGCCCTTCGCGTATCTCGATCATGATCGAGCGCGCGACAACGTCGCGCCCCGCCAGATCCTTGGCGTTCGGCGCATAACGCTCCATAAAGCGCTCACCGTGTTTATTCAGCAGATAGCCGCCTTCGCCGCGGCATCCCTCCGTCACCAGCACCCCGGCGCCAGCGATCCCGGTCGGATGGAACTGCCACATCTCCATGTCTTGTAACGGCACCCCCGCGCGCAGCGCCATCCCGATCCCATCACCAGTGTTGATATGCGCGTTGGTGGTCGACTGGTAGATACGTCCGGCTCCACCGGTGGCCAGGATCGTGGCGCGCGACTTGAAGTAAACCACCTCGCCAGTCTCGATGCACAAGGCGGTACAACCGACTATCGCCCCATCCGCGTTCTTCACCAGATCCAAGGCATACCATTCAGAGAAGATGGTGGTGTGATTCTTCAGGTTTTGCTGATACAGGGTGTGCAGCAAGGCGTGCCCGGTACGATCCGCCGCCGCCGCGGTACGTGCCGCCTGCTCGCCGCCGAAGTTTTTCGACTGGCCACCGAACGGACGCTGATAAATGCGCCCATCATCCAGGCGAGAGAAAGGTAACCCCATATGCTCCAACTCAAGGATGGCATCGGGACCGGTCTTACACATATATTCGATGGCATCCTGATCGCCGATGTAGTCCGATCCCTTCACGGTATCGTACATATGCCATTCCCAGTTATCTTCGTGGGTATTGCCTAACGCCACGGTGATGCCACCTTGCGCCGAGACGGTATGGGAACGGGTAGGAAAGACTTTCGATAGTAAGGCGCAACGGAATCCTTGTTGCGAAATCTGCAATGCGGCGCGCATGCCCGCACCACCGGCGCCGATCACCACGGCGTCAAACTCTCTCACTGGCAGTTTCATTTATATCCCCCAGACGACCAATGTGCCATAACCCAGATAAACCACCAGTACCACCACGATAGCCAGCTGTAACAGCAGCCGCAGCGCCAGGGGTTTGACATAATCCGTCAACACCTGCCACATCCCGATCCAGGCGTGCACCAAGACGCACAACAAGGTCAGCAGGGTAAACACCTGAGTCAGACGGGAGGAGAAGAAGTCGAGCCACAGCCCATAGTTGAGCGGGCCGGCCACGGCGATAAAGGCCAGCAGATAGATGACATACAACGTCATGATGATGGCGGACGCACGCAGCAGTAACCAATCCTGGACCCCGTTACGTCCCAACGCCGATGCATTACTTACCATAGCCATACCCCCGCACAGATGGAGAGCAGCACGGTGACGGCAAACGCCACCTGCGCCGAGCGACATCCCACGCTAAACGTCTCTTCCAGATAGCCAAAATCCATCAGTAAATGGCGGAGGCCACCACAAATATGGTAAGCCAACGCCGTCAGAATGCCCCAAAGCACCAACTTAACCAGCAGGCCATCGACCAGCGCCGACGCCTGCGCGAATCCCTCGGCCGAAGAGAGCGACAGGCCGAGCAACCACAGAAGAATCGCGATGGAGACGAAGACAATGACCCCGCTAACACGGTGTAGGATCGAGGCGATGGCAGTGATGGGGAAGCGGATTGTTGGCAAGTCAAGATTGACAGGTCTTTGTTTTTTCACAGTGTTGCCCACATAGCTCTTATTATTTTCCCTCCTCCGGACCTGGGCGGTGTCAAGCAGCGCTTCTATCAACCCGCGTGATAACGCGGTATCTGGCCGCGGTAAAGCGAGTCTGACCGCAGCGGACGATGAGCGCTGGGTGCTCCACAACAGGCATGCCTACCGATGGCGGTAAGTCCCGGAGACCTGGCGGCAGTATAGGGTCACCACATTATGATTACAATTCAAACACAAAATGATTAACAACATTTAACCAAAACAGTGAACATGGTCACGCATTCATCAAAAGTTAATAAATAGGCCAATTGCATTGACAATAAATCAACATTTCGATTACAAAAAAGGAATTAAAAGTGTGCATTATGATTAGATGTTGCCCAATTCGCTTTCGTGTGAGACAACGTTAAGCAGCTGTGTTGGAAAGATCCTTTCCACGCCGTCAACATGAATAATCATAATCCTTACACCACCTTGGAAACACATTTTTAACAATTAGTTAGTAACGGCAACCACGTGACAAGGAGACGCCACTACGCCGCCTGACGCCAACAGAGGCGAGAGACGGTCATATCACGTGCCAGGGAAGCTTACCTCGCCGCACCTCGTGCGGTGTCAATGGTTCTAAAAATAGATGTCCCAAAGGAGACTGTAATGGCAGACAACAAAGCAACGCTGACGGTGGGTTCTGAGCGCATTGAACTGGATGTACTGTCCGGGACGCTGGGTTACGATGAGATCGATATCCGTAAACTTGGCAGCCACGGCTACTTCACCTTTGATCCGGGCTTTACCTCTACCGCCTCCTGCGAGTCACAGATCACCTATATCGACGGTGATGAGGGGATCTTGTTACATCGTGGTTATCCCATCGACCAATTGGCGAAACACTCCTCGTTCCTTGAGGTCTGCTACATCTTGTTGTATGGCGAACCGCCGACGCAAGCGGAATATGACACGTTCAAGACCACCGTGACTCGTCATACCATGATCCACGAGCAGATCACCCGTTTATTGCAAGGGTTCCGCCGCGACTCGCATCCGATGGCAGTCATGTGTGGGGTAACCGGCGCGCTGGCCGCTTTCTACCATGATTCACTGGATATCAGTAACGAGCGTCACCGCGAGATCGCCGCTTTCCGTTTGCTGTCGAAGATGCCGACAGTCGCGGCCATGTGTTACAAGTACTCCCTGGGCCAACCCTTTATCTATCCGCAGAACGATCTCTCCTACGCCGGCAACTTCTTGCGCATGATGTTCGCTACGCCGTGTGAGGAGTATCAGGTCAATCCGGTGTTAGAACGCGCCATGGATCGCATCCTGATCCTGCATGCCGACCATGAACAGAATGCCTCAACTTCAACCGTTCGCACCGCCGGCTCCTCGGGCGCGAACCCGTTCGCCTGTATCGCCGCCGGTATCGCCTCGCTGTGGGGGCCAGCACACGGTGGAGCCAATGAGGCCTGCCTGAAGATGCTAGAAGAGATCAACCATGTCGATCATATCCCGGCCTTTATTAAGCGCGCTAAGGATAAGAACGACTCTTTCCGTCTGATGGGCTTCGGTCATCGGGTATATAAGAACTATGATCCGCGCGCGACGGTGATGCGTGAAACCTGCCATGAGGTACTTAAGGAGCTGGGGATGAACGACAACCTGCTTGAAGTCGCCCTAGAGCTGGAGCATATCGCGCTGAATGACCCCTACTTTATCGAGAAGAAGCTCTACCCCAATGTCGACTTCTACTCGGGTATCATCCTCAAAGCGATGGGTATCCCCTCGACCATGTTCACCGTTATCTTCGCCATCGCCCGCACCGTCGGCTGGATCGCCCACTGGAACGAGATGCACGAAGACGGCCTGAAGATCGCCCGTCCGCGTCAGTTGTACACCGGTTACGCCCGCCGCGACTTCAGCTCACAACTGGAGCGTCGTTAATCCCTCTCCCCGGCCTACCTCTCTGGCCGGGGAGTCCTCCCCCGCCTGCGGATATAACGGATCGACTATGAAGGCCTGGCGAGCGGCCACGGCGACGCCTCCCCGCCTGCGGATATAACGGGCCGCTCATCCGCCGTAGCCATCACGCCTCCCCTCCTCCCCGCCATAGCGTTATACTGCCGGCGAACACACGCTCCGCCCGGGAGGCATCATGCAGCACACCATCTTACAGGCCGGTCCCGAACTCCAACTGATACCGGCGCATCCCCGCTTTGCCCAGGCCCTGTTCACCCTGGTGGAGCAGAATCGGGAGTATCTCTGCCGTTTCCTCAGTTGGCCGCACAGTATGGTGCACGTCGACAATCTCTCTCAGAGTCTGCACGCCCAAGCCGAAGCGCACCACGCGGGCAGCGCACGCCATTACATCATCCACTATCAGCAACACTGTATCGGCGTCATCGCCTTAAATAGCATCGATCATCAGCGCCGTTGCGCGCCGATAGGCTACTGGCTAGCCCAGTCTTACCAGGGGAAGGGGCTCATCTCAGCCTCCCTCCAAGCACTGATGCAACACTATGTGGCACGGCGCGAAGTCACTCGCTTCGTAATCCAATGTATCAGCGATAATCTGCGTAGCAACGCCGTCGCACGCCGCAATGGCTTTACGCTGGTGGAGACGCGTCATCAGGCCTGTGAGCTCGAAGGGATACGTTATGATCAAAACACCTATCTGCGCCGTTTCGACTAGCGCTTACCACGCAAATAAAGCCAGTTTTTCGCACTTTACTAATCATAACGCTCCGTATCGGAGAATCACAAAGAGTTGCAAATAACACATTGAATAAAAAGAGTAAAATAAAAATTATCGGAATGAAAATCAACGTATAACGTGATAGGGACGCGAGTTAAAGCAAGATTTATCAACAAAAATATCGACAAATGCGGTATTATGACCAAGTAAACTTTATTTTTACCACTTTCCCGCCTGATGCCACGCAATACGCCTGCATCCCGGCGGTTTTTACTTTTGCGAGGTCTTATCATGCAACTGCCGCACTGCCCAAAGTGTCATTCTGAGTATACCTATCAAGATAATGACATGTACATCTGCCCGGAATGCGCTTACGAGTGGAATGACGCCACTGACGCCGCGCCGGAAGAGGAGAGCCTGATCGTCAAAGATGCCAACGGCAACCTGTTGGCCGATGGCGATAGCGTCACCGTCATCAAGGATCTGAAGGTCAAAGGTAGCTCCTCCATGCTGAAGATCGGCACCAAGGTGAAAAACATTCGCTTAGTTGAAGGCGATCACAATATCGACTGCAAAATCGATGGCTTCGGTCCGATGAAGCTCAAATCTGAATTTGTGAAAAAGAATTAATCCTTAGCCGATCGCATTCTAGATCCTCGTCTTCGCCAATGGGCGAGGATCTAAGACCATTATAAGACAATTAATTTAATGCGTTCTCAATCGAATGCTTTTGTAGAGCAAAGCAGATAATAATTATAATTCTTCACGCTTGCTTTACATCGATGTAGCAATATTTCCAAATCAATAGCATTACTATTCGAATGGCGACTCGCTGGCGTTCAATAATTAGACAGAAATAATAAATCAATAAAAATCAAAGGGTAATATTAAATACTGGCGTAAGAATTAATATTACCAAGTATAAGCAAAGGATTCATTTTTCCTTTCTCTGTAAAGTAGAGAAAAAAGATAGCTTAGGGTCTATATTCTGCCGACATTTTTATGTAAGCTGTGTGTGAAAAGTCGTAGCAGAAACAGAATGAGGACAATTACGATTAGATGAATAACTACGGACATGGCCCATGGGCGATGCTCCGTGAGAACAATCAGGCGTACTTTCTCTATTTGTCGTACCTGGAAAGTATCAACCTGATTGTGTCGTTTTCCCTGGTGTTGGCCAAATTGGCAACCTGATCCATCAATGGGTCAGGTTTTTTTTTACCATATTAACCTGGCTGCCATTCTATTAAGCGATGACAACAGCGTCTAGTTAGACTAAGGTATAGCTATCCCGCAGATAATGCAGGAGGCCCTCTGCGACTCATGTCAACATCTGGTTACCATGGAAGATAGAGGATGTAATTAACCACAGAACGTATTATTGTATAGCTTATTGTATGTGGTGGTGGCAATGAGGAGAAGGAAGCAGAGTGATTGCTGATAACGAGAGCCTGGCGCAGGATATCAAGCTGTTTATCGATCAATCTTTATCCTACTATGGTCAACTACAGTTTGCCTATTTATTGCTCAATAAGAAGAATCCAACGGAAATCACCATCATCTCCAACTCCCCCGATGAATGGGTCAAGTTGTACCAAGAGCACCATTACCAACAGATCGATCCGGTGGTGATCTGTGCGTTACGCCGTACCTCGCCTTTTCTCTGGGATGAGAAAATCACGGTGAATGCCAAACTCAACCTCTCCAAGATCTTTAGCTTGGCCAAAAAATACCAGGTCAATAAAGGGTATACCTTCGTCTTACACGATGCCGAAAACCAGCTAGCGATGCTTTCGATGATGGTCGATGAGCATAGCCTAAATATCGTCGAGCAGAATCAAGGCGCGTTACAGATGTTATTAATTAACGCTCATGAGCGTTTCATGGCGGGTCAACGACAGATTCAAGCGCAACAGCATAATATTAAAAATAATAACATGGAGAATATTTTCTCCGCGCGCGAGAATGAAATTCTGTATTGGGCCAGCATGGGCAAAACCTATCAGGAGATCGCGCTGATCTTGGGGATTAAAAGCGGAACGGTGAAATTCCACATCGGTAACGTTGTGAAAAAACTGGGCGTGCTCAACGCCAAGCATGCCATCCGAC
The DNA here is from genome assembly GCF_000474215.1 of Edwardsiella hoshinae NBRC 105699 = ATCC 33379. Classification (GTDB taxonomy): domain Bacteria; phylum Pseudomonadota; class Gammaproteobacteria; order Enterobacterales; family Enterobacteriaceae; genus Edwardsiella; species Edwardsiella hoshinae. The sequence continues at coordinate 111,977 of NZ_BAUC01000015.1, read as the reverse complement.
TTGGCGTTGAATTACAACTCATCAAACCGGTTGAGCGCTGATCGTCTCTTCTTCTAGCACCAACGGCCAAGCCTGTAGCAATGCCTCTTGCCAGGGGTGCTGTAACTCTTGATTAATCCGCTCAATCAAGCTGCGCTGATTCTCAGCGTCGGCTGGCAAATAGACTAAATAAATCGCCTGATCCTTTTCCGAGATGCCCTGCTCGACCACCGAAACATTCCAACCGGAGCGGTTTAGAATACGCAACATCGGCTGGCTGACGATGGTATAAATCCCCTGGTGGCCTGAAGCCAGGGTATAATTGATCATCGCCAAGAACAACAGGTGACATAGGGGATACTGGTTTGCCAACAAGGTGCGCGCTCGATACTTATCGACGAAGAAACGGCTGGACTCGAAGAACTGGCTACTGGCGGGGATCTCCGCCTTGGCGAAATACTGGAAGAAGGTACCCACAATCATGTTGTGATAACGCGTCTCGATTAAGCGCACGCTACACACCACATCATTATCCTTGACGCCCAGTAGATAGGTCGTATGCTCACTGTCATACTCATCGAACTCCATCCCATCGCTACAGTTGACGGCCCAATTCAAGCGGTCTTTAAACGTGTCTTTACGCAATGAGAATAGCTCACTAGAGGTTGTTCTTGACAGCGACTGATAGTCAACAGCAAAAATTTCAAACATATCCTTTCCTTTAACGCCCCCGTCTATGTAGCTCTCTCCGCTCACGGCTTAGACCAAGCTAAAAAGCTTACCTCGCTTGGCCAGCCTACCGACCGGCACAATCCTATCTTGCATCTTTCAAGGAAATATCCGAATTTAGTTTTTAATGATCGTTCGCCTCGATAGATAGCGGTTGCAAGACAACATATTACAATATGAGAAAACGTCATCATGCGCCTATAAAATACCGCTGAGGGTACCGCGCCGACACACTAAATTCATGAAAGAATAAAATCATCTTTACTTGTCAATATAAATTTAATGCAGCAATAAACTCTTCGGATTATCCGTTAGCATACAGGGAAATGGGGGGTTAAGACAAACGGAATATGAGAAAGTCAGCTGGGTGATCATTGAAAAAATAATAGCGCAATGGCGTAATTTTTGCAGGCGATTATTAATCGCCGCCGAGGACAACGGCAGACTCGCGATGACGGCAAGAATACGCAGTCACGGCGTCCCCCCACATAGGGAAATAGCATTACGGAAAGTTTTGGTATTAAATTGGTAATGTTGGGTGCGATGATGGCCGGCATCGCCGACCATCCGTTAGGCATTCACGCTGGATTAGCGATATCGATAAACGTTACCTCAAGACCATACTCCTGAGCCAACCACGCACCCAAGGCGCGAACGCCACCCCGCTCTGTAGCATGATGACCCGCGGCAAAGAAATGCAGTCCCATCTCACGGGCGGTGTGAATGGTTTGCTCCGATACCTCACCGGTAATGAACGCATCGACGCCAAAGCTGGCCGCCTGCTCGATGAATCCCTGCCCTCCCCCCGTACACCATGCCACGCGCCGGATCAGCGCAGGCGCATTATCGCCACTATGCAACACGCTATGATGCAGCTTACGTTCTAAGCGACCGATCATCTCTCCGGCGCTACACGGCTCAACCAAGTCACCATAGGGCAGTAATGGTGCGATCAGCCCTTGTGGCGTGATCTTCAGCAACTGGGCCAGTTGGGCGTTATTACCCAACTGCGGGTGAGCATCCAACGGCAGGTGATAGGCATACAAGTTGATGTCGTTGGCCAATAGCGTCTTCAGCCGCTGTCGACGCATTCCACGGATAGTCGGCGTCTCATTTTTCCAAAAATAGCCATGGTGGACCAGGACTGCATCAGCCTCGGCCTGCAACGCGGCATCCAACAGTGCCTGACAGGCCGTTACCCCAGTGATGACACGCCGCACCTCACGGCGCCCCTCGACCTGTAAACCGTTGGGTGCGTAATCCTGAATCTCAGCCACATTCAACAGCTGATTTATCTGTTGTTCTAACAACCAATTATCCATGCCCTCTCCTCACGTAGCGGCATTCGCCCCTTATCATTCGATCCTCGAATAATACGCTACTCCCGCCCTGAAAACAGCGCATGCTCCCCTTGACGCAAATGGTGAAAGCGTACGCCGCTACGGTTGCCCGCTGCCAATTGGGCCATGATGGTTTGCTCCGCCGTCTCTCCAGCCCGTAACGAGGGTTTAATATGCGCGATCACGACCGGGAATCCCTGCAATGCCGCGCTATCACCGCTGTAACGGGCCAGTTGAACCAACTCCTGATTGAGCAGGCGTGGCGTGAGATGACCGAACAGATGCGACGGGGGCACAGCGTCACTGAACGAGGTTTCGATGATCATGCCTTTTAGCGCACCGCTGGCCAACAACGGCCCCAAGCGGCGCCAGATACGATCGAGATGGTTGCTCTGCTCGACGCTATCGGCGCCAGTATCGCCGAAATAGGCGAAATACTCGCCCGCTCGCTCCAACAGGATCATCGCCGAGGTCACCCCGGCGTGACTCAACGGATAAACCTGGGCACTCATCCCGCTATTCCCTAACGAGAAACGCTGTGCTGGGCGTACGCTATGAATACGATAGGTACCCAAGCGTTGCCCCTGTCCGGCATCACTAAAATTGGGCCAGCTTTTCCAGTTAAAATAGTGGGTACGTAGCGTCTCCGCACTGCTTGCCAGGGTATAGATCGGCTTGCGGCTATCCTCCGGCGCGACCAACAATAGCCCGGCGACATGGTCCAGATGGGGGTGGCTGATAAAATAGGCCGTAATCAACTCGCGCAGCACGTATCCTTGCGGGGTCCAGGGTGCGGCGCGCTCGGCGCTCGCTTCGGGGAAAGCGCCCTGGGCTAGCGCCTTGGCGATCCCCGGCAGGGTCGAACCCGCGTCTAGCGCCACATAACCCGTATCCCGCTCATGGCGGATCAAATAGGCGGGGAGGTTATCGCCGCTCAGCCCCCCACCACTGCCTAATGCCACCACCTGAAAGCCCGCCAACGCGGGCAACGCCAGCAGACCATACAACAGCCAAGCGCCCACCACCCCACACCAGAGGATTCTCTTGGTCAACATCTGCTTGCTCTCCCTGTCGTCCCATATCGACTCATCCCCCGTCATCGTCAGCCGCACGCGCGCGTTGGAAGGCCAACAGCGTGTCTCGCCGCGCCCGGGCGTGATCGACCAAAGGATCGGGATAGTCTAGCACGCGCCGTTGACGCAACGCCCAGCGTTGAGGGTGATGGATCTCACTATCCGGGACATCCCTCAACGCCGGTAGCCAGCGACGGATAAACAGCCCCAGGGCATCATAACGCTGCCCCTGCGTGGTCGGATTGAAGATGCGAAAATAGGGCGCGGCGTCGCTCCCCGTCGAGGCCGCCCACTGCCAACCACCATTATTCGCCGCTAGATCGCCGTCGAGCAATTGGCTGAGGAAATAACGCTCACCGAGACGCCAGTCGATCAACAGATCTTTGACCAGAAAACTGGCCGTCAACATCCGTAGCCGGTTATGCATCCAACCGCAATGATTGAGTTGACGCATGGCCGCATCGATCAACGGGAAACCGGTCATTCCCTGTTGCCAGCGCTGCAAGCCCTGTGCATCATCACGCCAACGAATACGCGCCGTCCACGCAATAAAGGGACGGTGACGACACAGATCGGGCCAAGCCACCAGCAGGTGGCGGTAGAACTCACGCCAGATAAGCTCATTCAGCCAGGCCTCACTCCCGGAGGCCGCATTCGGCGCACAGGATAGCCGCTCCCGCATCGCCGCCACACACTGACGCGGCGACAAGATCCCTAACGTCAAATAGGGTGACAACAGGCTCGTGCCCGCCTGTGCAGGAAAGTCACGCCGCAACGCATAGGTCGCCAGATCGTTGTGACAGAAATGCGCCAGCCGCGCCAGGGCGGCGCACTCTCCGGCAGGGAACAACGTCGCATCGATCGCCGCCGCCGGGTAGTCAAAGGGGGTGGTCAAAAGGGGCGCGGCGGGCTGAGGCGCGCGCGGCGCAGGCGCCGGCAGGGGAGCGATGTCATGCTGGCTCAACAGAGATAAGAAGGCACGCTTAAATGGGGTAAATACCTTAAACATCTGTCCGCTGCCCGTCAGTACCGTACCAGGCGGCAACAACAAGGCATCGTCGAAGCGATGGCAGGGGATCGGTAGCGTGGCACATAGCGCCGCATCCCGCCGCCGTTCATTTAACTCATACTGACGATTAAAGAACAGGGCCGTGGCCTGATGCTGGTCGCAAAACTGTGCCACAGCCTGCCGCTGTGCGTCATAGTCCGCCACGCTCAAGCAATGCAGCGCTATGTGACGCGCTGCGAGTTCAGCCTGTAATAAGCGCAGATTCTGCCAAATAAACTGCGCCTGACGGGGCGCCATATCCTGCATCTGCCACTGACGCGGCGTCGCCACGTACAGAGCCAGCACCCGGGCGTGGGGAGCGGCGCAGGCAGCATGCAACGCACGATTATCGTTCATACGCAGATCGTTACGCAGCCAAACCACATGCGTCGTCATCGGTGCCACCTAATGACCATAGCGCAGACGCAAGACGTCCGGATACGGCGAAAAATAACGCTGTGAGGCCAAATAATCATCGGGATACTCACGCAGATAATGCTTCAACAGCGTCAAGGGGGCCAACAACGGCTGCGTCCCTTGGCGGTACTGCAAAATCAACTCGCTCAACTCGGCACGCTGGGCGGCACTCAGGCGCGGGCTGAAGTATCCCTGTACGTGTTGCAGCACGTTGGTATGGTTACGCCGTGTCGCGGGCTGGCGCATCAACGCCATCAGGCGCACACGGTAGTCGGCGGCGAACTGCGCCAGCGAGTCATACTGGGCGATAGCCGCCACCAACCGCCCCAAGGCGCGGTAATCGGATTGTGAATGCGCCAGCAGCAACAGCTTATAGCGGCTATGGAAAGCCACCAGCGCGCCGCGCGTCAACCCTTGGCGCCATAGCTGATTAAATTCATGCAAGGCATACACGCGAGCAATGAAGTTCTCACGCAGCAGCGCATCGCTCAGGCGGCCATCCTCCTCGACCGGTAACCACGGCATCGCCGCCATCAAGGCGGCGGCAAACAGCCCGACCCCACTCTTCCGCGCCTCTTGTCCGCTGTAAAGCTTTACCCGCTCCATACCACAACTGGGCGAACGTGCACAGAGTATAAACCCGCACAATGCGTGTAGTTGCGGCAGCTGACGCGCGGAAAACGCCTGCATCGCCGCCGTATAATCCAGGCTAGGGTCGCGGCTATCAACCAGCGCGATCTCCGATGACGCCTCACGCCGCATCAGGCGTAGAGCGGGACGCGGCGACGGCAGCCCTATGCCCATTTCGGGACAGACGGGCAAGAAGTGAAAAAATGGCGCCAGCGTCTCACAGGCCAAGGCCAGACGCTTATGACCGCCATCGAAACGCACCGTTTGACCGAGCAGACAGGCACTGATACCGACCGGGATCGCAGATGACATGGTAAGCCTCCCTTCACAACAATAGACGATTTCCAGGATCCTTACGCAAGTGTAGACTGTCGCGCCACATCTGCGAGTCTCAGGCACGCACCGTCAGAAGAAGTCAGGCTTCACCTTTTCAGATTCGCTCAGCCACACCGGTTTGTCGCTCGTCTTACACCATACCCGATGCAGATAACTGTAAAAACGCGCGCGATCCTTACGCCACAGCATCACCGGCAGCGCCAACGCGCCTACCAGGATGACACAGCAACGGCGTAGCAGGATGCGTGACCAGGAATAAGGGGGATAGGGCATCGAGACCTCCTTGCAAACACGCCTAAGACCTACGCGCTAGGCGGAAAACCTGCGGCCAGAAGCGCTGGCCTGAATGGCTCCAACATAGCCCCTCGCTGCGCAGAAAGCAAGCACTCATCCGACCACCTCATTCCTGCTCGATCCGCAGGCGATCACACGTTTTGATAAGCGCCGGCCGAATAGGTCAACTCGTAGCTGTGGCTGTAGATCTCAATGATATTGCCGAACGGATCCTCCATATAGACCATGCGGTAAGGCTTCTCGCCCGGATAATATTCACGCACCGGCATCCGTTGCTTACCGCCCGCCGCGACGATACGGGCCGCTAATCCTTCGACATCCGGGTCCTGCACACTGAAGTGAAATACCCCGTTCTTCCAGAACTCGAAGTTATTCACACGCGCCTCGCTGTTGGGAAACTGGAACAGTTCGATGCCGATCTTATCGCCCGTCGCCAGATGTGCGATACGAAACGAACCCCAGCCAGGGCCAAACACATCATTACACATCACGCCAATAGCGGAATCATCCTCGCGGATCTCGGTCGGCGGCATCACCAGATACCACCCCATCACAGATGTATAAAAGTCGACCGCCCGCGCCAGATCGGTCACGCTGATACCAATATGGGAAAAACTACGTGGATACGCCATCACTCTCACTCACCTCACACTCGTCGGTAGAAAACGCGTGACAGCGTAGAGCGATTACACATAATCAAAAATAAGGTTAAAGTAATAGAAGCGATAAAATTAATTTATGCTCAATCCACTCTGGCTACGGACGTTCATCGTCATCAATGAAACCGGGAGTTTTACCCGCGCTGCCGAACACCTCGATCTCACCCAGGCAGCCGTCAGTCAACATGTGCAACGCCTCGAAGCCGAACTCGGTCCCCTGCTGCTGCGCCAACCGCGCCGGCTCGAACTGACGCCACGGGGACGGATGGTGTTAGCGTTCGCTCGCCAACAGGCGCTCGCCTGCGCCCAACTGCGTGCGACCCTCGCCGATGACGATCCCTATCGCGGCACCATCACCCTCAGCACCCCGGGCAGCATCGGTCTATTACTCTATCCGCTGTTGTTAGATCAGCAACAGGCTCACCCCGATTTGGTTATCCGCCACCGTTTCGCGCCGACGCATGACATTATCCACGCGTTGCTGGCAGGAGAGAGCGACATCGGCTTAGTCGATCGTCCCGCCGACCATCCCCAACTGAACGCCCGCCCCTTCGTGCAAGAGCCGCTCTGCCTGGTGGTCCCGGCGAGCTACCAAGGCGAGGGCTGGGCGGATCTTTGTCGGCTCGGATTCATCGACCACCCCGACGGCCATGATATGGCGCAACGCCTGTTGGGACGCAACTATCCCGGCGCATCGCTCGCCACGCTGCCAATACGCGCGTTCACCAATCAAATCGGTCTGATCTTAGAGCCGGTGGCCCGCGGACTCGGTTTTAGCGTGCTGCCCCGCTGCGCCATCCGCGCCTTCCCTCGGCCAAATCACATCCGGATACTGACCACACCTGTCGAGGTAACGGATACCCTCTGGTTGACCTACCGTGCCGAATGGCCGCTCCCCGGACGCCACCAACGCCTGATAGCCGCCCTACAGCAGGCGATGTGCGAGTCGCTTGAGCTGCCGATGTCCTAACCCCCCCACCGGAGTCTGGCGGTATGCTCGACGCCGCCCGTCGCCCTTGCTGGCTGAATCACCGACATTTGATTGAATAAACTCCATTTTTATATTTTTTTTACAGCCTACACCGCCTTTTTTACCGTTTTTATGCCCGCGCTTTCCTACCCTAAGGAGGTCATCAAGCAATGCATAATGAGGAGAAAGGTAATGACAGTAGGCGTGATCGCCGGCGCCGTTTTGGTGCTGCTACTGCTGGTGTATCTGGTGTATGCACTGTGGCATGCGGAGGCATTCTGATGTTACTCAACGCCCTGATGCTCATCGGCCTGTTGCTGTTGGCGCTGTTCGTCCTGGCGCCTCCGCTCGGCAGTCTATTGAGTCGACTCATCGACGGTGAGCCTTATCGTGCCATGGTGCGTACGGAGCATATCCTGTGGCGCTTATGCGGCGTCACGCCATGTGACATGGACTGGCGCCGCTATCTGCAAGCGATCCTCGCCTTCAACCTGCTCGGCGCGACGCTATTGTTCGTCCTGTTGTTAGCCCAAGGCGTATTACCGCTTAATCCGCAAGGCTTTCCTGGCCTGCGCTGGGATCTAGCGCTCAACACCGCCATCAGCTTTGTCACCAACACCAACTGGCAGGCCTATAGCGGTGAGAACAGCCTAAGCTACCTTAGCCAGATGGCCGGACTCGGCGTGCAGAACTTTCTCTCCGCCGCCAGCGGCATCGCCATCTTGTTCGCGCTGACCCGTGCCTTCACCCGCCACGCCGATGCGGCGTTAGGTAATGCCTGGGTCGATCTGTGGCGCATCACCCTGTATGTCTTGTTACCTCTATCACTGTTGCTGGCGTTATTCTTCGTCGGCCAGGGCGTGGTACAAAACTTCGCCGCCTATGTCGATGTCAGCCCGTTGGAGGGAGGAGAACAACTGCTACCGATGGGGCCGGTCGCCTCGCAAGAGGCGATCAAACTGTTGGGCACCAATGGCGGCGGCTTCTTCGCTGCCAACTCCGCCCACCCGTTCGAAAACCCCAGCGCATTGAGCAATCTGGTACAAATGGTGGCGATCTTCCTGCTGCCGACCGCACTCTGCTTCGCCTTCGGCCGCAGTGTCGGCGATAGCCGCCAAGGACACGCCTTGCTGTGGGCCATGGTGCTGATCTTCAGCATCGCCGCCGCGGTGGTGATGTATGCCGAATTGCAAGGCAATCCACACCTGATGGCCCTAGGGGCCGACAGTAACGGCAACATGGAGGGCAAAGAGAGCCGTTTCGGTATCCTCGCCTCCGCCCTGTACGCCGTAGTGACGACCGCCGCCTCCTGTGGAGCAGTCAATGCGCTGCATGACGCTTTCACTCCCCTCGGCGGCATGGTGCCGATGTGGTTGATGCAGATCGGCGAGGTGGTCTTCGGCGGCGTCGGTAGCGGGCTCTATGGCATGCTATTGTTCGTCCTGCTCACCGTCTTCCTCGCCGGGCTGATGATCGGCCGTACCCCCGAGTATCTGGGGAAAAAGATCACCGTCTTCGAGATGAAGATGACCGCACTGGCCATCCTGATCCCCCCCGCCCTGGTTCTGGTCGGCAGCGCCATCGCCCTACTGTGTGACGCCGGACGCAGCGCCATCCTCAATCCGGGGGCCCATGGCTTTAGTGAGGTGCTATACGCTTTTTCCTCTGCCGCCAACAACAACGGCAGTGCCTTCGGCGGATTGCGCGCCGACACCCCGTTCTACAACCTATTGCTGGCCCTCGTCATGTTGCTCGGCCGTTTCGGGGTGATTATCCCGGTCATGGCCATCGCCGGTGCTCTGGCACTGAAAAAACGCCAACCGGTCGGCAACGGAACCCTGCCTAGCCACGGGGCCCTATTCGTCGGTCTGCTGATCGGCACCATCTTACTGGTCGGCGCCCTGACCTTTATTCCGGCACTGGCTCTCGGGCCGGTGGCCGAACAGCTACAAATGACGCTGGTTCCCAGCCAGCCGTGAGCGCAAGGACAAAAGAGAAAATCATCATGAGTCACCAACAGCGAGCCCTATTCGACCCCGCGCTGCTTAAGACCGCGCTGCGTGACGCCCTACGCAAACTGGACCCGCGCGTGCAATGGCGCAATCCGGTAATGTTCGTCGTCTACCTGGGTAGTCTGCTGACCAGCATTATTTGGCTGATGATCTTAAGCGGTTATACCGGCGGCAGCGCAGCCTTCACCGGCAGTCTGACGCTATGGCTGTGGTTTACCGTATTGTTCGCCAACCTGGCCGAAGCCTTGGCCGAAGGGCGCAGTAAGGCGCAAGCCGAAAGTCTGAAAGGAGTGAAGAAGCATAGCTGGGCCAAAAAGCTGCAACACGCACAGTACGGCGCCCCCTGGCAGCAGGTGGCCGCCGAGAGCCTGCGTAAGGGCGATGTCGTGTTGGTCGAGGCCGGCGATACCCTTCCCTGCGACGGCGAAGTCCTGGTGGGCGGTGCCTCGGTCGACGAGAGCGCCATCACCGGCGAGTCGGCCCCCGTGATCCGTGAGTCGGGCGGCGATTTCTCCTCCGTCACCGGCGGGACGCGGGTGCTCTCCGACTGGTTGGTCGTGCAGTGCAGTGTTAACCCCGGTGAAACCTTCCTCGATCGGATGATCGCCATGGTGGAAGGCGCCAAACGGCGCAAGACCCCGAATGAAATCGCCCTGACTATCTTGCTGATCGCCCTGACGCTGGTATTCCTGCTGGCCTGCGCCACGCTGTATCCCTTCTCGTTGTTCGGCGCGCAGGTCAACCGCATGGGCAGCCCGGTCACCATCAGTGTCTTGGTGGCGTTGTTGGTCTGCCTGATCCCCACCACCATCGGCGGTCTGCTCTCCGCCATCGGCGTGGCCGGAATGAGCCGCATGCTAGGTGCCAACGTCATCGCCACCAGCGGGCGGGCGATCGAAGCCGCCGGCGACGTAGACGTGCTGCTGTTGGATAAGACCGGAACCATCACCCTTGGCAACCGCCAGGCCTCCGAATTTCTCCCGGTCAGCGGCGTCAGCGAACAACAGCTGGCCAGCGCCGCCCAACTGGCCTCGTTGGCGGATGAGACGCCGGAGGGACGCAGCATCGTCGTACTGGCCAAGCAACGCTTTAATTTACGTGAGCGCGATCTGCACAGTCTCCATGCCACCTTCGTTCCTTTTTCCGCTCAAACACGCATGAGCGGCGTCAACATCCAAGGCCGCATGATCCGTAAAGGCTCCGTCGATGCCATCCGCCGTTATGTCGCATCGGCCAACGGTCACTTTCCACGCTCGGTGGATGAGGCGGTCGAGCGCGTGGCGCGCAGCGGCGCCACCCCGTTGGTGGTGGCGGAGGATGCCCGTATCCTGGGGGTTGTGGCGCTGAAGGATATCGTCAAAGGGGGAATCAAAGAGCGCTTCGCCGAGCTGCGTCGCATGGGGATTAAGACGGTGATGATCACCGGCGATAATCGTCTGACCGCCGCCGCCATCGCCGCCGAGGCCGGCGTAGATGACTTTCTCGCGGAGGCGACACCGGAGGCCAAACTGGCGTTGATCCGTCAGTATCAGGCTGAGGGACGCCTGGTGGCGATGACCGGTGACGGCACCAACGATGCCCCGGCGCTGGCCCAAGCCGATGTGGCGGTCGCGATGAACTCCGGCACCCAGGCGGCCAAAGAGGCCGGCAACATGGTCGATCTGGACTCTAACCCGACCAAACTGATCGAAGTGGTGCATATCGGCAAGCAGATGCTGATGACCCGTGGCTCGCTGACCACCTTCAGCATCGCGAATGACGTCGCGAAATATTTCGCTATCATCCCAGCGGCCTTCGCCGCCACCTACCCACAGTTGAATCAACTGAATGTGATGCACCTCAGTTCGCCCACGTCGGCCATCATGTCGGCAGTGATCTTTAACGCGGTGATCATCGTCTTCCTGATCCCGCTGGCGCTACGGGGGGTAAGTTACCGCCCGCTGAGTGCCAGCGCGCTACTGCGCCGCAACCTGTGGATCTATGGTGCCGGTGGGCTGGTCGTGCCCTTTATCGGCATTAAGCTTATCGATCTGTTGTTAACCCTCTGTGGCCTGGCCTAAAGGAGCGCTCACATGACACAGCCCTTACTCCGCCCCACCCTGGTCATGATGCTGGTTCTCACCCTGATCACCGGTGTCCTCTATCCTTGCTTAACCACGCTGCTGGCGCAGTTGATGTTTCCCTGGCAGGCCAACGGTTCGTTGCTGCAACGTGACGGACACACCGTCGGCTCCGCGCTGATCGGTCAAGACTTCCAACGCACAGACTATTTCTGGCCTCGTCCATCGGCCACCGCCGCACATCCCTATAATGCCTTGGCCTCCGGCGGCAGCAACTTGGCCATCAGCAATCCGCTGTTGACGCACACCCTCGCCGAACGCGCCACACAGTTACGTCAGCGCGATCCGTTAGAACCTTACGCCGAGGCGCTGCCGGTCGATCTGCTCACCAGTTCCGCCAGCGGTCTCGACCCCGATATCTCGCCGCAGGCCGCCTACTACCAGGCGCCCCGGGTGGCCGAGGCGCGCAGATTACCGCTCGCCCAGATCGAGGCGCTGATCGCCGGACTGAGCCGCAACAGTTGGCCGACCTTCATCGGACGGCCGACAGTCAACGTCTTGGCACTCAATCTGGCGTTGGATCGGCTATCATCGAAGCACCGCGCCCATTATGTTAATCCGTTGGCAAGATAAGGATATTTCATGGTCGATGATGAACCTCGCCCCGATCCCGACGCCCTACTGGCCCAACTAGGCGAGCCGGCGCGTGGCAAGCTGAAGATCTTCTTCGGTGCCTGCGCCGGCGTCGGGAAAACCTATGCCATGCTCCAGGAGGCGCAACGTCTACGCAGCCAAGGACTGGATGTCCTGGTCGGTATCGTCGAGACACATGGCCGCGGCGATACTGCCGCCCTGCTCGAGGGCTTGGCGCGCTTACCAGCCAAGCGCATTCATCATCGCGGCCGTCAACTGCATGAATTTGACCTCGACCGGGCGTTGGCCCGCGCGCCAGCGCTAATCCTGATGGATGAATTGGCACACACCAACGCCCCCGGCTCACGCCATCCCAAACGCTGGCAGGATGTCGAAGAGTTGCTGGCGGCCGGCATCGATGTACTGACGACCGTCAACGTACAACACTTGGAGAGCCTGAACGATGTGGTCGGTAGCGTCACCGGGGTACGAGTGCGGGAGACGGTTCCCGATCGGCTGTTCGACGCTGCCAGCGAGGTGGTGCTGGTCGACCTGACCCCGGATGATCTGCGCCAACGCCTTAAAGAGGGCAAGGTCTATATCCCCGGCCAAGCTGAGCGCGCCATCGAACACTTCTTTCGTAAGCGCAACCTGATCGCCCTACGTGAGCTCGCGTTACGCCGGACTGCCGATCGCGTAGACGAACAGATGCGCGCGCTCCGTAGCGGCCCGGGCGGTAACCGGGTTTGGCATACACGTGACGCCCTACTGCTGTGCATCGGCCCCCGCGCCGACAACGACCGGCTGGTACGTACCGCCGCACGTCTGGCCACGCGTCTCGGCTGCGTCTGGCACGCCGTCTATGTCGAAACGCCGCGGTTACATCGTCTGCCGGAAAGCGAGCGGCGCGCCATCCTACGCAGTATTCGCCTCGCGCAGGAACTGGGCGCCGAGACCGCCACCCTCAGCGACCCGTCCCCGGAGCGCGCAATCCTGCGCTATGCGCGCGAGCACAACCTCGGCAAGATCGTCATTGGCCGCCGCCAACGCGAGACGCGGCGCCTGCCTTGGCTCAGAGCCCGTTTCGCCGATCGCTTGGCGCGCCTCGGACCGGAGCTCGACCTGCTGATCGTCGCGCTGGAGGATCGCCCTCCCGGCGTGCGCGAACACGATCCCCGCCCTATCGGCGAACGTTGGCGAGTCCAGATCCACGGTTTTATGGTGGCCGCGGCACTGTGTGCCCTGATCTCGCTACTCGGCAAGCTCCTGCTCCCCAGCTTCGATCAGGTTAACTTGGTCATGATCTACCTGCTCGGCGTGGTACTGGTGGCGCTATTTTTTGGCCGTTGGCCCTCGGTGTTCGCCGCCTGCATCAGCGTCGCCAGCTTCGATCTGTTTTTCATTCAGCCGCAATGGTCGTTCGCCGTCAGCGACGTCCAGTATCTGGTTACTTTCGGGGTGATGTTGATCGTCGGTATTCTGATCGGTAACCTCACCGCCGGCATGCGTTACCAGGCTCGGGTGGCGCGTTACCGTGAGCAACGCGCCCACCACCTGTATGAGATGTCCAAGGCACTGGGCAACGCCCTCAATCAAGAGGCGCTAGTGCGCAGCAGTTGCGCCTCGCTTAACCATAGCTTCGGCGCACGCACCAGCCTGTTGCTGCCCGATAGCGAGGGCCAGTTACGCGCCCATCAGGGGGACGAGGCTGGGGTAGCCAACGTCGATCTGGCGATTGCCCAGTGGTGTCGCGACCGCGGCCAACCCGCCGGGGCCGGCACCGATACCTTGCCCGGCGTCCCCTACCAGTTGTTACCACTCTCCAGCGCCCAGACCACCTATGGCGTATTAGCCATCGAGCCCGCGAATCTGCGCCAACTGATGGTGCCGGAGCAGCAACGTCTGTTGCAGACCTACAGCGTGCTGATCGCCAATGCCCTGGAACGGTTGCATCTGGCGCACAGCGCGGCGGCGGCGCGCCTAGAGGCGGAGCGCGAGCAGCTGCGTAACTCGCTGCTGGCCGCGTTATCACATGACCTGCGTACTCCACTGACCGTCTTATTCGGCCAAGCGGAGATCCTGACGCTGGATCTGGCCAGTGAAAACTCCGTACACGCCCCACAGGCGGGCGAGATCCGCCAACAGATCCTCAACACCTCGCGCCTGGTCAATAACCTGCTGGATATGGCGCGCATCCAATCTGGTGGCTTCCGTCTACGCCAGGAGTGGCAATCTCTGGAAGAGATCGTCGGCAGTGCCCTGCATACCTTGGAGCCGATGCTGGCCGGCCATCCCCTCAGTCTCAAGCTGCCGCCGGATCTGCCGCTGGTCTACTGTGATGGCGCGCTGCTGGAACGGGTGGTGCAAAATCTGCTGGAGAACGCCGGAAAATACGCTGGCAGCGGGGCGACCATCCGCATCGCGGCTCGTGTCACGGCGGAAGAACTGGAGGTAGAAGTGAGTGACAACGGGGATGGTATCGCCAGCGCGCAGCGCCAGCAGATCTTCAACAAGTTTACCCGTGGCGATAAAGAGTCCGCCATCCCCGGCGTCGGTTTGGGATTAGCAATTTGTCGTGCCATTATTGAAGTACACGGTGGTAAAATCTGGCTCGAATGTCCGCCGGATGACGGCGCCCATTTTCACTTTACCCTACCGTTGCAAGCGGCACCGGAGATTGAGCCGGAAACCGATGTGGAGATGAGAGCGTAATCATGACCCCCATCCCGATAACCATCCTCATCGTCGAAGACGAACAGGCCATCCGCCGCTTCGTCCGCGCCGCCCTGGAGAATGAAGGATGGCGCGTCAACGAAGCCGATGGCCTACAGCGCGGCCTAATCGAGGCAGGCACTCGCCAACCCGACCTGATCATCCTCGATCTGGGACTACCGGACGGCGATGGCATCGAATTCATCCGTGATCTACGCCGATGGAGCCGCATCCCGCTGATCGTACTATCGGCGCGCAGCGACGAGGCCGACAAGATCACCGCACTGGATGCCGGCGCGGAGGATTTTCTCAGTAAACCGTTCGGCATCGGCGAACTGTTGGCACGGGTACGCGTCGCCCTGCGACGCCATACCCGCCAGCAGCAAGAAAGTCCGCTGGTCTGCTTCGGCGAGGTGCGCGTCGATCTGCTACAACGCAGCGTGACGCGCGCCGGTGAACCGCTGCACCTGACACCGATCGAATTCCGTCTGCTGGCCGAGCTGATCGCCAACAGCGGCAAAGTGTTGACCCAACGCCAATTGCTTAACAGCGTCTGGGGGCCAAACTACGTCGAGCATAGTCATTATCTGCGCATCTATATGGGGCACCTGCGACAAAAGCTGGAGGTGGAGCCGGCGCGCCCGCGTCATCTGCTTACCGAAACTGGCGTCGGCTACCGTTTTATCCCCTGACGCCCCGCTGCGCCGCGAACATCGCCCTCGCCCCCTCGTCGGTTGGCGCTTGCAAAAACAACGCCGCGCAAAGCGCGGCGTTGTTCTGGTGCAGCCAGATAATCAGGCGTTGGCCAACACGGCACTCACGATATCGACCGCCTCCTTCTCGATACGTTGGCGGTGCTCGGCGCCTAAGAAGCTTTCGCAGTAAATCTTGTAAGCCTCCTCGGTTCCGGAGGGGCGGGCGGCAAACCAACCATTGTCGGTCATGATCTTCAACCCGCCGATCGGCGCATCGTTGCCCGGCGCACGGGTCAAACGCGCGGTGATCGGGTCGCCTGCCAGCCGATCCGCCTGCACCATCTCCGGCGACAGGCGCGACAAAGCGGCCTTCTGGGCGTGGGTCGCCGGCGCCTGTAAACGGTTATAACTCGGCGAACCGAAGCGCTCAGCCAGCGCAGCGTAGTGCTGCTGCGGATTCTTACCCGTCTGTGCAGTGATCTCCGCCGCCAGCAGACACAGGATGATGCCATCCTTATCGGTCGACCACGGCGTACCGTTGAAGCGCAGGAAAGACGCCCCGGCGCTCTCTTCACCGCCGAAGCCTAGGCTGCCATCAAATAACCCATCGACAAACCACTTGAAGCCGACCGGCACCTCGACCAGGCGGCGATCGAGCGCCTTGACCACTCGATCGATCATCGCGCTGGAGACCAGGGTCTTACCGACAGCAACCTCGGCCCCCCACTGCGGACGATGACGGAACAGGTAGTCGATGGCGACAGCCAGATAGTGGTTCGGGTTCATCAATCCGGCAGGTGTCACAATGCCGTGGCGGTCGTAGTCCGGATCGTTGGCAAAGGCCAGATCGAAACGATCACGCAGCGCCAACAGACCCGCCATGGCGCTCTCGGAAGAGCAATCCATGCGGATCACGCCATCGTGGTCCAGATGCATGAAACGGAAGGTCTGGTCGACATGGTCGTTGACCAGCGTCAGATCCAGACCATAGTGCTCGCCGATCCGCTGCCAGTATTCGATACCGGAACCGCCGAGCGGATCGACACCGAGCTTCAGGCCTGCACGCTGGATAGCTGGCATATCGACGATATCACGCAGATCCTCAACGTAAGGCTGCACCAGATCGCGGGCATGGATCTGCCCGCTACGCCAGGCAGCCGCTAAGGTCTGGCGTTTCACCCCCGCCAAATCCTGTGCCAGCAATTGATTGGCGCGCTGCTCGATCACGCGAGTTAAATTGGTATCCGCCGGCCCGCCGTTAGTCGGGTTGTATTTGATACCGCCGTCTTCCGGAGGATTATGAGAAGGCGTGATGACAATCCCGTCGGCCAGTGCACCGCCCTGGCGATTATGCGTCAGAATGGCGTGCGATACCGCCGGCGTCGGCGTGAAGCCATTGTTTTCCTGCACCACCACCTCGACGCCATTGGCGCTCAATACCTCCAGCACGCTGATAAAGGCTGGCTCGGAGAGGGCATGGGTGTCCTTACCGACGAAGCAGGGACCTACGACACCATTGGCCTTACGCACCTCGGCGATAGCCTGGGCAATGGCCAGGATATGTGCCTCGTTGAAGCTCTGGCGCTGGGCGCTTCCCCGGTGACCAGAGGTGCCAAACTTCACGGCATGGGACGGATTATCCGCCTGCGGACGCAGGCTATAATATTGTGCAACCAGCTGAGCCACATTGATCAAATCGCTCTGCCGGGCAGGCTGCCCGGCGCGCGGGTGATTTGCCATCTGCGCTTCTCCCTAACGCTTGTTATTCATTAGATTGTGCCGCAAACCTTCTCGATCAGCTCCCCAGGGAACTGCATCGCTTGCATGATATGTTCGATCATGGCGCGCTTACGGCCTGAGTTGGTATTGGTGATCACCCAATAAGGGGTGTCGGGGACTTGCTTGGGTTTGGTGTGGTTGCCACTCTGCAACAGCGTATTCCTGTCACCGGCAAAGTAGACCCGGGTGCGCCCGTGCAGGGCATCCGTTGCCGCCGCAAACCCGTCGGCGTCAATATGGTACAACGTGGTCAACACCAGCATGAAACGGCCGACCGCCTTGTTTTGTTCTGCGTATTCGTCCGACAACAGCAATTCGCGCATGGTACGCACACGGTCCTGCGGCTGCGGCGCGCGAATAGCCAGGGGGGCTACCGGGAGCGGGGCGACGCTGACGGCCGTCTTATTCTCCATACCGACCTTCAACAGCCGGCGCAGAATGTCGGAAGCACTCTCGCCAATACGCTGGGTGTGGCTGGCAATATAGCGGTAAAGCTCCTCATCGACTTCAATCGTTTTCATCGTTATCCAGTACTTTTGCTACTCAGTCAGCCTGGATTATAAAGTCAAACGCCGTGAGCGGATAGCGTTTAGCGCCCCGCCAGAACGATTAAGGCGCATTTTGTGGTGTCGTGCAGCCCCATCCTGCTACGGACAACCGAGTAATGCCTGTGATAACCTACTGGTAACATTCTACCGACAACGCGTTTGCTCATGATCCTACCCCTGAACCACCAGCTACATCCGGCGCAACAGACGCGACGCTATCCCCCGTTGCTGCTGATCCACGGCCTATTCGGCTCATTGGACAATTTGGGGCTACTCGCCCGCGATCTGAAGCGCGATCGTGACGTGTTGCAGGTCGACTTACGTAATCATGGCCTCTCCGGCCACACGCCACAGATGAGTTACGATTTGATGGCCGAGGATCTCGCCGCCCTGATCGCCGACTATGATCTGCCCCCCTGCGATATCGTCGGTCATTCGATGGGGGGTAAGGCGGCAATGCGTCTGGCGGTGCGTCATCCGCAACGGCTACGCCGCCTGGCGATACTGGACATGGCGCCCGTTGCCTACCCGACCCGCCGCCACGACGCGGTCTTCGCCGCACTCTATGCGGTGCAGGAGGCGGCACTAGAGACGCGCTCAGCGGCAGCGACCTGCCTACGCCACTATCTTCAGTCTGAGGGGGTGGTACAGTTCCTACTGAAGTCCTTTCATCGCGGTCAATGGCGCTTTAACCTGCCCGCGTTATACCAACACTACCCCGCCATCCTCGGCTGGGATACGCAACCGCCTTACGCTGGCGAGGCACTGTTTATCAAAGGGGCTGACTCCCCCTATATCCTCGATGACTACCGTACGGCGATCATCCGTCAGTTTCCCCGTGCCCGCGCGCATGTCATCCACGCCACCGGCCATTGGCTGCACGCTGAACAGCCGGAGAAGGTACTCCATGTGCTGCATCGCTTCCTCGACGCCCCCGAGCACGTAGGGTGATAACGCCGGCGCGGCCGACATCCACATTGCCAACACCGCGCCGAGAAAGGATTGTCGCTGCCGCGCTCCCTAGGGTATGATGGCGCGCTAAAATCGACGGCAGGTCAACGCACGCTGCCGACGGGGAAAATCCCGAATATATGTTAATCGGAGCGCGGATTTCCCGCCCTCCCTTCTCCTTGCAGTACCGCTACCTGAATATGGCCAAAGAACAAACGGACCGTACGACGCTCGATCTGTTCGCGGACGAACGTCGCCCAGGTCGTCCTAAAACCAATCCGCTCTCCCGGGAAGAGCAGTTGCGGATCAACAAGCGTAACCAGCTGCGCCGCGATCGGGTCAAGGGGCTACGCCGCGTCGAGTTGAAGATGAACGAAGAGGCCGTGGCGATCCTCAATCGCCTGGCGCAAGAGCGTAACATCAGCCGCAGCGAGCTTATCGAGCAGATCTTGCTCAGTCAGCTCGCGACGCAACGCTGAGGGACGGCGGCGCGCGCCGCGTCTCGCCTAGGTATACCGCGCGGCGCAACGCACAATGACGATAAAGGCGTGATGCCAAAAGTGTTATAGTATCGACTGGTAGGTAGGCTGGCCCCGACGCTCGTCCACGGTTACATGGTATGGCGTCCCGTGGCGTCGACAGAGGACAGCCTGATTCAATTTCTGAGACAAAAGGTAAATTCGCGATATGGCAATCGTAGGTATTTTCTTTGGCAGCGACACCGGCAACACGGAAAACATTGCTAAGATGATCCAAAAGCAACTGGGTAAAGACGTTGCTGAAGTTCATGACATTGCCAAAAGCAGCAAGGAAGATCTCGCCGCGTTCGACATTCTGCTGCTCGGTATCCCGACCTGGTACTACGGCGAGGCCCAGTGTGATTGGGATGATTTCTTCCCCACCCTGGAAGAGATCGACTTTTCTGGCAAACTGGTCGCCCTGTTCGGTTGCGGCGATCAAGAAGACTATGCAGAGTACTTCTGCGACGCGATGGGCACCATCCGCGATCTGGTCGAAGCGCGCGGCGCTACGCTGGTCGGGCATTGGCCGACTGCTGGCTACCATTTCGAAGCCTCCAAGGCGCTGGTCGATAACGAAACCTTTGTCGGTCTGGCTATCGACGAAGATCGCCAGCCGGAACTGACTGCCGAGCGCGTCGACGCCTGGGTAAAACAGATCCGCGCCGAGATGCACCTGGACGAAATCCTGGGTTAACCCAGCCGCGGATGCCTGTCGGTCGCCCCTGCGGGGCCTGATAGCCGGCAGGTATCCCAACCATCAACAAAAACGATACCCTGACTCATCAGCGCATGTTTCCCGCTATCTTACTGATTTTACTGTTGCCTCCTCGCTGATTACCACAATATCGTCTTCCTGGGGCGGCGGCAGCGCGGTTCCCATTTCAGCCTATCGGCCTTATAATCAAACTCACTATTATTTCTGTTCGGCAGCGGCCTCTCGGTTCTGCCGGGCTCTGTGACAGGACAGAATCCGAATGACTGACAACAATATCGCGCTAAAGAAAGCTGGCCTGAAAGTCACGCTTCCCCGTCTCAAGATTCTGGAAGTACTGCAAGATCCCATGTGTCATCATGTCAGTGCCGAAGAGTTATACAAGAAACTGATCGATATGGGCGAGGAGATCGGTCTGGCGACGGTGTACCGCGTACTGAACCAGTTTGACGATGCCGGTATCGTCACCCGCCACAACTTCGAAGGAGGCAAGTCAGTCTTCGAACTGACCCAGCAGCATCACCATGACCATCTGATCTGTCTGGATTGCGGCAAGGTGATCGAGTTTAGCGATGAGTCCATCGAGAAGCGCCAGCAAGAGATCGCCAGGAAGCATGGTATCCAGCTCACCAACCACAGCCTCTACCTATATGGCCACTGTGCCTCTGGGGATGAGGGCGACTGCCGTCAGGATGAGTCACTCCACGACGAAAAGGCATAACCGCCCATCCGATGAGACAGACATACGGCCCCACGGGGCCGTTTTTTTTGCCGCGAGAGAATAAAAAAATGCCCTCATGGCGAGGGCAATCACGACTTACTACTCAGTTCGGCAGCGAAAAGTTCGACGCGGTTAAAGCCGGATGGCCTGCCCCGCGCAAGCCCCCGCACTGGCGGGGGAGAGGGTAACGTCCTCGGAAAGGTTAGGGTTTAACGGACTCGACGCGGCTAAAACGCTGGCCGTCCGGCGATACGGTACGTACCTGGACCTCGCCGCTCACCGTCGGCTGCGCCTGGGCATCGTAACGCTGCCACTGCTTACCGCCGTCGACGGAGTACTCGACCACCAGCCCCGGCATCGCCACGTTGGTTTCCAGCTTACCGTCAACCACGCGGGCCCCCGGCTGTGGGACACGATAGGCCACGCCCGACTTATCCATCTTGGCCAGTTCACGCTGGCCCATCAGGTTGGCGAAACGCTGCCAATCTTTCAACAGCGCCTGCTGATCGACCAGATGCGTCTCGCCGCCCTTATACTCACGGCCCGCCTGATATGGTTGTTCCCAACCGGCCTGATGCCAGGCTCGCTCGGCCACGGCCATGATGCGCGGATAGATCTTGTATTCCATCATATCGTCGGTACGCACCACTTCGCTCCACAACTGCGCGGAGAGACCATGGGCGCCCGGCCACGGCTTATCGCTCTTCGCCGTGAAGTAGTTACCATCGCGGTCGACCGAGGTTTCAGCGTTCTGCGGCAGGTTATCCGGCGCAAAGGCGAAGATCTTACGCTCATCGCTAAAGCGGGTGCCCCAGTAGTAGCCGTTCTCTTTCGGATTCACCTCATACGGGAAGTCCATGTAGACGTAATCCGGATTGGAGATGATCACCTCATAGCCTTTATTCGCCCAGTCGTTAGCCGAATCGAATCCTCCCCAATACAGGGTATCCCAGAAGTTCACCCCGACGCGCGGCGTGGCGAAGGCCTTGGCGTCCTTGGCATCCTTCAGACCGTCCTGCCAGGCCTGCATCTTACCGATACCATGATCCTTGACCATCTTGCTGACTTCGACTGCGAAGTGACTCGGCAGGTGATCCATATCGGCGACCTTGCCCGTGTTGATCATCGCCTGACAAGCCTGCGACTTGGCCCACGGCTTGTCCTCTTTGCTCAGGTCGAGCATCCCCTTGCCGGGTTCAGGCTTGCTCACATCGGTGTACCCCGGCCCTAAGCGGATGTTCTTCGCCTCGTCACCGCCGAAGTGCCAGGTAGTCAGCGGCTGCCCCGCCTCACGGTGCATCTGGGCGATTTCGCCGATCACCTTATCCACGAAGCGCTTGGAGGAGTCCAGGCACGGGTTGAGGTAGCTGTGGCGATCGTAGAACTGCACCGAGGTGGTGTTGGAGTCATCGGTCGGATCCAGCAGGCGATATTCGTTGGCCCCCTTCTCGTTACCCGCCGCCTTCAGCTTGTTATAACGTGCTTCCATCGCCACCACCGCCGCGCGGGCGTGGGCCGGCATGTCGATCTCCGGGATCACCTCGATATGACGCGCCTGGGCGTATTTCAGCAACTTGATATAGTCGGCACGGGTGAAGTAGCCGCTGCCATTGTTGTCGCTATCCGGGCCGGAGCCCAACTGCGGCAGCAGACATGTCTGCTCGGTCAGATCGTGGCAGCGCTTGCCCCCGATTTCGGTCAGCTCCGGCAGCCCCGGGATCTCAATACGCCAGCCCTCATCATCGGTCAGATGGAAGTGGAACTTGTTCAACTTATAGGCGGCCATCTGATCCAGCAGGCGCTCGATGGAGGCCAGTGAATGGAAGTTACGCCCGACATCCAGCTCGATGCCACGGTATTGGAAGCGCGGCGCATCCTCGGCGTCCAGCGTCGCGATCTTGGCGCTGCCATCCGCCGGCAGTAACGACAGAATGGATTGCAGACCGTAGAAGACCCCGGCCTGATCGTAACCGGTCACCTCAGCGCCCTTGGTGCCGATCTTCAGTTGATAAGCCCCCGCGACCGCCATGTCGCCCTTGAAGGCCTTGGTGGCGATCTGGGTTTTGATCGGGTACCCCCCCTTGACCTGCTTCACCCCCAACTGGCTCAGGCGCGCCTTGATGACGTCGGCGCTGGCATTGTTCAACACCGTCAGATCCAGGCTCACGCCACGCGCCAGATCGGCGTCCTGCTGATGCACCTTCAGGCTCATCGGCGTCGGCATGATCTGACCGCGTAGGCTGGAGGCCGGCAGGGTCTTCACATCGGCATTCTTGGCGAAACGGTTCTCCGGCGTCATCAGGATGTTCTTGTCATCCTGGGTACGCTTCCACAGATCACCGCTAAACGGCGTGACAAACTGGCTCAAATCTTCGGTATCGGTATTGGCGATCACCTTGGGTTTGGCGTCCGGCGACGTCACATACCAACGCGGCAACACGTCGCTCTCGAACAACTGCCAATATTCGCCAACGATCGGGATCTCGACGCGTTCCCCGGCGGCGAAGCCCTTGAATTTATCGGTCGGTTCAATCTTATGCAGATCGCCGGTCACAAAGGTGATCTTAAACTGATCGTTGCCACTCTTTAGGATCTGACGAATATTATGAAAATAGATGGCCCAGTCTTTACCCTCGATGGCGCTGCCATCGTTGGTCAGGCTGATCACGGCCTGGTTACAGGAGGCCCAGTCCGCGCCCAGTGCCGCGCAGTTGACGCCATTCTCCGCGCCGCGGTTGTCGGTGACGGCGTAGTTCACCTTCACCTGGCTGCTGATGCGGTCGACGAGCTGCTGATCGGCTTGCGCCATCCCACTCATCCCCAACATCCCCAAGGCCGTCGCCACTACGCTCAGTTTATAACCTTTCATCATCATCGTTTCCCTTCTGTCAATTCGCGTTGCCGGCGCGGATTTCCTGCCACAATGTACCGCAACGTGCGGTGTAGTTATCGCCAGCGCCACTCATCGCCGCTTCGATACACTGCTGGTAATTCAATACACTCACGCTCTCTTTCTGCGCGAATGCGGCCTGTGACGGACTCTGCTTCATTACCTCAAGAATGGTCTGACAGGCGGCGACCTTATCGCGATTGCCTTCCGCATCCTGCATACACGTGCTGTAGGCTTGCTTCAGCAGTTGTCCATCCTGCGACGGCGCGCTCGGCTGCGCACAGCCGGCCAGTACGATTGCGGCCACGGCCACACCCAGAATCGCTTTCATCTTCTCTCTCCCTTGATTCGCTTAGTCCCCCTCCGCGCGTGCGGAGGGGACATCAACTCAGAACACCGTGAACGGGGCGATGACGATAAACTTCACGTCGCGCTCATCCTGGAACATGTTGCTGTAACCACCGCCCCAGCTCGGGTTGTCGGAGTGGTTGTCGTACTGGGTGTAGTGCAGTTTGAACAGCGTGCCTTTCGCGCGACCATCCTGGATCACATACATCGCATCCAGGCTGTAGGCGCTCTCTTTGACGCGCTCGCTCTGGTTGGCCCAAGTGCTGTTCGGTTTGGCGTCCCATCCGTAAACATAGGAGCCCCCCACCGCCCAGCCGGGCAGATCCCACTTGCTCAAGTCATACATCACGCCGGCGAAGATCGCCTTCTCGCCGTTGGCGTTGAAGTCGGAGCGGTTATCCCACCAGATATCCAGGCGGCCATTGGAGGAGGCATAGGCCGGGGTCATACGTTGCAGGAAGTACCCCTGTTTACCCTCCGCCTTCACCCAGGTTCCTTCCAGGCGCAGATCGAACTGGCCGAGTTGGTAGCCCAAAGTCAGCCCCTGCAACCAGGCCGTACCGTCATAGATATTGGCGGCGCTGTTGGCGTCGGAGATGCGATCGTGCGCGGCGTAGAACTGATAGCTGGTCGTCAGCGGGCTACCGGCCAGGTCGAACTTATACGTCCCCTTGGCGAAGTACTGATCCATAAAGCCCTGCGCCTGACCGAAAGCGGCCTCCACGACCAGGCCGTTCTTGAAGTCATACTTCCCGCCCAGGGAGTGTAGGTACGACACCGCCTCCCCTCGCTTATCGCCCAGACCGCCCTGGTAGAACTTATCCATCTCCAGGTGCCACGGTGCCTTGTAGCGGTCCGTCCACATATAAGAGAAACTCAGCGCGCCAGCAGTGTCGAAGTCAAAGTTGGCACCGGTCTCGAAGCCTTGGTAGGTGCCCGGCATAAAACTCCAATGCGGAGCAATCAGCGTCTGGCCCGTCGGCTGGATCCAACCGATACGCGCCCACATCGGCCCCATCTTCAACTTGGCGGCTGCCTTATACAGGCTGATGCCGCTCTTATCGCCGCTGTAGTTTTCGTCGTAGGCTTTGTTGATAGAGGAGAAAGCGATTTCATTCGGGTGACCGCTTTCGGCGGACTCGGCCATTTCGATGGCGGTGAAAGCGCCGACATCCAAGCCGATAAAGTCAGCGGCATAGCCAGAGGAAAAATCGAGGCTGGCATTCCAGGTCGAGTGCGACAGATTGGTCTTATACTGGCCGCTCTCGATGTCCTTGCGATCACGCTCGCGCTGCCAATAGTAGATCCCACCGGTCATGGTTGAATCGTCAATGAACCCTTCTGCCTTCGCCTGTGAGGGCGCTACGAAGCCGGTGCCCAGCGTTGCTGCTGCAACAGCCAGCGCCAGCACACTGCGCTTAGCACGATGCGTAACCATAGAAAAATTCCTCTTTGACTGTAAAAAATGCGGCTGGCAGAACAGCGCTCGACCAGGTCGCCAATAGCCCCATTGGGGTAAAAGTTATTGTGTGACGAGAGCACAATCTCGTTCACTTACTGCACTACTAGACTATTTTTCGCGACGCGAATTATCAAACAAAAAGTAAATTATATGTATCAATTTTTGACCGAGTGCACATATTCTTATATTTAGTTACACTGCGGTATAATTTTAAAATAAAGAAAAAATACCATTAAAAAACAGAGATATATTTGTAATACTATTCGTGGTTAGGCGAGAGGGATTGACGGACTATGCGTGTAGTCATTGCGCTCATTACGCATCATTACTACATTAACGTAGGTTATTAATTTGCGACGCAAAATCACTTTTCTTGCTTTTGCCCAGCGTAGCGTCGAGGCGCAACGCTAGGTCGTATCACCTCGACCGCCCCTCAGCGCAGAGGGGCAGCGACCCCATCTCTGTTCACCGCCATAGTCAGCCCCGTGCTGGAGACAAAAAAAACCACGGGCCCGAGGGCCCGTGGTGTCTAGCTCAGAGAGGTGCGATGGCGCTTACACGCCCGTCTTAGCCCAGGTGTCACGCAGACCGACGGTGCGGTTAAAGACCAGATGCTCAGGAGACGAGTAACGACTGTCAGCGCAGAAATAGCCTTCACGCTCGAACTGGTAGGTTACCCCCGCGACAGCAACGGCCAAGCTCGGCTCGACGAAACCCTGACGGATCACCAACGACTCCGGGTTGATGGTGGACAGGAAATCCTCCGCCGCACCCGGATTCGGCACACTGAACAGCCGATCGTACAGGCGGAATTCGGCCGCGACGGCATGGCTCGCGGAGACCCAGTGGATCACCCCTTTCACCTTGCGCCCATCGGCCGGATCCTTGCTCAAGGTATCCGCATCGTAGCTGCAATAGATGGCGGTGATCTCGCCGTCGGCATCTTTCTCAACCCGCTCGGCACGGATCACGTAAGCGTTACGCAGACGCACTTCCTTACCCAACACCAGACGCTTGTATTGCTTGTTGGCCTCTTCACGGAAGTCGGCGCGATCGATGTACAGTTCACGCGCGAACGGCACCTCACGGCTACCCATCTCCGGCTTATTCGGATGATTCGGCATGGTCAGCATCTGCACGCTATCCGCCGGCAGATTCTCGATCACCAGACGCACCGGATCCAGCACAGCCATGGCACGCGGCGCGTTTTCGTTGAGGTCGTCGCGAATGCAGGACTCCAGGGCGGCCATCTCGACGTTGTTATCCTGTTTGGTGACCCCGATACGGCGGCAGAACTCACGCACCGCCGCGGCGCTGTAGCCACGACGACGCAGACCGGAAATGGTCGGCATCCGCGGGTCATCCCAGCCTTCGACGATCTTCTCGCTCACCAGCAGGTTCAGCTTACGCTTGGACATGATGGCGTATTCCAGATTCAGGCGAGAAAACTCATACTGCCGCGGATGGCATGGGATGGAGATGTTATCCAACACCCAATCATACAGGCGACGGTTATCCTGGAACTCCAGCGTACACAGCGAGTGGGTGATCCCCTCCAGCGCATCGGAGATGCAGTGGGTGAAATCGTACATCGGATAGATGCACCACTTATTGCCGGTCTGGTGATGTTCGGCGAACTTAATGCGGTACAGCACCGGATCACGCATCACGATAAACGGCGACGCCATATCGATTTTAGCGCGCAGGCAGGCACTGCCTTCGGCAAATTCGCCCTGGCGCATCTTCTCAAACAGTGCCAGGTTCTCTTCCACGCTACGATCGCGGAACGGACTATTTTTGCCCGGCGAGGTCAGGGTACCGCGATATTCGCGGATCTGCTCGGGGCTCAGCTCGTCGACGTAGGCCAGCCCTTTGCTGATCAATTCGATGGCGTAGTGATGCAGTTGGTCGAAATAGTCGGAGGAGTAGCGCACGGCCCCACTCCACTCGAAGCCTAGCCATTGCACATCACGCTTGATGGATTCGACGTATTCGATGTCTTCTTTGACCGGGTTGGTGTCATCGAAACGCAGATTGCACAGTCCTTGGTAATCTCTGGCAATACCGAAATTCAGGCAGATAGACTTGGCGTGACCGATGTGCAGGTAGCCGTTCGGCTCCGGCGGGAAACGGGTATGCACGCTACTGTGTTTACCGGACGCCAGATCGTCATCGATAATCTGACGGATAAAGTTGGTTGGGCGGGCTTCAGCCTCACTCATCTTCGGCTCCTCTTGCCAAAAAATACGTTCTCATGGCGTCATGATCTAACAACCACCGGCAGGACACAACCATTGTAACGGTAAAATCCTGACGTTTTTTGTCGTTACCGCCTGTCATTGCTTACTCGCGCGCCACGATCTCCTCTCGCCCCCACCAGCGAGACTCGTAACACCGCCATAAAAAAACGGGAGGCGCCTTTCGGCACCTCCCGCGCGCTTCGACCTCAGCGCGTCGCTGATTACTTGCTCAGCAGGGTATACAGCTTGCTTTCCCCGGCCACCACCTGGCCGGAAGCCGGTGCCCCGATTCCGCCAAACTCATCGATATTACTGACGACAACCGGGCTGATCATCGAGCGAGCGTGGGCATTCAGGTAATCCAGATCCAGCTCCAACACGGGTTGGCCGACGTTGACCACATCCCCTTCGTTCACCAAGCGTTTGAAGCCTTCACCGTTTAAGGCCACGGTATCGATCCCCATGTGTACCACCACCTCAGCACCGTCGTCGGTCTCCAGGCAGAAGGCATGGTTGGTATTAAAGATCTTCACCACGGTACCATTAGCCGGCGCCACTACGATGTTGCTGGTCGGGCGTACAGCGACGCCATCCCCCACCGCTTTGCTGGCGAACGCCTCATCCGGTACATCGCTCAGGGCGACCACCTCACCACTGATCGGTGAGACCAGAGTAGCACGGACACCGGCGGCGGCGTTTGGCGTCGCCTGAGCTTTCGCGGCCGGCGCGGCAGAGGGCGCGGCGCTACCGGCGGTGGCGGCCGGAACATTCCCTACGCTGCGCATCGCGTTAGCGATCTTCTCGGCCACGAAGCCAACAATGATCTGGACGCTGGTCTTGTTCAGACGGATCACCCCGGAAGCCCCCA
Organism: Edwardsiella hoshinae NBRC 105699 = ATCC 33379; assembly: GCF_000474215.1. Lineage (GTDB taxonomy): Bacteria > Pseudomonadota > Gammaproteobacteria > Enterobacterales > Enterobacteriaceae > Edwardsiella > Edwardsiella hoshinae. The sequence goes on along the minus strand of NZ_BAUC01000015.1, from coordinate 83,350 downwards.
GTTTCTTAGCCATCGCCTCGTTCACCAACGAGGAGTCCTTCACCGTCAGACGCAGACGGGTGATGCAGGCATCGATACCGGTCAGGTTGGCGGAGCCGCCGACACAGGCGATGTACTGACGCGCCACGTCGCTCAGGTCCGCCTCTTTGGTCAGATCCAGATCTTCGTCGTTGCCATCGGCCTCTTCACCGGCACCACTCAGCTCACGCCCCGGGGTCATCAGGTTGAATTTAGTGATGGTGAAACGGAATACCAGGTAGTAGATAACGAAGAACACCAGACCTTGCAGGATCAGCATGTACCAATGCGTGGCCAACGGGTTGCGTGATTGCAACACCATATCCACCAAACCAGCGCTGAAACCGAAGCCGGAGATCCAGTGCATACTGGCAGCGATAAATACCGAGATCCCCGTCAGGATGGCGTGCAACACATACAGTACCGGTGCCACGAACATGAAGGAGAACTCCAATGGCTCGGTGATACCGGTAAAGAAGGCGGCGAAAGCGGCGGCCAGCATGATACCGGCAACCTTAGCCTTGTTCTCCGGACGGGCACAGTGGTAGATAGCCAACGCCGCCCCCGGCAGACCGAACATCATGATCGGGAAGAAACCCGCCTGATAGCGCCCCGTGATACCGACGACGGCCTTGCCGCTCTCGATAGACTGTGCGCCCCCCAGGAAGTTGGGAATATCGTTGATGCCGGCGACATCGAACCAGAATACGGAGTTCAAGGCGTGATGCAGACCGACCGGAATCAGTAGGCGGTTGAAGAAGGCGTACACGCCCGCGCCAACGGAGCCCAGCTTCTGGATATGCTCGCCGAAGTTCACCAACCCGTTGAAGATCACCGGCCAGATGTACATCAGAATGAACGCCAGGATGATCATCAAAAACGAGGTCAGGATCGGTACCAGGCGGCGACCGCTGAAGAACGAGAGCGCCTTCGGCAATTCCACACTGCTGTAACGGTTGTACAACTCGGCAGAGATGATACCGACCAGAATACCGATAAACTGGTTGTTGATCTTCGCGAACGCGGCCGGAACCTGATCCACTGGGATCTTCTGGATCATCGCCACGGCAGCGGGCGAGCACAGCGTTGTCACCACTAAGAACCCGACAAAACCAGCCAGCGCGGCGGCCCCATCTTTATCTTTCGACATACCATACGCGACACCGATAGCAAACAGCACCGACATATTGTCGATAATGGCTGCACCGGATTTGATAAAGAACGCCGCCAGTGCGTTATCCCCCCCCCAGCCGACCGGGTCGATCCAATAACCGACACCCATCAGTATTGCGGCGGCGGGTAGCGTCGCTACCGGCACCATCAGCGCGCGGCCTACCTTCTGCAAATAACCGAGAATACTCACATTTCCCCCTATTGAGCCTACAATGTCACTAACGGCCCGATCATCACTGATTTAATCGATCAATATATTCGCAAAATTTATGGACAACATTCAGGAGTGTAAAAAATTTATTTTTCTCCGCAAATTAAAACCTCCTGATTTGTGATAATTATCACCAATAATCGGTGAAAAGCTATCTACCTACTGGCTATCAACGAAAACTTATTTTATCATTCGAAAAATCGATCGGCGTGGCGCAATTCGCCTTGCTAAGCGTGAGGTGCAGGAAGACCGCATGTGACGCCGAACCGGCTTTCCGTCCCGTTTCCCGTTATTGTAAAAGGTGCCCTATGAGACTTATTCCGCTGCATAACGCGACCGACGTTGGTCTGTGGTCTGCCCGTCATATCGTCAAGCGCATCAAGGCGTTCCAACCGACTGCCGAGCGGCCGTTTGTGTTGGGACTGCCAACCGGTGGCACACCGCTGCAAACCTACAAGCGTTTGATCGAACTGTATCAAGCAGGTGAGGTCAGCTTCCGTCACGTCGTAACCTTTAACATGGATGAATACGTGGGGTTGCCCGAATCGCATCCGGAGAGTTACCACAGCTTCATGTATAACAACTTCTTCAATCATATTGATATTCAAAAAGAAAATATCAATCTGCTCAATGGTAACGCACCAGATGTAGACGCGGAGTGCCGTCGCTATGAAGAGAAAATTAAATCTTACGGTAAGATCCACCTGTTCATGGGGGGCGTAGGCAACGACGGCCATATCGCCTTCAACGAGCCCGCCTCCTCGCTGGCGTCACGCACGCGTATCAAGACCCTGACCGAAGACACGCGCATCGCCAACTCGCGCTTCTTCAACGGCGACATCAACCTGGTGCCGAAGTATGCGCTGACCGTTGGTGTGGGCACCCTGCTGGATGCGGAAGAGGTGATGATTCTGGTGACCGGCCATGGTAAAGCCCTGGCGTTGCAGGCGGCGGTTGAGGGAAGCGTCAACCATATGTGGACCATCAGCGCTCTGCAATTGCATCCCAAATCTGTGGTGGTATGCGACCAGCCGGCTACCATGGAACTGAAAGTCAAAACGGTTAACTACTTCCGCGAGTTAGAAGCGGAAAATATGAAAGATCTTTGATAACTACGCTCCGGGGGAATGTGATGTACGCTTTAACCCATTGTCGGATTTATACCGGCCACGATATTCTTGACGACCATGCTGTTGTGATCGCCAATGGTTTAATTGAAAAAATCTGTCCTGAGTCCGCACTCGCTCCAGACATCGCCACGCGCGATCTGGGCGGCGCCATCCTGGCCCCCGGCTTTATCGATGTCCAGCTCAATGGCTGCGGCGGCGTGCAGTTTAACGACAGCGAGCAGGCCGTCAGCGAGCAAACGTTGGACATCATGCAGCGCGCCAACGAGCGATCCGGCTGCACCAGTTATCTGCCGACGCTGATCACCTGTAGCGATCAGATGATGCAGCGTGGCATTACCGTGATGCAGGCCTACCTGCACAAACACCGTAATCAGGCGCTGGGTCTGCATATCGAAGGACCCTACATTAGCCTGGAGAAGAAAGGCACCCACAACCCGCGCTATATCCGTCGTCCGGATCGCGCCATGCTCGACTTTATCTGTGCCCACGCCGACGCCGTCGTCAAGGTCACCATGGCGCCGGAGATGAGCGACGAGGCCGCCATCCGTCAGTTACGCGCCGCCGGGATCGTGGTTTCTGCCGGCCATTCCAACGCCAGCTATGATGAAGCCCGACGCGGCTTCGCCGCCGGGATGCGCTTTGCCACCCACCTGTATAACGCGATGCCAGCGATCAGTGGTCGCGCACCGGGACTGATGGGCGCCATCTTCGATACGCCGGAGGTCTATACCGGCATCATCGCTGACGGTCATCATGTCGCCTGGCCCAACATCCGCATGGCGAAAAAGCTCAAGGGCGACCATCTGGTGCTGGTTACCGACGCTACCGCCCCGGCGGGGGCCGACATTGACAGCTTCATTTTTGCGGGGAAAACAGTATATTACCGCAATGGCTTGGTCGTAGACGAAAACGGCACCCTGAGCGGATCCGCACTGACCATGATCGAAGCCGTGCAGAATAGCGTCGAACATGTCGGTATCGCCTTAGATGAGGCGCTGCGCATGGCTAGCCTCTACCCGGCCCGTGCCATTGGCGTCGAACAGCGCCTGGGCAGCATTGAGCCAGGTAAGGTGGCGAACCTGACGGCGTTTACCCGCGATTTCCGGGTAACCACGACCATCGTTAACGGTGAAACCGTCTACCAACACGGCGGTGAATAACAACAGACGGGTGAATGAGTGATGGCCACGGGTGGACTAGGACAGATCGGTAACGTCGATCTGGTAAAGCAGCTAAATAGCGCGGCGGTATACCGCCTGATCGACCAGCAAGGTCCAATCTCGCGTATTCAGATCGCCGAGTATAGCCAACTCGCCCCGGCCAGCGTCACCAAAATCACCCGTCAGTTACTGGAGCGCGGGCTGATCAAAGAGGTCGATCAGCAAGCCTCCACCGGCGGACGGCGCGCTATCTCCATCATCACCGAGACCCGCCATTTTCAGGCTATCGCCATTCGTCTCGGGCGTCATGACGCCACCATTACCCTGTACGATCTCAGCGGCAAGGAGTTAGGCATCGCCCACTACCCGTTGCCGCAGCGTACGCAGGACAGCGTCGAACACGCCCTGTTTCAAGCCATCGAGCATTTCATCCAGGAGCACCAGCGTAAGACGCGCGAGCTGATCGCCATCGCCTTGATGCTACCGGGTCTAGTCGACCCCGAGCGCGGTATCGTGCGTTACATGCCGCATATCGCCGTCAGCGACTGGCCGCTGGTACAACGCCTGGAGGAACGCTTCCGTCTGGCTTGCTTTATCGGCCACGACATCCGCAGCCTCGCGCTGGCCGAACACTACTTCGGCGCCAGCCGGGACTGCCGTGACTCTATCCTGGTGCGCGTACACCGCGGTACCGGCGCCGGGATCATCATCGATGAAAATATCTTTCTCGGCAGCAACGGCAACGTCGGCGAGATCGGCCACATTCAGATCGATCCACTCGGCGAACGCTGCTATTGCGGTAACTTCGGCTGTCTAGAAACCGTGGCGGCCAATGCCGCCATCGAACAGCACGCCCGCCGCCTACTGGAGCAGGGCTATCCCAGCACGCTGACACGCGAGGCCTGCACCATCAGCGCCATCTGTCGCGCGGCCAATCGCGGCGACGCACTAGCCTGCGAGATCATCGAGCGGGTCGGACGCCACCTGGGGCGCGCCATCGCCATCACCATTAACCTGTTTAATCCGCAGAAGATCGTCATCGCCGGCGACATCATCGAGGCGCGCAAGACGCTGCTACCCGCCATCGAGCGCTGCATCCAGACCCAAAGCTTGAAAGATTTTCGCCAAAATCTCCCGGTGGTCACCTCTGAACTCGACCATCGCTCGGCTATCGGTGCCTTCGCCTTGGTCAAACGTGCCATGCTGAATGGCGTGCTGCTGCAACGTCTACTGGAGCATCACGACTGATACCTCGCCGGGCACGTCTCGGCGCCTCTGACATCAAGTCCAGCGCTCCCCAGGCAGCCCCTCTGCGCCGTACCCGCTGGTGCGGCGTCCTCCTTTCCCGCCCCCGCGACGACGGTGCACGACACCGACGGGAAGCGGGATACCAGACCCGTACCCCGTGTTATAGTAAGTCACTGCATTATCAACGAGAAACCTGAACCTATGACAATAAAAAGCGTGATTTGCGATATTGATGGCGTGTTGATGCACGACAACACGCCGATCCCCGGTGCCGGCGAGTTTTTACAACATCTACAGCAACAAGCGATGCCGTTGGTGATCCTGACTAACTACCCGTCACAGACCGGGCAGGATCTGGCTAACCGCTTCGCCGCCGCCGGTATTGAGGTGCCGGAGCAGGTGTTCTACACCTCGGCCATGGCCACTGCCGACTTCCTCAAGCGCCAAGAGGGCAAGAAAGCCTATGTTATCGGCGAAGGCGCGTTGATCCATGAACTGTACAAGGCGGGGTTCACCATCACCGACATCAACCCGGACTTCGTCATCGTCGGCGAAACCCGTTCCTACAATTGGGAGATGATCCACAAGGCAGCCTATTTCGTCGCCCACGGTGCGCGCTTTATCGCCACCAACCCCGATTCCCATGGGCGTGGCTTCTTCCCCGCCTGTGGCGCTCTGTGCGCACCGATCGAATTGATCGCCGGACGCTCCCCCTTCTACGTCGGCAAACCCAGCCCCTGGATCATTCGTGCGGCCCTGAACAAGATGCAGGCGCACTCAGAAAGCACGGTGATCATCGGCGATAACCTGAAGACCGACATTCTGGCCGGCTTCCAGGCGGGACTGGAGACCATCCTGGTGCTCTCCGGCGTCTCCACCTTGGAGGATGTGGATACCATGCCCTTCCGCCCCAGCTATATCTACCCCTCGGTGGCCGACATCGATATTCTGTGATGCCGATAGCAGGCGGCGCTTGCCGCCTTTTTGAATATTCACTAATAAAAAGCCAATTTATTTAAACGTTATCTAAATTCATCCGTTTAAAAAAAACTTTTTTCGCTCCATGAGGCAAAATGCTTGATTTCCATTCAACGCATGACGCATGGTGAAAGACAGCGCGGGGCCGCCCCGTCGTCATTACCATCCGTCATGTCGTAGAGGAAACGCTATGTGTTCGATCTTTGGAGTGCTCGATCTGCAAACCGACCCGCAGGAACTGCGCAAAACCGCGCTGGAAATGTCTCGCCTGATGCGTCACCGTGGCCCGGACTGGTCCGGTATCTATGCCGGTGATAACGCCATCCTGGCCCATGAGCGCCTCTCCATTGTCGACGTCAATACCGGCGCCCAGCCGCTGTACAACCAGCAACGCACCCATGTGCTGGCGGTGAACGGCGAAATCTACAACCATCAGGCACTGCGCGAACGCCTGGCCGATCGCTACGCCTTCCAGACCGGTTCCGATTGCGAGGTGATCCTGGCGCTATACCAAGAGTACGGCCCCGACTTCCTCGATCAACTGCGCGGTATGTTCGCCTTCATCCTGTATGATGCCGAGCGCGACGCCTACCTGATCGGCCGTGACCATCTGGGGATCATCCCGCTGTATATGGGGCATGACGAGCACGGCAACCGCTTCGTCGCCTCCGAGATGAAGGCATTGGTCCCTGTCTGCCAGACACTACGCGAATTTCCCGCCGGCAGTGTCTTATGGAGCCGAGACGGTGAAATCCGCCGTTACTATCAACGCGATTGGTTCGACTATGCTGCCGTCGAGCATAACACCAGCGATAGCAGCGCCCTGCGTTGCGCCCTGGAAGAGTCGGTGAAGAGCCATCTGATGTCCGATGTCCCCTACGGCGTGTTGCTCTCCGGGGGATTGGACTCTTCCATCATCTCCGCCATCACCAAGAAGTTCGCCGCACGCCGTGTCGAGGATGACGAACGCAGCGCCGCCTGGTGGCCCCAATTGCACTCTTTCGCCGTCGGCCTAGCCGGTGCGCCGGATCTGAAGGCAGCCCAAGAGGTGGCTAACCATCTGGGTACGGTACACCATGAGATCCACTTCACCGTACAAGAGGGGATGGACGCCATCCGCGACGTGATTTACCACATCGAGACTTACGATGTCACCACCATCCGCGCCTCGACGCCGATGTACCTGATGGCGCGCAAGATCAAGGCGATGGGGATCAAAATGGTACTGTCCGGCGAAGGGGCCGACGAGGTATTCGGCGGCTACCTCTATTTTCATAAAGCGCCCAATGCCAAAGAGTTCCATGACGAGACGGTGCGTAAACTGCTGGCGCTACACATGTATGACTGCGCACGCGCTAACAAGGCGATGGCCGCCTGGGGCGTCGAGGCCCGAGTGCCGTTCCTCGACAAGGCCTTCCTCGACGTGGCGATGCGTCTCAACCCACGCGACAAGATGTGCGGCAATGGCCGCATCGAGAAGCAGCTACTGCGTGAATGCTTCGAAGCCTACCTGCCCGCCAGCGTCGCCTGGCGCCAGAAGGAGCAATTCTCCGACGGGGTGGGTTACAGTTGGATAGACTCGCTGAAAGCCGCCGCCGAGGCGCAGATCAGTGATCAAGCGCTGGCTAACGCCCATTTCCGCTTCCCCTACAATACCCCGACCTCAAAAGAGGCTTACCTGTATCGCGAGATCTTTGCACAGCTGTTTCCGCTACCCAGTGCGGCCGAGTGTGTCCCCGGCGGCCCCTCTGTCGCCTGTTCTTCCGCCAAGGCGATCGAATGGGATGCGTCGTTCCGCCGGATGGACGACCCCTCCGGACGCGCCGTCGGCGTCCATCAATCTGCCTACTAACTGATGAATGGCGGCATGCGCTAGGCAGCGTACGCCGCCCGGATAACGTAAAGTCGCCGCGCAACGCCGACTTTTTGCCGATTTTTGTTGCTTTTCACAGCGACCTGTATAATCCACAGGCAAACGGTGCATCAAAGGGAATTTGGCGTAAAAAAGGGGTTGACGCTTCCCCCCCATATCCGCATAATGCGCCCCGCAACGCCGATGAAGGCAAGCGAATAAAGTATGGCTACGTAGCTCAGTTGGTTAGAGCACATCACTCATAATGATGGGGTCACAGGTTCGAATCCCGTCGTAGCCACCATACTTTATGCTATTGCTAGGCGGGAGTGGCGAAATTGGTAGACGCACCAGATTTAGGTTCTGGCGCCGCAAGGTGTACGAGTTCAAGTCTCGTCTCCCGCACCATTTCAACCCGGCTTGCGTCGGATGGGGTATCGCCAAGCGGTAAGGCAGCGGGTTTTGATCCCGCCATCCCCAGGTTCGAATCCTGGTACCCCAGCCATATTTTTCTGTCTCATTGAGACTGGTTACAGTCCCGATTGGGGTATCGCCAAGCGGTAAGGCAGCGGGTTTTGATCCCGCCATTCCCAGGTTCGAATCCTGGTACCCCAGCCACAGAAAAATAACGCATTGTAATTCAATGCATTATATGATTTACTCAGCACTACATTGATGGCTACGTAGCTCAGTTGGTTAGAGCACATCACTCATAATGATGGGGTCACAGGTTCGAATCCCGTCGTAGCCACCATTCTTGGGGTATCGCCAAGCGGTAAGGCAGCGGATTCTGATTCCGCCATCCCGAGGTTCGAATCCTCGTACCCCAGCCAAATTTCTTCGGTTCGCTCAAGCGGGCCGCGCATCTGAGGATGCTACGCACTCTTGGGGTATCGCCAAGCGGTAAGGCAGCGGATTCTGATTCCGCCATTCCGAGGTTCGAATCCTCGTACCCCAGCCATTAAAAAAAGCTCGCCTGCGGTGAGCTTTTTTTTTCATCTGACATTGGCTAACGTCCGCGACCCGGCGGCTAACGCCGGAGCGCATTCTCACAATCCGATGGCGTAACGCAGCGCGCGCGTCTTGAGCTCTCCGGCATGCTCCGCCGCCATCAGTCCCAAGTTACGCAACAAAACCAGCGGCGGCAGACGGTTACTAAAAGCCGCATAGAAGAGATCCATTCCACTCTGCATCAACAGGTTATCCGGGCGACGCCGACGCTGGTAGCGTTGTAATACTGCCAGGCTCTGCCAGGCCTCACCGCGTGCGCGCGCCGTCAGCAACGTCGCCAACAACGCCTCGACATCGCGATAGCCCAGATTCACCCCCTGGCCGGCGAGCGGATTGATGGTATGCGCCGCATCGCCCAACAATGCCAACCCCGGCAGCACATAGTGTCGCGCATGGCGCCGAATCAATGGGAAAGCCCCCGCCGCCACCGCCTGCACCGACCCCAGACGGGAGGGAAACGTGGCGCGGATCGCCGCATCCAATTGCGGCAAAGGCAGGGCTAACAACTGGCGAATCCGCGCCGGACTGTCATACCACACCAGCGAGGCCCAGCCGGGCCACAGTGGTAAGAAAGCGCGCGGGCCCTCCGGCGTAAATTGCTGCCAGGTGACATCCTGCGGCGTCGGGGGAGTTTTGACGCTGATCAGCATGCAATCCTGACGATACTGCCACCCCTGAATGCCGATGCCGGCCTGGCTACGCACCCGCGATTCGGCCCCATCGGCGGCGATCACCAACCCGGCGTGCAGGCGCGCGCCATCATCCAACTGCAACTGCCAGCCTGCACCGTCACGCCGCAGTTGGCGTAACCCTGCGCCGGTACGCAGCGTCACCCGCTCGTCGGCGGCCAACGCCTGCCATAACGCCCACTGCAACACCCGGTTTTCTAACATATACCCCAGATAAGGCAGGCCGAGACTCTCGGCACGAAAGGCCACTCGTGCATCCTGCCACTCCCAGGTTTCCAGACCCCGGTATGGCACGGCCCGCAAGGCACACACCGCTTCCCATACACCAAGCCGCGCCAACAGGCGCACGCTGGCCATGCTGATGGCAGAGATGCGTAGATCGGGCGCGCTAGCGGGAATGAAGGGGGCTGGCGGCTGTGGCTCCACGACCGTTACCGCCAGGCCTGCCTGTGCTAAGCCCAATGCCGCCGCCGCGCCAACCATGCCGGCACCGACCACTACGATGTTGTCCGCTTGCTCCCCCATCTTGCTACCCTCTCCTCGCTATCACTGCCGCGCCTGCGGCACCGCACATTTTGCGCTAGTGTAACGGATTTCCCACGCCTTGCCCCCTGCTATCTGACTGGTCACGACAGCGCCAAGCGATTACAATAGCCGCCCTGCTGCGGACGCAACGGTCACCGCCGGCGGGCGCCTCATCGGCGTTCGCGCGTCCCTGATCCACCTGCACAGAGCAATGGCAAGTCGATGACAAAAAAACTGCATATTAAAACCTGGGGCTGTCAGATGAATGAGTATGACTCATCCAAGATGGCCGATCTGCTGGGCAGCACGCATGGCCTTGAGCTGACGGATAATGCCGAGGAAGCCGATGTCCTGCTGCTGAATACCTGTTCGATCCGTGAAAAGGCGCAGGAAAAAGTGTTCCATCAGCTTGGCCGCTGGAAGATGCTCAAAGAGGCCAAACCGGATCTAATCATCGGCGTCGGCGGTTGTGTCGCCTCGCAAGAGGGCGAACATATTCGCGAACGCGCCAGTTTCGTCGACATTATCTTTGGCCCGCAAACCCTGCACCGCCTGCCGGAAATGATCGAGCGGGCACGCGGCAGCCACAGCCCGGTGGTCGACGTCAGCTTCCCGGAGATCGAGAAGTTCGACCGCCTACCGGAACCGCGCGCCGAGGGCGCGACCGCCTTCGTTTCCATCATGGAGGGCTGCAACAAATACTGCACCTACTGCGTCGTGCCCTACACCCGCGGCGCCGAAGTCAGCCGGCCGTGTGACGATGTGCTGTTCGAAATTGCCCAACTGGCCGCCCAAGGGGTCCGTGAGGTCAACCTGCTGGGACAGAACGTTAACGCTTATCGCGGCGCCACCTTTGACGGCGGCATCTGCACTTTCGCCGAGCTGCTGCGACTGGTGGCGGCCATCGACGGTATCGACCGTATTCGCTTCACCACCAGCCACCCGATCGAATTCAGCGATGACATCATCGCTGTCTATGAGGACACGCCAGAGCTGGTCAGCTTCCTGCATCTGCCGGTACAGAGTGGCTCTGACCGTATCCTCAACCTGATGAAACGTACCCATACCGCGTTGGAGTATAAGGCGATCATCCGTAAGCTGCGCAAGGCGCGCCCGGATATCCAGATAAGCTCCGACTTTATCGTCGGTTTCCCGGGGGAGACGCAACAGGACTTCGAGCAGACCATGCAGTTAATCGCCGACGTCGACTTTGACATGAGCTACAGCTTCATCTTCTCTGCCCGCCCAGGGACACCGGCCGCCGACATGGTGGATGACGTCCCGGAAGCCGAGAAGAAGCAACGGCTGTATATTCTGCAAGAACGCATTAACCAGCAGGCGATGCGTTACAGCCGCCGTATGCTGGGCACGGTGCAGCGCATCTTGGTTGAGGGCACCTCACGCAAGAACGTGATGGAGCTCTCTGGACGCACCGAAAACAACCGCGTGGTCAACTTTGCCGGCCAACCCGAAATGATCGGCCGTTTCGTCGATGTGGAGATCACCGAAGTCTTGCCCAACTCCCTGCGTGGGGTCGTCGTACGCAGCGAAGAAGAGATGGGGCTGCGCATCAGCGAATCACCGCAGTCGGTGATCGCGCGTACCCGTAAAGAGGATGAGCTAGGCGTCGGTCGCTACCAGCCGTAACCACCGCCACGCCCGGCCCTGCGCCGGGCGTGCTTTTCCTGCCATGCCTAGGGATGATAGTGATAGCCCCCCTGGATCCCCAACGGCACGCCCAGTCCCCACATCGCCAGCAACAACACGCTCCAGCACACCGCCAACAACAGAGAATAAGGCAGCATCAGCGCCGCCAGTGAGCCAATCCCTGCCGACGAGACATATTTCCGACAGTAGACCACGACCAACGGAAAAAAGCCCATCAATGGCGTAATAATATTCGAGGTGGAATCGCCGATGCGATAGGCCGCCTGCGCCAGTTCCGGTGACAGCTGCACCGCCATCAGCATCGGCACCAAGATCGGGCTGAGTAGCGCCCACTTGGCCGACGCCGATCCCAGTAACAGATTAACCAAAAATACCAGCAGCACCACCCCGAGTAACGTCCCTGCACCGGGTATACTGAGGGCTTTGAGACCGGAAGCACCAGCCAACGCCAGCAGTGTAGCCAGGTTGGAGGCGTCAAACAGAGCGATAAACTGGGCGGCAAAGAACACCACCACCAGGTAATAGCCCATGGAGCTCATGTTGGCCGTCATCGCCACAATCACATCCTTCCCCGAGGTAAAGCGCCCACTGGCAAAGCCATATACCGTCCCCGGAATGGCAAACAGGATGAAGATCAGCGGCACGATGGCACGGATCGCCGGGGCCGACGAGGCGCTTAACGCGCCAGACGGACTGCGAAAGGGTGAGGCATCGGGGTACATTAGCAACGCCAGTCCGGCCAGCATCAGCAACATCACCGTCAGCGCCCGACGAAACGCCCGATTTTCTTGTGGAGTAAAGTCGTCAAGCGCCCCGTCAGCCGCCTCGACGGGCATATCCACCACCTGATGGCGCAAGCGCGGCTCGATAAAACGATCCGTCACCAGCCATACCAACAGGATCACCATCAGGCCTGAGAGTGAGGTAAACAGAAAATTACACAGCACGTTCACCGTATAGCCCGGCGCCAATAGGCGTGCCGCCGCCTCGCTAAACCCCGCCAATAGGGCATCATTCCCCGATGGAATAAAACTGGCCGAGTAGCCACCGGATACCCCGGCGAAAGCCGCACAGATCCCCGCCAGCGGATGGCGGCCAACACGCTGGAACACCACCCCGGCCAGCGGGATCACCAGCACATATCCCACGTCAGCCGCCACATGGCTGATCAGCGCAACCAAAACGACCATCGGCGTCAACAGCCGCAGGGGGGTGAGCCGTACCAGCTTTTTCACCGCCGCGTCGATAAAGCCGGCGCGATCAGCCACCCCAACCCCAAGCAACGCCACCAGCACGATGCCCAGCGGTGGGAAAGCGGTAAAGGATGAGGTCATCTTACTGAGGAAATCCACCAAGTGCGCCAGGGTCATCATATTGACCACCTGTACCGCCTCGCCACTACTGGGATTGATAAAGCTAAAGGAAACCTGCGACAACGCTGCCGACAGCAGCAACAACAGGATCATCAGGTAAATGAACAGCAGCGCCGGATCCGGTACCCGGTTCCCCCAGCGCTCGACGGCGCTGAGAAAGCGCGCCATCCCTCCGTGACTCTCCTCTCGCGGGGCGGACGTTTTCTGAGGTGAAGCCATGGTTTGTGCCCTCCGTTGTCTGTGTCACCACGGGCCATGGTAACAAGTCGTCTCTGGTGTTTTTTTGCGCCAATCCTCAGTTAAAAAAACGTTAAGTCAGATGTGGTAATGATATATTAATAAAACAAAATATAATGATTACATGACATTAAAATAAATGGGGCGTTCCCCGCTGACGCCGGCGTCGTGTGCGAAGATTGGCAATTGCTACCCGGTGACATGTATGATGTGCGTAACCGTTGTCTATATACCGCGTGGCCAACGCATGGCCCGCATCCCTGCGTCTCCCGCGCCGCGGGCGGCGTAATGCACACACAAATCCAGAGGATTGATTTGAACGTCACAACCGAAGAACTCTTGCTTGAACCCGCTGATAATCAGCGACTGAATAGCCTGTGCGGCCCGTTTGATGACAATATTAAACTGCTCGAACGCCGTCTGGGGATCGAAATCAGTCACCGTGACAATCACTTTAAGCTGGTCGGCCGTACCCCTTGTGTACACGCCGCCATCGATATTCTCAAACAGCTGTATGTCGACACGGCCCCGCTACGCGGCCAGATCGGCGACATCGATCCCGAACAGATCCACCTGGCGCTCAAGGAGAGCCGGGTGTTGGAGCAAGCCGCCGAGCACGTGCCCGATTACGGCAAAGCGATCCACATCAAAACCAAGCGTGGACTGATCAAGCCGCGTACCCCGAATCAAGCGCAGTACATCGCCAACATTCTCGACCACGACATCACTTTCGGCATCGGCCCGGCCGGAACCGGCAAGACCTATCTGGCGGTGGCCGCCGCTGTAGATGCCCTGGAGCGCCAAGAGATCCGCCGTATCCTGCTGACCCGCCCGGCGGTCGAAGCGGGAGAGAAACTGGGCTTTCTCCCCGGCGATCTTAGCCAGAAGGTTGACCCCTACCTGCGCCCGCTGTACGACGCGCTGTTTGAAATGCTCGGTTTCGAGCGGGTCGAGAAGCTGATGGAGCGCAACATCATCGAAGTCGCACCGCTGGCCTACATGCGTGGACGCACCCTGAATGATGCCTTCATCATCCTGGACGAAAGCCAGAACACCACCATCGAACAGATGAAGATGTTCCTGACGCGTATCGGCTTTAACTCCAAGGCGGTGATCACCGGCGATATCACCCAGGTCGATTTGCCGCGCAATCAGAAATCCGGGCTACGTCATGCCATCGAGGTACTCTCGCCAGTCGACGAGATCAGCTTCAACTTCTTCCACAGCGAAGACGTGGTACGCCACCCGGTGGTCGCTCGCGTAGTGATGGCCTACGAGGCGTGGGAAGCCGCCGAACAACAACGCAAAGCGGCGCTGGCCGCCGAGCGCAAACGCGAGGCCCAGGCCTCTCAGCAACAGGAACAAGCATGAGTCATATTATTCTCGATCTCCAAATCGCCTGCGACGACGCCCCCGGCCTCCCGGCCGAGGGGGACTTTCTCCGCTGGCTCGAGGCGGTGCTGCCGCGCTTCCGTGACGAGGCGGAGGTCACCATCCGCCTGGTGGATGAGGCGGAGAGCCACCAGCTTAACCTCACCTACCGTGGTAAAGATCGGCCAACCAACGTGCTCTCCTTCCCGTTTGAGGCCCCGCCGGAAATTGAGCTGCCACTACTCGGTGACATGGTGATCTGCCGTCAGGTGGTGGAGGCTGAGGCGCAGCAACAGAACATAACCCCGCTCTCACATTGGGCGCATATGGTTGTGCATGGCGCGCTTCATCTGCTAGGGTATGACCACATCAGCGACCAAGAGGCTGAAGAGATGGAGTCTCTGGAGGCCGAGATCATGCAGGCGTTAGGCTATCCCGATCCCTACGCGGCCGAAAAAGAGTCCAACTGAACGAACCCGCCGGGTTCATGTTTGCGCTGGCCGCGTGGCGGCCGGCGTTAAGATTGACCAGATAAAGAGTAACCACATACATACGCTATGAGCGACGACCATTCTCAGAATAGCGACAGCCCCAGTCCCCATAAGAAAGGCTTCTTTTCCCTTTTACTCAACCAACTGTTCCACGGCGAGCCGAAAAACCGCAACGATCTGGTTGAGTTGATCCGTGACTCCGAACAAAACGATCTGATCGACCCCGATACCCGCGACATGCTGGAGGGCGTCATGGATATCGCCGAACAGCGCGTGCGCGATATCATGATCCCGCGTAGCCAGATGGTCACCCTGAAGCGGAATCAGACCCTGGACGAGTGCCTGGATGTCATCATCGACTCCGCCCACTCTCGCTTCCCGGTGATCAGCGAGGACAAAGATCACATCGAGGGGCTGCTGATGGCCAAGGATCTGCTGCCCTTCATGCGCAGCGATGCCGCCCCTTTCAGCATCGACAAAGTGCTGCGCCAAGCAGTCGTGGTGCCGGAAAGCAAACGTGTCGACCGGATGCTGAAAGAGTTTCGCTCCCAGCGTTACCATATGGCTATCGTCATCGACGAGTTCGGCGGCGTCTCCGGTCTGGTCACCATCGAGGATATTCTGGAATTGATCGTCGGCGAGATCGATGACGAGTACGATGAAGTTGAGGATCGCGACGTGCGTCAGATCAGCCGCCACCTGTATACCGTGCGGGCACTGACCCAGATTGAGGATTTCAACGAAGTCTTCGCCACCCGCTTCAGCGACGAGGAAGTCGACACGATCGGCGGGCTGGTGATGCAGGCCTTCGGCCATCTACCGTCGCGCGGCGAGAGCATCGAAATCGATGGCTACCAGTTTAAGGTCGCCATGGCAGACAGTCGACGGATCATCCAGGTGCACGTCAAGATCCCGGATAACGCCCCGCTGCCCCAGTTGGACACCGACATCTAGCGAAAACGCGGGGGCATCGCGCCCCCGCTCATCGCAATTACGCCAACAGGCGTCGTGGCTCGGTGTAATTCAGACCATGGGCCTGCGCCACCGCCGGACAGGTCAATTGCCCGGCCATCACATTCAATCCGGCCATTAACCCCGCATCCTGGCGTAACGCCGCCAAGCCATGATCGGCCAATGCCAAGATGTAGGGCAGCGTCGCATTATTCAGCGCCTGCGTCGCACTATAGGCCACCGCCCCCGGCATATTCGCGACACAATAGTGCACCACCCCCTCCTCAACATAGGTTGGCTCTTGGTGCGTCGTGGGGCGCGAGGTGGCAACACACCCGCCCTGATCGATCGCCACATCGACGATTGCCGATCCCGGACGCATCGTCGCCACCTGCGCCCGCGACACCAATTTAGGTGCCGCGGCGCCGGGCACCAGCACTCCGCCGATCAACAGATCGGTCGTCGGCAGCAGGCGTCCTATCGTCTCACTGCTGGAATAGAGCAGCTTCACCCGCCCCTGAAACTCACTATCCAGCCGCTGCAACACCGCCACGTTGTAGTCCAGCAACGTCACATCGGCGCGCATCCCTAGCGCCATACGCGCCGCATTGGCGCCGACCACGCCGCCCCCCAGGATCACTACCTTAGCCGGCTCGACGCCAGGCACCCCAGCCAGCAGGATACCGCGTCCTCCCTGTGTCTTCTCCAACGCCTGGGCACCAGCCTGGATCGACATCCGTCCGGCCACGGCCGACATTGGCGCCAGCAACGGCAATGCGCCGTCACTGTTGGTCACCGTCTCATAAGCGATGCAGACGGCACCACTGGCCAGCAACGCCTGGGTCTGTGCCCGATCGGGTGCCAGATGCAAATAAGCAAACAAGATCTGCCCTGGACGCAGCCGCGCGCATTCGGCCGCCTGTGGCTCCTTCACTTTCACGATCAATGCCGCGCTGGCGAACAGCGTAGCGGCATCGGCGACGATCTCGGCGCCGGCCTGGCGATACATCTCATCGCTATAGCCGATGCCCGCCCCCGCCGCGCTTTCCACCATAACTCTATGGCCTCGTAACGTAACTTCACGTACACTGCTCGGCGTCATACCGACACGATATTCGTGGTTTTTTATTTCTCTTGGTATGCCAATAATCATGTTAGCCTCACGTTATCTGCTGGTTACCGCACCCTAAAAAACAGCCGAATCATTGCATTATTTTTCACCAGTATAGGCACTGTGGAATAGAATTTGTTACCATTTTTTAACAACTGTTGGGCTACATCTCCATTCTGAAGTGAAAAGAGTAGAATTAATGACTATCGCTGCTTTACTGCAACGCCAACGCATGCGCGCGTTATTGGCCCTGGCCAGCGGGGCCTGCGGCACCCTCGCCTTCTCGCCCTATGATATCTGGC
Source organism: Edwardsiella hoshinae NBRC 105699 = ATCC 33379 (assembly GCF_000474215.1). GTDB lineage: Bacteria > Pseudomonadota > Gammaproteobacteria > Enterobacterales > Enterobacteriaceae > Edwardsiella > Edwardsiella hoshinae. The sequence goes on along the minus strand of NZ_BAUC01000015.1, from coordinate 65,851 downwards.
CGGCGGCGCTGATCTCCCTCTGCGGCTTGCTCGCCGTCACCTTGAATCGCACGACACGCCAGGCCATGCTACTGGGCTTCCTATGGGGGCTAGGGCTGTTCGGCAGTGGCGTCAATTGGGTTTATGTCAGCATAGCGCAGTTTGGCGGCATGCCGACGGCGATCAGCGTCTCCTTGGTGGTGCTGCTGGCTGCCTACCTGGCGCTCTACCCACTGCTGTTCTGCGCCGTACTCAACCGTCTATGGCCGCGCGCTAACCTCTGGCGTCTGGTGATCGCGGCGCCAGCGTTATGGCAGGTCAGCGAGTTTCTACGCGGCTGGGTGCTAACGGGATTTCCCTGGCTACAGTTTGGCTATAGCCAGCTCAACGGCCCATTGAAAGGGATCGCACCGCTGGCTGGCGTCGACGCCATCACCTACCTGTTGCTGGTCATCAGCGGCCTGCTTGTGTTGGCCGCCGTACGGCGTCGCACCATGCCGGCGTTGCTGGCGCTACTGCTGCTACTCGCCCCCTGGCCGCTCCGCCAACTGCATTGGTATCAAAGCCTGCCGCAGAAGTCAGTCAACGTCGCCATGGTGCAGGGCGACATCGCCCAGTCGCTGAAGTGGGACCCGAACGCGCTGATCACCTCGCTGCAAGCCTATCTCGACGCCACCCGGCCTTACCTGGGCAAGGCGCCGATCATCATCTGGCCTGAGTCGGCCATCGCCGACACCGAGGCCAACCAACAGCCGTTCCTGACCATGATGGATCGCCTGCTACGCGCCCACCACAGCAGCCTGATCACCGGTCTGGTGGACGAGCGCCCCGGGCCGCATGGCATGCGCTTCTACAACTCGGTGATCGTGCTGGGCGGCGAGACGCCTTACCACTACCCGGCGCGCCAACGCTACAGCAAACATCACCTGGTACCGTTCGGCGAGTTTGTTCCGATGGAAGATCTGTTGCGCCCGCTGGCGCCCTTCTTCAACCTGCCGATGTCGGCTTTCAGCCGTGGCGACTATGTACAGCCGGCACTCCAAGTTCAGGGTTACGATCTCACCACCGCCATCTGTTATGAGATCGTGCTGGGCGAGCAGGTGCGCGCCAACTTCCGCCCGAATACCGACTTCTTGCTCACCGTCTCTAACGATGCCTGGTTCGGCAACTCCATCGGCCCGTGGCAACACTTCCAGATGGCGCGGATGCGAGCGCTGGAGCTCGGCCGGCCGCTGTTACGCGCCACCAACAACGGCATCACCGCCGCCGTCGACGCCTCCGGTAACGTCATCGCCAGCCTGCCGCAATTCACGCGCCAGGTACTCGAAGTCAACGTTACCCCGACGCGGGGCGAAACGCCCTATGCCCGCCTGGGAAGCACACCACTATGGCTACTCAGTGCGCTGATGGGCAGCTTGGCACTACTCTACGCGCTACGCCGCCGTTAATCTCACTCGCGGGCGATCATGCCGATCGCCCGCTTCCTTGGCATACCCCTTGCAATAGTTCCCCGTAGTGGGGCAAAAACAGCCTAAACCAGCGATAAAAGGCCAGGCTTGCACCACGCTGGCGCGACACTCCGCCCTAACGGTGTGCAGACGCCCCCTCGCGCCATAAAATGGTGCGTGTTATACCTCATTTTATAAACATTTTGATATCAATTTATTTACATTGCGTTATGTTTCTATCCATCTCTCCCACGCCAGCGTTCGGCGGGGAAACTCGTTAAATAAACATTACAAAACAAATAGATAGACACAACACCCCTCAACAGGAAGGAGTCAGGCATGCATAAGTCTGTGTTAACAATGGCACTTTTAGCACTATCTCTCCCGCTGTATGCCGTAGCGGATAGCGGTACCTCCGATTCGGCCACATTACAGAAGATCAAGCAGAATGGCGTGATCGTCGTCGGCCACCGTGAGTCATCGGTGCCCTTCTCTTATTACGACAATAAACAGCAGGTGGTCGGCTACTCGCAAGATTACAGCAACGCCATCGTGGCCGCGGTAAAGAAGCAACTCGCACTGCCTAACCTCCAAGTGAAGCTCCTGCCTATCACCTCGCAAAACCGTATCCCATTGTTACAAAACGGTACCTATGACTTTGAGTGCGGCTCGACCACTCATAACGCCGAGCGCCAGCAACAAGTGGCCTTCTCCAATACCCTGTTCATCGTCGGTACCCGCTTGTTGACCGCCAAGGACAGCGGAGTGCATGACTTCCGTGATCTGGCGGGTAAACCGGTGGTGGTCACCTCCGGCACCACCTCAGAGATCATGCTCAATCGCATGAACGAAAAAGAGGGTATGAAGATGCGTATCATCAGCGCCAAGGATCACGGCGACTCATTCCGTACCTTGGAAAGCGGCCGCGCGGTAGCTTTCATGATGGACGATGCACTCCTGGCTGGCGAGCGCGCCAAGGCCAAGCAACCCGAACGCTGGGTCATCGTCGGTACACCGCAGTCCTATGAGGCCTACGGCTGCATGCTGCGTAAGGATGATCCCGCCTTCAAGAAGTTGATCGACGACACCATCGCCCAGGCACAAACCGCCGGCCAGGCCGCCAGTTGGTATCAGCGTTGGTTCGAGCAACCGATCCCGCCGAAGAATATGAATCTACACTTCGCCCTCTCCGAGGAGATGCATAAGTTGTTCGCCACGCCCAACGATCGCATCGCCGAATAGACGTAACCACGCCGCGTCGTCCCGTAGGCGCCTACGGGACACGGCATCGCTCTCCTTGCGCGCCCGCTGGCGGCGCGCCGGTTAACCGGAGTCATCTATGTCTATCGATTGGAACTGGGGCATCTTCCTCGAACCGGCCCCCTTCGGCGGCACCACCTACCTGGGCTGGATCGGCTCCGGGATGCAGGTGACGATTGCCCTCTCCGCAGCGGCCTGGCTGATCGCTCTGCTGTTAGGTTCGCTGCTGGGGATCCTACGCACCCTGCCTAGCCGTCCGCTGGCGACGCTTGCGGCCCTCTACGTGGAGCTGTTCCGCAACGTCCCGCTGATCGTGCAATTTTTTACCTGGTATCTGGTGGTGCCGGAGCTATTGCCGACGGACTGGGGCAACTGGTTTAAAGGCGAACTGGATCCGCCGATCCAGTTTTTCGTCTCTTCGCTGTTGTGTTTGGGACTGTTTACCGCGGCACGCGTCTGCGAGCAGGTGCGCGCCGCGATCAATGCCCTGCCGCGCGGGCAGAAGAACGCCGGGCTGGCGCTCGGTTTCACTCTGGCGCAAACCTACCGCTACGTGCTGTTACCCAACGCCTACCGGGTGATCGTGCCGCCCCTCACCTCCGAGATGCTGAACCTGGTAAAGAATTCGGCCATCGCCTCGACCATCGGTTTGCTGGACATGGCCGCCCAGGCCGGCAAGCTGCTGGATTACTCGGCGCATGCCTATGAATCCTTCACAGCCATTACCCTGGCCTATATCGCCATCAATGCGCTATTGATGCTGGGCATGCATCTGCTGGAGCGGCGCCTCCAGCTACCGGGCAATATGGGGAGCCGCTAATGTATCAATTCGACTGGAGTTCCATCGTCCCCAGCTTGCCCTATTTGCTGGATGGTATGGCGATCACCTTGCAGATCACCGTCACGGCGGTGGTGGTCGGCATTCTATGGGGTACCTGCCTGGCAGTGATGCGCCTGTCACGCTGGAAACCGCTCGCCTGGCTGGCCGCGCTGTACGTTAACCTCTTCCGCTCGGTGCCGTTGGTGATGGTGTTGCTGTGGTTCTACCTGGTGGTGCCCAGCCTATTGCAACAGGTGCTCGGCCTGTCACCTAAACAGGATATCCGGCTGATCTCGGCGATGGTTGCCTTCGCCCTGTTCGAAGCCGCCTACTACTCGGAGATCATCCGCGCCGGGATCAAGAGCGTCGCACGCGGGCAGAACGCCGCCGCTCTGGCGCTGGGCATGACACCGTGGCAATCCATGTACCTGGTGATCCTGCCGCAGGCGTTCCGCGCCATGGTGCCACTGCTGCTGACCCAAGGGATCGTGCTATTTCAAGACACCTCGCTGGTGTACGTCCTAAGTCTGGCTGACTTCTTCCGCACCGCCTCAACCATCGGCGAGCGCGACGGCACCCAGTTAGAGATGATCCTGTTCGCCGGTGTCATCTACTTTATTATCAGCCTCAGCGCCTCGCTGCTGGTCAACCATCTTAAGAAAAGGAGCGCAGTATGATCGCCCTGCAACAGGTCAGTAAATGGTATGGGTCGTTTCAGGTGCTGAACGACTGTAGCACCCATGTCGATAAGGGCGAGGTGGTGGTAGTCTGCGGCCCCTCCGGCTCGGGCAAGTCGACCCTGATCAAGACCGTCAACGGGCTAGAGCCGATCCAGCAAGGGCAGATCACGGTCAATGGCACGGCGCTGCACGACCAGCGCACCAACCTGGCGCGGCTGCGTGCCCAAGTCGGTATGGTCTTCCAGCACTTTGAGCTGTTTCCCCACCTGTCGATCATCGACAACCTGACCTTAGCGCAGATCAAAGTGCTCGGCCGCCCACGCGCTCAAGCCATCAGCAAAGGTCAGGCCCTGCTGGAACGGGTCGGCCTGGCATCGCACGCTAGCAAGTTCCCCGCCCAACTCTCCGGTGGCCAGCAACAGCGCGTAGCCATCGCTCGAGCACTGTGCATGGATCCGGTGGCGATGCTATTCGACGAGCCGACCTCAGCCCTCGATCCAGAGATGATCAACGAAGTCCTGGATGTGATGATCGCTCTGGCGCGCGAGGGCATGACGATGATGGTGGTCACTCATGAGATGGGGTTCGCGCGCAAGGTAGCCAACCGGGTGATCTTTATGGATGAGGGACGCATCATCGAAGACCGGGCAAAGGACGATTTCTTCACCCAGCCCCACTCGCCGCGTGCGCGTGATTTCCTAGCAAAAATCATCCACTAACACGCAGGAAGCCGAGCGTCTCAGGAGTGCGCCCTGACTCACGCTTTCCCCCCCGGCAACTGTCCGAGCTTGCGTCACGGGAGTATGGTGTAAGCCAACCATCCCGTGACGCGAATCGGAGGGCTCCCCATGACACTTCCCCTGATCATCGATTGCGACCCCGGCCACGATGATGCCATCGCCCTAATCCTGGCGCTGGCCAGCCCAGAATTAGATCTACGGGCCGTGACCACGTGTGCCGGCAATCAAACGCCCGACAAGACCCTGCGCAACGCCCTGCGCATTCTCACCCTGCTCCGCCGCAGCGACATTCCGGTGGCGGCCGGAGCCGCCAAGCCGTTGCTGCGCGAGCTGATCATCGCCGACAATGTACACGGTGTGAGCGGATTGGACGGCCCCTGCCTACCCGAGCCCGGCTTCGCCCCCCGCCCCGAAGGGGCGCTGGCGTTGATGGCGCAGACGCTACGCGCCAGCGCGCAACCGCTCACCCTGGTGGCCACAGGGCCACTGACCAATGTGGCGCTGTTGTTGGCGGCGCATCCCGAGTTACACACACGCATCGCACGCATCGTCATCATGGGCGGCAGCGCTGGCGCCGGTAACTGGACCCCCGCGGCAGAGTTCAACATCTATGTCGATCCCGAAGCCGCCGAGATGGTATTCCAGAGCGGTGTGCCCATCGTGATGGCAGGGCTGGACGTGACCCATCGGGCACAAATCCTCGATGCCGATATCGAACGCTTGCGCGCCTTAGGCAACCCGGTGGCGCGTACCGTCGCCGAGTTGCTCGACTTCTTTATGCGCTATCACCGTCAAGAAAAATGGGGCTTTCAGGGCGCGCCGCTACACGATCCCTGCACCATCGCCTGGCTGCTACGTCCCCAACTCTTCCGCCACCACACATGTTGGGTCGGCGTGGAAACCTGTGGACAATACAGCGACGGCATGACGGTAGTCGATAGCCTCGGCCAGAACGGTTTGCCCGCCAACACCACCGTACTGACAGACATCGATCGTAGGGCTTTCGTCGATCTGCTCGTCGAGCGGATCGCCACGGCCTATGGCGACTTCACGGAGGAAAGAGGATGAAACGACCGGTGATCATCGACTGCGATCCTGGGCTGGATGATGCCATCGCCCTTGCGATGGCGCTGCGCGCACCGCAACTGGCGGTGTTGGCGGTAACCACCAGCGCCGGCAACCAGACCCCAGAGAAAACCCTGGACAACGCCCTGCGTCTGCTGACCCTGATGGGGCGCGATGACATTCCGCTGGCCGGCGGTGCCGCCAAGCCGCTGCTCTACCCACTGCGCATCGCCCAAGAGGTACACGGCAGCAGCGGAATGGGACATACCCAACTGCCTGAAGCCCCCCGCAGCGCCGATGCGCGTGGCGCACTGGCGCTGATGGCCGAGGTATTGCAGCGTAGTCGCGAACCGGTCACCCTGGTGGTCACCGGCCCGATGACCAACGCGGCCTTACTGCTGCGTAGCTATCCGCAACTGCGCTCGCGCCTGGCGCAGATTGTCTTTATGGGCGGCGGGATGGACGTCGGCAACGTCACCCCCTGCGCCGAGTTCAACATCCTGGTCGATCCTCACGCGGCGGACATCGTGATGCAATCCGGCGTACCGCTGGTCATGGCCGGACTACATATGACCCACCAGGCGTTGGTGCTACCTGACGAGGTTGAGCGCATCCGCGCCCTCGCCAACCCGGTAGCGCTGGCGGTGGCCGAGATGCTCGACTTCTATCTGCCTATCTACCTCAATGGACCACGCCATTTACCAGGGGCAGCGATGCATGATCCCTGTGCCATCGCCTGGCTGCTGGCGCCGCAGTTGTTCAGCAGCGCGCATTATTGGGTGGGCGTGGAAACACGCGGACGCTATACCGCGGGGATGACGCTGGTCGATCGCCACCGGCTGACGGGACGCGACGCCAACTGCGAGGTGCTGTTGACCATCGACCGCCCCGCCTTTGTCGCGTTACTGATCGCCGAGCTACGGCGCTACGCGGCGTAGCGCCAAGCCACGACGCGAGCGTCTTCAGGGACGGAAGGGGCGGCGCTGGAACTGATCATGTCCACAGCGCGGGCAACGCGGCAAGATCTCCGGGGTATAGACATCCAGGTTGAAGTGGCACTTCTCACACACCAGATGCCCCAGACCGACCACCTCGCCGCTGTGGTAGACACCGTGATGGCTGACATCCTGTAATACCTCGCGCCATTCGAGCTGGGTCTTGTCGGTGATGTCGGCCAACTCCTGCCACAGGCTTTCCTTAATCACCCGCATGAAGACACTGTCCTCCATCTCATCGCGGCTCTCCTGATAGGCACGAGCGAACTCTTCCAGATCGCGGCGCATCGCTAGACGGATCTGTTCGATGTCGGCCTCGCTCAGGTCGCTGGCATGGCGCAGTTGCTGCTGCGCGCTATCCAGCAGCGCATCGATGTCGCGCTCGCCGTTCTTCAGGCGTTCGGTCAGCGCCGCCAGCCATTGTTGATAATAGTGCGTCACCTTACTCATCGTCCTACCTCCATCTCGCAGCGGTCAGAAAAACCAACATGCCGCCCCCTCTGCACCGGCCGGCACGTAACTCCCCGAGTTCTCGTCTGTTAGTTATAGTTTAGCCCTGATTAATTGTCAGACTATCCTCTTCATCGTCACTGCGTAACAAAAGGTGATCGACGCGACGGCGGGGAAAGAATTCGCCACGCAGCCACGCTCGGCGGTTGTTGCCTGCGGCGCTTATCGGCTATTCTATGCCGATCACTATCACACATCAGGCTACAGGTGTAGCTGTTTCACTAACAGGACTTCCAGCTGCCATGCAAGAGCAATATCGTCCAGAGGACATCGAATCCCACGTCCAGCGTCATTGGGATGAACAGAAAACCTTCCAGGTCACCGAGGATGCCAGCAAGGAGAAATACTACTGCCTCTCCATGCTGCCGTACCCGTCCGGTCGTCTGCATATGGGCCACGTCCGTAACTACACCATCGGTGATGTGATCTCCCGCTATCAACGCATGCTCGGCAAGAATGTGCTACAACCCATCGGTTGGGATGCGTTCGGCCTGCCCGCGGAAGGTGCCGCGGTCAAGAATAACACCGCGCCGGCCCCCTGGACCTACGCCAACATCGACTATATGAAGAACCAGCTGAAACTGCTGGGATTCGGCTATGACTGGAGCCGTGAAATCGCTACCTGCAAGCCGGACTATTATCGCTGGGAGCAGTGGTTCTTCACCAAGCTGTATGAGAAAGGCCTGGTCTATAAGAAGACCTCCGCGGTCAACTGGTGCCCCAACGACCAGACCGTGCTGGCCAACGAGCAGGTGATCGACGGTTGCTGTTGGCGCTGCGACTCCAAGGTAGAACGCAAGGAGATCCCGCAGTGGTTCATTAAGATCACCGATTATGCCGATCAACTGCTCAACGATTTGGATAAGCTGGAAGACTGGCCGGAACAGGTCAAGACCATGCAGCGTAACTGGATCGGTCGCTCCGAAGGGGTGGAGATCACCTTCCGCGTCGCCGATCGCGACGACACCTTCGCCGTCTACACCACCCGCCCAGACACCTTTATGGGCGTCAGCTACCTGGCGATCGCGGCGGCACACCCGCTGGCTCAGGAAGCCGCAGCCAACAACCCGGCGTTGGCGCAGTTTATCGATGAGTGCAAAAACACCAAGGTTGCCGAAGCCGACATGGCGACCATGGAGAAGAAAGGCATGGCTACCGGCCTGTACGCTGTACATCCGTTGAGCGGTGAGCGTCTGCCCATCTGGGTCGCCAACTTCGTATTGATGGATTACGGTACCGGCGCAGTGATGTCCGTTCCGGCTCACGACCAGCGTGACTGGGAGTTCGCCGACAAGTATGGCCTACCAATGAAAGCGGTGATCCTGACCGCCGATGGCCACGCACCAGACATCAGCGCCGCCGCCATGACCGAAAAAGGGGTGCTGTTCAATTCTGGCGAGTTTGATGGTCTAGACTTCGCCGCCGCCTTCGACGCGGTAGCCACCCGCTTAGCCGCCCTCGGCGTCGGCGAGCGTAAGGTCAACTACCGCCTGCGTGACTGGGGGGTCTCCCGTCAACGCTACTGGGGCGCACCGATCCCGATGGTCACCCTGGAGGATGGTAGCGTCATCCCGACGCCGGAAGATCAACTGCCGGTGATCCTGCCGGAAGACGTGGTGATGGATGGCATCACCAGCCCGATCAAGGCCGATGCCGAGTGGGCCAAGACCACCGTCAACGGCCAGCCGGCGCTGCGCGAAACCGATACCTTCGACACCTTCATGGAGTCCTCCTGGTATTACGCCCGTTACACCTGCCCGCAGTTCGACCAGGGCATGCTGGACCCAGCGGCGGCCAACTACTGGCTGCCGGTCGATCAGTATGTCGGCGGTATCGAGCACGCCATCATGCACCTGATGTACTTCCGTTTCTTCCACAAGCTGATGCGTGATGCCGGCCTGGTGAATTCCGATGAGCCGGCCAAACGCCTGCTGTGCCAGGGGATGGTGCTGGCCGATGCCTTCTACTACACCGGTGCCAACGGCGAGCGGAACTGGGTGTCGCCGGTCGACGTTACCGTCGAGCGCGACGACAAGGGACGCATTACCAAGGCCACTGACCGTGACGGACGAGAACTGATCTACGCCGGCATGAGCAAGATGTCCAAGTCGAAGAACAACGGCATCGACCCGCAGGTGATGGTTGAGCGTTATGGCGCCGACACCGTGCGTTTGTTCATGATGTTCGCCTCCCCGGCAGAAATGACGCTGGAGTGGCAGGAATCAGGCGTCGAGGGGGCCAACCGCTTCCTGAAGCGCGTCTGGAAACTGGCCTATGACCACGTGCAGAAAGGCCCGACCGCGCCCCTCGACCTCAGTGCGCTGAATGACGATCAGAAGGCGTTGCGCCGCGATCTGCATAAGACCATCGCCAAGGTAAGCGACGACATCGGGCGCCGTCAGACCTTCAATACCGCCATCGCCGCTGTGATGGAGCTGATGAACAAGCTGACCCGAGCCCCGCAGGAGAGCGAGCAGGATCGCGCCCTGATGCAGGAAGCGCTGCTGGCGGTGGTACGCATGCTGTACCCGTTCACCCCGCACATCTGCTTCACCCTGTGGCAGGATCTGGGCGGCGCCGGCGATATCGACGTCGCACCGTGGCCGGTCGCCGATGAAGCGGCAATGGTCGAAGAGAACAAGCTGATCGTGGTACAGGTCAACGGTAAAGTTCGCGCCAAGATCACCGTCGCCGCCGACGCCAGCGAAGAGCAGGTACGTGCCCTGGCGGCGGCGGAGCCGTTGGTCGCCAAGTACCTCGATGGTGTCACCGTGCGTAAGGTGATCTTTGTGGCGGGCAAACTGCTTAACCTGGTTGTCGGTTGAGCCTAGGAGGACGTGTGCGACATCGTATCACTACGCTGTTGCTAGGATTGGCGGTGTTACTCACCGCCGGATGTGGATTCCACCTGCGCGGCAACGTGCAGGTTCCCTCCGAGTTCCATAAGCTCATCTTAGACAGTAGCGACCCGTATGGTCCCTTTACCCGCGCGGTGCGCGAGCAGTTGCGCCTAAACGATATCATCATCGTCGATGCGCAGAGCCTAGCGGCACAGAGCCGCACGGCCCAAACGGCTACGGACAACACGGCTAAAACGGAAGTAGATAAAACGGCCAGTGCGCTGCCCTCTCTGCGCCTGTTAGGTATTAGCCGTAGTCAAGACACCGTCTCCATCTTCAAGGATGGAGTCACGGCAGAGTACCAGATGGTGATGACCGCCAACGCTCAGGTGCTGGTGCGTGGCCACGATATCTACCCGCTCACGGTACGCGTCTACCGCAGCTTCTTCGACAATCCGTTGGCCGCCTTGGCAAAGGATGCCGAACAGACGATGTTGGTGCAGGAGATGTACCAACAGGCGGCCCAGCAGTTGGTGCGTAAGCTGATGAGTGTGCAAGCGGCCGAGTTGCACAACAACGATCGGCGGATGAGCGTCGAAGCCAGCGCGCCACGGGTGCAGGGCAGCGACGATTTTGAACGGGTCAACACCAGCATCATCGCCGCACCGGCGTCCACGGCCGGACACACGGCACAATGAACCGGATCTACCCCGAACAGCTCGGCGCGCAGTTGCAGGATGGACTGCGCCCCTGCTACTTCATTCTGGGCAACGACCCCCTGCTCATCCAGGAGAGTCTGGATCTGATCCATCAGCGCGCCCGCGAACTGGGGTTCGACGAACAGCATAGCGTCGCGCTCGATCCCCACACCGACTGGGAGGCGCTATTCAGCCAATCCCAATCACTAAGCCTGTTCGCCAGCCGTCAGATCCTCACTCTGACCTTGCCGGACAACGGCGTCAATGCGGCGATAGGCGAGCGACTGTGTCAACTCGCCGGACTGCTACACCCGGATCTGTTACTCCTGCTGCGCGGCCCCCGTCCCACGCGCGCCCAGGAGAACGCCGCCTGGTATAAACAGCTGAGCACCCAGGCCACCCTGATCAGCTGCCAAACGCCGGAGCAGGCGCAGCTGCCGCGCTGGGTAGCCAACCGCGCTCGCCAGATGCAGCTACAGCTCGATGAGGCGGCGTTGCAACTGCTGTGCTACTGCTACGAAGGCAATCTATTGGCGCTGTCGCAGGCCCTCGGACGCCTGGCGCTGCTCTACCCCGATGGGCGGCTCACCCTGCCGCGCGTCGAGCAGGCGGTCAACGATGCCGCTCACTTCTCCCCGTTTCACTGGGTAGATGCCATGCTCGCGGCACGCGCCAAACGGGCCTGGCACATTCTCAGCCAGCTACGCCAGGAAGGCTGCGAGCCCGTGCTGTTGCTGCGTACCGCCCAGCGTGAAGTACTGCTGCTGTTGCAGTTGCAACGCGCGAGCCAACAAACACCGCTGCGCACCCTGTTCGACCGGCATAAAGTGTGGCAAAACCGCCGCCCGCTGTTGACTCAGGCGTTACAAAATCTGACATTGCCTCAGCTGTATCAGGCGGTCACTTTGCTCAGCCAGTGCGAACAAATCATCAAACAGGATTTCGGCCAATCCGTCTGGCCACAGCTGGAATCCTTGACCCTACTACTGTGCGGCAAGATGCTGCCGGAGAGTATGCTGCATGCCGAGTAAATCCTGCCCGGCGGCGCCAGCCCTGCTGGCGCTGTTTGGAGGCACTTTCGATCCCATCCACTATGGTCATCTCAAACCGGTAACGGCGCTGGCACAAGAGGTGGGGCTTAGCCACATCACCCTGCTGCCCAACCATGTACCGCCGCACCGCCCTCAGCCGGAAGCCAGTGCCGCCCAACGCCTGGCGATGGCGCGTCTGGCCATCGCCGACGATGCGCTGTTCTCCGTCGATGACCGCGAACTGCGTCGCGATACGCCCTCTTATACCATCGATACCCTGGAGGGATTACGCGCCGAACTGGGCAACCAGCAACCGCTGGCCTTTATCATCGGGCAAGACTCGCTGCTCAGCCTGCACCGCTGGCAACGCTGGCAAGATATTCTGCACTGTTGCCACCTGTTAGTCTGCGCCCGCCCCGGCTATCCCGACCATCTGGCGACGCCGGAGTTGCAAGCCTGGCTGGAGCGGCACCGTACCCAGGACAGCGCCCGTCTGCATCAGCAACCTCATGGCTTAATCTACTTGGCCGACACACCACTCTACTCCGTCTCCGCCACCGATATCCGCCAGCGGCGTCACCTAGGCGTCAGCTGTGATGATCTCCTACCGCGGTCGGTACAGCGTTATATCGAGCTACAGGGTCTCTACCGCTAAACCCGCGCCTGTGGTCGGCCGCTTTCGCCCGTTCGGTGATTGACAGGGATTTGCAGGCTGCTATTCTCCGCAGCTACGCATAGCGGGCACGCGCACCTCCCCCAGCGAGGTGCGTCAGATGCCTGGCTATCACCGCATAACTTTATCCACCGTTTGATGAGGGGGAACCTTTGCAAGGTAAAGCACTCCAAGATTTCGTTATTGATAAGATTGATGACCTGAAGGGGCAAGAGATCGTCGCTATCGATGTCCGTGGCAAATCCAGTATCACCGACTGCATGATCATCTGCACCGGTACCTCGAACCGCCACGTGATGTCCATCGCCGACCATGTAGTGCAGGCATCCCGTGCCGCAGGCCTGATCCCGTTGGGCGTGGAAGGACAAAATGGCGCCGAATGGGTGGTCGTCGATCTCGGCGACATCATCGTACACGTGATGCAAGAAGAGAGCCGCCGCCTGTACGAGTTGGAAAAACTGTGGGGTTGATGCGGTGAAACTGCAACTGGTGGCGGTCGGCACCAAGATGCCCGACTGGGTACAAACCGGCTTTCTCGACTATCTCAAGCGCTTTCCCAAAGATATGCCGTTTGAACTGACCGAGGTGCCGGCCGGTAAACGCGGCAAAAACGCCGATATTCGCCGCATCCTGGAGAAAGAGGGCGAACTGATGCTGGCGGCGGTCGGCAAAGGCAACCGCATCGTCACCCTGGATATTCCCGGCAAGCCGTGGGATACCCCAGCGTTGGCCGGGCAATTGGAGCGCTGGAAACAGGATGGCCGCGACGTAAGCCTGTTGATCGGCGGCCCCGAGGGATTAGCGCCGGCCTGCAAAGCGGCGGCCGAACAGAGCTGGTCGTTGTCACCGCTGACGCTGCCGCACCCACTGGTGCGCGTGTTAGTCGCCGAAAGCCTCTACCGTGCGTGGAGCATCACGGCCAATCATCCTTATCACCGTGAGTAATCGCCTGCCGGCCTGTGCCGGCAATGATGTTAATCCCGGCAATACGCTAGAGCATGACGGAACGGAATGAAACCAGATCGTAACCCCTTTCGTGACTATTCGGCAGAGTCCGCCCTGTTCATCCGGCGCGCGCTGGTCGCCTTCGCCGGTGTCCTGCTGCTGACCGGGGTTCTGATCGCCAATCTGTATCACCTCCAGATCCTGCGCTTCGAAGACTATAAGACGCGCTCTAACGAGAACCGTATCAAGCTGGTGCCCATCGCCCCCAGCCGCGGGATGATCTACGATCGTAACGGTACCCCGCTGGCCTTTAACCGTACCATCTATCAGTTGGAGGTGATCCCTGAAAAGGTCGATGGACTCCAAGCGCAGATCGCAGCCTTGCGCCCGATCGTCGATCTCAGCGATGAGGATCTCGATAACTTCCAAAAGGAGCGTAAGCGCTCGCGGCGCTTTACCTCGATTCCGCTGAAGACCGCCCTCAATGAGGTGCAGGTAGCGCGCTTCGCCGTCAACCAGTTCCGCTTTCCCGGCTTCGAGGTTAAAGGCTATCAACGCCGCTACTACCCCTACGGCTCCGCCCTGACCCACGTCATCGGTTATGTCTCTAAGATCAACGATAAAGACGTCGAACGCCTGGACAAAGAAGGCAAGTTGGCCAACTATGCCGCCACCCACGACATCGGTAAGTTGGGCATCGAACGCTACTATGAGGATCTGCTGCACGGCAAGACCGGTTACGAAGAGGTCGAGGTCAACAACCGGGGGCGGGTGATCCGCCAACTGCACGAACAACCGCCCCAGGCGGGGAAAGATATCTACCTGACGCTGGATCTCAACCTTCAACGCTACATCGAGCAGTTACTGGTCGGCAGCCGTGCCGCGGTGGTGGTCAGCGATCCTCGCACCGGTGGCATCCTGGCGCTGGTTTCTACGCCCAGCTATGATCCGAACCTGTTTGTCGACGGTATCTCCAGCAAGGACTACCGCGCCCTGCTCAACGACGCCAATCGTCCGCTGATCAACCGTGCGACCCAGGGGGTCTATCCGCCTGCCTCAACGGTGAAACCCTATGTCGCGGTCTCGGCGATGAGCGCCGGGGTGATCTCGCGTAACACCACCCTGTTCGATCCCGGCTGGTGGCAGTTGCCCGGCTCGGAGAAGCGCTTCCGCGACTGGAAGAAATGGGGGCATGGACGACTAAACGTCACCAAAGCGCTGGAGGAGTCGGCGGATACCTTCTTCTACCAGGTGGCCTATGACATGGGGATCGATCGGCTGAGCGAGTGGCTCAGTAAATTCGGCTATGGCCAGTACACCGGCATCGATCTCTCAGAGGAGCGCTCCGGGCTGATGCCGACCCGTGAGTGGAAGCTTAAGCGTTACAAGAAACCCTGGTATCAAGGCGATACCATCCCGGTCGGTATCGGTCAGGGCTATTGGACCGCCACCCCGATCCAGATGGCAAAGGCGCTGAACATCCTGATTAACGATGGCAACGTCAAGGTCCCGCACCTGCTGCTGAGCACCCGCATCAACGGTCAGTTGGTGCCGTTCCGTCAGCAGGAAAGCCAGCAGATCGGCGACATCCATTCCGGTTTTTGGGAGATCGCCAAAGACGGCATGTTTGGCGTGGCTAACCGCCCCAACGGCACCGGTTATAAATACTTCAGCGGCGCCCCTTATAAAATCGCCGCCAAGTCCGGTACCGCTCAAGTCTTCGGCTACGAGACCTACAACGCGCATACCATCGCCGAACACTTGCGCGACCATAAGCTGATGACCGCCTTCGCTCCCTACGATAATCCGCAGGTGTCGGTGGCGATCATTCTGGAGAACGGCGGTGCCGGTCCGGCCGTCGGCACCATCATGCGCCAGATCCTGGATCACATCATGCTGGGCGATGACAATACCCAGCTTCCCAACGCCACCCCCGCGCCTCCCGGCGTGGAGGGTGACTGATAGGCATACGGATTCACCATGACTGAGAATCAACAAAAGCGCTCAATCTGGGCCAAGATGCACATCGATCTGCCTTTCCTGCTCTGTATCCTGGCGGTACTGGTCTATAGCGCCATCGTGATGTGGAGCGCCAGCGGCCAGGATATGGGCATGATGGAGCGCAAGATCGGCCAAATCGTGATGGGGTTAGTGGTCATGCTGGTCATGGCACAGATCCCGCCGCGCGTCTATGAGCACTGGGCCCCCTACCTGTATATCTTCTGCGTCATCCTGTTGATCCTGGTGGATGCCTTCGGCCAGATTAGTAAAGGCGCGCAACGCTGGCTGGATCTCGGCTTCGTCCGCTTCCAACCGTCGGAAATCGCCAAGATCGCCGTACCGCTGATGGTGGCCCGCTTCATCAACCGTGATGTCTGTCCCCCCTCGCTCAAGCATACCGGCATCGCCTTGATCCTGATCTTCCTGCCGACCCTGCTGGTCGCCGCCCAACCCGACTTGGGTACCTCGATCTTGGTCGCCGCCTCTGGACTGTTTATCCTGTTCCTCGCCGGCATGAGCTGGCGTCTTATCGGCTTGGCGGTGATCTTGGTCGCCGCCTTCATCCCGGTGTTGTGGTTCTTCTTGATGCATGACTACCAACGCGACCGCGTGATGATGCTGCTCGATCCGGAGAGTGACCCGCTGGGCGCCGGATATCACATCATTCAATCCAAGATCGCCATCGGCTCCGGTGGCTTGAGCGGTAAGGGCTGGCTACACGGCACGCAGTCGCAACTGGAGTTCTTACCAGAGCGCCACACTGACTTTATCTTCGCCGTACTGGCCGAGGAGTTGGGGTTATTCGGCGTGCTGCTGCTGCTGGCGCTATACCTGCTGATCATCATACGCGGCCTGTATATCGCTGCCCGGGCACAGACCACCTTCGGCCGGGTAATGGTCGGCGGTTTAATGTTGATTCTATTCGTTTATGTTTTCGTTAATATCGGGATGGTCAGTGGCATTTTACCCGTGGTTGGCGTACCTTTGCCCCTAGTCAGCTATGGTGGCTCGGCGTTGATCGTCCTGATGGCCGGGTTTGGTATCGTGATGTCGATCCATACCCATCGCAAAATGTTATCCAAAAATCTGTAGAGGTCGCGATGCGAATGGCGCACAAATCCTGGCTCAGTCTGAGCTTGGCCTGCCTGATCCTGGCGGGTTGTACCACCCACGACGACGGCGTGATCCAGGCGCCGCCGCAGCCGGCCTATAACGGGCCCGTCGTCGAGATCCCCGGCATCGAACCGCGCTACGAACCCTATATTCCCAGTGCCAACCAGGATTACAGCCGTAACGGCCAACGTTATACCATCGTCAAGGATCCGAGTAATTTCTCGCAAATCGGCCTGGCGGCGAGCTATGGCGAGGAGAACCGCGGCAATGTCACCGCCAGTGGTGAACAGTTCAATCCGGAGGCGATGACGGCGGCGCACCCGACCTTGCCGATCCCCAGCTATGTACGCGTCACCAACCTGGCTAATGGCCGCCGCTTGGTGGTGCGTATCAACGATCGCGGCCCCTATACCCCTGGGCGGATCATCGATCTATCGACCGCCGCCGCGAATCGTTTAAACCTCACTCAGCATACCAAGGTGCGTATCGATTTTATCAATGTGGCACCGGATGGTACCCTCTCCGGCCCTGGCACCATCGGTACCCGC
Source organism: Edwardsiella hoshinae NBRC 105699 = ATCC 33379 (assembly GCF_000474215.1). Classification (GTDB taxonomy): domain Bacteria; phylum Pseudomonadota; class Gammaproteobacteria; order Enterobacterales; family Enterobacteriaceae; genus Edwardsiella; species Edwardsiella hoshinae. Next base: position 48,505 of record NZ_BAUC01000015.1, on the reverse strand, counting down.
GTCGCTAAGCAGAGCTACGCTCTGCCAGCCCGTCCGCAGATCGGCATGGCGGAGCCTGCGCTGTCCGTCGCGGCCAGTGCGCCATCCGCAGCCAGCAGCGCCCCCGCACCGGAGCCGGTGAGTCAACCGGCCGGCGCCACCATCGGCAACCCAACACCGGCCAGCCTCGCCGCCAACCATGAACATGACAGCATGCCGCTCAGCGCCCCCGCCAGCCACAGCGGCGGCTTCCTCGGCGCACCACAACCGCTGCGTAGCGGCGTGCTAGAAGAACAACCCCCGGCAGCGACACCGGCAACGGTGAATCCCTCATCCGCAGCGGCCGCGGTAAGCGGCGCCATCGGCGGCCACTACCTGGTGCAGGTGGGCGCGGTCAGTAGCCACACTCGCGCCCAGCAATGGCAACAACAACTCAGCCAACGCTTCGCCGTGCCGGGCAAGGTCGAGGCCAACGGCGCGATCTTCCGTGTCCAGCTCGGGCCGTTCGCCACCCGTAGCGAGGCCAGCGCGCTGCAACACCGCCTATCCAGCGAGGCCGGTCAGCAATCCTTTATCACCAACGCGCCTTAACCTGTCCGTGGCCTACCCCGGTGGGCCACGCAATACTTATACACATATTGCTTGTGTAAAAAACCATTGCCACACTATGCGTTAACGTTGCATCTGCTATAGTGTGGCTCGTTTGTCACTTTTTAATTCACGGATGTTGTAGTCCCCATCATGAAACGCAAAGCTGCTTCTTTAACCCTGAAATACGTTGCCGCCGGCAGCCTGCTGGCCGTGGCTCTCACCGGCGCGGCGCGCGCCGACGATGTCAATCTGAAGACCATGATCCCCGGTGTGCCGCAGATCGATGCCGAAGCCTATATTCTGATCGACTACAACTCCGGCAAGGTTCTGGCCGAACATAACGCCGATGAACGGCGTAACCCGGCCTCGCTGACCAAGATGATGACCAGTTACGTCATCGGTCAGGCGATGAAGGCCGGTAAATTCGGTGAAAATGACGTAGTGACCGTCGGCAAAGATGCTTGGGCGACGGGTAACCCGGTGTTCCAAGGCTCCTCGTTGATGTTCCTCAAGCCGGGCGATCAAGTTTCCGTCGGCAATCTGATCCGCGGCATCAACCTGGTTTCCGGTAACGACGCCTGCGTCGCCATGGCCGACTACGTCGCCGGTAGCCAAGACGCCTTCGTCGGACTGATGAACAACTATGTCAAAGCGCTGGGGCTGCAAAATACGCACTTTGAGACGGTACACGGCCTGGATGCGCCGGGCCAGTTCAGCTCCGCGCGCGACATGGCGTTGATCGGCCAAGCACTGATCCGCGATGTGCCGCACGAATACGCCATCTATAAAGAGAAAGAGTTTACCTATAACAATATCCGTCAGATGAACCGTAACGGTCTGTTGTGGGATACCAGTATGAATGTGGACGGTATCAAGACCGGCCATACCGCCTCTGCCGGCTACAACCTAGTGGCCTCGGCGACAGAAGGCAACATGCGCCTGATCTCCGCCGTGATGGGGGGACGCACCTTTAAAGGGCGCGAAACCGAGAGCAAGAAACTGCTGACCTGGGGCTTCCGCTTCTTCGAAACCGTCTCGCCGCTGAAGGCCGGACGTGAATTCGCCTCCGAACCGGTTTGGTTCGGTGATACCGATCGTGCCCAACTGGGCGTCGATAAAGACGTCTACTTGACCATCCCGCGCGGGCGGATGAAAGATCTTAAGGCCAGTTATGTGCTGAACAGCAACGAACTGGACGCTCCCCTGGCGAAGGATCAGGTGGTCGGCACCATCAACTTCCAACTGGATGGCAAGACCATCGAACAACGCCCATTAGTGGTGTTGAACGAAGTGAAAGAAGGGGGCTTCTTCAGCCGTATGATCGATCACATCAAGCTACTGTTCCATCGCTGGTTTGGTTGATTTCTGGGCGCCAGACTTGAAAATGGCGCCCCGCCCCCCACATACTGTATAAGTCATACTCCCGCCACGGCGGGAGTTATCATTGGTAGAAAGTGCAATACGCTGGAGCTGAGATGAAAACCAAACTGAATGAGCTGCTCGAATTCCCGTGCGAGTTTACCTATAAAGTCATGGGGCTGGCACAGCCTGAGCTGGTCGATCAGGTTGTCGAAGTAGTACAGCGCCATGCGCCGGGCGACTACACCCCGCAGGTGAAGCCGAGTAGCAAGGGAAACTACCACTCGGTTTCCATCACCATCAATGCAACCCATATCGAGCAGGTCGAGACGCTGTACGAAGAGCTGGGCAACATTGAGATCGTCCGCATGGTTCTGTAATTACAGTTAATTAACCAAAATACAGCATTTGTCGCGGCCCGGTACGGCATGATCGCCTTACCGGGCCGCGCTTTTTTGCCCCCGGCCACTGGTGACTGAGGGCGACTCTCGGTATAATGGCCTTACCAATTTTTTAACCTGAAGATGACGCCATTGCAACAACAGACTCTCATACTGCGTCAACTGGGGTTGCAGCCTTATGCGCCGGTATCCCAAGCGATGCATACTTTCACCGATCGCCGCCGCCACGATACCCCAGATGAGTTGTGGTTGGTCGAGCATCCCGCCGTGTTTACCCAAGGGCAAGCCGGCAAGGCCGAGCATCTGCTCAATCCCGGCGATATTCCGGTGATCCAAAGCGATCGTGGCGGTCAGGTCACCTACCATGGGCCCGGCCAGCAAGTGATGTATGTCCTGCTCGATCTGCGCCGCCATCATTGCGGCGTCCGCGACCTGGTCACGGCGCTGGAGGAGAGCGTGGTGCGCACTCTGGGCGAGTGGGACATAGACGCCTACCCGCGTCCCGATGCCCCCGGCGTTTATGTCGATGGCAAGAAGATCTGCTCCCTCGGTCTGCGTATCCGCAAGGGGTGCTCTTTCCATGGCTTAGCGCTGAACATCGCCATGGATCTCGCCCCCTTCCAGCGAATCAATCCCTGTGGCTATGCCGGATTGCAGATGACGCAGGTCAGCGATCTGAAACCCGGCGCCACCCTGGCGCAGATCCAGCCCCGCCTGGTACACCATTTTACCCAACTGCTCGGCTATCATCGGCTCGAGCACAGCCAGTGGAATCCGCAAGATTATGAGTAAACCAATTCAGATGGAGCGTGGCGTCAAATACCGCGACGCCGACAAGATGGCGTTGATCCCGGTAAAATCCGTCGCCGTCGAGCGCGAGCAACTACTGCGTAAGCCGGAATGGATGAAGATCAAACTGCCGGCCGATTCCAGCCGCATTCAGGGCATCAAGGCGGCGATGCGTAAGAATGGCCTACATTCGGTATGCGAAGAAGCCTCCTGCCCCAACTTGGCCGAGTGTTTTAACCACGGCACCGCCACCTTCATGATCCTCGGCGCCATCTGTACCCGTCGTTGCCCGTTCTGCGACGTGGCGCATGGTCGCCCGCTGGCACCGGATGCGCATGAGCCGGAAAAACTGGCTCAAACCATCTCCGACATGGGGTTACGTTACGTGGTGATCACCTCCGTCGATCGCGACGATCTGCGCGACGGCGGCGCCCAGCACTTCGCCGACTGCATCCGTGCCATCCGAGCCAAGAGCCCGCAGATCCGCATCGAAACCCTGGTGCCGGATTTCCGTGGCCGGATGGATCGCGCCCTGGAGATCCTCAGCGCTAATCCGCCGGACGTGTTTAACCACAACCTGGAAAACATTCCGCGTCTCTATCGCCAAGTACGTCCCGGCGCCAATTACGCGTGGTCGCTGCGCCTGTTACAACAGTTTAAACAGTGCCATCCGGATATCCCGACCAAGTCTGGTTTGATGGTTGGGCTGGGCGAGACCAACCAGGAGATCATCGAAGTGATGCGCGATCTGCGCGCGCATGGTGTGACTATGCTGACCCTGGGACAATACCTGCAACCCAGTCGCCATCACCTGCCGGTGCAGCGCTATGTCAGTCCAGATGAGTTCGCCGAAATGAAAGCGGCGGCGTTAGCGATGGGCTTCACTCATGCCGCCTGTGGCCCTTTCGTACGCTCTTCTTACCACGCCGATCTCCAGGCGCAAGGTATCGAGGTCAAGTAAGCACGCTCTACCAGGGCCGCGCGAGGTGCTCAGCTCTGGCGCTATCAATGTAGGCGGTAGCGGGTGGTGACGTAGAGGAGTGACCAGCGCTAACCAGCAAGGGAAGAATGCAGCCCAGCCGATACCTTCTGGCTGTGCGAGCGATAATGACAAAGGGCTGACAGTGTCAGCCCTTTATATTGTCTACGTTGTCGCATGGACAAAACTGGTTACAACTTTGCCCTGTTCCCGCTTCCCCGCGCCCGTCACGCTGACATCGGCTAAGCGGATTACTCTTTATGCTCGACTCGCGGCGTCGCATCATCGTTCGTGTTTTTCTTAGCCGCCGGCGTCTCATCGTTCATCGCCTTCTTAAATCCCTTCAGTGCTGCGCCGAGATCGGAGCCTAGCGTACGCAGCTTATTGGTCCCAAACAGTAAGACGATCAGCACGGCAATAACCAGAAGCTTGGTAATACTAATACCTTCCATAAATACCTTCTTAATGTTGTGTACAGCACCGCTCAGGCGGCTGAAGAAACAGCACCACAGTAAACCTGAGTTATTAACCGTAAAAATGGCTAACGGCGCAAAACCAAGATGTAACAGAGTTAAACGACCCAGGATGACGGCCAGGCTCGCTCACACCAGCGTGGAAGATAAAAAAGACGCCGAGCGCAGATGTGGCCCGGCCTGCATGAGAGGATCAGGGATGATTGATATCGTGCGGCTGTAAAGTCGCCAGGTAAGCATTAAACGCCGCCGCATCGCGCGCTAACGCTTCAATATGGCTCCCCACGATTTTAAACTGGCGTAGTAGGCTATTATTCTCCGGCAACGAACCGAGATCGACCAACTTGCGGGTGAGCTGCTCATTCTGTTGCAGTAACGCCGCCTCGCGTTGACGCGCCTGCGCCAACTGCATGCGCATTCCCTCACACTCTTGCTGCCAGACCTGGCGCTGCTGCTCAAAACTCACTTTCAAATCATCCAGCGCCGCCAATGAATTCCGCAGTTGTACTTCCAAGTCAGACATGACACCTTCCCCCGGACGGCGCGCACCGTCACCGCACCACACCAATACGCTTCTCGTCTACCTCCGCCATCATAGTTAGCTTGGTGAATAAATGCGACCCTTTGCCGGAGGAAGCTGCGGAAATTCAGCGAAAATCCGAATTCTCTCGCGCGATGTTACGGTAACGGATTACCTGCCGCCCGATAAATCTGATACCAAGTCTCACGGCTTAAATTCACGGTGCACGCCTGGCTTATCTGCGCCAGACGTGCCGGATTCATACTCCCCGCGATAACCTGCATCTGCGCCGGATGGCGCAAAATCCACGCCGTCGCCAAGGTCGTCTTACTGACGCCATACTCGGCAGCGATCGTCGCCAACGTTTGGTTAAGCTCGCTAAAGTCAGGGTGATCGAGGAAGACTCCGCTGAACATGCCGAATTGGAACGGCGACCAGACCTGAAGGGTGATGTCGTGCAGACGACAATAGTGCAACACATCGCCGCTACGATCGATGGCCGCCTCACTCTCGACATTCACATTGATGCCGCTGCGCACCATGCCGCCATGCGCGATGCCGAACTGCATCTGGTTGACCCGCAGCGGTTGTGGCAGAAACTTCTGCAACAACGCCAACTGTAGCGGCCCATAGTTAGAGACACCGAACGAGCGCACCTTCCCCTGCTCCACCAGCCGGGCAAAGGCCTCGGCCACTTCTTGCGGCTCAATGAGGGTGTCGGGACGATGTAGCAACAACATATCCAGATAGTCACACTGCAAACGCTGGAGGATGCCATCGACCGAGTCCAGGATATGACGATAGGAACTGTCATAAAATCCGCTGCGAATGCCGCATTTGGATTGGATAAACATCGTCTCACGCCGCGCCCCTTGGGCGCGGACGGCGCGGGCAAAACGCCGTTCACACTCTCCCGCACCGTAAATATCCGCATGGTCGAACACGTTGATCCCCAGTGCCAGCGCCTGATCGATCAGGCTGGCGGCTTGAACGTCATCCAACGTTGTCAAGCGCATGCAGCCTAATGCGATAGCGGATACCTGTGGGCCAGCGGCGCCCAATGTCAGTTGTTTCATCACTCACTCCTGTCTCTGCGGGACGGTACCCGGCGGCTTAGGGTCTCTACCCTATCACGTAGCAAGGAAACACTATGCCACAGTGACCGCCAATCCGCCGCTGACGGCGTAACATTTATCGCACAATCTGTAACAAAGATATACGTTTACCATTATGACAATTTAGTAAAAAGATCATACATTTTTACTCCAGCGCCACACCGCCTGCGATAACGCGGCGCACTAGACAAACGCCGGCACGGAGCTGGCACGGAATCATTGGCCGGGCGAAACGTCGGCCGTCACGGGAGACACACCACATCATGCAAGGGATCTCAGATAAACAACGCGGACTGGCCCTACTGGCCCTACTCATCGCCGTCAATCTCGCCGCCTGGCTATGGGCCTTCATGGCCTTTCACCAACACGCCGTCATGATGAGCGCGGCGCTATTGGCCTATGGCTTCGGCCTACGCCATGCGGTCGATGCCGATCACATCGCCGCCATCGATGCGGTGACACGCAAGCTGATGCAGCAGGGAAAACGTCCACTGGGCGTCGGTGCCTTCTTCTCTCTCGGCCACTCCACCATCGTAGTGCTCGCCTGTCTGGCTATCGTCCTCACCTCGCTTGCCTTCCGCGATCGCATCGATAGCCTGCATCAATACGGAGGGCTGATCGGTACCGCGGTATCGGCGCTGTTCCTGCTGGCCATGGCGCTGCTGAATCTACACATCCTATTCGGCGTCTGGCGCCAATTCCGCCACCTCACCCGGAACGGTGGGCAAGACAGCACGTTGGCGGCCGATATGCCCCTGCCCGGCGGAGTGATGACGCGCCTGTTTCAGCGGACCTTTCGCTTGGTGAACCAGAGTTGGCATATGTACCCGGTCGGCTTCCTATTCGGACTAGGGTTCGATACCGCCACCGAAGTCGGCCTGCTGGGGATCTCAGCCTCCGCCGCCACGCACGGCCTCTCACTCTGGTCGCTGATGATCTTTCCGGCCTTATTCACCGCCGGCATGGCACTAGTCGACTCGCTGGATAATTTTGTCATGGTCGGTGCCTACGGCTGGGCCTTCTCTCACCCCATCCGCAAGCTGTACTATAACATGACCATCACCGCCGCCTCGGTGGGCGTGGCACTGGTGATTGGCGGATTGGAGGCGTTGGGGCTGATCGCCGACAGCCTGCAACTACAGGGGGAATTCTGGCAGTTAATCGGACGCCTCAACGACCAGATGGGCAACGTCGGCTTCTGGGTTATCGGCGGCTTCATTTTGTTCTGGCTACTGTCGCTACTCAACTACCGCTGGCGCGGCTACGATCGCATCGCGACCGCGAGCGTCGAGTAAAGTTACAATTGGTGTCGTGATCTACACCGGCATTCACGCTATGATCCTAGGTCGAACCGCCGCGCCTCGCCGCCGGCGGTCGGACACAGGGAGAAGCGGTCGCTACAGCGGCCAGTGCGAGACACCAGTTCATGACACACACCACGCAACGTATCTCTATGATCTGCATCGGCGTACTGCTGCTGATGCTAGCTGGCTGCTCCAGCCGTCATCATCGACCGGCAGCCAACGATAACCCCAATGCCTACGATGGCATGATCCAGGCGGCAGCGGCGCAATACCGTCTCGACCCCAAGCTGATCAAGGCTATCATCCAGGTGGAATCGTCCTATAATCCCAACGCCGTCAGCCCCTCCAACGCCATCGGGCTGATGCAATTAAAGGCCGATGGTGCAGGTTGCGACGCCTACCGTTACCAGGGAAAGCGCGGCTGCCCGGACCGCGATGAACTGTTCGATCCCGCCACCAACATTCAGCTCGGTGCCGCCTACCTCGGCGCTTTACAAAATCAACAGCTGTACTGGATCAACGATCCTCTCACTCGCCGTTATGCCACCGAGGTAGCCTATGCCAACGGTGCCGGGGCGTTACTGCGCACCTTCTCCTCGAATCGCCAAACGGCCATCGCCATGATCAACCGCCTCAGCCCAGCCGCCTTTCACTGGCATGTACGCCAGCATCATCCTGCCGCCCAGGCACCACGCTATATGCAAAAGGTTGAAACCGCCTACCGCAATCTCTGAGCCAGCGGCGCGACACATATGACCGTCAGGCCGCGGCCTCCTCTCTGGAGAGCGGATAGCATGCCGACGCCTCTCGCCGGACGCCGCGCATCCGCCCCCTCGCAGGCCTACGCCTACTCGGCGAGAGAGGGACGACACAGCGGCACGTTTTCTCGGCAATAAGGACACCAGGTATGGCAACGACTTAACACGCTGTGCAGACGGACGCGAATGCGCCGGCCACAACGGGCGCAAGCGGCATAACGCAATGCCAGCAGCCCTTGCACCGCATTTTCCCGCGCTTCCGTCCCCGTCTCCTCTCGCGCCTGATCGACGCGGGCGGGCAACTTCCTGTGTAACATGCGCGCTTCTCTCCACTCACTCGGCGACGTCAACCACTACACAATCGTAGGCGTTTCTTGTCAACCTTGCCGGAGCAGGTACGCGGAAACGCCGTCACGAATTCCAAGAGGGTCGGCACCTTGAAGGCAGCCAGATGCATCGCACAATGTTCGATCAGCGTCTGGGCCGCTACCTCGGCGCCCGGCATCAGTTGAACGATGGCTTTCACCGCTTGATCGCGCAACGCATCCTCAACCCCGATCACCGCCGCTTCACACACCGCAGGATGGCGCTCCAGTACGCGCTCCACCTCGCTGGAAGCGACGTTTTCTCCTGCGCGCTTAATCAGATTCACCGCCCGATCGACAAAATAGAACCAGCCTTCATCATCGTAATAGCCGGTATCGCCGGTGTACAACCACCCATCCTCGCGCAACAGACGGGCAGTCGCCTGCGGATCGTCATAATAGCCCTTAAACAGGGTGCGACCGGCGACGCCACGCAAGCAGATCTCACCGATCTGATGCGGCGGCAATGGCCGCCCCTGGGCATCGACGATGCGCGCCTGATAGCCCATCCCTGGCCGACCGATCGATGGATAGCGCCGTTCGCGGCCTGGCGTATCGCCGATGGCGCCGACCACCGTCTCGGTCATGCCGTAGGAGTTAAACAACGACACCGCAAAGCGCCGCTCGAATTCGCGCTTCTCCGCCAAGCTGATATTGAGGTAAAAGAACAGATCGCGCAGACAGTGGTGACGTTCCCAGGCACGCACCGGTTGGAGCATCAGCGTGCGGACGATCAATGGAATGGCGTGACTGAAAGTGGCACGATGCAGGCAGATCTGACGCCAGAAGCGACGGGCGCTGTACTTTTCCAACAGGATCAAGGTGCCGCCGGTCATCAGCATCGGCATCGCCGCGCTGCATTGAAAATCGATGTGGAAGTTAGGCATACAGCTCAGATAACGATCGCGCGCCGTCATCTGCCCCTGCCAAGCGGTATAGTGACCGCCAAACAGCAGATTGGCATGGGTCAATTCGACCCCTTTCGGCGCCGAGGTGGTTCCAGAAGTAAATAGGATCTCGGCCACATCGTCACTACTGAGCGCCACCGTGCGGCACAAGGTTTCCGCTTGGACGCCGCGTGCGGTCGTGAAGTCCTGCGCCTGACCCGCTCCCCAGCTCAAGATATGGCGCAGCACAGGGCGAGTGCGGTGATACAGCGGCAAAAACTCCGCCTGACAGACCAAGAGAGAGACACCACAACGCGCTAGCAGATACTCGCACTCCTCGGCGGTATAACCCGTGTTGATCGGCACGGCGATAGCACCGATATAGGCCAAGCCAAACCAACAGAACAAAAACTCCGGGCAGTTGCGCATCTGCAACCCCACCCGCTCCCCTTTCTCGACCCCCAATGACAAGAACAGGTTGGCCGTCTTGACGATCTCCACCTGCATCTGGCGGTAACTGTACTCTTGCGTCGCCCCGTCGCGATCCTCATATACCAAGGCACACTGTTCCCCCTGGTCGCGCGCGCGCGCCTGCCACACATCCCGCAGGGTGGCATCCCCGATCATATCCATAGTCCCTCTCGCTACCGTCATCGCCGACAGGCTATCCCCTGCAATCCACGCACGAGATCCTGCTAGCGAATATAATGCCATATGCTTTATTTATTTCTGACATCAATGATTTTTCCTACCGATAAAATTATAAAATTTGGCGTTAATCACATTCGCAAAATAAATAGTCGAGCAATGATCAGCGGCGAGCGAATAAATACAACAGATACTCAAAACAATTAAACAAACCAGAAACCAGAAAATAACACCCCGATCGACTGTGCCCCGCCCTAGCCGACTAGAAGTAAGAAGATCAAATGGATAGCATCAACATCAAGGGGCGTATACAAGTTTCATCGTTAGCGTAGCGCCTCCCGCATTTCCGACGGATGACAACGCCGTGGGGAATCGCTGGCGAGAGATATTTCCAGCGTGACGCGTGGATAAGGCGAAATAAGAATGGGACGATACTTGGATCGTAAAAATTAATCGTTAAATATTTTTTAATTAAGGCATAGCGGCGGTGATGTTCCGAATGTCTCACTCGCCGCCTGGCGGCATATTCCCCCCCTGTTGGGTGCCGATATGCGACGCCCCGCCACGCGGGGCTATCCCGCCGCGCCGGGCGGCGGGATGTGGCCGAGATTAACGCCCCTTCCAGACCGGTGCGCGTTTTTCGGCGAAGGCCTGCGGCCCCTCCAGCGCGTCCTCGGAGTGCAATACCGCCGGGTAGTGCTTCAGCACGCCGCTACGGGTCAGACGGTAGCCCTCTTCCACCGACAACTCGGCGGTGGCGCGGAAGATCTCCTTCAGAGCCGCCAGCGCCAACGGCGCGCTCTCAGCCACCTGCTGCGCCAGCTCTCGCGCCGTCGCCATCAGGTTAGCGTTCGGCACCACCCGATTGACGATACCCCAGCGCAACGCTTCTTCTGCCTCCATACGCCGTCCACTCATCATCATCTCGCAGGCGATCGCCGGGGGAAGGCACTTCGGCAGACGCAACATGCCGCCACTGTCCGGTACGATACCCAGCTTCGCTTCCGGCAGGGCGAAACAGGCGTTCTCGGCGCACACGATCATGTCAGCCGCTAATGCCAGCTCGAAACCGCCGCCGAAGGCGTAGCCGTTCACCGCCGCGATCACTGGCTTATCCAGATCGAACAACTCCGTCAGGCCGGCGAAACCGCCCGGACCGAAATCCGCGTCGGGGGCCTCGCCCTCAGCCGCAGCTTTCAGATCCCAACCGGCAGAGAAGAAGCGCTCACCAGCGCCGGTGATGATGGCGACCCGTAGCGTCGGATCGTCACGAAAAGCGATAAACGCCTCACCCATCGCCAGGCTGGTCTTGGCATCAATGGCATTGGCTTTGGGGCGGTTTAGCGTAATTTCCAGAATTGCGCCGTTGCGTTCTAGCTGTAATGACTCGCTCATCCTCATACTCCATTCCGATTTTAACAGGGTTATCGCACCGGCTTTCTGCCCTGGAGTCGAGGCCGGAGATCGCCTCCCACGACACGCGACTCCGATGCGGCCTAACATAAACTTTTCTTAATCACCTTGCCCGAACAGCTGCGCGGTAGGCTGTCGCGGATCTCCAGGAAGGAAGGCACTTTAAACTTGGCCATCCGCATCTCGCAGAAAGCGAAAAATTCCGCCTCGCTTAACGTCTCACCAGGGTTGAGCACGACCACCGCCTTGATCGCCTCATCGCGCAGCGAGTCTTTCAGCCCGACCACCGCCACATCCATGATCTTGGGGTGGCTAGCCAGGATATTCTCGATCTCTACACAGGAGATGTTCTCTCCGCAGCGTTTGATCATGTTGCAGCTACGATCGACAAAGTAGAAAAAGCCCTCGTCGTCGCAATAGGCATAGTCGCCAGTACGTAGCCAGCCGTCGGCGCGTAATACCCGCGCCGTCTCCTGCGGCAAGCCGTAATACTCCTTAAACAGTGTCTTGCCGGGAATACCGCGTACCCACAGCTCGCCAGTCTCACCAACGCTCAACGCCTGCCCCTCAGGACCGCGGATCGCTGCCTCGTAGCCCATTCCGACTCGACCGATGGACGGCCAGCGCCGTTTGTCGCCGGGCCGATCACCGATGAGGCCGACGATGGTTTCCGTCATGCCGTAGGAGGTCAACAGACGTACGCCAAAGCGCTGGACAAAGGCGTCTTTCTCCTCGCTGGACAAGTTGAGGTAGAACAGCACCTCACGCAGGCAGTGGTTACGCTCCCAAGGCATCACCGGCTGCATCATCAAGGTCTTGATCATCAGCGGAATACACTCGGTCAGCGTCGCACGGTACTTGCACACCTGGCCCCAAAAGGCACGCGCGCTGTACTTTTCCAACAGCACCAGGGTCGCTCCGGCGCTAAAGGCCGCCATCGCCACGGTACACTGGCAATCGATGTGGTAGGCGGGCATCGCCGTCAGATAGACGTCATCGGCGCGCAACGCGCATTGCCAGGCGGTGTAGTAACCGGCGAACAGCAAATTATAGTGAGTGATCACCACGCCCTTCGGTGCCGAGGTGGTACCGGAGGTAAACAGGATCTCGGCGGTATCCAGCGCGCTGAGCACCGGGGCGTGCAGCAGTTGGGGCGGTTGCTGCGCCAGCAGCGTCGGGAAATCCCAGCAACCGTCGGCAGGCAAGCTCGCTCGGTCGCCGTCGATCAGCAGGACCCCCTGCAAGGGAGAGTCCACCTCCTGACGCAAACACGCATAGGCGGGATAGGCTGCCTGACTGGTTACCACCAAGCGGGCGTCGCATTGGGCGATGATAAAGGCACACTCATCGTGTAGCAGATTGGCGTTAATCGGTACGACCACCGCCCCGATCTTCGCCAGACCGAACCAACAGAAGATAAACTCGGCACAGTTGTTTAGATGCAACGCCACCCGCTCGCCCGGTTCGACGCCCAGGGTCAGAAACAGGTTAGCCGTGCGATTGATCTCCTCGTTCAGCCGCGCATAACTATAACTGCGCGCCTCGCCTCGCAGATCTTCGACGATCAGTGCGGTCTTCTCCCCATGCATCTGTGCCAGATCGTCCCACGCCTGACGCAGATGGCGTTCTCCTATCATGTCCATACGCTACCGCCCTTGCTTCTATACCGTCGTCGCCCGCCTGAAACGAGCGACGAGCTTCACTGCTGGTGTTATTTGCCGGTCTTCGCCAGCCCTTTCTCGACCAACGCATCGATCGCTGCCTGGTCATAACCGATGCTGTTCAGAATCGCAGCGGTATCCATGCCGTGGTTCGGCATACCGCGCCAGATCTGACCGGGGTTGTTCTTGAACTTCGGCATCACGTTCGGCCCCTTACAGGTGTGGCCATCGATAGCCTGCCAAGTGGTGATGGACTCGCGCGCCACATACTGCGGGTTGCTCTCCAACTCATCCACATTGAGCACCTTGGCACAGGCGATCTTCAGTTCGGCGAAGCGCGCCTGCACCTCGGCAATGGTATGCTGTGCCAGCCAAGCATCCAGCTTCTCTTCTACCAGCTCGCCGTGCGGGCATTCGATGCGATGGATCAGTTGGGTGCCTTCCGGGATCGCCGGGGTATCCAACAGATGAGCCAGGCCGATATCGCCGAACAATTCGCGGATCTGGTTGATACCTACCAGCTCCATCACGATGTAACCGTCGCTACAGCGATAGAGACCGCAGCCGGCGTAGTAGGGATCTTTCCCCTTGGTCATACGCGGGCACATCTCACCGCCATTGAAGTAGTCCATCATGAAATACTGCCCCATGCGCAACATCACTTCATACATCGCTACGTCGATGCTTTCGCCGACGCCGGTCTGCTGTGCTTTGTACAGCGCGGCGAGAGCAGCAGTGGTCACCGTCATACCGGAAAAGTAGTCGGCAGTGTAAGGGAAGGCGGGCATCGGCTGATCTTTATCGCCGTTCTGGATCAGGTAGCCGCTGAACGCCTGGGCGATGGTGTTATAGGCGGCCAGGTTGGTGTACTCCGGCGTGCCATACTGGCCGAAGCCGGACAAGTGGGCGATCACCAGTTTCTTGTTACGCTCCCACAGCACCTCATCGGTGATGCCGCGGCGGGCGAAGGCCGGCCCTTTACTGGCTTCGATGAAGATATCGGTGGTCTCCATCAGGCGCAGGAAGGCTTCGCGTCCCTCATCCTTGAAAATGTTCAGCGACAACGCATGCAAGTTGCGGCGTGACAGCTGCGGGTAATTGGGTTGCACCCGGATGGTGTCCGCATAGGCGACGTTCTCGATCCAGATGACTTCTGCCCCCCACTCGGCAAACATTTGCCCGGCAAAGGGACCGGCGATCTCGATGCCGGAAAATACGACGCGTAGGCCAGAAAGCGGGCCAAATTTGGGCATGGACAGACGGTCAGACATAGCGTGATCCTTCTTTTGCAAAAATCAGCGGGCCCGAGGGCGGAGCCTCCGCTCCGGGCATCATGGCGCACAGACGGCCGCCGCGGCGGCCGTCATTGACGTTTAGCGATACTGCTTCAGTACCGCACGCCCCAGGGTCAGGATCTGCATCTCGTCGGAACCGCCAGAGACACGATCCACGCGCAGGTCGCGCCAGAAGCGGGTGATGCGGTGATCGCCGGCGATCCCTACCCCACCCAGCACTTGCATCGCCGTGTCTACCACCTCGAAGGCGGCGTTGGCGCAGAAGTACTTACACATCGCTGCATCGCCGGAGGTCATCAGGCCGTTGTCGCTCTTCCAAGCCGCTTCCAGCAGCATGTTTTTCATCGAGTTCAACTTGATGGCCATATGGGCGAACTTCTCTTGGATCAGTTGGAAACGGCCAATGGTTTCGCCGAACTGTACACGCTGGTTTGCGTAGCGTGCCGCATCCTCGAAGGCGCACATCGCGGTACCATAGTTGGTCAGAGCAACCAGGAAGCGCTCATGGTCAAACTCCTCCTTCACGCGGTTAAAGCCATTGCCTTCGCGGCCAAACAGATCCTTCTCCTCCAGTTCGACGTTGTCGAATACCACTTCGCAGCAGCTGTCCATACGCAGGCCCAGCTTCTCTAGCTTGTTGACCTTGATACCCGGCAGGCTCATGTCGACAAACCACTCGGAGTAGATGGCCTTCTCCGGTGACGCGCCGTCACGCGCCATCACCACCAGGTACGGGGTGTAGGCGCTGCTGGTGATGAAGCACTTGCTGCCGTTAAGGTAGACCTTGCCGTTTTTACGGGTGTAGGTGGTTTGCAGGCTACCGACGTCGGAGCCCGCGCCCGGTTCGGTGATCGCCGAGTTCCACATCTGCTTACCGGTACCACGGAAGGCCATGATGCGATCGATCTGCTCCGGGGTGCCTTCGCGCAGAACGGTGTTAAAGCCACCCGGTAACTGATACAGCACATAGGTCGGTGCGCCCAGGCGTCCCAGTTCCATCCAGACCGCAGCCAAGGTAACGAAGCCGGCGTCCAGGCCGCCCTGATCTTCCGGCAACAGCAGTGAGTCGATGCCCATGTCCGCTAAAGCCTTGACGAAGCGTTCGGGATATTCGCTGTTGCGATCGCACTCGGCGAAATAGGCCTCCCAGTTTTCCTGTGCCATCAAATCGCGAATCCCGGCAACGAACAGTTCCTGTTCGTCAGTCAGTGTAAAATCCATGTGTCAGACCTCTTGGTTGGCAGTTAACGGTTTAATATTTCCAGTACGTGGACTTGGCATCTTTCAGGAAAGATATTGTTATCAATATGTTGACAAAGAATAGTGGGCAGCCGCCGGCGATAATCGCCGTCTGAATCGGCTTCAGTCCGCCCAGAGCCAGCAGGATGATGCCGATGATGCCGACCAGCACAGACCAGCCCACACGAACCCAAATCGGCGGCTCTTGATAACCACTGGCCTCTTTACAGGTCGACATGGCCAGGGTGTAGGAGCAGGCGTTGATCAGGGTCACGGTAGCGATGAAGCACAGGATGAAGAACGCCCACATCGTCGCCGTACTCAGCGGCAGCGCGGCCCAGGTTTCGATGATGGCGCGGGCCACCCCGTGAGACTCGATGGTTTTCGGCAGATCGATCACGCTGTTGTTCATCAGCGACAGGGTGTTACTGCCCAGGATAGTCCACAGCAACCAGGTGGAGGCGGTCAGGCCGCCGACCATCCCTAGGCACAACTGGCGGACGGTACGTCCCTTGGAGATACGGGCCAAGAAGATACACATCTGAATGCCGTAGACGATCCACCATGCCCAATAGAACACGGTCCAGGCCTGCGGGAAGCCAGTCTTGCCGACCGCGTCGGTATAGAACAGCATGCGGCCAACGTTCATCAGCAACACCCCGACTGAGTCGGTGAAGTAGTTCACGGTGAAGCTGGTGGCCCCGATGATCAGTACCCAGGCCAGAATGATGATGCTCAGGTAGTTACGCACATCACTGGCGACTTTGACGCCCTTCTGGAGACCGAAAGCGACGCACACGGCGTTAAACACGATCCAGCAGCAGATGATCAACGCATCCAGCTCTAGCGTATGCGGCACGCCGAACAGGTATTGAATGCATTCGGTTACCAGCGGTGTCGCCAGACCCAGACTGGTCCCCATCGCCAGGATCAGCGCCACCAGGTACAGGTTGTCCACCACGATGCCGAACAGGCCGTTACAACGCTTCTCCCCCATTAGGGCGACCAGGGTGCCGCTGGGGCGTACCACACTGATCTTACGGACAAACAGGAAGTAACCGAAGGCGACCGCCAGGAAGCTGTAGGTTGCCCAGGGCAACGGTCCCCAGTGGAACAGGCTATAAGCCAAGCCCATCTCTTTGGCCGCGTTGGAGAACGGCGTCAGGCCGAAGGGCGGCGTGGCGACGTAGTAATAGATCTCGATGGAGCCCCAGAACAATACCGCCGCCGATGTACAGGAGGCGAACATCATGAAGATCCAGCTGACGGTGCTGAATTCCGGTGCCTCATCCCCGAGGCGACGCTGAGCGAAGGGCCCAAAGATCAGCCAAAACCATCCCCCCAACATTACCACCATGTACCATTCGAACGCCCAACCCCATGTGTAGGTGATGTAGTTAAATACCGAGTTAATCACCGCGTTGGACGCATCCAAATCACGAATGGTGAGATAACAAAGTAACGCGACAATAATCAGTGAAGGGAAAAAGACTTTCGGCTCTATCCCTGTTTTCCGTTTGCTATTTTCTGTCTGCATTTGCGTTTCTTCCCCTCATAGCAAGGCCTGGCCTGCCATGACCACGTTAAGTGTAAAGGTTCTGAATAAGTCACGTTAGCGCAGATATAACTCGGCGTAGCGCGACATGAGTCTCTCTATTATTTGAGATAAAAAAGCAATTGATTACCAAATTACTAATATTACATTTCTCAACGCGGCTTATCCTGCGCGGTAAGCGAGAGCGAATGATTAATGTGTGATTATAATGAAATTGGACCGTTCAATAATCTGTGATCTTAATCAAATTATCTCTCTGGTTGCCCGCCACGCCTGACGTCACCCTCGCTGCACACCGTACAAACCAAAGAAATAAATACAATAAAAACAAATAGTTAAAATGAATTTGCCGCAAAAAAACCTAATGCAAACGCGATGTAACACCTTCAATATTGGTGATCTAGGTATTATTTTGGCATTTTGAATCATGGTATTTCTATTGGCGTCAGAAGGATTTCAGCACCAGGATACGCGATGAAGGAATATTAAATTACACCGACTCTATTTGCCGCTGATTTATTTATAGAACAGGTTAAAGGTATTTAACAAGTCTATTACCAAAATATAATTTAATTTTTCTTCCCGGTCTGCTGCCTGATTCTGGACAGTAGCGTCGTACCCCAATTTATATTGCCTAGCGGAGAAGTGATGAAAATTATCGCATGTTATAAACTCATCCCCGAAGAGCAGGATATCACGGTAAACAGTGATGGCACCCTGAACTTGAGTAAGGCGGATAACAAAATTAGTCAGTTCGATCTTAATGCGATTGAAGCGGCCAATGCCTTAAAACAACAGAATAGCGATATTCATATCGTCGCCATGAGCGTCGGCGGCGACGCCCTGAACAATGCCAAGGCACGTAAAGATGTGCTATCACGCGGCCCGGACGAACTGGTCGTCGTGGCGGAAAACGGCCTGGAACACAGCCTACCGCATCAAACCGCCACCCTGCTGGCCGCCGCGGCACGTAAGAGCGGCTTCGATCTGATCCTGTGCGGTGACGGCTCAGCCGACCTCTACGCCCAGCAGGTCGGTCTGCTATTAGGCGACGCACTCGCCGTCCCGGCGATCAACGGCGTCAGCCGTATTCTGTCGCTCAACGCCGATAGTATCGAGGTCGAGCGTACGCTGGAAGATGAGATCGAAACCCTAACCCTGCCGCTGCCGGCGGTCATCGCCGTCTCTACCGACATCAACGCCCCGCAGATCCCGTCGATGAAAGCCATCCTTGGCGCCGCCAAGAAACCGGCACAGACCTGGTCCTGCGCCGATCTCGATGCCGGCGACGTCCAATCCTACACCACCCTGCTCAGCGTCCAGGCGCCGCAGCAGAAGGCGCGTGCGCGGGTGATCATCGAAGGGGACGGCGAAGAACAGATCGCCGAGTTTGCAGAACAGCTGCGCAAGATCGTGCGTTAATGGGGAATAACATGAGCAAATATGCAACCGTATGGGTATTCAGTGACAACCAAGCACGCCTGGCTGAAGTGATGGGCGGTGCCCGCGCGTTGGGCGATAACATCCAAGCCGTCGTCCAGGGTGACGAACAGGCCGCCCTGGCTTTCCGACTCGGCGCCGACGCCGTCCACGATCTCGGTGCGTTACCCGCTGAGCGCATCGTCGAATCCTATGCCGATACCCTGGCGCACGCCATTCGTACTCACGGCGATCGCGCCCTGGTCTTGCTGCCCGCGACCCGACGCGGCAAGGCGTTGGCGGCCCGCCTCGGCGCCCGTCTACACGCAGGTGTCGTCAACGACGCCAGCGAAGTCGTCCTGGATGACGGTCAGCCTGTCGCCACCCACATGGTGTACGGTGGCCTGGCGCTGGGTAAAGAGCGCATCGATACCCCCTATGCGGTGATCACCCTGGCCAGCGGTGCCTTCGCCGCCGCCGCAGAAGATGCCGCCCGCAGCGGTAACGCGACTCCCCTGGCTTTCGTCGCACCGGCTACGACCATCACCTGTGTCTCCCGCCGTGCCAAGCAAGGCGAAAGCGTCGATCTGGGTAAAGCCCGCTGGGTGGTCAGCGTCGGACGCGGCATTGGCAGCCAGCAGAATATCGCGCTGGCACAAGCCTTCAGCGATGCCATCGGCGCCGAACTGGGTTGTTCACGCCCGGTCGCCGAGAACGAGAAGTGGATGGAGCGCGAACGCTATGTCGGTATCTCCGGCATCATGATCAAGCCGGAGCTGTATCTGGCGCTGGGTATCTCCGGCCAGATCCAGCACATGGTCGGTGCCAATGGCGCCCAGACCATCATGGCGATCAACAAGGATAAGAACGCCCCGATCTTCCAGTATGCCGACTACGGCATCGTCGGGGATCTGACCAAGATCGTCCCCGCGCTGACCGAGGCCCTGAAACGCTAGTCCTATGACCGGCGCCCATGATGGCGCGCCGGTCGCTTTACCTGCTACTGGAGACACCATGTCTGAAGATGCATTTGACGCCATTATCGTCGGCGCGGGTCTGGCCGGCTGCGTCGCCGCCCTGGTGCTGGCGCGCGCCGGCGCCAACGTCCTGGTGATCGAGCGCGGCAACTACGCCGGCGCGAAAAACGTCACCGGCGGTCGTCTATACGCCCACTCCCTGGAACGCATCATCCCGGGCTTCGCCGACCAAGCCCCCATCGAACGCCGCATTACTCACGAGAAGATCTCATTCCTCACCGCCGACAGCGCCGTCACCCTGGATTATCACAACGCCCGCGAGAGTGAGGCCACCGCCGCCTCCTATTCGGTATTGCGCGGCAAATTCGACACCTGGCTGATGGAGCAGGCCGAAGCGGCCGGCGCCCAGTTTATCCCCGGCATCCGAGTCGATCGGCTGATCCAACGCGATGGCCGCGTCGTCGGCGTCGAGGCCGATGGCGACGAGCTGGAAGCGAACGTAGTGATCCTGGCCGAGGGGGTCAACGCTCTGCTGGCCGAACAAATCGGCATGGTACAACCGCGCGTGGCAGCCAAGCACGTCGCCGTGGGGGTGAAAGAGCTGATTGAGCTACCGCGTGAGCTTCTAGAAGCCCGCTTCGCCCTCCAGGGTAACGACGGCACCGCCTGGCTATTCGCCGGCACCCCCTCCGACGGTCTGATGGGGGGCGGCTTCCTCTACACCAACGGCGACTCACTATCGCTGGGCATCGTCTGCGGCCTGCACCACATCGAGCAGGCAGGTAAATCGATCCCACAGATGTTGGAGGATTTTAAACAGCACCCGACGGTACGCCCGCTGATCGCTGGCGGCAAGACCGTGGAGTACGCCGCTCATGTGGTTCCCGAGGCCGGCATCAACATGCAGCCTAAACTGGTGGCCGATGGGGTTCTGCTGGCGGGCGATGCGGCGGGTATGTGCCTCAACCTCGGCTTTACCATCCGCGGCATGGATCTGGCAATCGCCTCCGGTGAAGCGGCGGCGCAGGCCGTATTGGCCGCGCGCGAAAAACAAGACTTTAGCGCCGCCGGGCTGGCCGACTACCCGCATCTGCTGGAGAGCTTGCCGGTCATGAAAGAGCTGCGCCACTACCGCAAGGTACCGGCGATGATGGACAACCCGCGCATGTTCACCCAGTACCCGCAATTGGCCGCCGATATTATGTCCGCGCTGTTTACCGTCGATGGCCGCCCGCCGCAGCCGCTGCGTAAGACCTTGTTACAGCACTGTAAACAGGTCGGCTACCTGAATCTGCTCAAAGACGGCATTAAAGGAGTGACAGCACTATGAGCGAACCCGTGAACGTCGATGTCAAACTGGGCATCAATAAGTTCCATGTCGATGAGGGGCATCCGCATATCATTATCCGCGAACACCCCAATATGGCGGCCCTACGTACCCTGACGCTGGCCTGTCCGGCGGGGTTATATAAGCTACAGGACGATGGTAGCGTCCAGTTTGACTATGCCGGTTGTCTGGAGTGCGGAACCTGCCGCATCCTGGGCATCGATGACGTCCTGGAACAATGGAACTACCCGCGCGGCACTTTCGGTGTCGAATACCGCTACGGCTAACCTCTCGACGGAGACGGCTAATCCCGTCTCCGTCTCATAATCATAATAATGCACCTGCCGGCCCCCCGCCCCTGCGGGGATTACATCGCCACCTTGACAGATACCAGGATTATGGAACAGCATAAAAGATTCGATGACATCAGTTTTACGCCGGTGCACCGCAAAATCATGCTGTGGGGGAGCGGTGGCCCGTTCCTCGATGGCTACGTACTGGTGATCATCGGCATCGCCTTAGAGCAGTTGACCCCGCTGCTGCAATTGGATGCCAACTGGATAGGCTTAGTGGGCGCCGCCACCCTGGTCGGTCTGTTCATCGGCACCTCGCTGTTCGGCTATGTTGCCGACCGCGTCGGTCGCCGCCTGATGTTCCTGATCGACATCATCGCCATCGGCGTAATCTCCGCCGCCACTATGTTCGTCAGCTCGCCTCTAGAACTGGTGATCCTGCGCTTCCTGATCGGCATCGTCATCGGCGCCGACTACCCCATCGCCACCTCGATGATCGCCGAATTCTCCTCTACCAAGCAGCGCGCCTTCACCATGGGTTTTATCGCCGCCATGTGGTACATCGGCGCCACTGCCGCCGATCTGGTCGGCTACCTGCTGTATGATGTGGAAAATGGCTGGCGTTGGATGCTGGGTAGCGCCATCATCCCCTGCATCATCATCTTACTGGGACGGGTCGAGTTACCGGAGTCGCCACGCTGGTTGATCCGTAAGGGGCGTCATGCCGAATGTCAGGCACTGATGATTAAACTGTTCGGCCAGCCAGTCTCCTTCGATGACGAGACGCAGCAAGAGACACGTTATCGCGACATCTTCAGTCGGCGTCACCTCTCCTCGATCCTGTTCGTTGCCATCATCTGGACCTGTCAGGTGATCCCGATGTTCGCCATCTACACTTTCGGCCCGCAGATCGTCACGCTGCTGGGACTCGAACAAGGGCGCGAGGCGGTCTTGGGCAACGTGGTGATCAGTCTGTTCTTCATGTTAGGGTGTCTACCGGCCATGTACTGGTTGAACAGTATCGGGCGCCGCCCGCTGCTGATCGGCAGCTTCGCCGTTATGACCCTGGCGCTACTGATGTTGGGCGTGATCGATCAGCCAGGCATCGTATTGATCGTCAGCGCCTTCGCTCTGTATGCCTTCTTCTCCGGCGGCCCCGGCATTCTGCAATGGCTCTATCCTAACGAACTGTTTCCCACTGCCATTCGCGCCTCGGCGGTCGGCGCCGCCATGTCACTAAGTCGCATCGGTACCGTGATCTCAACCTACGCACTTCCCCTCTTCATGCAGCAGCACGGCATCTCCGCCACCATGCTGGTCGGTGCGGGGATTTCGCTGTTCGGCCTCGTGGTGTCGCTGCTGATGGCGCCGGAGACGCGCGGCCTAACGCTAGAGCAAACCAGTCAGATGCGTTTGTGCCGCAGTCGGCGCTAACTCGCCTTTACATGCGCGCGGTTAACGGGTTGCCCAGAGGGCAACCCGTTGGTCGTCAGGCAATCTGCAACTGACGGTAGAAATAGTCGGCACCATCACGCAACGCCTGATCGGCGGATTCCATCATGCGCGAATAGTGTAAGAAGGCATGCAACACGCCGGGGTACATGTGATAACTACAGGGTTGTTGATGCTCACGCAAAGTCTGAAACAACGCCACACTGTCATCCAACAGCGGGTCAAACTGCGCCCCGGCGATAAAACAAGGTGGAATATCGTGGGTTAGGTCATTGTTAAATAAGCAGTAATAGGGAGATTCCCGCGCCGCCTCATCGGGTAAGTAAGCCTGCTCGTAGCTAAGCAGATCCGCCTGTGTCAGGCCATCCCAAACGCCGCCATACAGACGACGCGTGGCGGAGTCTTGTAAACCATACAGTCCGTAATAGAGCAGCACGCCGCGCACCTCACCGCACTCGATTCCCTGATCGCGTAACCACAGCACCGTCGCCATGGCCAGCATGGCGCCGGCCGAATCTCCGGCAAAGCCGATACGCGCCATCGGTAGAGCATAGTCGGCAGCATGTTGATGAAAGAAACGGCACACCGCTACGCTCTCCTCGATCGCCTGAGGAAAACGCGCCTCTGGCGAGAGGGTATAATCGATGCCAACCACGGCACAATGGCTATACTCCGCCAACAACCGCATAATCCGATCATGAGTATCGAGATTACCGAGAATAAAACCGCCACCATGCAGGTAAAAGATCACCGCTTGCGCCGGATGCTGCGGATAATAGATACGCGTCGCAACGCGACCATAAGGCGTCGCCACCGAGACTGATTCGCAGCGCGCCATTTCGGCGCCGCCCTGATTCCAATATTTTCTTTCCTGAATATAGGCTTGGCGCATCGAGGAATAATCTGAGCAAACTGATTCTTGCGTTGCATTATCCTGCTGAAACTGCAAAACACGTTGCATCTCCGCGGAAACCCGCTGGAGAACATTCACTTTATTGTTAGCGTTCATTATACCCTCCGGATAAGATAGTGCTTATTTTATGGCATAATAAAATAGGTTCTGTGAGCCAGGACATACGCATAAAAATTCCATAATAAATAGTGGCATAGAATGAAAATCCGAGCATAACGTATGCAGGCTATCGCCCTAGCCGATAGGCTCAACAATAATATTGCCCCTCAAGATTACTCGGCTAACGGCAACGCGCCTTGGAAAAAGGCTAATAATATAAATTACGTAAATTACACCTGTAGAAAACATTGAATTAACAATGCGTCACAGACGACACTTTCCTGAAAAACCGCAAAAATTTCATTGTTAATAGTAGGGCACCTTAGGTATATTCAAAATATCCCTGGCCGAGGCTAAGCCGCCCACGACAATATTGATAAGGACGGCTAATCATATTCAACCTTAGGCCACAGAATATTGTTAAATGGATTAACCATTCTGGTTAAATGGGTGAAAATATGTGTAGAGAGTATACTCAGGAACCTTTATATCTGTCGGTTGCCCGTTGGGTGATGCAACAGCAACGGTGGGTTAGCGCCCGCGAAATCGCCCAACAGTTCGACCTTTCTACCTGTAAGGCCATCAACACCGTCTCCTATATTCTTTCCGGTGTGGAAGAGATCACCTGTCAGACCAAGACCGTTCCCAATCAGCTAGAGGGCCGTGGCTGCCAGTGCCAACGACTGATTCAAGTCACGCATATCGATGAGTTGATCGCCACCCGGATTCGTAATGCCATCAATATGGAAGCGGAAAATGAGGAGAGCCGCAACGCCAACGAGACGCCGGTAAGTCAGGAAGCCCAGGCTCAGGCCGACGCAGAGGCCGTAGCGCGCATGGCGATCCGCGTCCCTCCCGATGAGCTCAACCGTGAGCAGAAATGGCAATGGATGCTTTCCAAAGCCCAGCGTAAATAAGCGCGAGCAGAATGAGTTTACCCATCCGTACTCGCTACACCGCCGCCGACGCCCAGAAGGTAGCGCTGCGAACGGGTACGGACAGGTAATCATCCGGCAGGATAAAGCGGCGACCGGATGCAGCGGAATAATACCCAGAAACGCCGCCGAGGGTGCCGTAACTCAGTCCTGTCGCTACAGTTATACAATATCTCGGCGGTCGCACGGTATATTTATTTTATTTATAATTATCCGCTTTTTCTTCTCCTGTCGTCCGGCATTTAACCGCGAAAAACTGGTACCTCAGCGTTCGCCAATGCGGGATGAGACCGTCCTTTTCTCCCGCTCAGTCAGCCGCCCCAGCACGCCAAGCATCGCGCTAACAACCACGCACAACGCTATCCCTTTCTCCAGGATAAAAATCACATGATCTCACTGGCTTTATCTTTGCCGCTTTTTTCCCAAAACTATTCGCTCTACGCTATTTGCATGCATAGCGCTTGACGCCGTAGAAACATCTTCTCAATATATAAGAAAATATATAACGTGCGCCGCTGCGTTCGCCGAGTACGGACTACGCGGCGACGCCCGCAAGGAGAAGGGAAATGCTAATCGATGACATTGACTTCGCCGCACTCTACCGCCAGCAGTTGACGCTGGCGCAGCGTACACCGAAATCGCCAGAGCATTGGGATCGCCGCGCCCAGGCCATGTCGGTCACCTGTGCCGCCGCGAACGATCCCTATTTACAGCAGCTAACGGCAGCAATCGATCTGCGTCAGGCGCAGACGCTTTTGGACGTCGGCTGCGGCCCCGGCAGCGTCTGTCTGGCCTTGGCTCCACGCCTACGCCAAGTTTATGGGTTGGATTATAGCCCAGGCATGCTGGCGGTAGCGGCTCAACGCGCCGCCCAGCAAGGAATCGACAACGCCATCTTGTTACGCCGCGCCTGGGAAGAGCCCTGGGACGACATTCCCCGTTGTGATATCGCGGTCGCTTCACGCTCGACGTTAGTGGATGATCTACGCCCGGCGCTGGCCAAACTCAATCGACATGCCCGCTTAGGCGTCTATACCACCCACCCGGTCAGCAGCAGCTTCGTCGATGGCGAGATCTTACGCGCCATCGGCCGTCCAGTGCGGGAACTGCCTAATTACCTCTACGCCGTCAACATCCTCTACCAGATGGGGATCTATGCCGAGGTCAACTTTATCCGGGTTCCCGCCTGTCAACAGCGCGCCGAATCAGCCGCCCAATTTGCCGACGCCCTGAGTGTGGCGCTCGGTGAGGTCAGCGCCGAGGAGCGCCAGGCTCTGGAGGCCTATTACCGTCACTGCCGCCTACACGGACGCACCCCGGCCGGCGCACTCCGCGACTGGGCGTTGATCAGCTGGCGGCCCCAACCCCTTGCCGAGGAGAGTGCATGATCTTTATCAGTGATAGCCAACTGGATACTTGGCTACAGGAAGATATTCAAGGAGGCGATATCACCACCCGCGCGCTGGGTATTGGCAAGCAGCGCGGCGAGATACGCTTTTATCACCGTCAGGGAGGCTGCGTCAGCGCCATCACGCTGGCTTGTCGCCTACTCGCCCGCCTCGGCCTGGCGGTCACGCCCGCCGTCAACGACGGCGACACCGTCGAGCCGGGCGACCTTCTGCTTCACGCGCAAGGCACCGCCGGCGCCCTGCATCAGGGGTGGAAAGCATGTCAAAATCTGTTGGAGTGGAGCTGCGGCGTGAGCGATTACACCGCGCGCATGGTCGCCCTACTGCGACGTTATCAACCCGACGGTCAGATCGCCTGTACCCGCAAGTCGGTGCCGGGTACTCGCCTGGCCGTGATGCAAGCGGTGCTGGATGGCGGCGCCATTCTGCATCGCGCTGGCTGTGGCGAAACTGTGCTGCTCTTCGCTAACCATCGCCGCTTCTGGCCCGATCCTGACGATTGGCAAGGCATGGTGTCACGCCTACGCCATCAGGCCCCCGAGAAATGTATCATCGTCGAAGCCGATACCCCCGAAGAAGCGCGCGCGGCGCTGTATGCCCAGCCTGATATTCTGCAACTGGATAAGTTCTCCCCTGAACAGGCGCGGGCGATCCGCCAGGTGGCCGACGACGTGGCGCCGGGATGCCGCCTCTCACTGGCCGGCGGGATCAACCTGGCTACCGTCGAGAGCATGGCGCAATGCGGCATTGACTTATTAGTCACTTCGGCACCTTATCACGCCGCGCCGGCCGATATTAAAGTCCGGCTAATCCCCGAGGCCTGAGCGGTCCATGGCGAGCGGCCAAGACCGCCCGCCATCACGGTCGCTTAGAAACGGTAACCGATACCCAGGTTGAAGCCGTTGATACTGTGCTTACTGCCGCCCAGATCGGCACGAGAGCCTTCATAGCCGATATCCACGCTCCAATTGGCCAGCGGATTGATCTGCACGCCGGCGCCGTACATCACCCCACCCTTGCTA
Source organism: Edwardsiella hoshinae NBRC 105699 = ATCC 33379 (assembly GCF_000474215.1). Lineage (GTDB taxonomy): Bacteria > Pseudomonadota > Gammaproteobacteria > Enterobacterales > Enterobacteriaceae > Edwardsiella > Edwardsiella hoshinae. Next base: position 21,328 of record NZ_BAUC01000015.1, on the reverse strand, counting down.
CGCGAATCCTGGAGGCTGCCCTCTTGAGCGCTGCCGAGCGAGACCTCGCGCCACGAGGCGAACACCGTCGTCTTATTTACGTTAATCCCCAACAGGCCATAAACGCTGATTTTTATCTAAGCGCAGCTACAACGCTTCGTTTACCCATGTCCGATCATTCATGTCCAGTGCCCATTATCGTTACCAGAATGAGTCAGTTTATCCAGACATCGAGGGCGGTGCGCTTACCCAAATAGCACCTTTAACCTATCCATGCACCAACGCCCAGATGAGCACATCATCATGATGATTAATTCTTGTTTATGCACTTTTCGTTTAAAATTTCACACTGTAAATTTATTGTGTTACTGAAACTTAAATCTAGAAGATAAGTAGACAAATGATTTTAAATTCTGGTCATATTTTTAATTTCATAACATACATATTTTTTACTCCCAGGTTATTGACGGTTGCGTTATTTATGTTATTTACTCTTGTGGCATTGAAACCAAAATGCAACATCAAATATTTTAATCTTAACAATCCCAACGAGAGGGTATTACTATGATTAAGCTCTCTACTCTGTCTCAGCGCATTTCTGCAATCACTGAAGAAAATGCCATGTATACCAAAGGTCAGGTTATCGTTCTTAACTGATAATTTATGGCATAGGCCGCATTCAGTATGCGGCCTTACTTTTTTGGAGAGAAAAATGTCTCTTTCAAATATTAAGCCCATGATTAAAGAGTCACATCACATCATTTTGGCTGATGATGGTGATATCTGTATTGGAGAAATTCCGGGAGTCTCCCAGATAATTAATAATCCTCCTGCATGGGTAAGATCGGCACTTGAAAAAATGGATGGTAAAAGGACTGTCCCTCGGATTTTTAAAGAGTTAATCAATGAAGGAGTTCAGCTAAAAAGCGAGTGTCTTGATGCGTTTGTTGCAAGTTTAGCTGAAAGGAAACTTCTTCAGGACAACGCCTTCTTTTCAAACTCGCTATCTGGTCAAGAAATTGAAAGGTATAACAGGCAGATCCTCCAGTTTTCATTGATTGATGCCGATAACCAACATTCCTTCGTCTATCAAGAGCGGCTAAAGCAAAGTAAGATTGCCATCTTCGGAATGGGTGGGTGGGGGACATGGTGCGCTCTACAACTAACGATGGCAGGCGTTGGAGCATTAAGACTCATTGATGGCGATGATGTAGAATTATCAAATATTAATAGGCAGGTTCTGTATCGTACAGATGATGTAGGTAAGAACAAGGTGGATGCGGCCAGAGAAACGCTCATGGCATACAATGAGAATGTCAATGTTGAGACATTCTGCGAGTTTGCATCTTCAGATAAAGGCAGATTAGAAGAACTCATTGGCGACAGTACTTTTATTATTCTTGCATGGGCAGCGCTCGGTTACTACCGTAAGGACACCGCTGAAGAGATTATTCATAATATAGCCAAAGAAAAAGCGATTCCGGTTATCGAACTTGGTGGTGATCCCTTGGAGATTTCTGTTGGTCCAATCTACCTCAATGATGGTATCCAAAGTAATTTCGAAGATATCAAAGATCTCGTAAAAAATAAATATTATGATAGCGATTACGACATTAGAAAGTTTCAGGAAGCTCGTCTCAAACACTCATTCATTGACGGTGAGCGGAAAGTGAATGCTTGGCAAAGCGCCCCCTCATTATCAATTATGGCTGGTATCGTCACAGACCAAGTGATAAAGATCATTACTGGTTATGATAAACCACATCTTATCGGAAAAAAATTCATTCTCTCACTACAGAATTTCAACGTGCGTGAGGAGGTGATTTGTAAATGAATAATAATGACACAAAAGATTTCAGCGATAAAGGTTATTTGACCAAAAACATTGAATGTCTTTTTAGTTCAAAAATCACAGATATAATGAAGTCATCGCAATCTTCATCCGAAAACAGTTGGACATATATATACAAGAATTCAATAGAACAGAAAGACTTATCATTCACGACTACAGCTAGGGAAATTAATCAATGCTATAAAAAATGCTTTGAAGATTACTGTGAGAATAGATTCAGCTTTTTCTTTAGAAGACTGTCAAATGAAACTAAAGATAATGTTGCACCTTGTGAAGCAGCGGCAATGGCCTTTGATTTTTGCAACTCTGAAAACTTCAAAGACTTGATTGCGAGCTTGACTGGTCGGGGGATCGGAGGCATTGATGTTTTTTACATTAATCGCTTCGATAAAAGTCATTTCCTCAATACTCACTCTGATTCGGGGAACAATGTTGGTATTGCACTGAACATCACTCAGAACTGGGAACCAAACTTTGGTGGTCTCACACATATTCTTAGTCAGGAAAAGGACAAGGTTATTAAGACACTAACTCCAGCTTTAGGGGAATTATTCCTCTTTGATACCTCTGAGGTACAAGTTCCACATTTTGTCTCAATGGTGACTGCTAATCAAAAAAACAGGAGAATGTCAGTGATAGCAAGATATGGAAAGGATTAAGTAGATGTCTAAAAATTCTTTATGGCTTACTTTCTTAATGGCGTTAATATGGGGAACGTCCTTTCCTGTATCAAAAATTGCCATTGATGTAATAGGACCATACACATTCAGAGTGGCGGGATCTTTAGTTTCCTGCTTCATCATCTTTATTCTTTTTAACAAAAACATCATGGAGAACTTGGGAAAATTTAACTTGGATGAATTTCTGAAGCTTGCTATAATAGCTGTTCCAAATGTTTTTATTGTTCCCATGCTGAACAGCATTGCTCTACACTTCACTTCTGTTACCAATGCAACAATACTTGTTTATACAATGCCTTGCTTTACTTCGTTAATACTGATGGGGCTGGCAAGGAGGGTAAACCTATTGTCTTCCTTATCCCTTCTTTTGTGTTTATCAGGCATATTTTTAATACTGAAAGAGGTTCATGTAGGTTTAGGCGAAATAATTATACTTTGTAGTGCTATGTTTTGGGCTATTGGTGCTGTTATCTCGCAGAAGGTCGTTACTGCCATTCCCTTTAAAGCAAGGTTGTTTTGGCAGATTTTAATTTCGACTGTATTAGTGATGCTATCTTATCCTTTTTTTCAGCGTGGGTCATTGCTACACCCCATAGTTACTGCATTTAGTGATATTAAAATCTTGTTATGTATTTTTTATCTGGGCGGTATTGGTAGTGCGTTGGTATATTACATCTGGTTTTATTTAATACAGAATGAGAGTGCGGAGTTTGCAAGTTATGCAACTTTATTATCACCAATAATCACTGTTATTATTGCCGCTTCGTTAATGAATGAAGTGCCTACAACCAAACAGATCTATGGCTTCGTTTTGATATTGATTAGTGCATTATTAGTGAATGTTATAAAACCTTATTTCATAAAAAAACAATAGCAAGGTAGTTCACAAGGCGAACCTCAATGATTAGCTTGTTATTGGCGTTGGTTCATGGATAGGTTAAGGATGTAATTTCCCTTACCCACTGTAATTTAGGCGGTTTTACTCTGCTTACAGACAGCATAAGGCTGAGCCGTTCCAATCGTCTACGGTTGTTGTACCAGTCCACCCAGTCAGCATCGCTACTTCGACCTCTGAGCAATTTTTCCAGCTCTGGCTGTGTATCACCTCCGCTTTGTACAGCCCGTTGATGCTTTTCTATAGCCGAGCCATAAAGCGTGGATCCCCAATGGACACTGTTTACCATTGCTTTTAGGGATGATAGCCTGTCTGCACCGCCAGGCGCTGGAGAAGACGATCATCGTTGAGGCGGATACACCGCAAGAAGCCCAGGCGGCTGCGCTGCCGCCTGTCGCTGGCCGACGGCATCAATCTGGACAACATGGTGTCTACTGCCCGCCGTCGTTCCTATCAGAAACGGTAACCGATACCCAGGTTGAAGCCGTTGATACTGTGCTTACTGCCGCCCAGATCGGCACGAGAGCCTTCATAGCCGATATCCACGCTCCAATTAGCCAGCGGATTGATCTGCACGCCGGCGCCGTACATCACCCCTCCCTTGCTACGCGAATCCTGTAGCTGGCCCTCGCTATAACCGCCGAACGAGACATCTCGCCAGGAACTCGATACTGTTGCCTTATTGATATTCACGCCTAGTAGGCCATAAACGCTAATGCTATCGCTGAGACGCCAAGCGGGACCGGCCGCCAACGCGTAATATTTCAGGTTGGTATTTACGCGGGAATAATCCATGGGATCGTTATCCTCGAATGACTTACTGCCACTCATATAGGTGAACGAAGTCAACAGACTCAAAGGGGAGTCCCACTCGTAACGGTACTTCAGGTTGACCCCCGTAATATTTTTAAAATCCGCGACCTTCGCCTGGGCATAGCCCAAGGAGACGGTCTGCGTATCGGCCATAGCCGGGGCTGCGACACCCATGGCGATCAACAGAGATAATGTGCACAAGCGTGTTTTCATTATGATTATTCCTAAACAAGGACAAGCGGTGAACATGGCACGATAAGAGGCAGACGACGCCCACTTAAAAATCCATATCAATACAGTGTGTTAATCATTACAGGAGGTGAAGGAACGCTAGCGAGAACGCAGCGGGATCCCGCCAGTTCGTTGCCAGCAAGTCGCACGTTGTTGCGCTCTCCATCGCCGTAACCGCATTAACATAGCGCTAGGAAAATATACCGAAGTTAAACCGCACGGCACATTTAACACGCCCTCGGCGTGAATTAGGAATAGACTTAGTGCTCACATCGATTTTACCGAAAGAACTGTTCGGCTCAGTTTTATTTGTATTGCAAATGAATCTTTATCATCAAAATCTATCTTAAGAATAATACCATTTTATTTAAAATCACTTGATCTCCAGATTGAAGAATGAATAATAACCGCCCTGCTCGGACAGGGCTAAACCAATAACTAACGAGAAATAGGTAGACACAATGAAAAATACGACTCTGGGTAAGTATATCTTTATCATCGGCGCTGCATTACTGCTCGGCGCTTGTAGCGACATGAGCATGCATCCCTATGCCGCCTATGGTACGCCGATCGAGGTCATCGCACCGGCAGGACACTACAGCGAATGGCACACGGATAGCCGCAGCCGTACCTCGGGCGACAGCCACAGCCAATCGCAGGGTAACTGCACCCAGAGTGAAGATAGCCAGTTCAGCGCGAACGGCGTCACCCGTACGCGCCAGAGTAATTGCAACACCCGCAGCCAGACCCACAGCAGTAGCACCAGCAAGACCCGCTCCAGCAGCGTCGGTTTCAGCGTCGGCGGTCCTATCGGCGCCAGCTTAGGGTTGATCAAACAGATGGAGTCCATGAACCGCTCGCACGACAGCGGTATGGGCCATGATGAGATGTTCAGCGCGTTCGGCTTCTAAGCTCACGCGCCGATGCGTGTCTGCCTGACGATACTCGCGTCGCTGGTCGCCATCGGTTATCGCACATCCAGCAACGGGCAACGATGAGCATGGCGCGGCATGCACCCGTGCCGCCAGCCCCCACGCATGACGGACAGCGGGAAAGCAAGACGCCACGACAAGAAAATGAGACGCCGCCGCAACAGCGAGCTCGTCGCGGCGTTTTATGCTAGCGCTCCTGTTTCTGTAGCCTGAGGAGGTTATGATGATCGCACGCACCCTATTACTCCTGGCGCTATGCCTGCCGTTTATCGCGCGCGCCGCGCCGCAAGGAGAGGAAATGACCCTGAGCCAAATCAGTCCCTATGACTTTGCCCAAACCCGCCAACGCCTGTTGAGCAACATCCAGACCCGCCAGCTCACGCTCTTTGCCGAACTGGATCACGCCGCCGCCGCCCAACAAAACGGATTAACCATGCCACCGACCACGGTGTTGGTGTTCGGCAATCCGAAGGGCGGCACACCACTGATGTTAGCGCATCCCTCCCTGGCATTGGATCTGCCTTACCGGGTGCTGATCGCCCGCCAGGAGGATGGGCGCGTCCGCGTCAGCTACCCCGATAGCCGCAGCTATGCACGCCATGGCCTAACCCCCGACGAACTGGCCCAGATGGCCAAAATGCCTGCGGTGGTTCAAGCCGCCTTGCAGCCCAAGGCGAATTAAACCGGCCCTGGGGCGTCTACAATACCGTCCAAGCCTGGCTGTAGTCGCCCTCGCTGAACAACTCACTCAACCCGCTGATCTGTTTGAGGCGTAATACCTCGTCGGCATCCATGCCCAGCTCCTCACCGATACGCTCCTCGCTCCATCCCAAACGATGCAGATCGCGTACAATATCCGACATCGAGGCTATCTGATGCTTACCCCGAGCACGATTGTGACGAATCGTAGCGGCGATGCGTGCCGCCTCGTCAGCGCGTTCCGCCGGCAGCGGCGTTACTGGCAGGTAGCCATGCAGACGCTGGCGCAACGCGGCTTTCTTGCTGCCGAGTAGGTAACGGTGGAACCCATCCACCACCACGTAACTCGTCGGCCCCTCCTGTTGTACCACCACGATAGGTTGAGTAAACCCATCCGAGGTCAACGAGCGTTGCAACAGGCGCTTTTCCACCGGTGCCATCACGTTGGGATTATAGTCATTGGCCTCGACGTGCTCGGCCGCCACCCACAACACGCAATCTACCGGCTCGGCGGCGAAAGGACTGTGACCATGTAGCCGTAACCGTAGACGATTGAGCAACGCGATACGCTGCGCCAGATCCGGCTGGGCCTCAAGCAGGGCATCTAATGCCTGCTCCAACTCTTCCACGCTCATCTCAGATAATCTCCCATTGATGGCGTTTTGCCTGAATCCGCTTGACATAACGCTCATAGGATTGCGGTCGATTGGGGCTAAAGGAGAGTGACCGACACCAAAAATCATTTTTAATCATTGTCTTGCAGATACGACGCCAGGAGGGGATATCTTTCGCCCCCAGATCCTTCTCCTGGCTATCGGGAATATCCTGCGGATAACCGTGCGCCTGATACCAACGCAAGTAGATGGCGATCTTATTGCGGTAATGCTCCGCCGTCTTCTGCGGCATGCTAGCCAACAGATAGTGCGCATAACTCTTCCAGCTATGATGTGCGGGTTTGCTGATCTGGCGGTTGAGCGCGTAAAATTCGCCACTCTGGTTAGCATAAATGGCACCGCTGTTGGCACCGGCTACCCGTTCGCAGGCACGGCTCCACGTCTCTGGCTCTAGCACATGGTACAACCAGAGCCCCTTGCGCTGCTCCGGGCCGAACGGCTCACAGATACGCATCTGGCGCAACGGAACCCCGGCGCGATACATCAGATCATACAGGGGATTATAGGGTAGGCGCTGCTGCGCATTAAAACGCCAGATATCGCTGACTTTCCAGTCATACAACGGATAGGCGGTATAATAAAAACCGTCGGGCGAGGCGGTAGTCCAGGGTTTATCTTCGGCGTAACGCAACTTACTCTGTGAGGCGACCGCCATGAACCGGTTCAGCGACTCGTCGGCGCGGATGCCCACCAGCGTCACCATGCTCTTACGCTGCGACAGCCAGAGGGAGAAGTTGACCACGAAACTCTCGAAGGTGATCCCCGCATGGTAGAAGGGAAAATAGGCTGGATCGGTAATGGCGTCGGAGGGCGGCTGGCGCACCCATTCAACGCCCGGTTGCCAACAGATCCACTCCGTCTCGTGCTGCGAGACGCCGCTGGCCGTCGTCAATGGCAACGCCACCCAGAAAAAACGTTCGACCACATCGCGGTAACGTTCACGCATCTGCGCCACATGTTGGATGGTATAGTTAAATTGCACCTCCCAGTCGACAAATAGCACGAAGAAACGGCGCTTTTTCTGCCGGGCTACCTCGGCGGCGATATGCAACAACACGGTGGAGTCTTTCCCGCCGGAAAAAGAGAGGCAGACGCGAGGAAAGGTATTAAATATCCAAAGCATCCGTGCATAAGCCGCGACGAACACATTCTCTGGCAATGGGATTTTATTCATGTTTTTATATATTGTGAGTCACACAAATTATTAAAATAAATAACACAATTAATATAGTCGATACTTTTAAAACCCACTGCCATCCTACGCCAGTCTTTTCTCAATAAAGCCACGTCTGGATCACAATTTATTGCCGCTGCGCGCAATAACATAAATAGCAGAAATATATAAACTTAAATAAATAATTTTCCACGCTGCTCTCATTATTCATTCCTTACATTACTAACGAGACGAATAACACTGGCTAGCAATTGCAGACACATCGCCGAAAGTCCCTATGCTATACTATGTAAATCAAGTAATTATAAGGAGATCGATAATGTCCGAGCGTATGGATGCAGGCGCATCGAATGACAAGCGTCTGCCTATCCTGGTCTTTGGCGCACTGGGCATCGTCTTCGGCGACATTGGCACCAGTCCACTGTATACCCTGAAAACGGTTCTCACCTTAGCCGGTAACCCCCACTCTCCCACGTTGGTCTTGGGGCTTCTCTCATTGCTGTTCTGGACGTTGGTGATCATCACCTCCCTTAAATATGCGCTCTGCGTGATGCGTATCGATAACCATGGAGAGGGGGGGATCCTGGCGTTAATGTCATTATTGGTGCGTCACAAGCACTCACGCCCGGCCATCGTTACCGCGGCCCTGCTCGGTGCAGCGCTGATCTATGGCGACGGGGCTATCACCCCGGCCATCTCGGTACTCTCTGCGCTGGAAGGGTTGAACTTAGTGATGCCGGAACTTAGCCCTTATATTCTGCCGGCGACCGTGGTGATCCTGGTGGTACTGTTCGCCTTGCAACATTTGGGCACCGCTAAGATCAGCCGCTTGTTCGCCCCCATCATGACCCTATGGTTTCTGACCATCGCCGTGCTAGGCATCTGGGGTATCTGCCGTTATCCCGCCGTCTTGCTGGCACTGAACCCCTACTATGCGGTTCATTTTATGCTGAGCAACGGTATGTTAAGTTTCGTCGTACTCGGCGGCGTCTTCCTATGTGTCACCGGGGCAGAGGCGCTGTACGCCGACATGGGCCACTTCGGGCGCCGGCCTATTTGGTGTGCCTGGTTTGGCATCGTCTTCCCCAGCCTACTGCTAAACTACGCAGGCCAGGCGGCACTGGTGCTATCAGGGGCCGATCTCAGCCAGAATATCTTTTATCTACTCTGCCCTTCGCCGCTGGTTCTGCCCTTGGTGATCCTGGCAACCCTGGCGACCATCATTGCCAGCCAAGCGATCATCAGCGGCGCGTTTTCCATGACGCGCCAGGCCATCCAACTGGGCTGGCTGCCACGCCTGCAAATCAAGCAGACTACCGAAGAGAGTTACGGCCAGATCTACATCGGCAGCATCAACCTGATGCTGATGATCGTTACCCTGTTATTGGCCATCTTCTTCAAGACCTCGGAGAACCTGGCCTCCGCCTACGGCATCGCCGTATCACTGACCATGACCCTGACCTCGTCGCTGCTGTTCATCGCCATGCGGGAAATCTGGCATTGGTCGCTACTGCGTAGCCTGTGCGCCGCCGGCTTCTTCCTGTGTGTGGATCTGCTTTTCCTCTGCGCCAATCTGACCAAGCTACTGGATGGCGGCTATATTCCCTTGCTGCTGGCGCTGGCCATCTTCACCCTCATGTTGACCTGGCACCAAGGGAGCGCGCTCATCCGCCGCAAGACTCAGGAGCACATGATTCCGTTGCCGACCTTCCTCAACACCCTTGCTGCACAGAATATCCCGCGGGTTCCCGGCACCGCCGTGTTCTTGACTCGCTCGGCGGCCGGAGTGCCATCGGTGATGCGCTTGCATGTGCAGCGTAACGGCTCGCTGCACCGCAACGTACTGCTGCTGACCATCCAGGTCGACAACGTCCCCTATATCGCCGCACGTGAACGGGTGACGCTGACTCCGGTCACCAAGAACTTGTGGCGCGCTACCGCCCACTACGGCTTTATGGAGCACCCCAACATTCCGCAACTGTTGAGCATGTCGGACTTCGAGCCGTGCGCGATTGATAACCAGGCCATGACCTACTACATCGGCCACGAATCGCTGATGCTCAAAGAGCGCAACCGCGCCTTCCCTAACTGGCAACGTAAGATATTCCGCGTCATGATGCGCAATAGTGCCCATGTGACCGATTACTACTACCTGCCCAGCGATCAAGTGGTCGAATTGAACCGCATCGTCTCAATGTAAGCCCACCGCCACCAGGGCGCCCATCGACGCCCTGGTTCATCGGCAGCTGACCTCCTCAGCGTTGATACTCGGTATGCCAAATCTCGCGGCAATAGCCCTTGATGGTGTAATCACTCGAAAAGCCGCCCATCTGACTCATTCCCTGCAAGGTACGACGATACCATTCCCGATGCTGGCTGAAATCATGCTGAGCCTGCTGCTGAGCGCGTCGATAGTCCTCGAAGTCGACCAGATGCATATAGTAATCCGTGGCGGTCAACATCTCGTACAGAGGGCGAAAACGTGTCCGATCGGCGCACAATTCGCCGGAAATCAGCGTATCGATCGCCGCCTGTAACGCGGGCTGCTGCCGTAACACCTCATAGGGTCGATACCCCTGCGCCTTCAGTTGGGCGATCTGTGACGTATCATGGCCGAACAGGTAGAAATTCTGCGCCCCCACGGCCTCACGGATCTCAATGTTGGCGCCATCCAGCGTCCCAATCAGCAACGCGCCATTCATAGCGAACTTCATATTACTGGTGCCAGAGGCTTCGGTACCGGCCATCGAGATCTGTTCCGACAGATCACTGGCCGGGATCAACCGCTCAGCCAGCGAGACGCTGTAATCCTCCAGGAAGATCACCCGGATCACCCCGTTAACCCGCGGCAACTGACTGATGCGGCGAGCCACGCAGTTGACCAGTTGCAAGATTAACTTGGCCAAGGTATAGCGCGGCGCCGCCTTACCGGCGAAGAAGTAGATCTTCGGTGTCGCCAGCTCGGCCCCCTCCTGGATTCGCTGGTATTGATAAATAATGTGCAACACATTGAGCAACTGACGCTTATATTCATGGAAGCGCTTGGCGTGCACGTCAAACATCGCTAGCGGATCGAGTGCCAAACGGTAACGACGGTAGATAGCGTTGCTCAGCGCCAGCTTGTTATCACTCTTAATACGGCGAATACGATCCACGACCTGATCGTCCGCGCAATAGGCCGACAACGCCGCCAAGCGGCGCGGCTCATCCAGCCAACCCGGTCCGATCAGCTCGCTGAAAAGCGCCGCCAGACGCGGATTGGCCAGTTGCAACCAGCGTCGATGCGAGATGCCATTGGTCTGGTTGACAAACTTCTCCGGCGCCAGACGACTAAACTGCGGCAGCAGCAGGTCGCGTACCAACGTCGAGTGAATCGCGGAAACCCCGTTCACTCGGTGGCTGCCCAACGTCGCCAGATTGACCATGCGCAGACGCTTCTCTCCACGCTCATCGATCAACGACAGGTGCGGCAGCAAGCATGCCACCTCATCGGGGTAGCCGCGGCTGACCGCCGTCAAAAAGCGGTGGTTAATCTCATAGATCAGTTGCAAATGGCGCGGTAACAGGCGCTCCACCAACGGTAGCGACCAACACTCCAAGGCTTCCGCCATCAGGGTATGGTTGGTAAAAGAGCAGGTGTCGCAGGTCAACGACCAAGCCTCATCCCAACCGAGGCGATACTCGTCGACCAGCACACGCATCAGCTCAACCACGATCAACGCTGGATGGGTATCATTGATATGCACCGCCGCCCAGCTAGATAGCTGATGAATGTCGTCATGCTCGGCGAAAAAGTCATGCAGCAAATCGCGCACAGTGCAGGCCACCAGGAAATATTCCTGCGTGAGGCGCAACTCCTTGCCGCTGAGGATCTCATCGGAGGGGTAGAGGATCTTCGAGATATTCTCGCTACTGATCTTCTCACCGACGGCTTGCAGGTAATCCCCCTGATTAAAGATGGCGATATCGAAGGAGTCGGAGGCGGCGGCGTGATACAGACGCAGACGGTTGACGCCCTTACCCTCACCGCCACTGACATAGTAATCATTAGGGATGCCCAGCAACACCTTCCACTCTAACCACATCGGGTTGTAGTGCCCCTGGGCGTCAAAGCCGTGCTCGATGCGGCCATAGATCGGGATCAACAGGCTCTGGGTTTGATGCTGCACCATCCAAGGCGAGACCGTGGCGTGCCACTCATCCGGCTTCTCGACCTGTTGATCGTTGATGATCAACTGGCGGAATAGGCCATACTCGTACTTGATGCCATGGCCGCTGGCCGCGACGTCCAAGGTGGCCAATGAATCCATAAAGCAGGCGGCCAGCCGCCCCAACCCCCCGTTGCCCAGCGCCGCATCCGGTTCACTGTCGAACAACGCCGCCAAATCCTGTCCCTCGGCGGCCAAAGCCGCCTGCGCCGTCGCGTACAGACCGAGGTTTTGCAGATTAAAACGCAATGACTGGCCGATCAGAAACTCCATCGACAAGTAGTAGACCCGTTTCCGCTGGTGCTGGCAGTGACGTTGGTAGGTCTGGCAATAGGCGTCATACAGACGATCGCGCACCACCAGCGCCAAGGCGTTGAACCAATCGCGCGTGTTGGCCGCTGCCGCCTCGACGCCCAAACGATGGCGTAATGCATCAACCACCTGATGCCGCATCAGGCTTTCACTGCTTTCGACTACTTCAGAATAGGACATAAGCCGCCCCCGGTGATTACGGCGAGATCCGCCCTTGGCCCGGCGGCCTGATGCCGTCCCGCGACCGCTTAGACCGCGCCAAGACGAAGCGACATCAAGGTCTTCGCCTCGCCACTCCTGGCTTCGGCCGTCCGATTCACGGCTGCCGGTGCGGCAGCACGTACTTGATCAAACGCTGTTCATTACCCATCCCGCCGGGACGATAGTGATACTCATCGGTCATCTGGCGGATCAGCAACATCCCCATACCATGCTCCGGCCAACTTTGTGGATCGTCGCGTTGCGGATCGAGCGTCGCTGGTTGTAACGCCATCGGAGGGATCGGCCGACCGCGATCGCACAACACCACCTCCAGATAGCGCGGCTTACGCGCTAGGGTTACCCGCACCGGATGCGCTGCGCAGCGACCGTGACGCACGATGTTGCTAAAGGCCTCGTTAGCAGCCAATTCGAGCTGAAACAGCGCATCCGACGGCGCCCCCTGAAAGAACTCCTGTAACGCCGCCCCTAACAGAGCCAGGCTCTCTAGGTTAGTCGCCAGCGGAAAAGAGTAGCTACGCAGTTTCATCGTGCCAAACCTTAGCCGAACTGGCGCGCCAACGCCTGCTGCCGATCGGCGCCGATATGAAAGACCCGATCCATGCGCGTGATACGAAACATGCCGAGAATGTTGTCATTCAGGCCGCACAGACGCAGATCTCCGCGATTATTCAGCAGTTTTAACAGTGAGACTAACGCTCCCAGGCAGCTACTATCGATAAAATCCACCTGACTGAAATCGAGCAATAACTGGTGATGCCCCTGCTCAATCAGCGTCACCACCTCCTGGCGAAAGATCCCCGCCACCGAGGCATCTAAACGGCGAATTAAGGGAGAGACGACAGTCACACCTTCCCACTCTTCCACGGCAATATTCATACTCCCTCCTCCCACTCCTCGCCTTAATCGGCGCAACGGGTAATCATCAACAACGAAATATCATCGGCAAACGGCTGACGCGGCGTCACCGCTGCCGGGCTATGCCACTGTGCCAGCGCCTCAGCCAACCGCGCCAATGTTGCAGGCACCGACGTCGGCCGCGGTGCCTGCAACACCTGGCACAGGCGAGCCTCGCCGAATTGTTCGCCCTGCGGGCTATAACATTCGCTGATGCCGTCACTGTACAGGCAGAGGCGATCACCCGGCGCGAGGAGCAGAGCGTGATCCTCATAGGTCGCCCAGTCGAATAGGCCGATCGGTAGGCCGCCATCACCGACACGGCGCAGCCCCCCATCCGCCTGAAACCACAACGGGGTCGGATGGCCGGCCTGACACAGGCGAAGCCGCCCATCACGGGTATCCAGCACCCCATAGATCAAGGTGAAGTAGCGTACGATGCCGTCATCCTGCGGCTCCAGACAAAAACGGCGATTCAGCTCGCTTACGACCGCCTGCGGCGCTGCCGGGCTGGTATCCGGTGAACGAAATAGCAGGCTGTGGGTCAGCAACGCACTGGTAAACTCACGAGCGACCGACTGCGCCAACATGGCGGCACTGACGCCGTGACCGGCCACGTCCACGCAATAAAACCCCAGATGATGGGCATCCAACATGAAGTAATTCAACAGGTCGCCAGACACATAGGTCGATGGCAGGAACAACCAGTCGGCATGGTAACCGTTGATGGTCTGGTCATGGCTGGGCAACAGGCTACGTTGCATGGCGGCGGCGGCTTGGAGATCGGATTCAATCCGTTGGTAGGCATGCGCCAGGGTGGCGTTGCGTGCCGCCAGGGTACTCTCCAGTTGAATGATGCGCTGCGCGGCATGTAATCGACTACGCAACTGCCCCTGGTTGAGCGGCTTGGTCAAGAAATCATCGGCCCCAGCCTCCATCCCCGCCACCAGATCCTCACTCGACTGGCGGATGGTCAGCAGGATCAGGTAGACATAGTGACCATAATCTTGGGCTCGAATCGCACGGCACAAGGTGGCGCCATCCATCAGCGGCATCTCCCAATCACTGATCACGATGTGCACCTGGTGACGTGCCAGACAGGCCAAAGCCTGCTCGCCATCTTCCGCCTCGATCACTCGGTATTGCCAACGCGCCAAGATCGTCGCAAGTAGGCGACGATAGCCCGGCGAATCATCCACGATCAATACCGTGTCGGCCAACAAGGAGTTCTCTGCCACCACGCCCATCCCCCCGACCTCGCCCGTTATCAGCTCTCAGCGGATTCCCTGTAGCAAAGATAGATAACAACCCGCCAACGCACCAATTTTTGCCACGGATTTTCTCTGCGTGCGACGCCCCAGCAATGGGTTAGCCAGGATTAAAACTGAAAGCGCAGCCAGGCGAAATAGACGTTACCGTTATTGTAGGTTCCTGGAATATAGGTCATTTGCATTGTCAGCGGCCCATAACCTAGCGAGGCCATCGGCAGCACGACCGGAATGGGGATGTATTTCCAGTTATCACGCATGGTGACGCCAAGGGTATAGCCGGCCCCCCAGTGGAAATCCGAGTCGGCGATCGGCCGCCAGGTCGCCTCCCAGCCATAGCCGCCGATCGGCTCCCACTTGTTAAACGAGTCCTTAAACGCCATCAGATACAAGCCATGCCAGTTCCCCTTCTCGTCCCAGCGCGACTGGCCGAAACCGGCGCCCCATGGCCGCTCGTTGTAGCTCTCGATCTTTTCGCGGCTATAAGCAAAACGCGCATGCCAGGTAATCGCCGGCAGATAAAAGTCATGATGTTGCGGCTGCTGCCATGTCTGGACCACATTCGCACGCAGTGTCTCCACGAGGCTCGGCATTGAAGCGGATGCGCCCCAGGTAAAAAACGCGCATAGCGACGCCAGCGCGGAAATATAGTGATGCATTTTCACGGAGGTGATTTCTCGCAGGTGATTTATGGTATGCGTTACAGAGTAGTCAGCATAACGATATTAAGCTGAACAATTCACTAACGTCCTTTCGATATCCGCCAACACGACAGCATATATTTAGCCTGGACGGCTGAGCGTCCATAAGAAATAAGCATTAACGATTACGATGGCGACGCGAACAAGGGGCTAGCGTGCGTACGCGTTCGATAAAATAACCGCAAGAAAAATCACCGGAATTTTTGGCAAGTATGCCTCGCGGCAGCGGGATGAGGCGTCCGAAATTTATCGTCTTAAACCATGAACACCACAGAGCACGACGCTGGTCGCGGTCGCCGTTACTGCCCGGCGAGTTAGTGCTATGATGAATTCACCTCTGTCTGACGGGGAAAAACCGAACGTTATGTCTATTTTTCAACCCCTCGTCAGCTCCAGCAGCGTTATATTGAGGTCAGGATCATGAGCGTAGAGACACACCACAATGACGCCCCTTTCGGCACTCTGCTTGGCTATGCACCGGGCGGCGTCGCAATTTATTCTTCCGACTATAGCACGCTGGATCCTCGGGTTTACCCGGATGAAGCCTCCCTGCGCAGCTACATCGACGATGAGTACATGGGCCACAAATGGCAATGCGTCGAATTTGCCCGCCGTTTTTTGTTTATTAACTACGGCGTCGTCTTCACCGATGTCGGTATGGCCTACGAAATTTTCTCCCTGCGTTTTCTGCGCCAGGTGGTCAACGATAATCTATTACCACTGTACGCATTCGCCAACGGCTCTCCACGTCCACCAGTCGCCGGCGCCCTGCTGATCTGGCAGAAGGGCGGCGAGTTCAAGGGCACCGGTCACGTCGCCGTTATCACCCAACTGCGCGGCGACAAGGTCAGGATCGCCGAGCAGAATGTCATTCACGCGCCGCTGCCGCCGGGACAACAGTGGACGCGCGAGCTCACCCTGCAACGGGAGAATGGCCGCTACACCATCCAAGACACCTTTGACGATACCGAGATCCTCGGCTGGATGATCCACACCGAAGACGCACGCGACAGCTTAGCGCAGCCGACATTAGCGCCCCAAGCGATGGCGATCCATGCCGCTCGTCGCCCCGACCGCGCCCTCTTCGAGGGTCGCTGGCTGAACGAAGACGATCCCGTAGAGCTAAGCTATGTGCAGGCCAACCAGGGACACGTCATCAACCACGATCCCAGCCAATACTTCACCATCTCGGAAAGCGCCGAGCAGGAGTTGATCAAGGCGACCAACGAGCTACACCTGATGTACCTGCATGCGACAGACAAAGTACTGCGCGACGACAGTCTATTAGCCTTATTCGATATTCCAAAGATCCTCTGGCCGCGATTGCGCCTCTCCTGGCAACAACGGCGCCACTGCATGATCACCGGGCGCCTCGACTTCTGCATGGATGAACGCGGGCTGAAGGTCTACGAATACAACGCCGACTCTGCCTCCTGCCATACTGAAGCCGGGCTGATCCTGCAACACTGGGCCGAACGGGGTGACGGCGTCAACGGCTACAACCCAGGTGAAGATCTGCTCAATGAGTTGGCTGGCGCCTGGCGCCATAGCCACGCGCACCCCTTTGTCCACATCATGCAGGATGAGGACGAGGAAGAAAGCTACCACGCCCTGTTTATGCAGCGAGCACTGAGCCAAGCGGGCTTCGACAGCAAGATCGTCAAGGGACTGGCCCCCCTACGCTGGGATGCCACCGGCCAATTGATTGACGATGAGGGACGCCTGGTGACCTGTGTCTGGAAGACCTGGGCCTGGGAGACGGCCATCGAACAGGTACGCGAGGTCAGTGATGCCGAATATGCCGCTGTACCGATCCGTACCGGTAAGCCGGAAAAACAGGTCCGTCTGATCGACGTATTGCTACGCCCGGAAATCATGGTATTCGAGCCGCTCTGGACGGTGATCCCCGGTAACAAGGCCATCCTGCCGATCCTCTGGTCGCTGTTCCCGAATCATCGCTACCTGCTGAATACCGACTTCGTCCCCAATACGGCGTTAGCCCGTAGCGGTTATGCCGTCAAACCGATCGGCGGACGTTGCGGTAGCAACATCGATCTGGTGAGCCGCCACGAGGAGGTACTCGACACGACCAGCGGTAAATTCCACGATCAGAAAAACATTTATCAGCAACTCTGGTGTCTACCTCAAGTAGCAGATAAACATATTCAGGTTTGCACCTTTACCGTCGGTGGAAGTTACGGCGGCGCCTGCCTGCGATCCGACCGCTCCTTGGTGATCAAGAAAGAGAGTGATATCGAGCCGTTAGTGGTACTCAAGGATAGTGCGTTCTTGTGCTAAATACGGCTGACCCCGCTCGACAACGGGCGGGAAGGTTAAGGCCAAAAAATACCGGCCTACCACATGGTAGGCCGGTAACATCGGTGCGAAATATAACCAATGGCTTAATCGCTGATCAGATCCTGAACCTGATTACGGAATTCGATGACCTTTTTACCTGGCTGTTCCTTACAAATCTTCATCACTTTCGGCACCATCACCGTCTGGATCTTCTGCCAATCAACATAGTCGCCCCCCTTGTATTGGCGATCTTGATTGACGACCCATACCATCACTGGCGTCATCGCCTTCGGATTCATCTGGGTAAATTCATGGCAGGTCATGGTTTCCGGCGTCGTCACGGTAGTCATCGTCGGCTCTTGCGCACAGGCACTGCCGGCCAGCGCCAGCGTCAAAGCCAATGCGGAAGCACCGAGAAATGTTGTGTTAACTTTCATCATAAACTCCTTATGAAAATAATATCCGCGTCAGACACGCTTGATATTGACCTCCTAATCATTATCAGCTTTTCCCTGTTTGTATAATTAAATTAGCGAAAAACATCATGCAGCTATGTACATTTTTATTTACATACATTGCCCATGACCAACCGGTAATAAAAATAAGCCATTAGACCAATCACTATTTTATTTAACCTTAAATACCAATTCCCTTTTATTGTATAAAAATATTTTTCTTACTCTGTTAGACACCATAACGAAAAATCCGCCAATGCGCGCGACCGCGTCACATCAACGCGCACCGTTAGCACGCCGCTCGCCCGTGTCGTCCCTACCCTCAGCCCGGTCACGATCATACGGTTGGCGTACCTGCGGGGAATATGATGTGCAACATCGCGCCGCGCTGAGTCGCTCGCATCAAATAACCCGGCCCTATTACCCAACTTTTCCCACCGGCCAGTATGAAATGACCGGGCTATCCTCGCTGACCTTAGCAGCCCCAACAGGGGGCTCGCCTACGCCCCCCAACCAGAGCGGGCCGTGTAAGCTACACCAAGCCGAATAAATCGTCGCGCCAAACTCGTCGCACATTGATGATGAGCATAGTGACACAGTGCTCAATGGGGGCTGGCGTGTGGCCCTCTCCCTCTCCGCGCGCGCCAAGCCGCACGCGAGACCTCGGCCTGCTCAACCGCCCCCCTTGACCAACATCATCGTCGCCCTCACGCCATAGCGCGATGCTTATACGGTAGCCTCCCCAAGACATTAATTTCCTCAAAAACCATCAATCAAGAAATAGTTAATTCTTGCCAGGCATGCTTTATCGATAATAGCGATATCATCAGGATATAGTCGTAACCAGCAGACACCTAGCCATCCCCCCAACCAGTTTTCATGCTACACAACGATAGGTAATAATAAGAATATTATAATATAAAAGCATTTTCTTATTTAAGGAGCATCACGCCACTCATATCATAAAAAATGAATTAAAGGAATATCATAAAATATCATTGTAAGCCTTACCCCATAAAAAAGAGATAGACGCAGCATGAGCCAGAAAAATAGGCAGGTAAGGTTTATCCTGTTATTCATTATCTTTTTTATCGTATTGATCGCTGTCGGCAATATCATTGTCAAACGACGCATCTCACCGCAGCTTGTCGAAACTGAAGTCAGGAACATCAAGCTTACCGCTGAGGCACAAAGCATCATCAAAGCACAGATAACGCGGGAACCAGCACAACAACGCGCCATCAGCGAATCAGTCAGATCTCTCCCCCAATGAGCAACTCGACAACCCATTAGCGATGCCAATTAATCAATATGGCGACGGGATCTAGCCATTGCCGGGGAGGCGCGATCCCGCCAAGGAGCCATTGAGTACCGTCTATGCGCGAGATCCGCAGGAGGCACTCCAACTCAATAGCGTATGGAGCTCACCCGATACCCAGCCATATTGGCGGCAGCGTTGGTATCTGGCGGGATTCAATACCACGCCCGGCGCATGTGCCTAGGCCAACGCCAACCAGGATACGGCAGTTCACAACCCAGAACCTACTGCGCCATGGCGATAAGCCGAAACGGCCAACCTTGGGGCGTCGCAACCATCGATGTGACGCTGGAAGTCCTTAACTGACAGCCACAACAGATGGGCCGAACGCTCGGCAGCACGGTTCTGCTCATCGAGGGGGAGATAGCGCACCAGATGCTGATCACAGTGCGTAGGTTAACTTATACGATCTCTCGCTCCCGGTATCCCCCATTGTAGGCCCTACGCCAACAAGAGACGCAGGGCGAGTGGCGGCATCGACCTCGCCTCATGTACCGAGGAGCTATCCGCCGCCATTGGCGAAGCCGCCACCTCGCTGGAGGCGCAGAGCGTACAGTTGGCACAAGCCGTCCGTAGCTTCAAGCACTAAGCCCACACTCCCCCTCTTGCCGCGATAGCGCAGCGGTAAGGTGGGGATATGCGCTATCAACATCACCGCTCTTGGCTGTAGAAAACCCCAGATACCACAACGGAATCACGATAATCGCATAACGGTGCCAGCGGAATAGCGCACGCTAGTCACCCCCGCGTTAAGCGCCCCGACATAAGGCAGACATACGGCTTCCCAAAGCGATATTACTCACAACGCCCGGTGATCATGATGACGGTTTGCTTTACCACGGAATAACCGACGTTGCCGGGCCGAAAGACGCACCCCGGCTATTCAGCAAAATTCACGGGCTTCTCCGCGAGCAGAAGCAGGATACTTTCCTCCTCCGGCAACAATAAAATTTTGCCCAATAAATTACAGAGCATTTTCCTACTACTGAACAAAATTTTATTTCTTACTTTATTTTTTACCTCCCCCTCATAACAACCCCCCCCGTGAGTTATAGTTACCGAACACAATGATCGAATAGAAAAATCCTATCCACATCAACAAGATAGAATAAGAAATATCTTATTAATCCCCAAAATTACATTTACTTACACTTATTTCCCATTGATTTAATTAAGATTTTCCTAATAGCATTAGAGCCTACCCTTTCTCAAATTTAAGAATTTTATTCTTTATGAGGAATCATTAAAGCTCGGAAACGGTGTTTTATACTTATTTATTCCTATTCCATTATCTATTTTTCTAATTACTGGCCATTGCGTGTTTTTTTGATCTTCATTTTATTCAATTGCTCAGCAATTCCACAATGCGTCAAAATAATAAATAGACAATACGATTAATTATTTTATGTGTCAGGTAATTAGTGACATAAATCTTCATCGTTCTCTTTATTGCTAGTTCCTAAAGTTAATCACATTGTTGGAAAGTATTAAGTTGAAACTAATTTAGGATAGACATGACAATGATGGAAAAAAAATACATAGCCTATGCTATCAGTTCTATATTACTACTCGGTACCTCTCTATCCGCATCTGCATCTGTATGTAAACGGCTTGATGCTCATTGCATAATAGGATTCTTACCCGTCAATCATAATGAGTTAAATAAAACACACCAAACCATCAATAACGCTATCGCCGCTGGTGACCAAGCTACCCTGACACA
>NZ_BAUC01000016.1 GCF_000474215.1 Edwardsiella hoshinae NBRC 105699 = ATCC 33379 | reverse complement strand
TAATGAAGCTGTCGCCACCCCGCCACCTTGCCGTCAGCCAACTTGGGCGCACAGTGCGTGACCGTTGATCCAGGCTGTCAATCGTGCGCGGGCTAAGGGCCAATGGTTTATCACGTACGCTTCGCGACGCGCCGAAGCCATGCCGAATGAGACACCATGACCGTGCGCAGAGATGCTTGCGCCCCCGTGAGCGAGCGTTGTCTTGCCGACGGCGATCGCGGGACTGACGCCCGCACCGCCGAGGCCGGTGGCGGTCTTACTGGCCGAGGCCATGGAATTTATCCCGTTACGTTTCGCCCATGCAGCAAGATTGCTAAAATGAAACGATTCACCGAGTGAAAATGAAATAATTATTATTTACCAGCCAGCAGGATAATTAAGGGATGAATAGACCATTGTTTCACCGTTGCCCAAGGATCAGACACTACCTGCATGGGCGGCCACGCTTCTTGTTTTCCCTGTTTATGGCCGGTATCACCTACTTGTGCCTATTGCCTTTCTTTTCTCCGGCCATTCGCCTGATGTTCGCCTGGAACGTATTCGCCTGGCTCTACATCATCTTTCTACTGACCAAGATCATCAACCGTAAAGCGCATGATATCCGCAAGATCACTCGCCTGGAGGATGAGAGTGCCAAGATGGTGATCTTCTTTGTGGTCATCGGCTGCTGCGTCAGCGTCTTGGTGCTCTTTCTGGAGCTCGCCACTGCCGGGCAAACCAGCGGTCACCTGAAGATCCTACACTTCATCATCACCGGTTCGACCTTGCTCTCCTCCTGGTTGTTGTTGCCGATGGGCTTTACCATGCACTATGCCCATCTGTTCTATGCCAACCTACAGACTGAGGAGCCCTGGCTGCTGTTTCCCGATAAGGTGCTGGCCCCCTCCTACTGGGACTTTATGTATTTCTCCTTCACCATCGCCGTCGCGTCCCAAACTGCCGATGTCTGCGTCGGCTCCTGCGAGATGCGCAAAGTCGTGCTGCTGCAATCGGTTATCTCTTTCGTGTTCAACATGACCATCCTCGGCCTGTCGATCAACGTTTGCGCCAGCCTATTTTAACCCTCCGAAGCCGCCGTCCACGCCACCGTGACGGCGGGCTCACTCGATTCCCCTTGTCTGTCGCCCGAGACGACGTTAACGTACCTCAATCTGGTGTAAACCAAAGGATGATATCATGGAGATGACCTCGCACGTTGGGTTTGCCAAGGCACAGATTAGCCGATGGATCGATGAGGGATACTTCGGCGCAGGTGAACGCTTGCCGGCAGAGCGGGCGTTAAGCGAACGGCTGAACATCAAACGCATGACACTGCGCCAGGCCCTACTGGCACTGGAGAACGAGGCGAGGCTCTTTCGTAAGGATCGCAGCGGCTGGTTCGTCGCCCAGCCCCGTTTTTGCTATAACCCTAACGCCACCACCAGCTATAAACAGGCCGCCATCGAGCAAGGGCGAGTCCCCAGTTGGGGCTATCTAACGCAATCTCGAGTATGGGACGCCCCGACGCATATCCAGACACTGCTACAGGCCGATCCGGTCGAGGGGCTCTACCGGATCAGCGGCTGGGGCGCGCTGGAGGACCACCGCATCCTGTACCATGAGAGCTATATTAACCCGCTGACGGCGCCGGACTTTCTCGCCTGCCTGGGCGAGAATAGCCTGGCCGACGTCTGGTCGCATCATTATCAACGTCAGACCATCATCAGCCATCTCACCTTCAAACCCACCCGCCTCAACGCCGCCGCCAGCCGGGTAATCGGTGGCAATACCAGTACGCCGGCGATCCTGCTGGAGAAGTTTCGCGCCGATATGTGGCGTACCCTGCTCCAGATTGATATCGAATATTGGCGTTTCGACTCCGTCGATTTCCACCTTGATCTCTAGTCGCGTCGCCCACGGATGGCTGGCGGAGGCGCTGTCCAGCGTACGGTGTCCCGTCGCCGCTTGAGCCCCGGCGAGCAGCTGCGTCACCGGTAATACCTCATAAAACTGTCGCCCCTGTTTCTGAGTGTCGATGGCGGTGATCGTTCCGCGGAAGATCAGCGTGTTACCGCTCGGCTTATCCACCAGAGGGTAATAACGGGCGAGTAGCGGCTTGTGGCCCGACGAACACGGCCGACACCATGATGCCGAGCGACACGGCGGCGTTCAGGGGGGCTTCCATATGGCTATCCTGAGTGATGAGTGGTTTATGCCGCGGGGAGAATGCGCCCTCTCACACGCGAAGCGGTCTGTGACGCTGTCGCGCTAGTGCGGGCGGTTACATAGTCGCGTGGTCTTTGTTCTCTGTGGCGTGATGATCATGGCGAGATACATCAACCGCTTCCTCGCAGTATCCGCACATCATTACTCTAGACGAACAATGGGCGAGTCTTTTGTACACGGTTATCAGCACCGCCCTCGCGCTTTTCTTTCGTACGGCAAAATCGACTTGAGAAATACAATAAAAAAACGTAGATTTTAATATTAAAAAAGGCAAGCTTTACCGTTTAATATAAATAAAATGAATTATTTTAACTTTTTAAAAACCAAATCTAAATTAGTATCAAGAAATTATTTTGTTTATCCTGCCGATGTCGTCAGTGGTCCAATGGATATAGCGTCATCGTATTTTAATTTTATCGAGGTGAATTTATGCATAAGAAAAGTATCTTGGCATTAGCATTAATCATGGCGCCCTTGTTTGCGCAAGCCGCCGCAACGCAAGGTCAACTCACATTCACCTGGCAAGGCACCATACCCGCGGTCGATGTAGTGAGCACCAGCTGGTCATTTACCGATGCAGCGGGTAATGATTATACCCCCATCCCCATCGTACTACAGGCGACTATCGCTGATGATAACACGCTGGATCTCGTGACCCAAGCGCCGGCCACCTTTGAGATCCGCAGTGCAACAAGCGCGAATAACCTAAGTGGCATCTCGGCCTATCTGGCAAGCCCCCCGGTCAGCACAGGGTTAATTAAGCAGTTAACACTAAAAGAAACCCTGGCAGCCCCCAACGCGGGTGAGGTCGTGGTGGTACTCAACAATAATGCATTGAAAACAGGTAGTAGCAACGCTGTCACCATCCAAAATAATATTAATAATGCCGCGGCCGCCATGTCCCTGGCGCTGTATGCCAAAGTTGCGCAAGATGGTTATACGCCAGGCAGTAGCGTCAGTTTCTCTACGCCGATTATTTTTTCGGTGGATGTTACTGCGCGCAACGGTTAAGGACTTGGCGTGATCGGGAGTGTAATTTTTATCAAACGAGCCGAAAACATGATCCATTGAGCGCTGTGTTTCGTTATTAATATAACACTTCAACCCTATATTAACGGTGTATTTTATTAGCTGCTCAGGTGTTATTTAAGCCAAATAAGTTATCACGGTATACTATCGATGATGAGATGCGCTCTTTTTTTATTGCTAATGGCAAGCGCTATCCCACCGGGATTAGCCTTCAGTGTCGATTCACTCTTCAAGGTGGATGGGGAAAATAACCGTTTCTTTGTATTAAAAAACCCCGAGAATGAGCCCGTTTATCTCTCGATCACCCTCAGTGAACTCCAACGCCAGAGAGGAGGAGAATATAAAGAAATCCCCTTTAACGCCGAGGCATTCCTAAGTTGGCCTCTCTATATCGATCCGCCGGATGTGGTGATCGATGCGCAAGGCGAGGTGCGCGTCTCGGTAATACGCGCCAATAGCACACCCAAGTTCGATCGGATCATTGGTGTCTCGTTTATTCCCGATGCGCTACGCCAAGCACAGCGGCATGACAACAATGTAGCTATCTCCATAGGCTATAAATCGTGGTACATCATTCCCGGCAGTCTGCCGATCCAGGGGGAGCCGACGGCCTGGCTGAGCGCCGGGAAGATCCATTTTAATAACCAGAGCTCGCGGGTTCTGCGTTTTGAAATGGATCTCTGCCAGGGGGTCAGCGAAGAAAAAGCCAAAGCGCGCTGCTATGGCGAGTCGGTATTACTCCCCGGGAATAAAAGGATTATCGATATCCCTTCAGGAGCTAATGTCCGTCAAGGACGGGTAACGTTTTCTGAGCTCAGTGGCGCTTACCAGAAAGAGATTGCTCTGCAATCTGCACGCTAATGAGCGGAGCCATGGCATACGTTACATAGAGAGGATTATCGGCATGATCACACTAGGTTTCTATCGGATAGAAATAAGAACGGGATGGTTATCGTTCGGTTTTCTGTTTCTGGTTACCTGGGCTGATCCTGCTCGGCCGGCACAGACGCTAGCCAATAATACCGCCGCTGAACTGGCTATGGCCGCCAACAACAATACGGCGACGCTGGCCCTGGCGCGTGGCATGACGCTCGCATCGGGAGAACTGCTAGCGCATTCACGCTACAGCAAAATATTAACCCCTCAACACATGACGCTGGTGCTGGTGATACCGCAATTGGCCGAAGCGCATTTTGAGGGCGAGCTAGCCCTCGACAGCGTGCAAATCAGCGATGAGGCCGCGCTCATCCGTTTCCTACAGCAAGCCGGGGTGGCACCGGCGTATGCCCGTCAGGCCGCGGCACAGCTGGCGCAGGGGGTGAGCCATGACCAGCGCTGTAAGGGGAACCGTAGCCAGTGTGTGGTGAGCAGTGACAGCATGACCGTGGTCATCGACTATTATGCGCGCCGGGTACGTCTGTTTTTCGCGCCGGCCTGGTTTGCCCGCGATGAGCGCCAGGTGGAATACCTACAGGGGGGACATGGCCACATGGCGCTGCTCAACCACGCCAGCCTGTCGGCCAACCGCTACACCAGCGGTAACAGCTTCTATGCCCGCGATTATGGCCTGCTTGGTCTGCCCGGCGGTTACCTGAAATATGACGCCTCCCGCAGCGAGCGGCGCTTCGATGTCAACGAATTCAATTATATTTTCCAACGGGGTTGGGCCAAGGCGCAGCTGGGCGCCATCGGTAATGGCTACGACTTTAACCCTTCGACACAACGCAGCCTATTTCGCAACAGCCAAATGAGCGGCGTCATGCTGGGAAACTCCGCGGAGTTACGGGTACGAGATCGCAACGATCGCAGCTACGGCTATTACGCCCCCCTACCGGGCGTTCTTGAAGTATGGCGCAACGATAAACTGTTGCTGCGCCGCAGCGTGGCGGCAGGCCGGGGAACGCTCGCCTACCAGACATTACCGACCGGGATCTATCAGGTTCAGGTACAGATAAAGGGGTTGAATGATGAGATCTTCTCCAGCCAGTCACTGCTGATCGTCAACGAGGGCCCCGCGTTAGAAGGCGTGAGCAGCCATATCACTGCCGCCCATCTGGACAGGCACAACTATTATGGCAATAACTGGATGGGCGAACTGGGCATCACCTTGCCCGTTGGTCAGCGCCTGAGCCTCTCTACCCTGGGGAACTATGTGAGCGGAGAAGGACGCGAATGGCTGGGAAGCCTGGGAGCGGACTGGCGCAGCGGCAACGCCACGCTGTCGATGCTACAGACCCTGGGTAACCACGGCTACTTGAAAAGCGACGCCCTCGCCACCCTCTCCCCGCTGTCGCTGCAATTCACCCAAGAGCGTTACCGCCAACGCAACCGCCGCGGCGTCGACAAGAGCGATGTCGCAGTGACGCCGGAGGCGGTCTTGGCATCGTCACCACTCGCAGACTACCGCGATGACAATCCTGGCGAAACCCTGACACGCCGCAGTCTATTGGCAAACTACAGTTTTGCCCTGACGGCGAATCACTCCCTACAACTGGGCTATCAATGGTTTGATGAGCAGTCACAGCATAGCAATACCTACAATTTCACCCTGTTCAGCCGCCTGTGGTGGGGGATCAACCTGACCGCAGGCGTAAATTACGCGCGCCGCGATCTCTGGAGCGTCAATATCGGACTCTCTGTTCCGTTCGGCAACCTACAGGCAAGCAGCGACTATCTACAACAGAGCCATGGCCGCTGGCGCAGCCAGAACATGCTCAACTACACCCAAAGCCTTGGCGCTAACGGGTCGCTCAACGCACAGCTGGGGCAGCAGTTTGCCAATGACGGCCCGCAGACCAGCCTTTCGGTTGGCGGCACGTATCAGGGGCCGGTCGACGCACGTAGTCAGCTCTATCTGACCAGCGATCAGCATAGCGTGACGGGTAGCCTGGATCTGCAATCCAACCAGGTGGTTTCCGCGCAGGGGATCTCATTCCAGAGCACCCGCGAACTGAACCAAAACGCCATCCTGCGCCTACCGCCCCAACCCGCCGGCGAGGTGCAGTTGACGTTAAAAGATCTGTCCAACGGCTATACCCGCTATTACGCCCAAGGAGAGGGGCGACTCATCGCCCTACCGGCCTACAGCCGCTACCAGTTGGAGGGACGACTCATCGGTAGCGACAAGCTGTTCGATAACAACCAGTCCCAGTACCGGCTTCAGGTGGATCTGCTGCCGGGACGAATGTTCGATGCCGGACGCCCGGTGTTCTCGGTACGCAATCAGGCGATACTGGTCAGGCGCGACGGCAAGGGCCTCGATCAATTGCGCTGTGAAGGTGCCGGCTGCATCAGTGTACGCCGGGTACAGGAGGGGCTGTTTATTCTGCAACTACAGCCTACTGGGGTGATCCATCTGCTTTCAGGCGGCGAGAGTTGCGCCACCCTGCCTTCGGCGACGGCATTACCCAGCGCTCGCCTACCCCTTGTGGAGTGCCAACGTGAAAAGAATTAGGCCCTACCTCAGCCTAGGATTACTCCTGCTGGCGGGCGCATCATCGGCGGCGTCGCTCACCAATAATGGCCAACGGATAAGCGAGACGCTGCTGCTAACCGCCGATATCGATCTGAGCCAGAGTATGCTCATGCCGTTAGCGGTGATCAGCCATACCCCGTCCTTTCAGACGATTCCCTGGGATGGCGCGACCCGGCGCTTCCGGGAGATGGGGATCGCACTGCGGGCGTTGAGTGAGAGTAACGGCCAGCCATTATTGCTGGATATCCTCAGCGATAATTATGTCTGCGCCAGCGTATCCCCCCAAGCCAACGCGCAGGTCGCCTTCTCCGCGATCAATGAAGGGTATCGCTACTCGGTGGAAGTCGCCGGGCGCTCGGTCGCCACGCTGCGTTCTGGCGGCGTGACACGGCACACCTTTGAGGCGGCGCAATGGCAATATTCAGGCGCGCTTTCCGGCGTTGAACGCCACAAATACCTACTGGATTTCTTTCTCAAGGTGACGCTGCCCGATATCGCGCAACAACTACCTGAACCTCGGGCCGCGGTCACCTGTGATGGACAGGTGGTGCTGATGGTGAGTACACCGCTCGCAGGCCCCGCGTCAACAGGCCCATGAAGAGGTACCGAGATGAACCAGCGCAGTGCGCTCCCCTCGTTGCTGGCGGACGTTGGCCGAATTAACTTATTAGGTACAAAAATGTTATTACATAAAAAAAGCACCGCTCTTCTTCCGACGCAGGCGCGTTTGCTCTGCCTGCTGCTGTTCGCCTTGCAGGCCTCCCCGCTGGCTGCGGTCAGGATCAGGCTCAACACCTTTAATGACGTCGTCCAGATTGCAACGGGGGACAACCTGGTCCAGATGAGTGACGGAGTCATTCGTGGCGATGATAACTACAGTAGTATCAACGGATTTATGCTAGATGACGTTGGCGATACGGCCGGGCGTTACCTGCGCGACAACAGTTTATTCAGCGTCACGCTGACCGGGTATCAGCATGGCCAAACGATTACGCTGCCCGTTAAACTGGGGCGGACGACGTTCAATACACGATCATCGCGCTACTCCACTTTTGCTGAGCATACTACGGTCGTCAATAACGGCTGCGTTAGCATACAACCCGATAACGTCAACCTCTACGCCGGAGAGCAAACCATCGATATTGATCCGGGTAACGATATCAGCCGCAACTGTACCGGCAGCACCGTCGAGTTCCGTTACACCAACATTCGACCCGCACAAGGGATCAGACGCGAGGTGCTACTCGATCTCCCCAGTATGATGCGCAGCGAAGCGTATCAACAACTGCCACCCGATCTCTATTGGGTCAATACCAACATAACGAATCTGGAGCACTGGCAAGGCCGCGTCGGAGCGTCACGCGATTTCCCGCTGCCCCTCGATATCGGCATTCGTAAGCAAGCCTACTTCACGGGACTTTTTCTCCCCTCAACGACCCTGCCGTTGAAGATAAGCTATGTCGATCAGCAGATCCGGGGCTACGCCGCCATGCCTATCACCCTCCGCGGCGCTTTCGATCCGCAGTTTGGACGGGTCAGGTTAAGTGCACAGTCCAGCAACCGCTTCGCGCTCGTCAATGACAGCGGCAGTGGCGAGATACCCTATCAGGTCGCGACGGTGGTCAATCAACGACGTTACCCGCTCAATAACAACCGCAGTGCCAATGCCCCGATCATCGTGGATAATCTGAATGATGTACGCCAAATTCCCTTGATGCTCGAGGTAACCTTTGCTCAACCGCGCAGCCAGATCAACGTTGCAGGAAGTTATCGTGATAACCTGACACTGATCGCCGAGGTGCCATTTATCTAGCCACTATCTAGCCACGGCGAAACACGCGGCGAACGCCGCTCATGACGCGCCATGCCTGCGCATAATAACGGCACACCTCCCGTAGCGGCGACGGGGCGGCATGATCCGACGGACTAACACGGGGCATTATCCATGCGACGATTAATTCATTTCTCTTGGCATATCTAATGGCTATCACACAGACTTAACGCGATTATTAATTCTGTATATGATTTATTCTTATTAAATAAAACACTAATCTGTATCGATCTATTTCCGAGCAAAAAAGTAAAAATATCTTATTGATATCCATTATATTCTCTATATAGCTTCCCTGCTCCCGCTAACATCAAAATAAGAAACCGCACCATCGTTGATCTGACGCAGTTTTTACCCGCCAGTTTGGCGTAACGTTAACCACAATCTCATTTTTATTGTTTGCCGCCCCATACCCGTTTGCCACGCCAATCGCGTCGGGCCGCTACCTTTTTTTATCACTAGACACTGACTGCCGCGCGCTGACGCTGGCGGTCTGTTTTACGGTTGTCTCTTTCCTTGTACAACAACTGATAAAGAAGCAATATGATGAGCAAAAACCAACGTGATATGACGCTGCCACCGGATCTGGGCGCCACCCTCGGCACCGGCCCCATCCGCAGCCAACGCCCTGTCTATCAGGATTCCCTGCCCCCCTGTAACCATGCCTGCCCCGCCGGCGAAAATATCCAAGCCTGGCTGGCGCTGGTGCAAGAACAGCGCTATGAGGAAGCCTGGCAAACCCTGATCGCCAACAACCCGATGCCGGCGATCCATGGGCGCGTCTGCTACCACCCCTGCGAACAAGCCTGTAACCGACTACAAGCCGATCAACCGGTCAGCATCCATGCCGTGGAGCGCTTTCTGGGTGACATGGCCCTGGAGCAACACTGGCGGCCACGCCTTGATGCCGTCGACAGCGGAAAAAAAGTTCTGGTGATCGGCGCCGGCCCCTCCGGCCTCTCCTGTGCCTGGCACTTACGCCGCCTCGGCCACCACGTCGAGATCCGCGAGGCGGGGCCGATGCCCGGCGGTATGATGCGCTTCGGTATCCCCGCCTATCGCATGCCACGCGATATCCTCGACCGTGAAATCGACACCATTCTCGCTACTGGCATCACCCTCACCCTGAACCATAAAGTCGATGATGTGCTGCAAGAGATGCGCGATGGCGGTTTCGATGCCGTCTTTATGGCCATCGGCGCCCATCTGGCGAAGAAGACCGATATTCCGGCGCGCGAGGCGGGCAAGATCCTCGACGCCGTCAGCTACCTGGCCGCCGTCGAACAGGGTGAAGCGCCCCAACTGGGACGGCGGGTCGCCATCTACGGCGGCGGTAATACTGCCATGGATGCCGCGCGTACCGCGCGCCGCCTGGGCGCCGACGAGGCGATGATCATCTACCGCCGCGACATGGCTCACATGCCGGCCCACGCCTTCGAGGCGGAGGAGGCGATGGAAGAAGGCGTTAAGATCAACTGGCTACGCACTATCCGAGACATCGATAACACCACCTTTACCGTCGAGCAGATGACCATCGATGCCCAGGGACGGCCACAACCCACCGGCCGTTTCGAAACGCTACAAGCCGACAGCCTGATCTTGGCACTGGGGCAGGATGTCGATACCCGCGTGCTAACACGGATCCCAGGGATCACCCTGCGTCCGGACGGTATCGTCGAGGTGGATGAACACATGATGACCCGGGTGCCAGGGCTGTTCGCCGGCGGCGATATGGTGCCCTCCGAGCGTACCGTCACCATCGCCACCGGGCATGGTAAGAAAGCAGCCCGCCACATCGATGGTTGGCTGCGTGGTCACCCCTATCACAAGGCGCCCAGTGGGGCGGTGTTGGATTATCCCCGGCTACATCTGTGGTTCAAAACCGATGCCGAGGCCGCCCGTCAACCGGAGGTGTCGCCGGAGCAACGCACGGGATTCGACGAGATCATCGGCGGCCTGAGTCGCGAACAGGCGACCTATGAGGCCGCCCGCTGCTACTCCTGCGGTAACTGCTTCGAATGCGACGGCTGTTACGGCGCTTGCCCGGAAGGGGCGGTGATCAAATTAGGCAAAGGGCGGCGCTACCGCTTCGACTACGACAAATGTACCGGCTGCCGGGCCTGCTACTTGCAATGCCCTTGCCATGCCATTGAGATGATTAGCGAGGAGGAAGCCGAATGAGCCAGCCGGATAACGAAGTCATGCTAGACGGCAACGAAGCCGCCGCCTGGGTGGCTTATAAACTGAGTGAAGTCTGTGCCATCTACCCGATCACCCCGAGCTCCACCATGGCGGAGCTCGCGGACGAATGGGCCAGCCGAGGCATCCCCAACCTGTGGGGCGATATCCCCACCATTATGGAGATGCAACATGAAGGCGGCGCGGCCGGTACGGTACACGGCGCCCTGCAAGCCGGCGCGCTAAGCACCACCTTCACCGCCTCACAAGGGCTGATGTTGATGTTGCCCAACATGTATAAAATCGCCGGTGAGCTGACCAGTGCGGTGTTCCACGTCGCCTCCCGTTCGCTGGCAACCCAGGGACTATCGATCTTTGGCGACCATCAGGATGTGATGGCGGCGCGTAGCACCGGCTTCGCCCTGCTGAGTAGCGCCTCGGTGCAGCAGGCGCAAGATCTGGCGCTGATTGCCCATGCGGCCACCCTGGAGTCGCGCATCCCCTTCGTCCACTTCTTCGACGGCTTCCGTACCTCTCATGAAGTCAATAAGATCCACAAGCTGAGCGAGGACGATCTGCGCGCGATGATCGACGACGACCTGATCCTCGCCCATCGCGCCCGGGCATTGAATCCCGATCAACCGGTGATGCGCGGCACCGCGCAAAATCCAGACACCTACTTTCAGGGACGCGAAAGCGTCAACCTCTACTATCAGCGCGTCCCCGGCATCGTCGAACGCCAGATGGCGCGCTTCGGCGCACTGACTGGCCGTCATTATCACTTGGTAGACTATGACGGCCCCGCCGATGCCCGCCACGTGGTGGTGGTGATGGGCTCAGCCTCCGCCACCCTGCGCCAGACGGCCGCCCTGCTCAACCGCGACGCTGAACGCTACGGGGTGTTGACGGTGCATCTCTATCGTCCCTTCCCCTGTGAAGCGTTCCTGCAAGCGTTGCCCGCCAGCTGTGACGTGTTGACGGTGCTCGACCGCACCAAGGAGCCGGGCGCCCAGGGCGAGCCACTGTATCAGGATGTATTGGCCACCTTGGTCTATGGGGTGCAGCATGGTTTGCGTAACGCCTTGCCGCGCCTCAGTGGCGGGCGTTATGGCCTGTCCAGCAAGGAGTTCACGCCGGCGATGGCGCGCGCGGTGTTCGAACAACAGCAAGCCGCCACGGCCCGTCCGTTCTTCACCATCGGTATCCACGACGATGTCGCCGGATTGAGCCTTCCCTGGGATGCCGACTGGAAACCAGAGCCGGACGATCAGATCCGTGCGCTGTTCTTCGGCCTTGGTGCCGACGGCACCGTGGGCGCCAACAAGAACAGCATCAAGATCATCGGCGGCCAACCCGACTACTATGCCCAGGGCTACTTCGTCTATGACTCGCGCAAGTCCGGCTCGCGTACCACTTCGCATCTCCGTTTCGGCCCGCGTCCCATCGACTCACCCTATCTGATCGGCAGCGCCAACTTTATCGGCTGCCATCAGTTTAACTTTGTCCACACCGTGGAGATGCTGGAGCATGCGCTGCCCGGCGCCACCTTCCTGCTCAACAGTCCCTATCCGGCCGAGAAGGTATGGGGACATCTGCCCGCCGCGCTACAGCGCCAGATCCGCGCCAAGTCCCTGGCGTTCTACGTCATCGATGCGGCGGCGGTGGCTCAGGCCGTCGGCATGGGCAGCCGCATCAACACCATTATGCAGACCTGTTTCTTCGCGCTCTCCGGCGTGATGGCGAAAGAGCAGGCCATTGAATTGATCAAGAGTAGTATTCGCAAAACCTACAGTAAGAAAGGTGAGGAGGTGGTGCGCAAAAACTTCCTGGCGGTGGATAAGACCCTGGAACACTTACACGTCGTCACCCCGCCGCCTTGCGACACCCAAGCCGAGGAGCAAGGCTGGCAGTTGCCGGCGAATGCTCCCCGCTTCGTGCGTGAGGTGACGACCCCGATGCTGCTCGATCGTGGCGAACGCATCCCGGTCTCGCTGCTCCCCGCCGATGGTACCTATCCCACCGGCACTACCCGCTTCGAAAAACGTAACATCGCGCTGGAAATCCCCATCTGGCGCCCCGAATTGTGTATCCAATGCGGCAACTGCGCCTTCGTCTGCCCGCATGCTGCCATTCGCGCCAAGTTTTACCACCAAGAGCGGCTCGACGGCGCGCCAGATGACTTCCGTTCCGCGCCGATCAGTGCGCGCGGCTTCCCCGAGACTCGCTACACCCTCCAAGTCTATCCGGAGGATTGCACCGGTTGCGGCCTGTGTGTTGAGGCCTGTCCGGTACGCCACAGCGAACCGGGCCAGGCGGAGCCACAACGCGCCATCAGCATGCAGGAGAAATTGCCCCGCCTCGCGGCGGAAAAACGTGCGCTCGACTGGTTCGAACAGCTGCCTTGGCCCGATCGGGCGCGGGTAGACTTCTCGAATGTGCGCGGGGTGCAGTTCCTCGAGCCGCTGTTCGAGTTTTCCGGTGCCTGTAGTGGTTGCGGCGAGACGCCGTACTTGAAGACCCTCACCCAACTGTTCGGTGATCGCATGATGGTCGCCAACGCCACCGGCTGCTCCTCCATCTATGGCGGTAATCTGCCGACCACCCCCTGGAGCCACAACCAAGAGGGGCGCGGGCCAGCCTGGTCCAACTCCCTGTTCGAGGATAACGCCGAATTCGGCCTCGGCTTCCGTCTCGCCGCCGACCAGCACCACGCGATGGCGCAGGCGCAACTTCAGGCGCTGGCTCCGCAGATCGGCGAGACACTGGTCGCCGAGATCCTACAGGCCCCGCAACAACGCGAGAGCCAGATTCGCGCCCAGCGCGCCCGTCTGCAACAGGTCCGGGAGCGGCTGAGCGCGCTGCGCGGTGCGCAGGTCGACAACCTGCTTAGCCTGTTGGATCATCTGGTGCGCCGCTCGGTATGGATCGTCGGCGGTGATGGCTGGGCCTATGACATCGGATCGTCTGGTCTGGATCACGTGTTGGCCTCTGGACGCGACGTGAATGTGTTGGTGATGGATACCGAAGTCTACTCCAACACCGGCGGGCAGATGTCCAAATCCACCCCATTGGGGGCGGTGGCAAAATTTGCCGCCGGCGGTAAGACCATGGCGAAGAAAGATATTGCTATGCAAGCCATCGCCTACGGCGACGTGTATGTCGCACGCATCGCCTTCGGTGCCAACCCGCAGCAAACGCTGGAGGTGTTACGCGAAGCAGAGGCCTACCCTGGCCCCTCGCTGATCATCGCCTACAGCCACTGCATCGCTCATGGCATCGACATGCGTCAGGGGCTGTTGCAGCAGAAACGGGCGGTCTACGCCGGCCATTGGCCGTTGATGCGTTACAACCCGGTATTGCGCGAACGGCACGTCAATCCGTTCATTCTCGATAGCCTGCGGCCATCCTTGCCGTTGCTGGAATACCGGCAACATGAGACTCGCTACCAGGCATTGATGCGCGCGCACCCGCAAGAGGCACAACGCATGATGGAAAGCGCCCAACGGGTGCTTGAGCTGCGCTGGGCAGAATATGAGGCGCTAGCGCAACGCGACGAGAGCGCCTTCCCTGACACCCACTAAGCCACGCAACTACCGCCGCCCGCGCATACGCCGGGCGGCGATTCGATGAAACACGCTTAGCGGCTCATGCCTCGGTTCCACGGCATCTTCAACAGCAGACGCGCCATACCGCAAAAACCGCTCACCCCGGCAAACAGCAGCCCGGCGCCAACCAAGCCGGAGAGCAGGAAAAAGCCGGTCGATACGCTATAACCCAGTATCACCCCCAACAGCACCAACGAGCCGGCGGCAATCTGCACCTGACGCATCAACGGCAACGGCTGACGCCGATCCTCGATCGTCGGCAGACCGGCCTGTTTCCAGCCATTCAGTCCGTCTTGTAACACATAGACCGAGGCTGGCGCGACGCGTGATGCCAGCAGCGCCGCATGGCTATCCGAACGCATCCCGGATTGGCACATGAAGATCACCGCCGAGTCCGGCTGCAACGCGGGCAATGCGCTGCCCTGTTGCCACTGGGTCAACGGCACCAGCGTCGCGGCGGCGACATGCTCACGCGCATACTCCTGTGCGTCACGAATATCGATCAATTGCGCGCCTTGAGCCACCATTTCGCTGGCCTGACGCGCGTTAAGCACCTTGACTTGCATGACAACCTCCCGTTATGGGCAATACAGTGTTTTCAGCGTAGCGATCAAGTGCGCAACGGCTGGGTTCTGGATCATGTAACGCACATGGGTGCCCTCACGGACACTGTCGATCAGCCCCTCGGCACGCATACGCGCCAGGTGCTGCGACGTCGCCGAGGGGGTCAGACCGATGGCACGCGCTAGCGCGCCGGCATCGGTGCGTGGCTGCCCCAGCAGGATGCACAAGATCAGCAGGCGCTGCGGATGGCCCATCGCCTTCAACAACGCCGCCGCCTGACTGGCGCTGGCCTGTAGCTGTTGCAATTCGCCGGCCTCGCTCATCGTCGCCTCCGTATTTTAGAAAAACCTTAATTAAGAAAATACTAAAATATAAAATTCACGTTGGCAAGCGGCAAGCCGCCAAAGCCAGCCTAGATCGCAGGAAATAGCGCCGCCGCATCGAACACGCGGCGACGGAGGCGGACACGGAGCCGTGCGGTTAACGTCCTGCCGAACGGACGACCGCTTCACCCAGTTGCCATACGGCCATGGCATAGTGGGTACTGTGGTTATAGCGGGTGATGGTGTAGAAGTTGGGCAGACCATACCAGTATTGATAGCCATCGCCGACATCGAGCCGCAACAGACTCGCTTGGCGGTAATCACCCAGCGATCCCTGAGCGACCAACCCAGCCTGCGCCAGATCGCTCAGCGTATAGCGCGTCTTGAAACCATGCGCCAGCCCCGGCGCTTGCCCCTGTGCCGGTACGGCCACAATGCCATTCGGTGTCCAGCCATGCCCCTTAAAGTAATTGGCTACGCTACCGATGGCGTCCACCGGGTTCCACAGGTCGACATGCCCGTCGCCGTTGAAATCGACGGCATACGCTTGGAAGGCCGATGGCATAAACTGACCATAGCCCATGGCGCCGGCGAACGAACCACGTAGCGTCAGCGGATCTTTGCCCTCTTCTCGCGCCATCAGCAGATAGGTTTTTAACTCGCCACGAAAATAGTCGGCACGCCGCGGATAGGCGAAGGCCAAGGTCGCCAACGCGTCGATGGTGCGCGTCTTGCCCATCACTCGTCCCCAACGCGTCTCCACCCCGATGATGCCGACGATGATCGCCGGCGGCACGCCATAGATCTGCTGCGCACGCAGCAGATCCGCATAATACTGGTTATAGAACTGCACCCCGTTCTGAATGTTGTCTGGGGTGATGAACTTGGCGCGATACCGTAGCCAGGCGCCGTTCGGGCCGGCAGGGGGCTGGCCGGTCGGCGCCTGACGATCCATCAGACGCAACACATAGTCTAGGCGTTGAGTCTGCGATAGCACCGTCGCCAATTGCTGACGATCGAAACCATCATGCTGCACCATCTCATCGATAAACTGGGCGGCGGCGGGATCCTGGGTAAAGTCACCGTTAGGCTGATACTGGCTATGCTCCGCCTGCAATACGAAACCGCCATGATGACTACGGCTCAAGACTTCCGCCGCCGTCTCTGGGGCGGTACGCTTCGGCGGGTGGCTACTACAAGCGCTCAGCAGCGTGAGCAAGGGGATAAGTACGATTAATTGACGCATGATAATTCCAGTGGATCAGGTCAAATATACTAGGGTAATCCTATGGTAGAACATTGCCGATAGCGAAAACATCCCTCCCTCGCCAGCGAGCCGCCACATCTTGTTGCGCAACAGACACGTCCATGCCTGCCCGCTGCCGGTACTGGGTATTATTATCTACAATAAAAAGGGTTATTTTTTATAAACTGTTAACAATGCCACATTGTTCAACCCCACATGGCAGAGTAAAATAGCTAACGCTGACGCGCCATCACGCGCGGCATGTACCGTCGGGCGGTCTCTGCCGTTATTCGGCTGTGAAGATTGTTACATGATTGCCGGCCATTGCGCGTTGCGCAAACGCTCTATCCGCCTCCCCGTACGGGAGGGTTTCTTGCCGGCAGGTGAAACCGCTGCACGCCGCCCACGATTATCTCAACGCCGTTAACCCTCGCGCCTGGCCTGCCACGGCATGCGCATAGCGACTTTCAGGTTATAAAAAATGAATCAATCTCAAGACGAAACCTATTGGAAATTCTATAACACCACAAATGGTCAATGGCGCTGGTGTAAAGTCGAAAACACCGGCTATATCATCCGCTGCTCAGACAAGACCTTCCGTCAACGCGCCGATTGTATCCATGATGCCCAAACGCATGGCTACGAAAGCCCTCAGGAAATAACTCACGCCTGATCACCCGTTTCGGAGGCCGATGATGCTCGGCCTTCGCTTGGTGTCTTCCCCATTCTCCTCGTTCTCCCTGGTCCACGCCCTCGCTTTACCGTATCACCTCCCACGCTGACTGGCTGTACTGCTCAGCCGTGACATGATCTCCCTACTCCGCTCACGCCTTCTCCCCAGCTTTATCACGTAACCAGCCCTCGCGTTACATCATATGCAGACATGATCAGTGATCACTCCTGCAATCCCACCGCAATATTGCAAATAGATAACCATGACGTCGACGCACTCCACTATGCTCCACTATGCGACGTTAACTATTTGCAACTTCATTGATCTATGCATAAAAAATAAAGGCTAAAGGAATGTTATGGATAAGATCGGCAAATACCTCATCTGGATCGTACTGGCGCTGCTTGGCGCCTTCTCTCTCGCCTATATCGCCCTTCATCGTGGCGAGCAGATCAACGCGCTGTGGATCGTGATCGCCGCCGTCTGCGTCTACCTGATCGCCTACCGCTACTATGGGCTGTATATCGCGAAGCGTGTGTTAGGCGTCGACGCCACCCGCATGACTCCGGCGGTGCGTCATAATGACGGTTTGGACTACGTACCGACGGATAAGAAGGTACTCTTCGGCCACCACTTCGCCGCCATCGCTGGCGCTGGACCGCTGGTCGGCCCCGTGCTCGCGGCACAAATGGGCTATCTCCCGGGCATGTTGTGGCTGCTGGCCGGTGTGGTGTTAGCCGGGGCGGTACAGGATTTTATGGTGCTGTTTGTCTCGACACGGCGCGACGGTCGCTCATTGGGTGAACTGGTCAAAGCGGAGATGGGCAACACCGCCGGGGTGATCGCCCTGGTAGCCACCTTCATGATCATGGTGATCATCCTGGCGGTACTGGCGATGATCGTGGTCAAAGCACTGACACACAGCCCCTGGGGTACCTATACCGTCGCCTTTACCATCCCGCTGGCGTTATTCATGGGAATATATACGCGCTATCTGCGTCCGGGACGCATCGGCGAGGTGTCGATCATCGGCCTGCTGTGTCTGATCTTCGCCATCGTCTCCGGCGGTTGGGTGGCAGAAAGTCCGACGTGGGCGGCCTACTTTGACTTTACCGGCGTCCAGCTCACCTGGCTGCTGGTCGGCTACGGCTTTATCGCCTCAGTGTTACCGGTGTGGCTCTTGCTGGCGCCACGCGACTACCTCTCCACCTTCCTCAAGATCGGCACCATCGTCGGCCTAGCCATCGGCATCCTCATCATGCGTCCGACGCTACAAATGCCGGCACTGACCCGCTTCATCGACGGCAGCGGGCCGGTCTGGGCAGGCGATCTGTTCCCCTTCCTGTTTATCACCATCGCCTGTGGTGCGGTTTCCGGTTTCCACGCCCTCATCGCCTCGGGGACCACCCCGAAGATGCTGGCTAACGAGGATCAGGCTTGCTTCATCGGCTATGGCGGCATGTTGATGGAATCGTTCGTCGCCATCATGGCGCTGGTCGCCGCCTGCGTCATCGACCCGGGGGTCTACTTCGCCATGAACAGCCCGCTGGCACTGCTGGCGCCAGCAGGTAGCGCCGATGTGGTGGCCTCCGCGGCACAGGTCGTCAGTGGCTGGGGCTTTACCATCACCCCAGAGGCCCTGCATGCCATCGCCGAAGAGGTGGGCGAGCAGAGTATCATTTCCCGCGCCGGCGGAGCACCGACCTTAGCGGTCGGCATGGCCTATATCCTGCACGGCGCCCTGGGCGGGCTGATGAATGTGTCATTCTGGTATCACTTCGCCATCCTGTTCGAGGCGTTGTTTATTCTGACGGCGGTCGATGCCGGGACTCGGGCGGCACGTTTCATGCTGCAAGATCTGCTGGGGGTGATCTCCCCGTCGCTGAAGAAGACCGACTCATTGCCGGCCAACCTATTGGCTACGGCGCTGTGTGTATTGGCCTGGGGCTACTTCCTGCATCAAGGGGTGGTCGATCCCCTTGGCGGCATCAATACCCTATGGCCCCTGTTCGGCATCGCTAACCAAATGCTGGCCGCGATGGCGCTGATGTTGTGTGCCGTGGTGTTGTTC
Organism: Edwardsiella hoshinae NBRC 105699 = ATCC 33379; assembly: GCF_000474215.1. GTDB lineage: Bacteria > Pseudomonadota > Gammaproteobacteria > Enterobacterales > Enterobacteriaceae > Edwardsiella > Edwardsiella hoshinae. Next base: position 62,865 of record NZ_BAUC01000016.1, on the reverse strand, counting down.
CGCATGAAACGCCAAGCCTATGCCTGGGTCGCGCTGTTGCCTACCGCCTGGCTATTGGTCTGCACCATGAGCGCCGGCTGGGAGAAAACCTTCAGCAGCGATGCACGCGTTGGCTTCCTGGCCGTGGCCAACAAGTTTCAAGCGATGATCGACAGCGGCAATATTCCGGCGCAGTACACCCAGACGCAACTGGCGCAGTTGGTGTTCAACAACCGTTTGGATGCCGGACTGACCCTGTTCTTTATGCTGGTGGTAGTGGTATTAGGCCTCTTCTCTCTGAAGTGTGCCCTGGCGGCGCTACGCAACCCGCATCCCAGCGCCCATGAGGTGCCCTATCAAGCGCTACCGCTAGAGGCGGTGCCGCCCGTACCACAGGGTCAGCGCAGCCAAGCTTAACCCTTTTCCCCCGGCGATAGGCCCGTCGGGGGATCATGGAGGAACCATGTTCGATACACTTGCCAAGGCAGGAAAATATCTGGGACAGGCCGCGAAACTGATGGTCGGCGTCCCCGATTACGACAACTATGTGCAACATATGCGCCTGACGCATCCCGAACAGACGCCGATGAGTTATGAAGCGTTTTTCCGTGAGCGCCAGGATGCGCGCTATGGCGCGAAGGGCAACACTCGCTGCTGTTGAGCGCCGCCACGAACCGCCGCCTCCGCGGCGAAGCAAAGCCATGATCAGCACGCCCGGCGAGTCCGGGCGAGCCGCACAGGAGAGCACCATGCTGGACCCCGTTTCCGTCACCCTTTTGACCGGCTTCCTCGGTGCCGGGAAAACCACCCTACTTAATTACTATCTGCGCCACGGCGCGGATCGTCGTCTGGCTATCGTCGAAAATGAGTTTGGTGCCATCAATCTCGATGGGGCGCTGCTCGAGGTCGATGATAGTGTCTGCGTCACCGAATTAAGCAACGGTTGTGTCTGCTGTAGCGTACGCGGCGAGTTCAGCGCGGCATTGCAAGATCTGCTCCAACGACGGCAACAGGGGGCCCTCCGCTTCGACCATCTCATCATCGAATGCACCGGGCTGGCCGATCCGGCGCCGATCGTACAAACCTTCTTCGTCGAGCCAGCGCTACGCGACGCGCTGCGCTTAGATGCGGTGATCGCGCTGGCCGACGCCCAGCATCTCGCCATACAGTTAGACCAGCACCCGGTCGCCGCGGCGCAGTTGGGCTTTGCCGATCGTATTCTGCTGACCAAGTGCGATGCCGTAAGCACGGCGCATCGCGAGGCGCTCTTGGCGCGTATCCGCCGTATCAATTCCCGCGCCGATATTTATCAGGTTGAACACGGGGCCTGTCCGGCGGCATTGTGGCTGGATCTACACGCCTTCACCCTCAGCGATGAGCTGACGCTGTCCCAGGGGATACATATCATCACCCCGCAAGGCGATGCCCAGCCACGCTTACGTCCATTTCGTCCGCGCCCCAATAGCGCCAGCGCCGTCGATGACGCCATTCAGGCCCATCTCCTCGAGGGGGGATACATGGATCTACAACGTATCGGCCAGACGATGGAGCGCTGGGTGGAGCAATACGGTAACGATATGCTGCGTTATAAGGGCATTCTGGCCATCAATGCGCAGCCCAAGCGCTTGGTGGTACAAGGCATTCATCGCGTGGTGGGGTTCGACTATGGCTCGCCCTGGCGCGCTACAGAGACGCCCGGCTCGCGCCTGGTGATCATCGGACGTCAGTTACCCATCGTCCAGCTCCGTGCCGACTTTGACGCCGCCCAAGCGCCGCGCGTCGCATGCCATTGAGGGCCAGTGACACACCTCGGGGAAAGCGAGACGATCAAAACGGGGAACAGACAGATTAACCCAGCGTGGAGAGAGAATGCCGCCTAGCTAATAAGGCACGCTCACTAGGCGGCAATGGAAACATCCGAAGACTTTATTTGAGGTTAAAACAACCTTTACCTGTTTAATAATCTATTACTCCTTAATCGCGCGCTCCACCATCCAAGCCAGTGCATAGGCAATCATCAGAAATGGAATATTAATAAATACATGATACCAACTGCTCATCTCTCCCCAAGCCAGGGAGCGCACCAGACTCATCCCAAAGAAAAACACAACGGTTAACAACAGCGTATAATCGCCATGTCCACGATAAGCCGGCATGAAGACCCAACGCAACGAACCACGAAAACCAGAATAAATAGCAGTCAACATAATATTTCTCCTTGGATTAAACAGAACCTATACCTTTTGGTTCTAAGAGGCCTCATTAATCTCATGATGAAATGCTGCGTTCAAGTCAAAATACGGAAATTAACCCTGAAAATAGAATTTCTCGTAATCGTCGCTCAGTTATAAGTTTTACTAATCAAGCGCGGTTATGCAGTCGTACAATAGGCCATAACCGCGCCAACAGGCCACCGATGGGACAGAAGAGCGTCAGGCAGCGCATACCCAATGCCGAAAGTTGCGTAAATAAGCATAGCCAAGGATGTAAGCTCAGGCGTACGCGACGAGCGAGAAACACGCAGGATGTGCTAATGAGTTGCAACAGTTTTCACAAATCTATATGTTCGCACAGGTAATAATGTCTACACTAACCATAAAGACGTCGCTGTGACGTCAGACAGTCGGATGTAGGCTGAAAATTCAGCTAACGATATGGTAAATAAAAATAAATTTTTCCCCCATATCCGTCGACGCCCCCGCTTGCCCGGCGTGGCGTACGGCACATCCGACCTATTTCACGCGGTGTTATGTTCCGCGTTCAGGGATCTTGCGTCCCGCTTTGTACACACAGTTGATTTGAGGCTACCGCATGCAACAGTTTTTATGTCGTTATGACCATATTCTCACGTTAACAGAGGAAAAAACGGGGAAAACCACCGCCAGTAAAGAGCAAGGCGCCTTTGTCATCAGCGCCGAATCGCGTCCCAAAGCGATGATGATGGCTAATGCGCGCCTGGCATCGATGATCGATCTGCATAGCACCTACTACCTGACCAGCGTCGATAGCTGCACCAAGTAAGCCCGTACGCTGATCTCGTTATAGGCTCGACGCCGCTGTCCCCACTGGCCCGCATGAGGCCGGCGAGCGTCGGTTATGCGCCACTCAGGTTCCCGAGTAAATGACTCGGCGTGCTCCTCTGCCATTCGTCGAATAAAATGTGTAGAATATTCAGCCGCTGTTATGGCCCCAATCCCATATAATTTACTTATTAGAAAGAGGTTGATGTGTTAGAAAGCTTTGGCGTACTCAATATCTGGACGTATGTCCTGGGTGCGGTATTTATCATCCTGGTTCCCGGCCCCAACACGCTGTTCGTACTAAAGACCGGGATCACCGGCGGCGTACGCGAAGGCTATAAAGCCGCCAGCGCGGTGTTGATCGGCGACGGGGTATTGATCTTTCTGGCCTATCTCGGGATCGCCTCGTTAATCCGCTCCTCGCCGTTCCTGTTCAACCTGATCAAAATGCTCGGGGCTCTGTATCTTCTCTATCTGGGGATTAAAATCCTCTATTCTACGCTACGTCGGCGCGACACACCCGCCGAGGGAGAGGCGCGTATCGAGGTCAGCCATACGTTCCGTAAGGCACTGACCCTGAGTCTGACTAATCCCAAGTCGATCCTGTTCTATGTCTCTTTTTTCGTACAGTTTATCGACTTAAACTACGCTCATACCGGGTTATCGTTCCTGATCTTGGCGACAATCCTGGAGTGCATCAGCATCTGCTACATGAGCTTCTTGATCTTTTCCGGTGCCGCTCTGGCACATTTCCTCGGCCAGAAGCAGCGTCTGGCACGTCTAGGTAACTCCCTGGTCGGGATGATGTTCCTCGGATTCGCCAGTAAGCTGGCCAGCGCAACCGCCTGATCCGCTACGCGCGGAGAGGCCCTCCTCTCCGCCCGCTTCACATTCTCTTCTTATTGCGCCGATTATTACGCCTGGAAACACCTCGCTGGCATTTCTTTACAAAACAAGAAGAAGCCTTAGTTTTTGTATAAGTCTCTCTATTTTTGTTCCGCTAACATAAAAGTCGGCTCAACGAATGCCTGCGATGGAGGGATTGCCAATGACGACCCAAGGACAACACCAGCTCTTGGTTGATGCATTAATTCAGTGGATAGAGCAGAATCTGGATAAACGCATTCTGATCGACGATATCGCCGAGCGTGCGGGGTACTCAAAATGGTATCTGCAACGTCTATTCAAGGAGGTGACGGGATATAATCTGGCCGCCTACGTCCGTCGACGCCGCCTGATCCGTGCGGCGGCTGAGTTGCAGCGCAGCAATAAGAAAATCATGGAGATTACGCTGCAATATGGTTTTGACAGCCAGCAGACCTTTAGCCGTGCCTTTAAGCGCCGTTATGGCACTTCGCCAGGCAGTTATCGCCAGCGCGCAGAAGGGCAAGGAGGCGAGCGCCACGTAGGACCACAGCTGGCGCCGATTTAAGTGCGCCCTCGCTAGCGCGGGGCGCGGCCACGTTTTATTTGCTCAGCGCATCCTGTACCTGCGCCTGAGCCTGCCAGATACGGTACTTCACCTGTACCCCTTGCGGGACATAGACCACCAGCGGCAACTTGCTGTTATAGCGTTGCAAGGCCTCATCGCCGAGATGCACCGTGACAAATGCCTCACGACGCTGATTGTCTGGACAGGCCATCATCGTGCCCACCGGCCCCGTGACCTTCTCCATCACCAGATAGTCATAGCCCCATCCTTCGAGGGTCTTACTGTCCAACTCGCCCATCAGGCGCTGACGGTTACAATCCACCGATAGTGTCTTGCCAATCAGCAACTCAACGCGCAGATCCGCTTCGTCCGCGCGCGGCGGCAAGTAGATCACCTGACGCGTCATCCCCGCCTCCGCTTGCGGATAAGGGGCGATTTTATCCAACGGTTGGCGGCTCAGATCCGTCGAGTCGGCCCAGGCGGCGGCAGAGGAGGCCGCAAGCAACATACCGGCCATCATCATGGAGAATGTCTTCATCATCAAATCCTTGTTTAGGCTATCTCGGCTCCAGACTAACACACTCCCCCACTTCCCCCCATCGGCTTATTCCGACAACGGGCTGGAGGCAAAAGATCCTACGTCAGCCAGAATGACAGGCACCAAAAAAAACGGCCCGTGAGGGCCGTAATGTTTATTCGTCGATGCCTTTGCTACGCAGATAATCTTCGTAACCACCGCCAAAGTCGATTACCTTCTGCGGGGTGATCTCGATGACCCGGGTCGCTAACGAGCTGACAAACTCACGGTCATGAGAGACGAAAATCAGGGTGCCCTGATACAGCTCCAGCGCGATGTTCAACGCCTCGATGGACTCCATATCCATATGGTTGGTCGGTTCATCCATCACCAGCACATTGGGACGACGCATCATCAGCTTACCGAACAGCAAACGTCCCTTCTCCCCGCCGGACAACACCTTGACCGACTTCTTGATATCTTCTTGGCTGAACAACAGACGGCCAAGGAAACCGCGCACCGCCTGCTCGTCGTCCCCCTCTTGACGCCACTGACTCATCCAGTCGAACAGCGTCATATCCTGCTCGAATTCATATTCGTGATCCTGGGCGTAGTAACCGATCTGCGCGTTTTCGGCCCATTTGACCGTGCCACCGTCTGGCGTCAAATCGCCGACCAGCGTCTTCAACAGGGTTGACTTACCGACCCCGTTAGTCCCCAGCACCGCGACCTTTTCGCCCGCCTCCAGCAACAGCTTCAATCCGCTGAATAGCGGGCCATTATCGAACCCCTTGCTCAGATCCGTTAGCTCCAGGGCGTTACGGAACAACTTCTTCTCTTGCTCAAAACGAATAAACGGATTTTGCCGGCTGGAGGCTTTGATATCATCCAGTTTAATCTTCTCGATCTGGCGGGCTCGCGAGGTAGCCTGACGCGACTTAGAGGCGTTGGCGCTAAAGCGGCTAACGAAGGATTGCAGCTCGGCGATCTGCGCCTTCTTCTTGGCATTATCGGCCAGCAGACGCTCACGCGCCTGGGTCGCGGCGGTCATATAATCATCGTAATTACCGGGATAGATGCGCAACTCACCATAGTCCAGATCGGCCATGTGGGTACATACCATGTTGAGGAAATGACGGTCATGCGAGATGATGATCATGGTGCTGTTGCGCTCATTGAGCACCGTCTCTAACCAACGGATGGTGTCGATATCCAGGTTGTTGGTTGGTTCGTCAAGCAACAAAATATCCGGATCGGCGAATAACGCCTGCGCCAACAATACGCGCAGTTTCCAGCCGGGCGCGACTTCACTCATCGGCCCATAATGCTGTTCGACGGGAATACCGACCCCCAGCAACAACTCACCGGCGCGCGCCTCGGCGCTGTAACCGTCCATTTCGCCATAAGCGACTTCCAGATCGGCGACGCGATACCCCTCTTCTTCGCTCATCTCGGCCAGTGCATAGATGCGATCACGCTCCTCCTTGACCGCCCACAGCTCCTGATGCCCCATGATAACGGTATCGATGACACTATATTGCTCAAAGGCGAACTGATCCTGGCGCAACTTACCCAGACGCTCATTCGGATCTAACGCGACATTACCGGCGGTCGGTTGCAGATCGCCTCCCAGGATCTTCATCAAGGTAGACTTCCCGCAGCCGTTCGCCCCGATCAAACCGTAGCGGTTACCGCCGCCGAATTTGACCGAAATATTTTCAAACAAGGGCTTACTGCCAAACTGCATGGTGATGTTGTTACTTATCAGCACAGCGCGATCTCAATAGGTTAACGTGATTTTGCTCACATTATGCCACAATTGCGGCGCAAATGTCGTCCATTGTCGCCTGGATCCTCGTGCTGCCGTACAGGCGGCGACACGGCGCGCCTCGCCTGTAACGCAATAAACACAGGGCATTCATTCATCAAATATCAGCCCGATACGCCTTACGATAAAATTAACGTTAAAATTCCGGGTGAAAATGACGACATACTTTATAACGTCGGCTGTTACCGCCGGAAGTAGACTCCCATGCCCGGAATGAAATTATCAACATGAAAAGGATATTTCTTAATTTAACACCAAACACCAATAAAACCCATTAAGTGATAAACATTAATCAATAAGGTCAAATAATAAACCGCTAGCCGATATCTATTTAGCCTAGGGGAAATTTCTCTCCGCAAATATATGAATAGCTATGCAAAGGCATATATGAAAAATAACTGGCATTACGTTATGGCAATTTTTTTAGGGTTACTGCGTTACTGGGATAAAAAAGAGTTAGGCGCGACGATCCATCCGCCCCGCCGCCGCTCCCTGACCATCGACACCGGGGGCAACGGATTATGCGGATAAATCTTGAGGTACTCCTGATCCTGGATGCGTTAGAGCGTCACGGCAGTTTCGCCGCGGCGGCCCAATCGCTCTATAAAACGCCGGCGGCTCTGAGCTATATGGTACAAAAGCTGGAAAGTAACCTAAATTTACAGCTGCTCGATCGCAGCGGACATCGCGCGCGCTTCACCCGGGCCGGGCGGATTATCCTTGACAAGGGACGCCATCTGTTAAGTGAAGCGCAGGCATTAGAACAACAAGCGATACTGCTCGAATCGGGCTGGGAAACGGAGATCGTCGTCGCCTTGGAGGGCTATACGCTGCCGGAAATCCTCCACCCGGCGATTGAGGCCTTCCTCAATCAACATCGTCATACCCGCCTACACCTCGCTCCCTCACGCCTAGCGCATACGGGCCTAGAAGGCCGCGATGACGGCGCGGATATCATCATCGGTACCGCCGCACGGCTCCCCGAGCGCGAAGGCTACGTCTACCAAGCGCTCGGCAGCATCGAGAGTCTGCTGGTCGTCGCCCCCGGCCACCCACTCATCCACGCCACCACGCCGCTCACCCGCGCCCAGCTCAGCCAACACCGCGCCATTGAGATGGGGGATCGGCTTGGCCGTCAGGCTGGCGAGACGACAACAGAGACGCTGCACGCGCCGCTCATCGTTTACGATATCTACTGCCAAATCAGTCTGTTACTTAATGGTGTCGGCTTCGGTTATCTGCCCTGTCATATCGCACAACGTTATCTGGCGCAGCAAACCCTGATTGCCTGTCCACTCAGCTTTCATCCCGCCCATGAGATCGCCTATGTCGGGTGGCAGGCTGCCAAGAGCGGACGCGCCATGCAATGGTGGCGCGAACGCCTGCTGAACGGTGAATTACGCCGCACCTTAGGCTACGCTTAACCACGCTCTCCCCTTGCCGCAGTACGCTGTTCTGCCGTCGTACTGCGCGCTGCGCTTCCACCGACTGAGCGGAGGGGCGATTTAATTAATTAGCGAAAACATTAAAGTTTTTACTTGCTCTTCCGACAGTAATAACACCTTAATTCCGATCCATTGGCTCGATCGGTAGTTTTCCCATTCTGTTTATAACAGGTTACACCATGTTCGAACGCTTAAAAATTTCACGGGGTCTGATGGCCGTGCTCGCGCTATTCTGCGGCCTACAGATCTTTTCCGGTATTTGGAGCCTACGCGATGCTTCCACTACCGATACCCGCCTGGATGAGATCTCGCGGGGATTTAACCAAATTATGGCCATGGACCGCGCCTATGCCTCGATCACCCAAATCCGTGAAGAGATCATGAAAGATGCCTTGGCGTTGAGCGCACACGGCAACGATGCTAACGCAAGAACCTCGCTCAATAATTTGCCGCAGCGCCTGACCGACGTCGATCAGGAAATGGAAAACTTCTACACCCTATCCCACGACAGTGGCCATGACAACGGACGCGCCGAGAAGGTCAAGGGATTATATAGCAAGGCGCGCGCCGATCTGGTGGCGATGATCGAACACCTTCAGAATAACGACATCAACGGCTTCCAAAGCATCTTGCAGAACCATTCCAGCAGCGGCTTCATGTCCTCCCTGGATGAGGCCTCCGACTATGTCGCCAAGCAGATCATCCAACCAGCGTCACAGGCGGCCTCCGCCAACTACCATCAAATCATCCCGCTGACCATCGGCTTTATGCTGCTGTTCATCGCGATCACCGTGCTGGTCATGTATTGGGTTCAACGCTACATCATCGCCCGCATTCAACAAGTGATCGCCTACCAGGCCGAGATCGCACATGGCAATCTGGCCATCGACATCCAGACGCGTGGCGATACCGAGATCAGCCAACTGATGCAGGGACTGCGCCATATGCGAGACGAGTTGGCACACATGGTCGGCGCGGTACGCAATGGCACCAATCATATCTTCACCGGGGTTCAGGAGATTGCTGCCGGTAACAACGATCTCTCTAGCCGTACCGAAGAGCAGGCCAGCTCCCTGGAAGAGACCGCCTCTAGCATGGAGCAGATCTCCAGTACGGTGAAAAACAACGCCGAGAGCGCTCGAGAAGCCACCGAGCTGGTACAGAAAGCCTCCGCCATCGCCGTCAATGGCGGTGAGATCACGCGTAAAATGGTCAGCACCATGACCGAAATCGCGGAAAGTTCACGCAAAATAGGCGACATCACCGGGGTGATCGATGGCATCGCCTTCCAAACCAACATCTTGGCGCTCAATGCCGCCGTCGAAGCCGCCCGGGCCGGCGAACAGGGACGCGGTTTCGCCGTGGTCGCCGGTGAGGTTCGCAACCTGGCACAGCGCAGCGCTCAAGCCGCCAAGGAGATCAAAGGGCTAATCGACGCCTCTGTCAGCCGTGTCGAGCAAGGCAATCAGCTGGTAGAGAATGTGAGCCAGTCGATGGGCGACATCGTCACCTCCGTGCACCATATCGCCGACACGATGCAGGAGATCTCGTCGGCCTCGGAGGAGCAGAGTCGTGGTATCGCCCAAATCGCTCAGGCCATCAACGAGATGGATAAGGTAACGCAGCAGAACGCTGCCCTGGTCGAACAATCCGCCGCCGCCGCCGGCGCGTTGGAAGAGCAGGCCGATCGCTTAAACCAGACGGTCGCCCAATTCAAGATCACCTCGCAAGAAAGCGTCATCGCTAGCAGCGCCACCGCATCAAGCGCCGGCCCGCTACCGGCGGCACCCAAAAAATCGCCGCTTCCGGCACGGGAGAGCTCAGACGACGATAACTGGGATACTTTTTAATCGCCCTCACCGCGGCATGCCACACGGCATGCCGCCAACAAACTCGCTAACGCGTCTCCACCGCTAACGCACCGCCGTAGCGACACAGGTGATTAGCTGGCCGCTTTGCCTTACCATAGGGACTTCTATTGTCAGCTAGCGAGAGAGCCTCATGGCCATCATCCCGAAAAACTATGCCCGCTTGGAAAGCGGTTACCGTGAGCAAGCCCTGAAACTATTTCCCTGGGTCTGTGGCCGCTGTGCCCGCGAATTCGTCTACTCCAACCTGCGGGAACTGACGGTACACCATCTCGATCACGATCACACCAATAACCCGGCCGATGGCAGCAACTGGGAGTTGTTGTGCCTGTATTGTCATGATCATGAGCACGCTAAGTATACCGAGGCCGATGAATATGGCAGCCAGGTGGTCGCGGGTGAGGATGCCCAGCAGGACGTCGGCGTCGCCACCTATAACCCCTTTGCCGATCTGAAAAGCCGGATGGCAGGAAAGAAATAACCGTGACGGGGGACGCGCTCCACGCGTCCCCCTCTCAGCGAGGGCGGCAGTAGCCGGGTGCATTCGCGCCCGGGCGTCCACCGTTGTAATGCGGGCTCCCTACCTTTCCTCGCGCGATCAGTGCGCGCGGCGTATCGTTGACGCGATGGCGGCGGGCGTAAACACGCTAATCGACCTGCGATGGATTACCGTCTGCCCCCATCATGCCCCATACTGAAAAGCAAACGAAACATAACAACACGCAGCGCTCATCCGAGGATAAGTACGTGCGCGCAAAAAAAAACGGTATCACCGTCGGTGATACCGCCACAGTCAAAATTACCCCTAACAACGCTTCGGCAAACGGTTAATCGTCAGACAACGGCCAACGACGAAAATAGATATGGCTGGCCTGAGCATCAACCTTAGCAACATTGTCAGCCAATAAGTGGCGTGCCACGGTAAAGGCGAATTCAAAGCTCACCCCCAGCCCTTTGGCCGAGATGAAGCGGCCATCGACCACCACGTCGCGATCGACATACTCGCCGTCGGCGAAACGCTCCGCCAACTTATCCCCGGTGCTATAGCGTCGGCCCGCCAGTAAGCCGTGCGCCGCCAACACCTTGGCGCCGGAGGAGCACAACGCGCAGATATACTTATCGGCGGCGATGTGACGACGCAAGAACGCCAAGACCTGCACGTTGGCGTTGAGGCGGTCGGTGCCCTGAGGCCCTCCCGGCATCATCACCGCGTCATACAGGGTCTCTTGGCGATCGGCCAATAAGGCATCGGCCTGGATCGGCGTGGCAAAATAGCTATTCAATGCCAGGCTTTCTTCGCACGAGAGGATATCGACCTGAATGTCCAGACGACGCATGATGTCGATAAACACCACCGCCTCGCCCTCTTCAAAACCATGCGCCAGCAGTACGGCAACGCGCTTCGTCATGCTCATCTCCTCTTACAACTGTCCGGCACTGCCGCAGATACGGATCTTATGTTCGACCACCTGTTGCATCGCGGCCTTACCTGGCTCCATGTAATGGCGCATGTCATTGGCGTTAGGATGGCTGGCGAAGTAAGCCTTCACCGCGTCGGAGAAGGCGATCTTCAACTCGGTAGCGACGTTGACCTTACAGATCCCCAGCGACACGCAACGCGCCACGTCCTGATCCGGAATACCGGAGGCGCCGTGCAGCACCAGCGGAATCTCGGTCTGGCGACGGATCTGCGCCAGACGATCGAAGTCCAGGCGCGGAGCCTCTTTATACATGCCATGAGCGGTACCGATGGCGATCGCCAGCGAGTCGATGCCGGTGGTTTGCGCGAACTCGGCTGCCAGGGTCGGATCGGTATAGCTACCGTGTGCCGCGTCGACCACCAGATCATCTTCCTGACCGACCAGGCGTCCCAATTCGGCCTCGACGGTACAATCCAGGCGATGGCAATACTCCACCACCTGACGTGTCAACGCCACGTTATCGGCAAAGCTATGATGCGAGGCATCGATCATCGCCGACTTGACGCCACTCGCCACCTTGGCACAGATATCCTCATAGGATTCATGATGATCCAGATGGAGCGCCAACGGAATACGGTATTCACGTGCCGCCTCGCGGCAGATATCGACCAGGTAAGCAACGCCGGCATAACTAAAGGTGCCCGGCGTTCCCGCCAGGATCACCGGAGAGCCCATTTGTGCCGCCGTCTTGGCGATCACCTGGATGGTCTCCAGGTTATGAATGTTAAACGCCGGTACGGCGTAGCCCCTGGCCTGCGCTTGCAGCAACATATCCCGGGAAGAAACCAAAAACATCGTCACACCTCCGCATCTTCATCTGCTTTCATTTAATCATTAAAATAAAACAAAGAAAACATTCAAAAGACAATAAAAGTGTGACTCCACCCGGCGAAACTAAAAGTAAAGATCCATTTTCGAACTATAGCAGGTGACCCCTTTTCGCAGCAGGTTGTTTTTTGGCCGCTCGGCGCGCCCAGTCAGACGTTCCAATAGCCACGGCCATGGCCGTTGGCGGCTCAAGCGACGGCTAAGCGGTGTCTGTTCCTGGGTATAGTCATGGCGGAACACCACCACGCTTTCGCCCGTCTCGCGACAGCCAAACACCTGCATCCCCGTCGCTTCGATACACAAGGAAAAATCCGCCTGCTCGATCGGCAATGGCTGTTCCGGCACTTGCCATAACCCGTTTTGTGGCGCGCTGTACAAGGCAATATTCAAGGCGCGCAGCGACCAGAAGCTGCTGGCCGGTCCGCTGTAGTTGTCCACCAGGCGGGCATCGTCGGCGAACAGCCCTTGGGTCGGCGCGCCGGCGCGCATCGCGCCGTTGGCGATGAAGTAGCGTAGTGTCGAGGCCAACGCCCGTTTGGCGACGCCAAGGGTGGCGGGCGTGGGTGTTTGGCTGGCCTCGGCCAGTAGCGGTGCGGCGGCGGCCAGACGATAACAGGCGCTACGTCCGAAGAAGGCGATGCCCTGGGGGGTAAGCAGATGGCGATAACCCGCGTTAAACTGCTGCAAGGCCTGCTGAATAAAGGCCCGATCGAATTGTGGATCGATCTGATTTAGCCAATACAGGGAGTAATGGAAACCCCAGGCATTGTAATAGTCATAGTTGCCGCGTGCGCCATCACGGAACCAACCTTCGCCGACATGGAATTCCTTAATACGTTGGTATTTTTGCTGATCGACCTCCCCCTCACCGCGCAGATCGCGTAATACCATCTCGACCGTTAACCCGAACAAATGCCAATTGTTGTCTACCGTCTGCCGTGCCGGCACCTGCGCGAACCAAGCCAGGATCTGTTCACGTTGGCGCGCATCGTAATGCGCCCACACCCAGCGCTTACTCAGCCATAGCGCCAATGCCAGATCGGCGCTCTCACAGATGCGCTGATCGTAATCATGCAGCGTCCCCCAATAACCGGGATGTGCCGGATCGGTGCCGGCCAGAAAGGCCCGGCTCAGTAGATCAGCGATATCCCAGCGTTGGCCATTCAGCCCGCTCAATACACTGCCCTTCGCCTGGCTGAGCGCGCCGTGCAACCAAGCGGCCAGCGTCGGCAGAACCCGGCTGCATCCCTCCATCGCATCGGTGCGCGCATTCTGCTGGCTGGGGCGCCCTGGGTAGTAGGCGTGGCTGTAATCCCATACTGCATAGTGGACAAACGCCTCGGCGACATAGCGCACCAGCATGTCGCACTGCTGCTCCAACGGCCGGCTATCGTCGGCAAAACAGGCCCGCAGGGCGGCGTCGTTACGCGTGTAGGCCCGCTTACGCCAGCGCAGGCGGATCAGGCGTTCACGCAGTAAGCGCAAATACATCTGCGCATCGGGATGTTCGTAGGGGATGAGCGGACGCGGCGCGCCGTCGATTTTCTTTTGCGCCATTTCGGTTCCTTCGCTGAAAAAAGTCAAAAAAAGGGGCAGCGTGCATGACGCTGCCCCGATACAGAGCTTAACCGCGGGCAGACTGCTCCAAGATATGGTAGCGATCCTGTCCCCAGGCGACCGGCTTCGGCTTGGTCTTGATCCAGGCATGGTAGGCCGCTTTCATCTCGGCCACGCGCTGCGGGTATTTAGCCGCCAGATCCTGTGATTCGGCCGGGTCGAGGCGATCGTTAAACAGTTGAACCTTGTCGCTACCGTCGTCATAGAAGTAGAGCGTCCACTCCCCGTCGCGCACCGCCCACGATGAGGGAGAAAGCTTTTCAAGATTGGGGTTCTTCGGTGGCTGCGGTGCCTCATAGCTGATCCACTTCCAGTAGTCGAACCAGAACGGCTGGTTCTCTTCGCTGTAATGCTTGGCCCCCGGGCCGGCCCAGTACAAGTAACGGTGCGGCGAGGTCTGCGCCTTGCCGCTCAACTGCGGCAGGATGTCGCGCCCGTCCACCTTCATGCTGTCGGGAATGGTGATCCCGGCAGCCTTCAGCGCCGTCGGCAGGATGTCGATGGCGCTGACCATCACGTTACTCTGCGTCCCGGCCGGAATGTGTTTCGGCCAGTAGGCGATGAAGGGAACATGCACCCCACCGTTAAACATCTGTCCCTTGAAGCCACGATCCATACCGTTGAGCGGCATCGGCGACTCATGCACTGCCCCGTTATCGGAAATAAAGAAAATCAGCGTATTATCCAGCTCACCAAGCGCTTTCAGGCGTGCGATGATCTCACCGATGCCTTCATCCGCGGCGTTGATGGCGGCGAAGTATTTGTCCGCCTCGACATTGCCGGTGGCGAATTTATCCATGTAGCGCGCCGGTGAAGCCTGCTCCAACGGGATGTGCGGAACGCTGTAGGCCAGGCTGATAAAGAAGGGTTTTCCCTTATTCTCATCGAGGAACTTCAAGGTTTCGTTGGTCAGGTTATGGGTCAGGTAGCCCGGTGCGGCGATATTCTTGCCGTTTTGCCAGATGGCCGGCGAGTTCCACAGCGCCGCCCCGGAGGCATAGTAGCTGTAGGAGTAATCGAAGCCACGCTCCTCCGGCCCGTAGCCCGGTGCGCTGATGGAGATCATGTTGTCGTGATAGTCACGGGTCTGATCGGCCTTATCGATATAATTTTTCTTTTCGATACGCGCGTTGTGCCACTTGCCGATATTGGCGGTCGCATAGCCGTTTTCTTGGAACAGTGCAGGCAGCAGTTTGATATCCAACGGTACCCCGAGCAACGCATCATCGTTACTGTAGGTTCCGAAACTGGCCGGGTAACGACCGGTAAAGATGCCAGCGCGCGACGGGCCGCACACGGGATGGGCGACGAAGGCGTTCGTCATCTTCACCCCTTGGTTTGCCAACTGAGCCACGTTGGGCATGGCCCGACGCGCCGCATCGATCATCTTATCCAGATCGCCCTGATAGCGCGTGGCGACGGGACGCTGCGCTAACGCCTTAGGGTCCAGCGCATCCAACGCAAAATCCAGTTGTCCCGTACCCAGATCGTCCATGATCACCAACAGGACGTTGGGGCGCTTCGCCTCCGCCGTAGGGGCCGCCTGCGTGGTTGCGGCGCCGCACAGGCAGGCCGCGGCTACCAACCCCGCCAACTGCTTCTTCTTGCTACTGAAAAACGTCATTGCCAACTCCGTTATTATGCATGCTTAAGTAAAGGCATCACATCCGCCGCCACACCGCCGCGCCGGATCACCGCCTGCATCATCTGCATCGCCTGGGCGGTATGAGTAAAAAAGTGCAAGTAGGAGGGACACAGGTAATTGTGCCGCTGGCGCTCATCGGGCAAGCCCATGATGCGATGTTTAGGACAGCCGCCATGACAGAGCGGACGTACCGGACACTGTTGACAGCGCGTCGTCAGCTTATCCTGTTTGGCCTGACCGAAACGCTGCTGGCGCGTCGAGGTCGCTAACTTCACCAGAGGTGTATCGGCGATGTTACCCAAACGGTTAGCGGGATAGACGAAATGGTCGCAGCTGTAAACATCACCGCTGGCTTCGATGATCAGCGCCTGACCACAGGTCGCCGCCTGTACACAGGTCGAGGCGGGATAGCCCATCCATACCCCGAGTAGACTGTCGAACTCTCGCACGTAATAACGCCCCACATCCTGGGTGACCCAGGCGTCAAAGACGTCGCTCATAAATTGACCATAGCCATGCGCCGGCACGCTAAATGGCGCCATCGTCGGCGACGCAGGCGGCGAATAGTGACGCCCCTGGCTACAACCGATGGCCGCATCGACCTCCACCAGCGGGATAAACTGCATGAACGTCGACCCCAGCGCCTTGAGCGCCTCATAGGTCTGGCGGCCTTTGTCCCAGTTCTGATCATTCACCACCGTCAAGGTATTGAACGCCACCTGGTGGTTACGCAAGGTTTCGATCGCGCGACAGACGCGATCGAAAGTGGGTTGTCCCTGAGCGGCGATACGATAACGGTTATGCACCGCGGCCAAGCCATCCACCGAGATACCAATCAGGAACTGCTGCTCGGCAAAGAAGTCGGCCCACTGGCTATTGATGGCGATACCGTTAGTCTGAAAGCTGTTGGTGATGGTCTTACCGTCGGCATACTTCTTCTGGTAGGCCACCGCCTGCTGGTAAAACGGCAATCCCGCCAGCATCGGTTCACCGCCCTGCCAAGCGAAATCGACCTGATCGCCCGCGTGCGACTGAATATAGTCGCGCACATAACGGCGCAGTGTGGCATCGCTCATCGTCTCCGCCGCGCGCGCGCCTGCCTGTTGCGGCACCACCGTCTCCTTCTCCAGGTAGAAGCAGTAGTGACAGCGCAAGTTGCAACGATAACTCGCCGGCTTGGCCATCATATGAAAATGCGCTTGCGGCGCGGAGGGAGAACGCGACATGAGAAACACCCCAATTTAAAACGATGTTTCTTATTTTACGAAAGTGAAAGCAAAGATACGCTGCGTAAAATCACAGTATCGAAAAAAATCGAAAGCAAAGGCGAACACAGTAAGCGCAGAGGCCGCATAACAACGAAAGGGGGTGAAAGAACGCCCGACCTGGGTCGGGCGTCAGTGGCGACGATGAGGGGATCAGGCGTAAAGCGCTAACATCGCACTGCCCGCCAGCAGATAGGCTCCCGCACCGTAATCGATGTTGTGCTCTCGCTGTACATCGCGCGGGTTGAAGGCGGGTAACTGCACCCAACCCAACATGCCATTTGGCTGGATACAACCCTGCAACGCCGTCCAGGCACGCTCGACGATCGGCAGATAACGTTCACGCGCCAGCAGCCCCTGCGCAATCCCCCAAGCCAGCCCATAGCAGAATAACGCCGCGGCGCTACTCTCCGCCGCCGGGAAGCGTGCGGGATCGCGCATACTGGTGCGCCACAGGCCATCGGCTTGCTGGTAATCGCTTACCGCTGCCGCCAAATCGCTAAACAACGCCAGGTAACGCGCGCGGCTCGGATGATGCGCAGGCAGATGCGCCAGGATACGTGGCACGGCGGCCAATACCCAGCCGTTGCCCCGACTCCAAAACACCTTCTCGCCATTCTCTTCACGCAACTCGCCGCCCTGTCCATCGGGAATATAACGGTAGTCGCGATAGAACAGGCCGCTCTCGGGATCGTACAGATGCTCGACGGCATCCCAGAAGGCGACATCCATATAGTCGACGTAACGGCTATCGCCGGTACGCGCACTGAGCGCGGCGAAGGCCGGCGGTGCCATGAACAGCGCGTCGCACCACCACCAATCCTCACGACCCGGGCGCGGCTCATCCACCATCTGGCTCAACGCCTTGATGGTCGGCTCCAATGCTTCCGGCTGCTCGACCTGGGGATAGACATCCAAATAGGCCTGACAACACACCATGTCATCGGCGAAACGGGCATTAGGACCGGTACGGAAACCGGTATGCAGGGTGTAGTTCATCACCCCATCGAGATAGATGTTATCGCCGGTCGCCTGCCAGGCTGCGGCGACACAAGACCAAAATACCCCGCGCTCCCAATCGGTATCCTTGATGAAGCGCGTCTTGCCGCTGCGGCGTACCACGCTGCGCGTCTGATTGGCCGCCTGATAGCGGTAAACCCGCAGCATGTCTGCCAGGATCTCTTCACGTGTTATCGCACTCATTGCCTTATCCTCACTGGGCCCGCACGCCCTTATCGGACGACTCCCCTGCGGGCCACTGATTAGCGGTGGCCATGCCGGGCATGACCCTCCCTGGTTGTAATGTATCGCGCCGTCGCCCTCGCCCGGCCCGTCACGCGTTAGACCGAACGCCGGTAGGCGCACTCGCCGTTAATATAGGTTTCCACCACCGTCATCGCCTCATCCACCACGGTAAAGTTCGCCAGCGCGCCGCTGCGGATTTCGCCCAAACGCTGCGCCAGACCGAGGTAGGCGGCCGGGACCGCCGAGGCCATCTGCACAGCCTCCCAGACCGGCACGCCGGCCAGATTGACCATGTTGCGCACCGCCTGATCCAAGCTACAGGTACTGCCGGCTAACGAACCATCGTCAGTACGCGCCTCACCGTTACGCACGTTGATCTCCTGAGCGCCGAGCCGATAACGCCCCTCGCCCAGTCCGCCGGCACGCATGCAATCGGTGATCAGCGCGATATGCCGATAGCCCTTGCAACGATAGGCCAGGTTGAGCATCACCGGGTGAACGTGGATCCCATCGGCGATCAATTCGGACAGCATGTCTAAATAAAGCACCGCCCCACAGCAACCCGGTTCACGATGATGTAACCCAGACATGCCGTTATACAGATGAACGCCGCAATCGGCGCCTAAGGCGTGCGCGCGCTGTACCTGGGTAAAATTGGCCGCGGTATGGGCGATGCCCACCTTGACACCGCGCGCGCGCCACCAGGCGATAGCCTGGAGCGCCGTCTCCGATTCCGGTGCCAGGGCTGCACGCAACAGGGTGCCGTCGCTAGCCTGCCACAATGCCTCCAACGCGTCGGCATCCGGTTCGCGCAGGAAGGTTTCGGGGTGGGACCCCCGATAAGGCGCGGTAAAATGCGGCCCCTCGAGGAAACTTCCCAGCAGGCGGGCGCCATGCCGTTGCCCTGCGGCGACAAACGCCCCAACCTGTTGCAACGCCTGGCAGACATCCTGCTGCGGCGCGCTGACGGTGGTACCCACCCACGCCACCACCCCGCACTGCGGTAACGCATCGGCGATGGTTTGCAGGGCCTGCGGCGTCGCATCCATCACATCGGCACCAGCGCGGCCGTGAATATGCATGTCGATCAATCCCGGCCAAAGCGTATGACCGGCCAAGCGCACCACCTGTGCGCCCGGCGGGATTGTCGGGCCGACGCCGGTGATGATGCCATCCTCGACCAGCACGGCGACATCGCGCTCTATGCCGCGCGGGGTAAACACCCGGTCGGCCAGATAGGCAATCGGCATCATCTTACAGTCCGTCGCTCGCTTCACACTCGGCTGGTGCCATGACGGCTTCCAGCGTCTGGCGCATGTTCTGTACGCTGCTGGCGCCGATCTCTTGCAGGATCGCCACTAACTCCGCTAGGCTCGCGCCATCGCGCTCGAAGGCGGCATTGGCGATCATCGGCAAGTTAACGCCGGCCAGTACCTCAACGCCCTCGCGGCTCATCAGCACATTCAGCGCGCGGTTACAGGGGGAGCCGCCTGGCAGGTCGGTCAGGAACAAGACGCCGTCGCCCCCGTCCACCTCATCGGCTGCCTGGCGCAGTGCCGCCTCCAGATCATCGGTAGACATGGACTCAACGAAGTCGATAAAACGCATCTGCGGCTGTTCGCCGGCGATGGCGCGTACCGCGGAAGCCATGCCGCTGGCGAAATGGATGTGACCGGAAATGACAAGACCAATCATGAAATAACCCTTACAACTGACTCATTGGTAGACTCCCCGCTCCTTGATGATGGTGCGGGGAGTGACGATTACAGAATACCCAGCAGGTGGCCGACGACGCCGGCCGCCAACGTCGAGAAGATCAGCACCGGTGGCTTAGCCCAGAAGCCGGTTCCCTTCACCATGCGGAACATGAAGAAGACCAACAGCAACGGCAGCATGTTTGGCATGATCTTGTCGAACAAGGCACTCTGGAGATCCACCGTCTTGCCGCCCAACTCTATCGACGCCGTGGTACTGAAGCGGATAAAGGTGGCGCACAACGCCCCGATGACAAAGATACCCATGATGTTGGCGGCACGTGCCAGCTTCTCGGTGGCATCGCTCATGCTCACCATCGCCGCCGTCCCGGCGCGGTAGCCCATAAACATCAGGCCGAAATAGACCAGGAAGTGGACGATCTGATACAGAATGAAGAACACGAACGGACCGGCGATGGAGCCGTCGATGGCGATGGATGCGCCTAGCGCCAACGTCAACGGCATCAACGTCATATGGTCGATAGCGTCGCCGATCCCGCCGGTCGGGCCCATACCCGCTACCTTCATCACGTTGATGGTAGACGGCTTCTCTTTGTTCTCCTCCATCGCGATGGCTGTACCCAGCAGGAAGGTGAACAGTTTCGGACTGGCGTTAAAGAATTGCAGATGGTTCTTCAGCGACTTGGCCAAATCCGCGCGGTTATTGCCGTGGATCTTCTTCAGTGCCGGGATCATCGAGTAGGCAAAACCCCCACCCTGCATACGTTCGAAGTTGAAGTTACCTTCCATGAACAGCCCGCGGAACGCGCACTTCCACAGATCCTTCTTGGTGATCACCTTGCGGACTTCACCATCTTGATAAGCATCCACGTTGTCCACCAGGCTGGCGGCCTTACGTGTTTCTTCCTGCGCCGGAGAGATAATGACTTCAGATGCCATCTTCGAATTCCTCTTTAACCTGCTGCTGTGAATTGGACTTGTTACCGCTGAAGAAGTAGTACAACACGGCGATGGAGGCGCCGAGGATCGCCACGGCCATGATCGGCAGCTTGAGGTAGGTGGTCATCACGAAACCGATAAAGAACACCCCTGCCATTTCTTTAGACCACATGATTTTCAGCAACATGGCGAAACCGATAGCCGGAACCATCTTGGCGCCGATGCCCAGGCCTTCCAACAGCGCTTTCGGTGTATTCTTGTCGATCCATTCCGCCGCATGCTCACCGAAGTAGACGGTGGCGAAAGCGATAACAAAGTAGAGCATCGAGCGCGTGACGATCGTGCCGATCAGCAAGCGCGATATCCCGCCGGCATCCGCCTGCTCGGCATACTCGTCCGCTTTCCCCATGGTAAACGCGGTCAGGGCGAAGAAACCGATGACGATCATCTGCATCAGTACGGCGATCGGCATGCCGACCCCCATCGCCACTTCCGGTGACTGACCCGTCATCACCGCAAACGCCACGGCGGCGATGGTCCCCATGGTGACATCCGGTGGCTGCGCCCCGGCGTTCGGCACCAGACCCAACCAAGCCAGCTCCAACGTGGCACCGGCGATCAAACCAATTTCCATATTTCCCATAATTAACCCAACCACCGGGCCGGTAATTAATGGGCGGTGAATATTTAATGCCACATCGTATTTATCGATACCGCATAAGAATGCCCAAATGGCAACGAGCGTCGCTTCAAAGACCATAAATATATTCCTCAACCGCAGAGTTACAACGGGGGAAGCAATCCCCCCATTGAATTAGGCGCTTTTCGCCAGAGTCATAATATCGATGGGAGATTGGTCAGGTGTATTTTGTACGGTACAGCTGACGCCCAAATCGATCATACGACGGAAAGCATCCAGATCCTTATCATCGACCGATACGGTCTTCGCGATCTGCCGTTTACCTTCATGGAAATGCATATTGCCGATATTGCAATGTTTAATCGGCACACCGCCTTCGACCAAACGTGCGACATCGCTTGGGTTATTGCACAGAATAAAAATTTTCTGGCGCGCTGCGGCCTTATGAATCACATCGATGGTTTTCTGAATAGTAAAGAAGCGTACCTCATATTCACCGCCAGCAGAGGCTTTCATGCCCGCTTGCATGAATGCCGCGCTATCGCCTTCGGCCGCTTCATCGTTGGCAACCAGAATCAGATTGGCCTCAGTATGTTTACCCCAGGTAATACGGATTTGCCCGTGTAGTAAACGCTCATCGATACGAGTCCAGACAATATTAGGCTGATTCATATATTTTCCCTTCGAGTGATTTTTCAAAACCATAAATAGTAACACCTTGTACAACCCGATTAATTTCCCCGGTAGGTGAAGGGTTGTCCGGTGAATTGCCAACGGCGATTGAATTATGGAATGCAAATGCTTGCGCCAACATCAAATAAGCAAACAACAGTCCAATGTCATCGCTTTGTGCTACGCCTGGCACGATAATATGCCGACCGGCAGTGACGGCATGCTCGCTATAAGCGGAGACGGCAATAATTTCCTTGGCAACATTATCATTGCGTAGTTCTTGCAACAGATCGAGATCATACTTACGCGTATAAGGATCGTTGGAAATAAAAACAAAGATTAATGTTTCACTGTTAACTATTGCCTTCGGTCCATGGCGGAATCCCAATGGGGAGTCGTACATGGCAGCGATTCTGCCTGACGTTAACTCCAGCACTTTCAGTGCCGATTCCTGAGCCAATCCCTGTAATCCTCCGCTTCCCAGGTAGATAACACGCTGATACTGCCCAGCCCGGATATTATCCACAAATTGCTGGTTTATTTGTTTGAACCAATCCGCACTTTTTTTACAAAATTCTTCGATATCTTTCGAATATTTATCAAGGCCGGCAAAAATCGTAACTGCCGCCATCATCATTGAGGAGAAGCTGGAGGTCATCGCCAGCGACTGATCGTTAGTCTCCGCCGGCGTCAACACCGCCAAGGCGTTGAGGCTATCCTGGCAGAAACGATACAACTGCCCTTCGGCGTTACAGGTCAGCACCAAGTGATAGCACTGGCTGAGGCATTCGGACGCGACTTGCAATGCCGCCACGCTCTCCGGGCTATTCCCCGAGCGCGCGAACGACACCAACAGCGTCGGCACGTCTTCGCTCAGATACTGTTGCGGGCAAGAGACCAGATCGGTAGTGGCGATCGCCTCCATGCGGCGCGGGACATAACGTGACAGCAGCGGCACCAACGCACGCCCGGCGAAGGCGGAGGTACCCGCGCCGGTGAAGATCACCCGCGCATTGTCGGCCGCCAGCGCGCGATGCAGGAAGGCGCTGATTTGCGCGTGCATGTCGCTAACGATTTGCTGGGTCTTCGCCCAGCAAGCCGGTTGTTGTTCGATCTCTTTTGCCGTCCATGTCGCGCCGAGACGCTGTAAGGCGTCCAGGTCATATCCCATATACTGTTGCATAGTCACGTCCTAATTAGTTGCGCAAGCACGCCTGCGCGTAGCCGGATAAAATGTGTTTAATGTGCGCCTTGACCAACGCTTCGGGTTGCAGCGTCAGGTTGCCCTCACGCACCGCGGTGAATTCACGCGGCAGATACTGGCTGAGCAGCGGGTAAGGGATCGGCGACTGGGTCAGGTTGTCGAACAGCTTCTGCTGCGCCGCCTGTACTGCCGGCGTCGGCCAGTAGTAGCGGATGCGATCGCTAAAGCTGTAGCGACGCGCAAAACGCACCTGCTCTTCGCTGCCGCTGTAATATTTCTGCCAGTTCTGCGGGGCCTCCAGCATCGCCGTTTCGATGGCCTGGCGCAGGCCAGAGCACTGTTCTGCGGCATACATTTCTTCTTCGATATGACACAGGTTGAACAACGCCTCACGTAGGGCGAAAGTCAGCGCCGGACCAACCTTGAGGATGGCAAAATGGTTGTCCACCAGCTCACGATAAGCTTGATCGGTCTGGTAATCGGTCGAGTGTGCCTCAAACACCTGGTGCGGGTAATCCGCCAACACCTGGCTTAGCGCCTGGGCCTGCTGCGGACGGAAATCGATCACTCCAGTATGGTCAAACTCGACGCCCGGCTGTACCACCAGGCCGATCACCCGCTCCCAGCAGTCGGCGACGCCGGCCCGCGCAAAGGCCTCGCGGTGACATTCGATAGTCTGACGCGCCGCCTGCGGTGAGGTGACTTCCAACGTATCGATGTGCTCCTTAGCGCCACCCGGTACCGGAACTTCAGTACCGATCACATACACCAGTTGGCTACGGCCAAACTGTTCACGCGCGGTGCGCTCGGCGATGGCGGCCAGACGCGCGGCACGCTCGGCCACCATGGCATCGCTCAGCGGTAGCGGATCATCGGCGCAGGACATGCTGCAATCGAGGTGGATTTTTTGGAAACCGGCGGCCACATAGGCGGCGATCAGGGTATCGGCATGGGCCATCGCCTCAGCGGCGGGCAGATGCTGCCAACGGTTGGGGCCGAGATGGTCTCCCCCCAAAATCAGGCGGGCAAGCGGGAATTGCAGCAGATCGGCCTGACGGCACACGTAGTCGCGGAAATCGACCGGGGTCATCCCGGTGTAACCGCCGAATTGATCCACCTGGTTAGAGGTGGCTTCGATCAGCAGGAGCGAATCATCCTGCAACGCCTGCTCCATCGCGGCTTCGATAACCAGCGGATGAGCGGAACAGACTGAATAGATACCGACCGGCTCACCGGCCTTGTGACGCTGAACAAGCTGCGCTAACTGATGCATCAAAATAACTCCACAATAAACACGGACCGGTTTACCGTGGAGTCAGCGCGTCACTTCTCTTTTTCAGCGATAATCACTTCGACGTGGGCTTCCCGCAGGCGTTCGACATAATCGTCGGGCACCCCGGAGTCCGTCACCAGGATATCGATATCAGCAAAATCCCGAATCATATGGTAACCACGCTTGCCGAACTTGGTCGAGTCGGCAACCGCGATCACCTGATCGGAGATCTCACACATCAAGCGGTTAAGACTCGCTTCCTGCTCGTTGTGCGTAGTGATACCCGCTCGCAGATCGAATCCATCCACCCCGAGAAAAACTTTGTCGAAACAGAAGTTCTTCAAGCAGGCTTCGGCCTGCGAACCTGAAAAAGACATTGCGCTCTTACGTAACACCCCGCCGGTACACACTACCTCGATACCGGGCGAGGAGACGAGCTCCACGGCGACATCCAGACCGTTAGTCATGACCACCACGTTCTCCAAGCCCCGAAGGTGCCCGGCGATCTCACGGGTCGTCGTACCAGAATCCAGAATCACCGCGTCACCGCTGTTAATCAGCTTGGCCGCCGCCAGACCGATCTGGGATTTCACACCGCTATTACGGTGGCGCTTCTCGTGGACGCTCAGTTCGGCAATCACCCCGGTATTCGGGATAGCCGCCCCATGCGAACGCACGATATAGCCGTTCTCCTCCAGAAAGGTCAGGTCACTGCGGATAGTGACGCTTGAGACGTTAAATCTTGCGGCTAACTCCTCAACGCGAGCTTTCCCTTGAGCGGTCACCACGTTGAAGATTTCCATACGCCTTTCGATTGCTGCCGCTTTCACTTTTGTCCCCTTACGAAACCGGTTGAAGCGGGCTTCAACTGGCCTCGAACTAAGATTAATAACATTACGATTGCTTTCAACACAAACAACCGAAAAATATGATTGCTTTCACAAACTTTCGAATAACCACCACCAACTTTCAAAGCTAGCATAGCGACAACCTAACCGGAACGTCACCCGCGTGGTGACAGGCGCGGTCTATCCGCTGATAGAAGAGCGACATCGAGATCATCGACAAGCAGCATACAGTGCCGATCGCCCTCATTAGGTTGCCCAGGCTATAGAGTAGCAAACGAAAGCAATATTCTTCGTTAACTTACGCATAAAATGAAATAAAAAACAAATAAAAGCGAATAAGGGAAAAATGATGCACTTTCCGTGACAGAGGCATAAAAGGACGACAAGGTTCGAACTTACGCCTGCTTATCCCCTCAACAACGCTTTGGCAGCTATTTATCCAAATATTCCCTAGGGAAAGCAAGTGATAAATCGATTGCCTCACGTCTGTTTTGATCGACTCACCGCCACAGCCGAGGGTAAAATCGCTAATACCTTTACATAACCATCGCAAGGATACGAAAGCAAAACAAGGAGATATTGCGCATAGTGCGAAAAGGAAAACGCAAAGAGAAGGGCGTCGGCGGTAGGCCAGGCCACCGCCGCAGATCAACGACGCAGGAGACGCTGCCCCCCGAGGAGTACACCAACGATAACCATCCCCAACAGCAAGCCGAACAGCATCGCCAGCAAAGAGGGGACGACCCCGCCGAGTAACTCACCCAGCGTCGGCCATGCCCCTGCCGATTGACTCAGGGCGAGAATACCGTGATGCAACCAGGGTAAACCATGCACCACAATACCGCCGCCAACCATAAACATGGCGATCGTCCCCGCCAGCGACAGTAGACGCATCAACCAGGGGGCCGTATAGAGGATAGCGCGCCCCAGGCCACGCGCGATGCGGCTTGGCCGCGCGCCAAGCCACACCCCGGCATCATCCAGCTTCACGATCAACGCCACCAAACCGTACACGCCGAGCGTCATCAGCAAGGCGATGCCACATAGCACCAGCACTTGCTGGACAAAAGGCGCGCTGGCCACCGTACCCAGCGTAATGGCGACGATCTCGGCGGAGAGGATGAAATCGGTACGGATCGCCCCCTTCACCTTGTTACGTTCATAGGCGACGATATCCCCTTGCGTCAGCGCCGCTATCGCTGCCGGAGCCTCGCCCTCATCCTGCGGCCAGCACTTATGCACCAACTTCTCCGCCCCCTCATAACACAAGAAGGCGCCGCCCAGCATCAACAACGGGGTAATCAACCAAGGCGCCACGGCGCTGATCAACAGCGCCAGAGGCACCAGAATCGCCTTATTCAACAAGGAGCCGCACGCGACCGCCCACACCACAGGCAGTTCGCGATCGGCATGCACACCGCTAACCTGTTGGGCGTTGAGCGCCAGATCATCCCCCAATACGCCGGCGGTCTTCCGCGCCGCCACCTTACTCATCAACGCCACATCGTCGAGCAACGAAGCGATATCATCGATCAGGGTCAATAGACTGCTGCCGGCCACCCTCTACCTCCTTCTTACCATGATCGCGCCAGTGAGCATACGCCGCGAAGATCCAACAGTCGTACACCCTCAGGCGCACGCGCCCATCACCTCTGCACGAGGCATAACCTTAATTTTCAGCCAGACGCTGGCCCAGATTTTTCTGTTGTTTGTAGCTGAGGGCCGCCGCCGGTACCGGCGACGCCTTGCCCGTCAGCATCCATTCACGCAGGCGGTTAGCATCGGCGAAGTGGGTATATTTGCCAAAGGCATCCAATACCACCAGGGCCACCGGGCGCCCGCCGATCACCGTGCGCATCGCCAGGCAGTGTCCCGCCTGATTGGTGAATCCGGTCTTGGTCAGCGCGATGTTCCACTTATCATTGCGCAACAAGTGATTGGTATTGTTAAAGGTTTCTGTATAGGTCGGGTGACGGAAAGTCACGCTCTGGGTTTCCGTCGTGCTGAGTTCACTGATCAATGGATACGTCTTCGTCGCTTGCAGCAACTTAACCAGATCACGCGCGCTCGACACGTTCAGCGGAGAGAGGCCGGTCGGCTCGACATAGTGGGTACGCGTCATGCCCAACGCCCGGGCCTTGGCGTTCATCGCGCGAATGAAGGCGTCGTAGCCGCCGGGATAATGGTGCGCCAAGGTCGCGGCGGCGCGGTTTTCCGACGACATCAACGCCAACAGCAGCATCTGGCGACGTGTCTGCTCGCTGCCGACCCGTACCCGTGAGAAGACGCCTTTCAATTCTTTGGTATGACGGATATCGACCGCAATCACTTCGTTCAGATCAGGATGGGCGTCCAGCGC
Source organism: Edwardsiella hoshinae NBRC 105699 = ATCC 33379 (assembly GCF_000474215.1). Taxonomy (GTDB): domain Bacteria; phylum Pseudomonadota; class Gammaproteobacteria; order Enterobacterales; family Enterobacteriaceae; genus Edwardsiella; species Edwardsiella hoshinae. The sequence goes on along the minus strand of NZ_BAUC01000016.1, from coordinate 35,045 downwards.
CACCATCGCCGTCATCAGCTTGGTGATCGAGGCGATCGGCACCTGCACATCGGGATGGCTGGCGTAGATCACCTGATGGGTATTCAGATCCATCACCATGGCGCTTCCCGAGGCGAGCGCCAACGGGGCACGCTGTTGCGCGGAGGGGGCATTGTCACTGGCCTGCACCGCTGGCAACGCCGCCAGAGTACCGCCCACGATCAGTAAACTTAATAGGGAATAACGGAGTGTAACAACCATGTTTCTTCATTAATCTCGCTAGGGAATGACCCGGGATGCGCCGGGAAACCCGCCATACTGATGGCCGACTGCGGCCTATGGGCGGGAATAGTGAGCCGAAAAGGCATGTCTATCATGGCATTAGCGGCTACAATGCGTTGCGTGCGCACCGACACAGTATAGACGCTGGCGGCGCGTTGGGCGCGGCGGCACACAGCCTAATCGCTCGCCGGAAAGGCAGCAAAAATAAAAATGTTTCCGTATGTGAATGGCGCGACGCGCTACATGCAAACAAAATTATTGCGGCCAAAGCGGGGAAAAGATACACGAACAGATAGCCTTGACTATAGTTGTTTTATCAGTGGGATAACCGCTAAAACGCCCCGCGCTCGCCACACCGCTGCACGGGAACGAAACGACAAAATGAGGGAGGCATTATGGGGCTAAAAGATACCCTGCTGGCGCTGTTGGTGGTGGCGATCTGGGGCGTCGGCTTTGTGGCGATGCAGCTAGGGCTGCAACACCTATCGCCGCTGCTCCTGGGCGGCCTGCGCTGTTTGCTGCTGGCGCTGCCCGCCATCTTCCTACTGCCGCGCCCGGCCCTCGCGGCACACACGCTGATCCTGTATGGCCTGCTGATCGGTTTCGGCCAGTTTGCTTTCCTGTTTTTCGCCCTGCATGGCGGCCTCAGTGCGGGCGTAGCCGCGATGTTGCTGCAACTACAGCTGCTGTTTACCGTGCTGCTCGGCACCCTACTGTTCGGCGAACGCATCCGCCTCAGTCAGCTCTTTGCGCTACTGTTGGTGTTCGCCGGCGTGGCGTTACTGTTACACCCGGGCGCCGATGGGCTCTCGCTACCAGAAGGCGCCGTTCTGTTAGCCCTGGGAGCCGCCCTGTGCCTGGCGCTGGGTAATCTGATCCAGCGTCTGCGCATCCGCGACAGCATTCAAGGCTCGTTACCGGCATTGATCGCCTGGGCCGCATTGGCACCGATCCTGCCTTTCTTCCTCGCCGCCTGGCTGTTCGATGGGGACGAAGCTACCCTGACGGCCCTGCGCGGGCTCGATCTTACCACCTTGCTGGCGCTGCTTTATCTGGCCTACATCGCGACCCATCTGGCCTACGCCATCTGGGGACGCTTGCTCAGGCGTAACCACACCGGCTACTTGATGCCCTTTACCCTGCTGATTCCGTTGATCGCACTGGCCGCCGATAAGATCATTCTGGGCACCACATTGAGCGCCGTACAGCTCTATAGCCTGTTGTTGATCCTACTCGGCCTGGCGCTGGCGCTGTTGGGTAACCGCCTGATGGATTTCCGCGTGGTGCGCCACTGAGTCGCCCCCAGGGCTGGGCGCATTCGCCTCGGTCTTAGCGCACACCGCTCGGCGATGACACGCGACTCACGGCGAGCCGGCGCTTACTCGGCGCATGACAGCGCATCGATGCGCGCCGCGATCGCCGATGTCGCCATCAGCGGCCGCACCTGGCGAAACAGCGTCTCCGCCTGGGGATAGACCTTACGCAAATAGCCAAGCCACTGCTTGATGCGCGCCACATGGTACAGACCGGTATCGCCCTGCTTCTCCAGACGAACGTAACGCTGCAACAGCGCCACGACCTCCGGCCACGCCAACGGCGCGGCGTTATCTTTCACCACCCGGCTCAGGTTAGGGATATTCAACGCTCCGCGTCCGATCATCACGGCGTCGCAACCGGTCTGCGCCAGGCAGGCTTGAGCGCTGGCATAATCCCAGATCTCACCGTTGGCGATCACCGGGATCGACAGACGCCGCCGGATCTCGCCGATCGCTGCCCAATTGATGCGTTCGGCGCGATAGCCGTCCTCCTTGGTGCGCCCATGGACCACCAGCTCCGTCGCTCCAGCCTGTTGCACCGCATCGGCGATCTCGAAGCGCTGGCTAGCACTCTCCCAGCCCAGACGCACCTTGACCGTGACCGGCAGCGCTGCGGGCACCGCCTGGCGCATCGCCCGTACGCCCGCGTAGATCTGTGCCGGATCCTTCAGCAGCGTCGCGCCCCCACCGCTACCATTGACCGCCTTCGACGGACAGCCGCAATTGAAGTCGACGCCGGGTGATCCCAGGGTTACCGCGCGCAGGGCGTTTTCTGCTAGCCAGTGTGGTGACTGCCCCAGTAACTGGATGCGTACCGGCGTGCCGCTGCGTGTGCGGCTGTGACGATGCAGCTCCGGGCAGAGGCGGTAGAACACCTTTTCCGGCAACAGGCGATCCACCACCCGCACAAACTCGGTGATGCACAGATCGTAATCATTCACCTCGCTCAACAGCTCGCGTACCAAGGCATCGAGCACCCCTTCCATCGGCGCCAACAGCACCCGTTTGACTTTCGGCATACCTTTCCCCTCGTGGATAGCGGCGCAGATAGTACTGAGTTCCTGTGCCGCCCGCAACGCAGGCGCGGCCCATCACGCATCGTCGTGACGTCGTCGCCAACCGTCCCACGGCGCGGCCGGATCGCTCGGCGCATCCTGCAATGACGCCAGATAAAGTGCCTCAACCTTGGCGCGCGCCCAAGGGGTACGGCGCAGAAACTTGAGGCTCGACTTGATGCTAGGATCGCTCAGAAAGCAATTGATGGCGATACGGCGGCCCAACTCCGGCCAACCGTAGCGTGCCACCAGCGCGTTGAGTAACGCTTCGAGAGTGACCCCGTGCAGGGGATCGCGTGATATAGACATGAGGATTATCCGCTTGGCATGAAAGGCGCTTACCCTAACGGCCTTAGCGCCGCCGGGCAAGCAAAAGCGACGCCGTTACGGCGCCGTCTTGAACTGTTCGCGTAACTGATGAATTTCATCACGCAACGCGGCGGCCTGCTCGAACTCCAGGTTCTGCGCATGCTGGTACATCTGCCCCTCTAGGCGCTGGATCTGCTGTTCGAGCTGTTTGGCAGAGAGGCCGCTGTAGGCGCGCGGCGGCTCGGCAGCCCGCTGCCCGCGCGTCCCTTTGCCACGCCCGCGCGTCGGAGCGTCACCCAGTTGCAGGATATCGGTCACCTTCTTGTTCAGCGCCTGTGGCACGATGCCATGCGCGAGGTTAAACGCCTGCTGGCGTTCGCGCCGCCGTTCCGTCTCGCCGATCGCCCGCGCCATCGACGGCGTGACGCTATCGGCATACAGGATCGCCTTGCCGTTGAGGTTACGCGCCGCTCGACCGATGGTCTGGATCAGCGAGCGTTCGGAACGCAGAAAGCCCTCCTTGTCGGCGTCCAGGATCGCCACCAGGGAGACTTCCGGCATATCCAAACCTTCGCGCAGCAGGTTGATGCCCACCAGGGCATCGAACTCGCCCAGACGCAGATCGCGGATGATCTCCATGCGCTCGACGGTGTCGATATCGGAGTGTAGATAGCGCACCCGCACCCCATGCTCCTCCAGATACTCAGTCAGATCCTCGGCCATTCGCTTGGTCAGGGTGGTCACCAGCACCCGCTCGCCGCTCGCGGCGCGCGCATTGATCTCCGACAGCAGATCGTCCACCTGGGTCGCCACCGGGCGTACCTCGATCTGCGGATCGAGCAGGCCGGTCGGACGCACCACCTGATCGATCACCTCACCACCCGACTTCTCCAGCTCATAGTTGCCCGGCGTCGCCGAAACATAGATCGTCTGCGGGGCCAACGCCTCAAACTCCTCGAAACGTAGCGGCCGGTTATCCAACGCGGAAGGCAGACGGAAACCATACTCGACCAACGTCTCCTTGCGCGCTCGGTCGCCACGGTACATGCCGCCGATCTGCGGGATGGTGACGTGCGACTCATCGATCACCAACAAACCGTCCGCCGGCAGGTAGTCGAACAGGGTCGGCGGCGGCTCGCCGGGCCCACGTCCGGAGAGGTAGCGGGAGTAGTTTTCGATCCCCGAGCAGTACCCCAGCTCATTCATCATCTCCAGATCGAACTGAGTTCGTTGGCTGAGGCGCTGCTCTTCCAGCAGCTTGTTATTGGCCAGCAGCACCTGTCGGCGCTGCGCCAGTTCGCCGCGGATCTCCTCCATCGCCTGCAAGATACGCTCGCGCGGCGTGACATAATGGGTTTTCGGATAGACGGTGAAGCGTGGAACCTGACGCAACAGTTGACCGGTGAGCGGGTCGAACAGCGACAGACGCTCCACCTCCTCGTCGAACAGCTCCACCCGCAACGCCTGATCCTCGGCCTCGGCGGGGAAAATATCGATCACCTCGCCGCGCACACGGAAGGTACCGCGTGCGAAAGCCTGATCGTTACGGGTGTATTGCAGCTCGGAGAGACGACGCAGGATGGCGCGCTGATCGATCAACATCCCCTGGGTCAGGTGCAGCATCATCTTCAGATAGAGATCGGGATCACCCAGGCCATAGATCGCCGAGACCGAGGCAACCACCACCACATCGCGTCGTTCCAATAACGCCTTGGTGGCCGAGAGCCGCATCTGTTCGATGTGTTCGTTGACCGAGGCGTCTTTCTCGATGAAGGTGTCGGAACTGGGTACATAGGCTTCCGGCTGGTAATAGTCGTAGTAAGAGACGAAATACTCGACCGCATTGTCGGGGAAGAATTGCTTCATCTCACCATACAGTTGGGCAGCCAGCGTCTTATTCGGCGCCATCACCATGGTTGGCCGATTGAGATCGGCGATCACGTTGGCGATGGTGAACGTCTTGCCCGAGCCGGTCACCCCTAGCAGCGTCTGATGCGCCAGGCCATCCTCCAGCCCCTCCTCCAGGCGGCGAATCGCCTCGGGCTGATCGCCGGAGGGCTGAAAGGCGGAATGCAATTTGAAGGTTTTACTCATGGCTCGCTACCCCATAGCTTGCGCGGCGGCAAAATGCCGACGGAGCAGCCGCACCTCGCCCGCCGGATCATCGCGTGAAGCCGTCATGTTACTGGATGGCCCGCCGGCTTAAAATAGCCGCCCCGCTCGTCGCGGCAAACATTCACCTGGCACTCACAACTGTCACATAAAAATGACATTTATCCCCATTCCGACATTACCCGCGCGCTTCCCCGCCGCCGGGCCGTTGTCAAGAGGGGAACGCCGGCAACGGTGAAAACGTCGCACCGCCTTGCTTTTGTTTAATTATTTGATATACAAGGAAATCATTCAAAAGCCGAGAATCCGAGCGGGTTAAGTGCAAGCCGCATAGGCACTGGCTTGGCGTCGGTTTTCTAAACCTAATACACAAGGTTATCCACAGGAATGGTGGATAACTTCGCGCGCCCCGCGGGAGAGCGCCCGTGCGGAGTCGGCGATTTTTTTTCGCCCGCCCGACACAGGCGGTTTATTAAACGAATATGCAGATTAAAAACAAATAAACAATCTAATTTTCAGTTATCAAGGAGGGCGGGCTAAGCTTCCGCCGCCAGCAGCGCGGTCAGATCCAAGTAGGCGGCTCGCGCCTGGCTGTCCAGCGCCGGATCAAAGGGGATCTCTCCCAGGCAGGGCACGGATAACCCCTGTCGCAGGGTCGCCAAATACTCCGCATGACGCCGACCGGGTGCCTGGATCTGATTGGCCACCCAACCGGCCAATGGCAGGCCGGCGGCCGTGATCGCCCGCGCGCTCAGTAAGGCGTGATTGATGCAGCCCAGCTTCACCCCCACCACCAGGATCACCGGCAGACGCTCTTGCACCACCCACTGATCGAAACCATAATCCGAGCTCAACGGGGTCAACCAGCCCCCCGCGCCCTCCACCACGACCCACTGCGCCCGGCGCTGTAGAGCATGTAACCCGGCGCTGAGGCGACGCGGATCGATGAGCACCCCCTGCGCTGCGCTGACGATATGCGGGGAGGTCGGTTCGGCGAAGGTGTAAGGATTCACCTCCTGGTAGCGCAGCGCCAAGTTCGAGGCGGCCTGCAAGGCCAACGCATCGGCATTACGCAACCCTTCCGCCTCCCATTCGCTCCCGGAGGCGACCGGCTTATAACCGGCACAACACAGACCATGGCGCGCCGCCGCCTGAAGCAATGCTGTGCTGACCACCGTCTTGCCCACATCGGTATCGGTTCCGGTAATAAACCAACTCTGAGTACGACTAGCCACGCGTCAATTCTCCTACCACCAGTTGATAACTTAGCGCGACGCCCTGTGCCTGGCGTGGATAGCACTGCGCCAGGCGTGCCAAACGCTGGCGTCCGCTTAATCCCCCCATCCGTCCCGCATGCAAATGGGTGGCGCCGATCCCTTTCAGCGACCGCATCAAGGCCACAACATCAGGAAAGTGATAACGCAGGGTATGCATCGTCAGGCAATGGCGATAGGGGGCGCAGGCCGCCGCAATCTGTTCGTGACGCAGAAAGCGGTTGACGTGTTGCCGCCCGTCCACCTGCCGCCAGGCCGCGGCCAGCTCCTGCAACGAGCCGTCGGCCAGGGTGGTGAATACCACCCGGCCACCGGGGCGCGTTACCCGCATCAACTCACCCAGCGCGCGAGGCAACGAAGCGCACCACTGGATCGCTAAGTTACAGAAGCAGAGATCCACACAGGCATCGGCTAACGGCAGGCGCTCCATATCGGCCAACACATAGTGCTGCGCGCTGTCCAGGCGCCGCGCCTGCGCCAACATGCCGGGTGCCAGATCGAGCGCTGTGACGCGGTAATCGCAGGCAGTCAGACGTCGGCTAAAATAGCCGGTACCGCACCCGACGTCCAAGGCCACACGCCCGGCCCCCGCGCCATCCAGCAGCGCCAACAGACGCTCGCCGCTGTGGCGCTGAAAGGCAGCCGCCGCGTCATAACTGTGGGCGGCGCGACTAAAGGCCGCCGCCACCGCCGGTTTGTCGACCCACTCATGCGCCAGCGTCATCGAGCGCCTCCAGCAATCGTTCGATATCTTGCGTCTGGTGCGCCGCGCTCAGGGTGATGCGCAAACGGGCACTGCCCGGCGGCACGGTTGGCGGACGCATGGCCCCCACCCATAGCCCGCGCGCGCGCAAGCGTTGCGCCAAATCCAACGCCGCCTGATTCTCGCCGACGATCAGCGGTTGAATCGCGCTAGGCGAGTCTGCCAAGCGCCAACGTCCCCCCGCCAAGGCCTGGCGGAAGCGCGCCACATGGCGCGCCAGACGCGCCCGCTCCTCGTCGGCCTGGCGCACCACCTGGAGGGCGCTCAGCAAGGCACAGGCTTGGGCCGGCGGCATGCTGGTGCTATAGATCAGGTGACGAGCAAACTGCAACAGATACTCCGCCAACGATTCGCTGCACAGCAGCGCCGCCCCACTGATGCCGAAGGCCTTGCCGAAGGTGACGATCAGCAGATCGGGGCGAACCCCTTGGGCATCGCAACTGCCGCGCCCCTCGCGACCACAGACCCCCACCCCGTGGGCATCGTCCACCATCAGCCAGGCCGCATGGCGATCACACAGGGTGCGTAGCGCGGCTAATGGCGCGCTATCGCCATCCATACTGAAGATCCCTTCGGTTACCACCAGGCTCTCACCGTCATGCGGTGCGGCCAACAGTCGCGCCAACGACGCGGGGTGATTATGTTGGAAACGACGCAACTGACTCGGCGCCAACATCGCCGCCTCCATCAGCGAAGCATGGCTCAGTTTATCCGCCAGCACCCGATCCTGACGCTGCATCAACGCCAGGATCAGCGCCTGGTTGGCGGCGAAGCCGGAGATAAACAGCAACGCACGCGGGTAACCGAGCCAGTCGGCCAACGCGGCCTCCAACGCCGCATGGGCCGTGGTATGACCGGTAACATGGCCGGAGCCGCCGGCGCCACTGCCATAACGCGCCAACCCCTGTTGCCAGGCGGCGATCGGTGCCGGGTGCTGACTCAGTCCCAAGTAGTCGTTAGCCGCAAAGTTGAGATAACGCCGCCCGTCGATGACGATCTCTCGTCCCCCGGGCGCCTCGCGTACCGTACGTCGCCGGTAGGCGTCGGCAGCTTGGCGCGCCGCCAAAGCCTGTGCAAGCCGTGTCTGCCAGCCCATATCAGCGCGCCGCGTTGTAGAACAGGTCGCTATCGGCATGCAACACCTGTTCGGTCAAGTGTTGCTGTTGCTGTTGGTCGCCGTAAGCCACCTGAGTCTGCTGTGGATTTAACCCCAGTTTACGGAACAACTGCCGATCGCGATCCTCCGCCGGATTAGGGGTAGTCAGCAGCCGGCAGCCATAGAAGATCGCGTTAGCCCCGGCCATAAAACACAGCGCCTGGGTCTGCTCGTTCATCTGCTCACGCCCGGCAGAGAGTCGCACATACGAGGTCGGCATCATGATGCGCGCCGCGGCGATGGTGCGAATGAAGTCGAACGGCTCGACGTCAGGATTATCCGCCAGTGGCGTTCCCGCCACTTTCACCAACATGTTGATCGGTACGCTCTCCGGCGGCGTCGGTAGGTTGGCCAACTCCACGAGCAAGGCGGCACGATCGCGCTCGGACTCACCCAGCCCGACGATCCCGCCGGAACATACCTTGATCCCCGCCGCGCGCACGCGCTCTAGGGTATCCAGGCGATCTTGGTAACGACGGGTGGTAATGATATTGGCGTAGTATTCCGGCGAGGTGTCCAGGTTATGGTTGTAGTAGTCCAAGCCCGCCTGCGCCAGGCGCTGTGCCTGACTATCGCTTAACGCCCCCAGCGTCATGCACGCCTCCATGCCCAACGCCTTAACACCGCGCACCATCTGCTCCAGGTAGGGCATATCGCGCTCATGGGGATTCTTCCACGCCGCCCCCATGCAGAAACGGGTCGAACCGGCGGCGCGAGCCTGACGCGCCGAAGCCAACACCTGCTCCACCTCCATCAGCCGCTCGGCCTCTAGCCCCGTCTTGTAACGCGCGCTCTGCGGACAATATTTGCAGTCTTCCGGGCAAGCGCCGGTCTTGATAGACAGCAGGGTGCTCACCTGCACCTGACGCGGGTCAAAATGTTGGCGGTGAACCTGCTGGGCCTGAAACAACAGCTCTAACAGGGGATATTCAAACAGCGCCTGCGCCTGCGCCAAGGTCCAGCGCCCGGAATGCGGTATCTCTGCCACGGTGGCTTCTCCCATCGAATGAGTCGGTAAATCGTCGGCTCAGTGTAAGGCGGGAAAATAACGTGTCAACCATACTTAATGCCAAAAGGTTGACAATATCGGCGCGATACGCGGGCGCGATTACGGCACACGGCATGACGCCGGCGGCATAAAGCGTTACAATGTCAACCTTAACCATAAATGTAAGGTTGACCAAATAAGCCATGGATTTCAGCGCACTCGACTTCGATCGCCGCCATATCTGGCACCCCTACACCTCGATGAGCCGGCCGTTACCGGTCTACCCCATCGTTGCGGCCAGCGGCTGCGAACTACAGCTGGCGGACGGCCGCCGGTTGGTGGACGGCATGTCCTCCTGGTGGGCCGCCATCCACGGCTATAATCATCCGCACCTGAATCAAGCGCTGAGCCGCCAGCTGACACAGATGGCGCACGTCATGTTCGGCGGCATCACCCACCCGGCGGCGGTGGCGCTGTGCCAAAAGCTGGTGGCGTTGACACCGGCGGCATTGGAGTGCGTGTTTCTCGCCGATTCCGGCTCTGTCGCCGTGGAAGTGGCGTTGAAGATGGCGTTGCAATACTGGCAGGCACGCGGCGAACCGCGTCAGCGCTTCCTCACCTTGCGTCACGGCTACCATGGCGATACCTTCGGTGCTATGGCGGTGTGTGATCCGGATAACTCGATGCATAGCCTGTATCACGGTTACCTGCCGCAACACCTGTTCGCCCCGGCACCGCAATGCGCCTTCGACGACGCGTGGGATGAGGCAGACTTTGTCCCCTTCGCCCGTCTGCTGGCGGCGCACCACACCGAGATCGCCGCCGTGATCCTCGAACCCCTGGTACAGGGTGCCGGCGGCATGCGTTTCTACCATCCGCGTTACCTGCAACGCGTGCGTCAAGCCTGTAGCCGCCACGGGGTATTGCTGATCGCCGATGAGATCGCCACCGGCTTTGGCCGCAGCGGGGCGTTATTCGCCTGCGACCACGCCGCCATCACTCCCGATATTCTCTGTCTCGGTAAGGCATTGACTGGCGGCTACCTGACCCTCTCCGCCACCCTGACTACCCGCGCCGTTGCCGACACCATCAGCGAGGGGGAGGCGGGCTGCTTTATGCATGGCCCTACCTTTATGGGCAACCCGCTGGCCTGCGCCGCGGCGGTGGCCAGTCTGGAGCTGATCGAGCAGGGGCACTGGCGTGGTCAGGTCGCCGCCATCGCGTCTCAGCTGCGTGCGGAGCTACTGCCGCTCAATGCGCACCCCCGTGTACGCCAGGCTCGGGTGCTCGGCGCTATCGGCGTGGTGGAGACGCATCAGCCGGTCAATATGGCCGCCCTGCAAGCCTTCTTCGTCGCACAAGGCGTCTGGATCCGTCCCTTCGGCCATCTGATCTACCTGATGCCGCCCTACCCGATCAGCGCCACACAGCTAACGCGGCTGACAGAGACAATCGGTGCGGCACTCGAGCATGACGCTCACTTTTTGCCCTAAATCGGTTGCGCCAGCTTCCCCCGTAAGCAATGGTAAACCCAGCGCCGCCGTCACGGCGCGTTGGGTTCCTGTCCCCGTCAACGGGGCATTGCGCATGGAGAGCCACAATGAACCGATTTCCCCCACTGAGCGCCGTTCTCATGGCGCTGTTAACGCTCATCTTCCCCTGCCTGTTACCCGCGGCGACCCTGCCCGCCGTCGAGGCGCGCCAGGGCGCCGTGGTCAGTGAACAGCACTTAGCCTCCGCGGTGGGGGTACAGATCCTCCAAGCGGGGGGCAACGCCGTGGATGCCGCCGTCGCGACGGGGTATGCGCTGGCGGTGGTGAATCCCTGCTGCGGCAATATCGGCGGCGGCGGCTTTATGACCCTGCACCTGACCGATGGCAAAAACACATTTATCAACTTTCGTGAACGAGCCCCGGCCGCGGCCAGCGCCGATATGTATCTCGACGACCAGGGGATATTACGCCCAGACAGTAGCCTGTACGGCCCACTTGCCGTCGCCGTTCCCGGCACCGTCGCCGGGTTGGATCATGCGCTACAACGCTATGGCACCCTCAGCCGCCAGCAGGTGATGGCGCCGGCCATTCGCCTTGCCCAGCACGGATTTATACTGACGCGCGGCGACACCGACATCATCGATAGCAAGCGAGAGCAACTGTACGCCGATCCCCTGGCACGCCAACGCTTTTTCCGTCCAGACGGCAGTCCGTTGCAACCCGGCGACCGCCTGACGCAACCAGAGCTGGCGGCGACGCTACAGGCCGTCGCCCGCCAAGGTAGCGCCGCCTTTTATCGCGGCACATTACCCCAGACCACCAGCCAGGCTATACGGCGCAACGGCGGGATCATCACGCCGCAGGACTTTGCCGACTACCACATCAGCGAAAGTTCGCCCGTCGCCTGCGACTACCGAGGCTATCAGTTCCTTTCCGCGCCTCCGCCCAGCTCGGGCGGCATTACGCTGTGCCTCCTGCTCAATATTCTAGAGGGGTACGATATCGCCCAGGCGGGGGTTAACTCCGCCCAAAGCATCCGCTGGATGGCCGAAGCGATGCGTTATGCCTATCAAGATCGCAATACCCTATTGGGGGACCCCGACTTCGTCGCTATTCCGCTGACGCGCCTGCTCAGTAAGGCGTATGCCGCCGACATCCGCCGGCGGATCGCCAGCCATGCCGCCAGGCCGCCCGCCACGCCACAGAACAACCGGGAAAAACCCGAGACGACCCACTATTCGGTGATCGATAAGCAGGGGAATGCCGTCGCGACCACCTATACATTAAACGGGCGCTTCGGCGCGCTGGTCATGGCCCCTGGCGGTTTCTTTCTCAATAATGAGATGGACGATTTCACCACCCAGTTGGGCAGCGCCAACTTGTACGGGTTGGTACAGGGCGAGAAAAATGCCATCGCGCCGGGGAAACGACCGCTCTCCTCGATGGCACCGACCCTGGTTTTACAGCAGGGCCGGATCGTGATGGCGCTCGGTTCGCCGGGCGGTTCACGCATCATCAGCATCCTCTTGCAAAACGCGCTGAATCTCATCGACCATGGCATGGCGCCTCAAGAGGCCGTCGATGCCGCGCGGATCCATTATCAAGGGGTGCCGGATCGCCTGTATATCGAACAACGCGGGATCTCGCCCGATACCCAGGCGCTGCTGAGGGCGCAGGGCTATACCTTACAGGAGCAGACCCCTTGGGGAGCGGCGGAAATCATCGTCAGCGCCCCCTTGTCACCCTCGCCCAGCCCATCGGCGGCCAGCTCCGGCAACGACGCCGCGCTCTCCGGGGCGATGCGTCCCGGTTACCTGTACGCGGCCAGCGACGCCAGGCGACCCGCCGGCGCGGCGATGGGCTATTGAGTCGTGGGTGTGTCGTCCGGCGAGCATCCGGTGTACCATTTAGCGCAGAATCCCTCGTCTTAAGGTATCGCTCATGCACTATCGCCTGATCGCCCTCGATCTCGACGGCACCCTACTCAATGCACGCAAACAGATCCTCGCGGAGTCGCTGGCCGCGCTGGCCGAGGCGCGCGCCGCCGGCCTGGAGGTGATGATCGTCACCGGCCGCCATCATGTCGCCATCCATCCGTTTTATCGCGCCCTCCAACTCGATACGCCGGTCATCTGCTGCAACGGAACTTACCTGTATGACTACCCGGCCGGGCAGGTACTGGCGGCCGATCCCCTGCGCCATGATCAGAGCATAGCCGTTCTGGATCGCTTACAGCAGCAACAGATCCACGGGCTCATGTACGTCGATAACGCCATGCTCTATCAGCGGCCGACCGGCCATGTCATGCGCTCTCACACCTGGGCAGCCTCCCTGCCGGATGAGCAACGCCCGATACTGCAACAGGTCGATGATCTGCATAGCGCGGCCGGACAGGCCAGCGCCATCTGGAAGTTTGCCACGTCAGATGAAGATCTGGGGCGTCTGGCAGAATTTGCCGCTGGCATTGAGCGGGATCTTGGCCTGACTTGCGAGTGGTCATGGCATGATCAGGTCGATGTGGTGCAGACGGGCAACAGCAAGGGACGGCGTCTGGCAGAGTATGCCGCCACACGCGGCATCGCCATGGAGCAAGTGATTGCATTTGGCGATAATTTCAATGATATCAGTATGTTGAAGGCAGTCGGCCTGGGCGTTGCCATGGGCAACAGCGCCGATGAAGTCAAGGCCTGCGCCGCAGAAACCATTGGCAGCAATGAAACGCCGGCCATCGCCGACTTCCTGCGCCGCCACATTCTGTAAGGGGGAGACACGCCGCGCTAGCGTCGCGGCATGATACTACTGATTGATCGAGACGCTTTTGATCTGGGCATACAAGTGCTGGCCGGGTGCCAGCCCCAGATCATCGCGGGCCCAAGGCGTGATGCGCGCCCACAGCGTCTCATCGGCTAACGCCAGCTTGACGTCGATCTGCCCGTCGACTTCCACCAGTTCAACCACCCTGACCGCCAAGATATTGCGAATGCTGCTGGCACGTGGCACCTCTCGCACCAGCGACACATCCGCCGCCGCGATACGCAACCGTAGACGCGTCCCCGGCTCGCCCGCCTGACGCGCCACCCACAGGCACTGATCGCCGAGGGCTAACGCGCTCATAGCATAGTGTGGGTGATGGTGAGCGAGACGCACATTCAGTACGCTGCTCGGCTCCTCCTTTTGCAGCCAGGGACGCAAGGCGCTACTGGCCCACACCTCCTCCAGACGACCAAAGGCGCGCATCTGGCCGTGATCCAGCAGCAGTACGTGGTGCGCCAGACGCAGGATCTCTTCCATGCTATGGCTGACGTACAGGATAGGAATACGGACATCGCGCGCCAAGCGCTCCAGATAAGGCAGCAGCTCACGCTTGCGCGGCAGATCGAGGGAGGCCAATGGCTCGTCCATCAGCAGCAACTCGGGGGCGGTCAGCAGCGCGCGCCCGATGGCCACCCGCTGGCGCTCACCGCCGGACAAGGTACGGGGGAAACGATTCAACAAGGCCGAGATCCCCAGTAACTCGACGATATCATCGAACTGATCACGCATCGTCTCCGCCATGCCGTAGGTGAGGTTGCCGCGCACCCGGTAGTGGGGAAACAGGCGTGCATCCTGAAACACATAGCCGATGCGCCGCTGCTCTGGCGGCAGATAAATAGCACGCTCACAATCCACCAATGTGCGGCCATTGAGCACAATGCGTCCCTGCTGTGGGCGCGTCAGCCCACCGATGGCATTGATCAGCGACGTCTTCCCCGCGCCAGAAAGCCCGAAAATGGCGCAGATCCCCTCTCCCGGCAGATCGGCATTGACCCGCAGATCCAGATCGCCTAAACGTTGGCAAACATCGACATGCAGCATCTCAAGCCCCCCCCAGCCGTTTCTGGCTCCAACGCGCCAGCCACTCCGAGAGTAACAGGGACAACAGCGACAAGGCGATGGCGATGGCGCAGAGGCGCGCAGCCTCTAATTCCGCCCCCGGCGTTTCGATCAGGGTATACATCGCCAGCGGAATGGTGCGCGTCTCGCCAGGAATGTTGGAGACGAAGGTGATGGTAGCCCCGAACTCGCCCAATGAGCGAGCGAAAGCCAACACCGTCCCGGCCAAGATACCGGGGAACGACAGCGGCAGGGTGATGGTAAAGAACACCCGCAGTGGCGTGGCTCCCAAGGTACGCGCTGCCAATGCCAGGCGCGGATCGACGGCGGACAGGGCCAGACGGATCGCGCGTACCATCAACGGGAAAGCCACCACCGCCGAGGCCAGCGCGGCGCCATGCCAACTGAAACTGAAACTGAAACCGAACCAGTGATACAACCAGGCACCGATCACCCCTTTACGCCCCATCGCCAGCAACAACAGGTAGCCGATCACCACCGGCGGCAGCACCAGCGGCAGATGGATCACGCTATCCAGCAAGGCCTTGCCTGGGAAACGGTAACGGACCAACACCCAGGCGGTGAGAATACCGAACGGCAGACTGAAGAACACCGCAGTACCCGCCACCTGTAGGCTGAGCACCACGGCTTCCCATTCATAAGGACTGAGGAACATACTCACGGATTAACGCGGGGTAAAGCCGTAACGGGTAAAAATAGTCGCCGCTTGTGGCCCCTTCAGGTAGTCATAGAAGGCATCGACCGCCGGCGACTGCTTACCCTTGACGATCGCCATCGGGTATTCCACTGGTTTGTGGCTGTCGGCCGGGAACACCCCGACCACCTTCACTTTCTTACTGGCCACGGCATCAGAGCCGTACACGATCCCCAACGGCGTTTCGCCACGCTCTACCAGTACCAAGGCGGCGCGCACGTCGTTAGCCCGCGCCATCAACGGCGCCAGCGTCTGCCAGGCTCCCAACTTCTGCAACGACTCTTTGGCGTAGATCCCCGCCGGCACGTGATCCGGATCGCCGACGGCTAAACGGCCACCGTCCAACAGCGTCTTCCACGGGGTCTGTGCGTCGATGGTGACCTGACCCAGCTTGCTATCGGCCGGCGCGACCAGCACCAACTGATTACCCAGCAGGGTGTAACGGGTATTAGCGACCATCGCCTGCTTATCGATGGCATAATCCATCCACTTCTGATCGGCGGAGATGAACAGATCAGCCGGAGCCCCTTGATCGATCTGGCGAGCCAGCGTCGACGAGGAGGCAAACGAGGTCACGATGCGAACATCCTTACCTTGTTGATACTGTGCGGCGATCTCCTGCAACGCATTGGTCAACGACGCGGCGGCGAATACCGTGACCTTCTCGGCCGCCTGCGCCCCCTGACACATCCCGGCAGCCAGTACAGCTCCCGCCATCAACTTATTCCACGCTTTCATCGCCTCTCCCCGTTACTTACCATGATATCGTTATGTATTGGATTATATGGCGAGAATCCATGCAATGACACTGAAAAAAATCATAACTATGACGCCGTTAGCATTTACCTTCACGCCGGACGAAAGCCGTAACGCGCCCCCAGCGTCGCCGCCAGCCGCTGAAACGCCGCCTCTACTTCATCCGGCAGTGAGACATGGGCGATGAAGTCGCGCCCACGCGGCCCGTATCCCTGCGCATCGTCACGCAGACGCGGGATCTCACCCAACAGCAACGACATGAAGCGCGGCAGCGACCACAGTGCGCCCGGCGCACCGTCGATACACCATTGCCCTGCACGCCACACCAGCTGTGGAACAAAGGTTGGCCAACTGGCAAAACTGACCTCCGGCTGATCTTGCCAGACACGTTGAAAGGTCGCCAAGGTTCGGCGTTGCATCAGCGGGTCCTGTACCAACAGGATGCGCGTGGGTCTTTCCCCCTGCGCCTGCAATAACGCACGGCTGAAACGCGCGTTCTCACCGCAGTTGGTCGACGCTGTCTCTAGCCAGATGCGCTGCACATCGAGCCCGGCCTCTTGCCGCGCCAACGCGGCCAACAGCTCGGCCTCCGCTCGCCCCGCGCTCGCGAACCCCGCAGTGACGGGATCGGCCGCCAACGCCTGATACAGCAGCGGGGTCGAATGACCAATCCCCCCGGCGATCAGCAGCTGCGGCGCCACACCGGCACGCACAGCGGCGAAGCTGGCACGGGCGGTCGCTAACAGGGCATTGCCCAGCAAGATCAGCAGATCGGCGCTGGCCGGCGGCGGTCGCTGGCCGGCAAACTCATCACAGGCGAGGAAACGGGCAAGCAGATTAATATCGTGCTGTTGGGCATCGGAAAACACACAAACCTCCATGACGGGGAGCGCAAGAGAGTTCAAGGGATGGCGTCTACTCTAGGCTGTTTACCCGCATCGCACCACCAGGCGATGGCGCAGCAAAAGCGGCTAAAATAGCGCTATATTATTATCATATAACCTGATTAAATATATCAGCGCATCGTTTATATGGCAAAATTCCCCATCGCTCGATGGTAGGCTTTATCCACCGGCTGCGACCTACCGCTAGCGTTAACCTCCTGCACCGATC
This sequence comes from Edwardsiella hoshinae NBRC 105699 = ATCC 33379, assembly GCF_000474215.1. Lineage (GTDB taxonomy): Bacteria > Pseudomonadota > Gammaproteobacteria > Enterobacterales > Enterobacteriaceae > Edwardsiella > Edwardsiella hoshinae. The sequence goes on along the minus strand of NZ_BAUC01000016.1, from coordinate 17,861 downwards.
AACGCAACACACAATAGGGGAAAGACAATAAGGTACAACACCATGTATTATAACAAGAACACCACCGATGGCAGCGCAGTATTCGGGTTAAACGGAATACTTGTCGCGGCAAAACATATAATTTAAATAAATATATTCAACAACAAGGATATATCATTCTATAAATCACCAGATCATAAAATACAAAAAGCGAAAATATCACCCATAAAATGCATCCTGACGTACAGATAAAAAATAAATTTCATTGATAGGTATTGGTGCTGCCTGTCAGGTGAATATGAATTTTTTAGCTGCCGCTAGCGTCGTTCGATCAATCACACTATCGATTATCGATAGCTTTTATTTATAAACCCAGCGTAATGGTGATATTTATGCGTAAACAACTCTTAGCGTTAACGCTGACCTTACTGAGCGCGTCGCTTTCTTCTCAGGCTGCCGTGAGTAATGCACAGCTTTCTTTTAGTTGGGTGGGGACCGTACCGCCTGCAACCGTAGCCGGTAGCGGTTGGAAGTTTACCGATTTATTAGGCAATGATTTTGTTCCCCGGGCACAGACACTCCAGGTCATCACTGACGCAGACCAGAAGGTCAACTTTATTACCAGCCAACCGGTCGTCTTCAATTTAACAAGTAATAATACCAACAACCTGAATAGACTCGATGCCTACCTGGCCGGGCAGCCCAATGTCACCGGACTGGTTGGAAATAAACAATTAGCACTGACCCAAACCTTCACTGCGCCGGGTGATGATGAGATGTTAGTCTCGTTAAATCAGCAGGCGCTTAAGGTAGGTGATACAAATAAAGTTCAGATAGCGAGCTGCGCCAGTAGTACGAGCTGTACCGTTGGCCTCATGCTGCACGCTAAGGTCACTCAGAGTAATGTCGCGCATGGCAGCACCGTTAATTTCACCACACCTGTCGTCTTTGCCGTCGATCTAGCCAGTAGTAGCGGTCAACAACCCTAACATCCGCTTTTCTCCCAATAATGGCGCGTCCAACAGCGCCATTATTGGAGTAAGACGCCAGGTTATGGATTTTTAAACGGGCGAGCCCTCATGCTGAAATATCTCCTGCTGTTTTTACTGCTGGCGGCACAGCCACTGGCCGCCTTCACGCTGGATGCGCTGTTTAAGGTAGATGGCGAGAATAATCGCTTCTTTCTGCTTAACAATCCCGACAAAGAGCCAGTCTATCTCGCGATTAACCTCAGTGAGCTGCGCCGAAAGGCCGACGGGCGCTATCAGGAGTCGCCGCTACAGCCGGAAGCGTTCCTTAGCTGGCCCATCTACCTTGACCCGAGCGAACTGGTGATCGACGGCGAAGGTGAGGTGCGGGTCGCGGTCGTACGGGTGGCCGGGCCGGTCGCAGAAGATCGTATTCTCGGCATCACCTTTGTGCCGGATACCTTGCGCCAGCAAGCGCAAACCGGCAGCAGCATCTCCCTGGCCATCGGCTACAAGGCCTGGTACTTGCTGCCCGGCACCCAGCCGATACAAGGGGCGCCCGCCGCCTGGCTAGCCAATGGCCAACTGCACTTTGCCAACCGCAGCAACAAGGTCTTGCAGATGGAGCTGGATCTGTGCCGCGACCAGAGTCCGCCGAGCGGGGCGGAACGCAACATATGTTACGCCGAGGCGCTGCTGCTGCCAGGCAACAGCAAAACGATGGCATTACCCACGGCGATCACGCGTCCCAACGGACGCGTCACCTTTAGCGATCTGACCGGCGATTATCGCCAGGAGATCATGCTGCCGGCCACGGGACGCTAAGTTTGCTGGGTGAGAATCGGGGAGTCCGCTGCCCATCGGCAGCCGTAGCTAATCAATGGATGGACATTGTGGGCAAGCAATCTTTTTTTAGACTCTTAATCTTCACGAGCGCGCTGGCGCCGTACGACACGGAGGCGCAAACGCTACGGCTCGCTCACCGCGCGACGTCGGCGGCGCCCACCGAACTGGCCGTCAACCGCCCAATCGATCTGGCGCAACGCACATCCGTTCCCACGGCCAAGACACGGGAGCTCGCCGCGGTGTCGCCGACTACGCTGGCGTTGGCGCGCGGTATGCAACTCGCCTCGGGGCAATCCCTGGCCCAGTCGCGTTACAACAAGATCCTCGTGCCCAGCCCGATGTCCATCACGCTGGTGCTACCGCAACTGGCTGAAGAGCGCTTTGACGGCCAACTGGCGTTGGACAGCGTGCAGATCGATGACACGGCGGCAGTAGCGCGCTTTTTGCAGCAAGCCGGCCTCCAGGAAGGATATGCCCACCAGGCCGCCGCGCAGCTGGCTGCGGGGGCACAGCACGACGCCCGTTGTAAGGGCAACCGCAGCCAGTGCGTGGTCCCCAGCGACGGCATGGCACTGGTGATCGATTACTATGCCCGCCAGGTGCGGCTGTTCTTTGCCCCCGCCTGGTTTGCCCGCAACGAGCGCCAACGCGCCTGGCTACGCGCTGGCGACGGTCAGGCGGTGTTGGTCAACCATGCCAGCCTATCCGCCAACCGCTATAGCGACAGTAACAGCCTCTACCTGCGCGATTACGGTCTGCTGGGGCTGCCCGGCGGCTACCTTAAGTACGATGCCTACGCCACCGAGTGGCAGCGAGAGATAACCGATCTCAACTATGTATGGCAACGGCGTTGGGCTAAAGCCCAGTTGGGAAGCATCGGTAACAGTTACGATTTCAACCCTTCCGCCCAGCGTGGACTGTTCCGTAACAGCCAACTGCATGGCGTGCTGCTCGGTAACTCTGCCGAATTGCGCCTACGACATCGTGACGATCGCAGCTATACCTACTATGCCCCGCTGCCGGGGGTGTTGGAGGTGTGGCGCGAAGATCGCCTGTTGCTGCGGCGCAGTGTCTCTGCGGGCATCGGGGAGCTGGCCTACCATCAATTGCCAACGGGGATCTACCCGGTTCGGGTGCTGCTCAAGGGACTCGACGAGGCGCTGTTCTCCAGCCAGTCGTTACTGATCGTCAACGATGGGGCGGCGTTAGAGGGGATCAGCAGCCACCTAAGCGCCGGGCGACTACAGCGCCACAGCTACTATGGTAATGCCTGGATGAGCGAACTGGGCGTAACCATCCCCATCGGCGAGCGGTTAAGCCTCTCCGGCCTTGCCGACTATGTCGGGGGAGAATGGCTCGCCAGCCTGGGGGGAGAGATGCGCAGCAACGATTTCTCCCTCTCGCTGATGCACAGCCAGGGCAATCGCGACTACTTAAAAAGCGATCTCACCGCGACCTGGCGGCTGCTGTCGCTGCAATTTACCCAGGAGCGCTACCGAGAGCGGGCATGGGCGCGTGCCGAACCGGAAGAGTCGGCCGAACTGGCGGCGCTACAAACGGTAGCATTGCCGTCGCCCGGGTTCGATGCGCGACAACGGCAGTCGGGGGAAACGGTCAAGCGCAGCAGTCTACTGGTCAACTACAGCCTGGCACTGACCCCGGAGCATAACCTGCAACTGGGTTACCAGCGCTTCAATGAGGGGGAACAGGAAACCCGCAACCATAGCTATAACCTCAGCCTGTTCAGCCGCCTGCCGTGGCAACTTAACCTCACCGCCGTCGCGAGCTATTCGCGCAGCGATATGTGGAGCGTCAGCCTGGGACTGTCACGCATATTCGGCGACCTACAGATCAACAGCAACTACCTGCAACAAGATCACGGGCACTGGAGCAGTCAAAACATGCTCAACTACAACCGGCGGCTGAATGACGCCTGGCAGGTAAATGCCCAAGCAGGGCAACAATTTACCGATAACGGCCCGCAGAGCAGCCTATCGGCCGGGGCGACCTACCAGCACGGACTGGACGCGCGTGGCCAACTCTATTTGGCCGGCGGCCGCCCCCTTACCGGCAGCCTGGATGTACAGTCCAGCCAACTCCTCTCCGCCGACGGCATCCGCTTTCAGCGGCCTAGCGAACTAAGCCAACAGTCATTCCTGCGTCTGCCGCCGCCGCAACAGGGGGCGATGCAGCTGGGTCTGAACGATCTGGCCTCGGGGTATACCCGCTACTACACCCCCGAACAGGGGCGCATCATCGCCCTGCCCCCCTACAGTCGTTACCGTCTGGAAGGGAAGCTTATCGGCGGCAATCAGCTGTTTGATAACCGTCAAGCGCGCTATCAGCAGCAGGTCGATCTGCTACCGGGACGGCTGATCGATGCCACGCGCCCGGTGATCACGGTGCGCAGCCAGGCGGTGTTGGTACGCCGTCACAGCCAACCGGTCGAGTCGTTGCGCTGTAGCGGAGCCGGCTGCGTCGGGGTGCAACGCCTGCAAGCGGGGCTGTTTATGTTGCAACTGCAACAGAATGGGCGCATCCAGCTACAAGCCGGGGACCAGATCTGTGCCACGCTCGCCTCGCCCCATCTGTTGCCGAGCGATCAACTGCCCATTGTGGAGTGCCAAGGTGAACAAGGTGAACAAGATGATACGCGCACACAGTAATCGCTGGTCGCTTGGCTTGTCGGCGCTACTGCTGGCCACCAGCGCACAGGGGACGCCGACCTTCAGCCAAAATAACCAACACGTTGAGGAGACGCTCTCGCTGCAAGCCGACATCGATCTTAGCCAGGCTCAGCGCCAGTCGCTGGAGGTGATCAGTTTTAGTCCGGCTATCCAGCAGGTGGCTTGGAACCCGCGAGAGCAGCGTTTTGAAGATTTATTCATCTCCTTGCGCGTGCTCGCGCTGCAAAATACACAGCCGCTGGTGCTGGATCTGCTGTCTGACGCCTACCAATGCGCCGAATTATCACTGCACAATGCCTCTCCCTTCTTCAGCCAAGAGGTCAATCGCGGCTACCACTACCAGCTATGGGTACAAGGGCGCCGCTGGTCAACGTTAAACACAACCGGCGGCGCCAACTACGCCTCACAGCAGCAATACCGCGTTTCAAGCGACCAATGGCAGTACGCCGGTGCGCTGTCCGGCGTGCTACAAGACCGTTATACCCTGGATCTGTCGCTACAGGTCGCGCTCCCCGTGCCGCACGCTATACCGGCAAACGCGAGAGGCCTGCAATGCAGCGGGGCGCTGACACTCCTGCTCAGTCAACCGCTCACTTCTGCCCCATAAGCGATCCCCCACTATCTGGAGGCCCCATGTTTCGATTGCCACAATTACGCTCGCTACGGCTCACCGTCCCGGGCTCTCTGGCGCTACTGCTCACCGCCCCCGTCCCCGTCCCGGCGGCGATGGAAGCCAACCTGAGTGTGATTAACCGACTGGTTCTGCCAAACCAGGGCAACACTTGGCAACACGACGCTTCGTCGTCGCCCGGGCTGCTACACCTATGGGATAACTACCCGGATGCATACGTTTACCGGGTCGACCAGACTGGGAATGTTAATGCCGGGAAAGGGGCTTACCGACACAGCAGCTTGTTTACCCTGACATTCACCGGCACGCAGTACGGACGTACCTTTACTCTCCGCGGTAAACTGGGCAGAACCCGATACCGCCCGAATGGCTACACGGGCAACTATTGGCCGCAATTTTACGCAAACAATGGCTGTCAAACCGTCATGCCAAACTTAAATCAAGTCTGGAAAGGCGGCCACACCTTCGGCTTTGACCCGCTCAACTTGGCGATGGATCAAGACTGCGTAGGGCAAACGCCATTTTTTGTCTGGGATCGCATCGGCCAGGTTGGCCCAGAAGGGGGGCCGCCCGAGCGCCATGTCTATCTGGATCTGGGAACGCTACTACAGAGCGAAGCCTGGCGGCAGTTGCCCGTCGATCTCTACCAGGCCTCCACCAATCTGGCGTTGGAAGGGTGGAGAGCGACCGATACGGGCTACCGTTTTTTTGATCTGCCGATTACGGTCGCTATTCGTAAACAGGCCTACTTTAGCGGATTGCAGATCCCCAACACCCAGGTAAGATTTCAGGTCAGCTATCTGCATGACAAGGTGTACGGCAGCGCCAACACGCCCCTACTGTTGCAGGGTGCCTTCGATCCCACCTTTGGCCGGGTGAGATTTAGCGTGCACTCCACGCATAACTTTCAGTTACAAAAACAAAATTCTGCCAATAGTGGCAGCGGCCAAACCACCGCGGGCATCGCCTACCAGGTAGAACTGCGCGATCCAAGCCAGCGGCGCTATCCGCTGAATGAGGGCATGACAGCCAAAGCGGTCATCACCTTGGAAAACCTCAACAGCGTGCAACAGATCCCCCTGGAGCTTCGCTTCAACTTTGAGCAAGCGCGCAACGCGCTAACCAGCGGCAGCTACACCGATCAACTGACCCTCATCGCCGAGGTGCCGTTTGTTTAGGGATATGGCTATCCGCGATGCGGATCATGCGGCAAGCCGTGGATGGTGGATGGTGGATGGTGGATGGTGGATGGTGGCGGACGATAGCCTCGACGCGGGCGCGAGCAAGCGGCACATCACCGGGTGTCGTTACCTTGCGGCACCGTCAATGTACATCCAACGGAGCATCATCGTGGCCTAAATCAGGTAGGACAGTGCGTGGCGAGGGCTCAGCGGCTGGCCCCCTGAAAAGAGATCGGTTTTCCGGTGAGCCGAATCGCTATCGGCGGCCGACGGTTTTCCGGCGGGATAACGATAACCGGGGGCCGCTTACCCCGCCGCACGCACCATGGTGACAGACGCCGTTGCGTCTCTACTTGGTAACGATGCCGATACGCGCCGCCAGGCAAGGTACTGATCTTATGGCGCGCTGGGTTTTACGACAAAGACGTGTATCAGGACTCTTTCTCTTCCGGATGGCCCCAGGCGGAAATTAGGTTGCAAAGCTCCCCCATTCCCCAGATCAGCCCCAAAATAACCGCCATCACCACCGGCACCATAATGGCGGCGACAACTAAACTCTTCAGCAATTCCAACATAGCTGGCTTCACTCTCCGTTGATATGCGCACTGCGCTAACGTTGCCCCTCGCCACCGATGACGCGGCGAGGGTACTTTCCTCGTCGGATGACAGGCTCCTGTGCGATAGTGTAACTCAGCCGGCACCGTTTCGCATTGTTCAATCCGTGCGATAGTCCCGGTTTGCCTGTCGATGGTCAGATCGGCCACAATAGAGCACGCAGTCACGCCGAGGAGCCACCATGCAAGCCGATATCTTACTCACTCTCAAACTTCAAGATCGCCTGTTCGCCGATCCGCGTCGTATCGAACTGCTCAAGCAGGTGCGCCATACCGGCTCCATCAGCCAGGGAGCCAAACTGGCCGGGATCAGCTACAAGAGTGCCTGGGATGCCATCAACGAGATGAACCAACTGGCGGATGAAGAGATCGTCGCCCGGGCCACCGGTGGCAAGGGGGGAGGTGGCGCGCATCTGACCCGCTATGGCGAACGCCTGATCGCCCTGTACGATCTTCTGGGACAGATCCAACAAAAAGCCTTTGATGTGTTAAAGCGCGACGATTTACCGCTCGATAGCCTGTTAGCGGCCATCGCCCGCTTCTCTCTACAGACCAGCGCCCGTAACCAATTCTTCGCCACCGTCATCGAACGTGACGATGAGGCGGTGCAGCAACACCTGCTGCTGCGCCTGGCGGACGGCAAGACCCAACTGCGTGCCGCGGTCACCGCTCAGAGTGCCCAGCGACTGGCGCTACACCCGGGCAAAGAGGTTCTGGTACTGATCAAAGCGCCGTGGATCCGCCTGAGTACCGATCCCGCGCTGAATGGCGCCGCCGACAATGCCCTGAGCGGTCGTGTCAGCCACATTCAGGCCGGTAGCGATAACAGCGAAGTACTGCTAACCCTGCCGAGCGGCGAGACCCTGTGTGCGACCGTCGATAATCGCACCATGAGCCAGCTCCAACTGAGTCTGGGCATGTCCGTCAATGCCCTGTTCAACGCCGATCGGGTGATCGTCGCCACCCTGGCCTAGCCCCGCTCGGCGCTACCGCGGATGCCATCCCGAGCTGGCGTATCACACTCCCCCAGCGCCGCACGACGGGGCATGATGTTAACGTTAGGTTAATAATGATGTGCTAATATACTGCCCGTTTGCATAACATAACGACATTCCCAAGGGAGGGAAACATGTGGGGGATATTGCTACTGCCGCCGCTGCTGCTGGCCTGGGCGCCGCGTGCCGCCTTTCTGATCGCGACCATCGGCGTCGTACTACTGGCGTACCAAGGGATGATCTCCCCGCTGGCGCTGGCGCTGCTGGCCTTGATGGTACTGCTGCTCTACCTGCGACGTCGTCTGACGCTAAGCGCTCCCTGGCTCGCCCTCTCCGAAATCGTGCTACTGGCCGCCATCCTGGCGCTATACCTACACGCTTTCCCCGGCTTCCATAACCCGCGGCTGCTAGATAGCGTGTATGCCGGCGCGCACAGCACCCCGTTCACCCTGTACGCCAATCTGGATAAGGCATTGGCACCGCTGCTGCTGCTAGCGCTGTATCCCCCCCTGCTGCGCCGCCCTGTGGCAAGCGCGGTCCCCGCCTGGCGCTGGGGAGTATTGCTGCTCAGTCTACCTGCACTGCTGCTGTTAGCCGTCGCCCTGGGCGGCCTGCGCATTGAAGCGCACTGGCCCAGTTGGCTCCCCACATTCGCCATCCTCAATCTGTTGTTTGTCTCACTGCCGGAAGAGGCGTTGTTTCGCGGTTACCTGCAACCGCGTCTGAGCACCTGGTTTGGCCCTTGGGTCGCCCTTCTGCTCGCCGCCTTACTGTTTGGTCTGCTGCATCTCGCCGGCGGTCTGCTGTTAGTGCTCTTCGCTACCCTCGCCGGGGTGATTTATGGCTTGGCCTGGCAATGGAGCGGACGCTTATGGGTCGCGACGCTGTTTCATTTCGCGTTGAATATGCTGCATCTGCTGTTCTTCACCTATCCGCTCTACCGCCCCTAAGCCAGCGCCAGTGTAATCGCTACCACCAGAAGACCGCGCAACGATGGCGCCGCCGGCTAAGATAAAAGCGGCGCCGCTATAAATAGCGCCCGTATTATTGATGATAGTTGTGTAAACGATTCCATTTTATCGCCTAGATCACCTTTTCGCCTCTCGCCACGTGCTACCTTTTCACCATCAGAGTCGCACTGGGAGTCCATCATGATTGTATTAGTCACCGGAGGAAGCGGTTACATCGGTAGCCATACCTGTCTCCAACTGCTCCAGGCGGGCCATACGCCGGTCATCGTCGATAATCTCTGTAACAGCAAGGCCAGCGTACTGGATCGTATCGCCGCCCTCAGCGGGACGCGTCCCGTGCTGTACCACGGCGATATCCGTGACCAGGCCCTGCTCACGCGTATCTTCGCCGAGCAGTCTATCGATGCGGTGATCCACTTTGCCGGGCTGAAGGCGGTCGGCGAATCGGTGCAACAGCCCCTGGCCTACTACGACAATAATGTCAGCGGAACGCTGGTGTTACTGGCGGCGATGCAAGCGGCCGGGGTGCATAACATCATCTTTAGCTCCTCGGCCACCGTCTACGGCGATCAGCCGCAGGTGCCCTATGTCGAAACGATGCCAACCGGGATGCCCTCTAGCCCTTATGGCCGCAGCAAGCTGATGGTCGAGCAGATACTGCAAGATCTACAGCACGCCTCACCGGCGTGGAGCGTGACGCTGCTGCGCTACTTCAATCCGGTCGGCGCGCATCCCTCGGGCACCATGGGCGAAGATCCGCAGGGGGTTCCCAACAACCTGATGCCGTATATCTCGCAGGTGGCGATCGGTCGCCGCGATTCGCTGGCCATCTTCGGCAACGACTACCCGACCCCCGACGGTACCGGGGTACGCGATTATATTCATGTGATGGATCTGGCCGATGGCCATCTGGCGGCGTTACAGGCCAAGTGCGGCCATGCGGGGGTACACATCTATAACCTCGGCGCCGGTGTCGGTTACAGCGTGCTACAGATGGTCGAGGCGTTCAGCCAGGCTTGTGGCAAGCCGATCCCCTACCATTTTGCCCCGCGTCGAGCCGGCGATCTGCCCGCTTATTGGGCCGATGCCGCCAAGGCCGAACGAGAGCTGGGCTGGCACGTAAGCTACTCCCTGGCGCAGATGGCCGAAGATACCTGGCGCTGGCAATCCCATAACCCGAACGGCTACCCACAATAAGGAGCGTGGCGATGACTATTCCCTTTAATCCGGTGGATCATCCCCACCGCCGCTACAATCCGCTGAGCGATCAATGGGTACTGGTGTCGCCGCATCGGGCCAAGCGCCCCTGGCAAGGGGCGCAGGAAACACCGGCCAATCCCCAGCTACCGGCGCACGATCCCGATTGCTATCTCTGCCCGGGTAACCTCCGTGTCACCGGCGATCGCAACCCGGATTACCACACGACCCATGTCTTCACCAACGACTTCGCCGCACTGATGCCGGACACCCCCGACGCACCGAGCAGCGACGATGTCCTGATGCGTAGCGCCAGCGCTCGCGGTACGAGCCGGGTGATCTGTTTCTCGCCCGACCACAGTAAAACCCTCCCGCAACTCTCGCTGTCGGCGCTGGAGACGGTGATCGCCACCTGGCAAAGCCAGAGCGCCGAGCTGGGCCGCCGTTATCCCTGGGTGCAGGTGTTCGAGAACAAGGGCGCGGCCATGGGTTGCTCCAATCCTCACCCTCATGGTCAGATCTGGGCCAACAGTTTCCTGCCCAACGAGGCCGCACGCGAGGATCGTCTCCAGCGAGACTACTTCCTCCGCCACCAACGCCCGCTATTGCTCGACTATGTGCAGCGAGAATTGGCCGATGGTAGCCGTACCGTGGTCGAGACGGCACACTGGCTAGCGGTCGTGCCCTACTGGGCCGCCTGGCCGTTCGAGACCCTACTCTTGCCGAAACACCCACTACGACGTCTGCCGGAGATCGACGCACAGCAGCGTAGCGACCTGGCCGTGGCGCTAAAAAAACTGACGAGCCGTTATGACAACCTGTTTCACTGCGCCTTCCCCTATTCGATGGGCTGGCATGGCGCGCCCTTCGATCAGGTCGATGCCGATCACTGGCTGCTGCACGCCCATTTCTATCCGCCCTTGCTGCGCTCCGCGACGGTGCGCAAGTTCATGGTCGGCTACGAGATGCTGGCAGAGACCCAACGCGATCTGACCCCGGAGCAAGCGGCCGAACGCCTGCGCGCCGTCAGCGACATTCACTTTAGCGAAGCCTAACCGCCGAGAGGATACAACCATGCGTCTCCATGATCTGACTCGCGTGACCCGTGAGATCTTTACCCGTGAATTTGGCTACGCGCCAACCTGCTGCGTCCAAGCGCCGGGGCGCGTCAACCTAATCGGCGAACATACCGACTATAACGATGGCTTCGTTCTCCCCTGCGCCATCGATTACCAAACCGTCATCAGTTGTGCGGCGCGTCCCGATCGCCAGGTACGCGTCATCGCCGCCGATTATGCGAATCAGCAAGACAGCTTCAGCCTCGATGCGCCGATCACCGCCCACGACAGCATGATGTGGAGCAACTATGTCCGCGGGGTGATCAAGCATCTCCTGCAACGCTGCAACGCTATCGGTGGCGTCGACATGGTGATCAGCGGCAACGTACCGCAAGGGGCGGGGCTCAGCTCCTCCGCCGCCTTGGAGGTCGCTGTTGGCCAAGCACTCCAGGCGCTGTATCAACTGCCACTGGATGGCGTCGCGCTGGCGCTCAATGGTCAAGAGGCGGAGAACCGTTTCGTCGGCTGTAACTGCGGCATCATGGATCAGTTGATCTCCGCCCTCGGCCAGGCGCAGCACGCACTTCTGATCGATTGCCGCTCGCTGGCCACCCAGGCAGTTCCGTTACCGGCGCAGGTGGCGGTGGTGATCATCAACTCCAACGTCAAACGCGGCCTGGTCGACAGCGAGTACAACACCCGTCGCCAGCAGTGTGAAGAGGCGGCGCGCTTCTTCGCCGTACCGGCGTTACGCGACGTGACCCCAGAGCGCTTCGCCGCCGAGGCGCATGCCCTCCCCGCGCTCACGGCCCGACGCGCTCGCCATGTGATCAGTGAAAACGCACGTACCGTGGCGGCGGCCGAGGCGCTCGCCGCTGGCGATCTGGCACGCATGGGGGAATTGATGGCGGCCTCACACGCCTCGATGCGCGACGACTTCGCCATCACCGTCCCGCCCATCGATATTTTGGTCGAGATCGTCAAAGGCGTTATCGGCGATCAGGGCGGAGTACGAATGACCGGTGGAGGCTTCGGCGGCTGTATCGTCGCCCTGATGCCACAGCATCTGGTTGAAGCGGTACGCAGCGCGGTGGCACACGACTACCCGGCACGCACCGGACTGCGTGAGAGTTTCTACGTCTGCCAACCATCGGCAGGGGCCAGCGTATGCTAAGCGCTCACCTCGAACGGGCACCGGATGGTGCGCCTTTTCAGTTTACCGCCCTGCATAATGCCCGCGGCACAACCCTGCTGTTCATGGATTGGGGGGCGACCTGGCTCTCCTGCCGTCTAGCGCTGCGTGACGGCCAGGCACGCGAGGTCTTGCTCGGCTGCCGACGCGCCGGGCAATATCCCGAGCAGCAGGCCTTTCTCGGCGCGACCGTTGGCCGCTATGCTAATCGCATCGCCAACGCCGCTTACCATCATCAGGGGCGATGTATCACCCTGCTACCCAGCCAAGGAGCCAATCAGTTACACGGCGGCCCCGAAGGGTTCGACAAGCGCCGCTGGCAACGCGTCGCTCACGATACCCACTCGGTCACCTATCGCCTGCACTCGCCCGCTGGCGATCAGGGCTATCCCGGCAACCTGACGGTAGAGACGCGCTACACACTCGACGACAATGATCGGGTGACGGTCGACTGGCAGGCTCACGTCGATCATCCCTGTCCCGTCGGCCTGACCAACCACGCCTATTTTAATCTTGGCGGCGATGGCCAGGCGGACGCGCTCATCCAGCGTTTACAGCTAAACGCCGACTATTATCTGCCGGTGGATGAACAGGGTATCCCCTGTGCGCCATTGAAGGAGGTCGAAGGCAGCGGTATGGATTTCCGCCAAGGGAAAACGTTGCGCCGCGACCTGTTAAGCGACGCCGATCAACGTCGAGTTAAGGGCTATGATCACGCCTACCTGCTGCAACCCCGTTGCGCCGACGGCGCTTACCCCGCCGCCACGCTCAGCGCAGACGATGAGCGAGTCCGTCTACAGGTGTATACCAACGCCCCGGCGCTGCAACTCTACAGCGGTAACTACCTCGCTGGGACGCCCGATCGGGCGGGTGGCCACTACAGCGACTATGCCGGGGTGGCACTGGAGTGCGCCTTCCTCCCCGACAGTCCCAACCATCCCGAATGGCCTCAACCCAGTTGCCTGTTGCAACCGGGCGAGCGTTACCACGCCTTCGCTCACTACCAGTTCTGTGTGGCCTAATACCTGCGGGGCGCTCGCCGCGCCCCACGAACCTAACGCCAGAACAGCCATGCGAAGAGGCTAAGCGCGACGATACTCACCAGGTTGAGCCAGAAACCAACGCGCACCATCTCCTGTTGGCGAATATGACCGGAGCCGAACACGATGGCGTTCGGTGGCGTGGCGACCGGCAACATGAAGGCGCAGGAAGCACCGATACCGATCACCAGCGTCAGCAGACTCTCCGGCATACCTAGCGCCTTAGCGACGGTCGCAAACACCGGCACCAGCAGCGCGGCGCTGGCGGTATTACTGGTGAACTCCGTTAGGAAGATGATAAAGGTCGCCACCGCCAGCAAAATGATAAACCAGTGACTTTGGCCGAAGATGTCGGCCATTCCACGTGCCAGGATGGCGCTCGCGCCCGATCCTTCGAGGATCAGACTCAGCGTCAGGCCGCCACCGAATAGCATCAGTACGCCCCACTCCGTGTTACGCTGGATCTGATCCCAACTCGCCACCCCACTGGCCCCGATCAATACCGCCGCACCGACGGCTACTAAGGTGTCAAACTGCTTGATGCCACCCAACATGGCACTGATTTGGCTACTGAAGATCCAACCGATCACCGTCAAGGCGAAGATCAACAAGGCGATCACCCGCGCTGCGGTCCATTCCAATTTTTCGACATGCAGCGTCACCTTATGCTGGAGATTGGGGCGTAGCAGCAAGTAAAGCAGCCCCATCATCAGCGGCATCATCACCACCATCACCGGGATACCAAACTTCATCCAGGTAAAGAAATCGATCCCCAACTGGGCGGCGGCGATAGCGTTAGGTGGGCTGCCGACCAGGGTACCCAACCCGCCGATACTGGCGCTATAGGCGATCCCCAATAGTAGGAAAACGTAGGTATTACGCTCACGTGCTGGATCGAGATTACTGAGAATCCCCAGCGCCAGAGGCAACATCATCGCCGCCGTCGCGGTGTTACTGATCCACATTGAGAGCGCGGCAGTCACACTGAACAGCATCAGTACCGCCGTCCCCATCCGTCCACCGGCCAGTAACAGCAACTGATTGGCGATCAGACGATCCAGCCCTTGCACATGCAGCGCCGTCGCCAGCACGAAGCCGCCGAAGAAGAGGAAGATGGTCGGGTTAGCGAATGATTTCAACGCCCCACTGGCATCCAATAACCCGAAACCGATCGCAAGCAGCGGGATCAGCAACGCGGTGATGGTCACATGCACCGCCTCGGTCAACCACAGCACACCGACGAAAATCGTCAACGCCAAGCCCGTATTGGCCTTCTCGTCAAAGGGTAAGGTATGCAACAAAATCACCAATAGCACAATGTCGAGCGCCATAATCAATAAACCCCGCTGCGAAGGCGGACTGGTCATCGCAGCGGTTAATGGGGTGGCATCCATGGGCAACCTCGCTATCCTAGAGTCATTTATTGTTAACATTTGAAACAAGACGTTAACTATAATCAACAATGCGCCGCCCTCAAACCCCGAAACGGCAAAAATGAGAGGCCGATAGGATCCTAGCCGCCCCGCCGCCGCTGGGGCTCGAATGGTGATATCGTTTGAGCGGGCCTCCACTACACTGAGAAGATGACGCAGCGCGTCGACACGGCAACATATACCGGCCCCGCACGCGATGCCATTGCATTTCATAACGCATAATGATAATTATTATCATTATGCTAACGCAATTAAGGAGTCTCTCTATGGCTGTCACCAAACTGGTCCTGGTTCGCCACGGCGAAAGCGAGTGGAACAAGGAAAACCGCTTCACCGGCTGGACCGATGTCGAACTGTCGGATAAAGGACGTCAGGAGGCCCTGGCAGCAGGACGCCTGTTAAAGGCGCAGGGATTCAGCTTCGACTTCGCCTACACCTCCGTGCTAAAACGGGCTATTCATACCCTCTGGCATATTCTGGACGAGATCGATCAACCCTGGCTCGCGGTCGAAAAGTCGTGGAAGTTGAACGAGCGCCACTACGGCGCTCTGCAAGGACTGAATAAGGCCGAGACCGCTCAGAAGTATGGCGATGAACAGGTCAAGTTATGGCGACGCGCCTTCGCCATCACCCCGCCGGCCTTGACGGTGCAAGATGAGCGCTACCCGGGGCACGATCCACGCTATGCCGCGCTAAGCAGCGATGAGTTACCGCTGACGGAAAGCCTGGCCACCACCATTGAGCGAGTGATCCCCTACTGGCAGCAACAGATCATGCCGCGCATCGCCGCCGGTGAGCGGGTGATCATCGCCGCTCATGGCAACTCACTACGCGCCTTAGTAAAACACCTGGATCACATCAGCGAAGAGGCGATCGTCGAGCTGAATATCCCGACGGGCGTACCGCTGGTGTACGAGTTCGATGAGCAAATGCGCCCGCTACGCCATTACTACCTCGGCGACGCCGACGAGATCGCCGCCCGGCAAGCGGCAGTTGCGAACCAGGGCAAGGCCGGCTAACCCCTTCCGGCCAGACGGCGACGGCGCGCACTGGCGCCGTCGTCCGTTTTATTCCACCGCATGGCTACGACGCGCGCGCACCGCCTGGGCTAGCTGGCGCAACGCTCGCTCGCTATCCTCCCAGCCGATGCAGGCATCGGTCACACTCTGACCATAGCGTAACGTCGCGCCGCTGTCTGGACTCTGGTTTCCCTCCACCAGATTACTCTCGATCATGACCCCGATGATGGCGCGTTCACCGGCGGCTAACTGGCCGCAGACATCCTCGCACACCACCATCTGGCGCTGGAATTGCTTGCTGCTGTTGGCGTGACTGAAATCGATCATCACCTGAGGAGGCAGACCGGCTTGGCTGAGCCCCGCTTTCACCGCCTGCACATCGGCGCTGGCATAGTTCGGCTGACGCCCACCACGCAGGATGATATGGCAGTCACCGTTACCGCTGGTGCTCACGATTGCCGAATGCCCCCACTTGGTGACCGACAGGAAGCAATGGGGAGCCCCGGCGGCATTGATCGCATCGATTGCGACCTTGATGGTGCCATCGGTGCCGTTCTTGAAGCCGACCGGGCAGGAGAGCCCCGAGGCCAGCTCACGGTGTACCTGAGACTCGGTCGTCCGCGCCCCAATGGCTCCCCAACTCATCAGATCGGCCAAGTATTGCGGGGTGATCATATCCAGAAACTCACCCGCGGTCGGCATACCGCTGTCGTTGATCTCAAGCAGTAGGCGACGCGCACTACGCAGGCCATCATTGATACGATAGCTACCGTCCATATGCGGATCGTTGATCAGCCCTTTCCACCCCACCGTCGTCCGGGGTTTCTCGAAGTAAACACGCATCACAATCTCTAATTCACCGGCGAGCGCATTGCGCAGCGCCAGCAGGCGAGCGGCGTACTCTTTCGCTGCCAGAGGATCATGGATTGAGCAAGGGCCGATGATCACCAGTAAGCGATCGTCTTGTCCCTGTAAAATATGGTGGATGGCATCGCGGGTCTGCGCCACCGTCTGTGCCGCACGCTCACTGGCCGGGAAGGCTTCCAGCAAGGCCACCGGCGGTAATAACTCCTGGATCTGATTAATGCGTAAATCGTCGTTCTGATAACTCATAGTGCGTCCATCACAGTCAGAGAAAAGGCGTATCATAAGCATTTCAATCTATCTGCTTTTTTACACGCTTGTAAATGACTGTTCCAATGGAAGATTTTTTACATAATTACATGATTTAATTAAAAAAAGGCAATAAGGCAAAACATCAGGCTGGTTCAAGCGCCGCATTCACCATATCGAGAGGATGGATAGGTAGAGAAACAGACTAATTCACTGCCATGAGGCTGAGGATAACTCGGTAAAATCGCAGAGAAAACGACAAACTCGCGGCGCCCCCTCATAAGGCATGATGATTCGCGCACCACGCTAGGCGCAGCTTGGACTCGGCGAAGATAAGGAGCAAGCGCTAAGGAGCAGACACAGGATAGCTTGGCTGATGCCTCGCTCTGACAAGCCTTCGTTAAACGAGGTTATCCGGCTCGCTACATGCTGATTTTTCGACGGGAGAATGGTGGGTCGTGCAGGATGACTCGGTTGACGCCTCGCCCTTCGGGCCATCGCTGAGCGATGTTATCCTTCACGCTAAACACCGATGACACATCGCGAGAATGGTGGGTCGTGCAGGATTCGAACCTGCGACCAATTGATTAAAAGTCAACTGCTCTACCAACTGAGCTAACGACCCGCTCGGACAATCATTCGCCAACGGCAAACGATTTAAAAAGAAATGACACAATGACGAAAAGAAAAGGTGCGTCGTGCAGAATGACTCGGCGGATGCTTCAGCCCTCCGGGCCATCGCTGAGCGATGTTATTCTTCACGCTAAACACCGATGATGCATCGCGAGAATGGTGGGTCGTGCAGGATTCGAACCTGCGACCAATTGATTAAAAGTCAACTGCTCTACCAACTGAGCTAACGACCCGCTCGACGTGCGATGCGACTCTGGAGAACTATCTTCTCTCGATAACGGAAATCGTGATGATGACGCGTTGA
>NZ_BAUC01000017.1 GCF_000474215.1 Edwardsiella hoshinae NBRC 105699 = ATCC 33379 | reverse complement strand
TGACGCGCATCGGGCGTCGTCGCCTCGCTCTCTGCCGTGGCTTTCTTCAGATTGATACGCTGTAGGGCGGCTTGGATGGTAGCCTGATCGCTGTGACTGACGCTAACGGCGGCCTGTTGATGGCGTTGTTGGCGCGCGGCTTTCTCCCGTGCCAAACGGGCGAGGCGGGCTTCGAAACGGGCCTTCGCGTCGGCGGCACGCCGCGCTTCATCGTCCAAGGCGCGGATCTCGGCTTTTTCTCGACGGTAATATTGTACTAAGGGGATATTGCTCGGGCAGACGTAGGCGCAGGCGCCGCATTCGATGCACTCTTGCAGATGGTGGCTACGCGCCTTGTCGTGCTCTTGGCCGCGGCTATACCAGTAGAGCTGCTGTGGCAACAGACGGACGGGGCAGACATCGGCACAGCTGCTGCAACGAATACAGGGTTGCTCTTCCTGCGGCGCGCTGAATTCGTCGCGTGAGGGCGCCAGAATACAGTTGGTGATCTTAACCACCGGTACCCCGAGGCGGGAGAGGGTAAAACCCATCAGCGG
This sequence comes from Edwardsiella hoshinae NBRC 105699 = ATCC 33379, assembly GCF_000474215.1. Classification (GTDB taxonomy): domain Bacteria; phylum Pseudomonadota; class Gammaproteobacteria; order Enterobacterales; family Enterobacteriaceae; genus Edwardsiella; species Edwardsiella hoshinae. The sequence continues at coordinate 183,550 of NZ_BAUC01000017.1, read as the reverse complement.
ACCGCCCATGATCACCATTGGGTGTTTATCCTGAGCGATAAATCCGCCGTGTTGCAGCAAATGTTTGACCGGAGTGCCCAATGGCGCCCACACATTGCCGGGATGCTTCATCTGCTCGCCGGTCAGCGTGACGACGCGCTCAAGCAGCGGCTCCCCATCGATGACGGCCCGCTTGATGGCATAGACGGTGGCCACGTTTTGCATCAACACCCCGATCGACGCGGAGTGTTGGCCGTGCGGCACCTCCATTCCAGTGAGGATCTTGATCAGTTGCTTGGCGCCGCCAGAGGGATATTTGGTCGGGATCACGCGCAGTTGAATCTGTTGGTGACCCTGTAACGCCTGGCGTAATGTGGCGATGGCTTGCGGTTTGTTGTCCTCGATACCGATCAGTATCCGCTCCGGTGCCAGGATGTGCTGTAGGATGGCGCAGCCGGTGACGATCTCCGCGGCATGCTCACGCATCAGACGATCGTCGGCGGTGATATAAGGCTCGCACTCGGCGGCATTGATGATCAGTGTGTTGACGCAGTCCGCGCCGCCGCGCAGCTTGGCGGCTGTAGGAAAACCAGCACCGCCAAGGCCGGCGATGCCAGCCTGGTGAATATGTTCGATCAGCGCTTGCGGGCTGTGAGCCTGGTAATCGGGTAGCGCCTTGCGTTCGGCCCACCGCTCCTGATGATCCGGGATCAAGCTGATGCACAACTCGGTGAGACCGGAGGGGTGAGCCGTGACTTGGTGTGAAATGGCGCTGATGGTGCCCGAGGTCGAGGCGTGTACCGGGAGGGTTCGCCCGTTGCCGCGTGTCAATGCTTGCCCCTTGAGAACCTGTTGCCCCACCTTGACCAGCAGATCGCCTTCCGGCCCAAGGTGCTGCTGTAACGGAATGATCAGCAGGTTCGCTAATGGAATTCGGCGTAAGGGGATTTCGCTGGAGATCTGTTTCATCTCCGGCGGATGGATCCCGCCCTTAAAGTCCCATAATCTCTCTTTGCGCAACGCGGCGAACAGCTTAAACATGCGGCTTCACTTCCAGGATCTGTACGGGAATGGTGTGCAAATCCCATTTCCAGTTGGCGGTAGAGGTGCGTACGGGGATCAACTGGATACAGGCCGTCGGGCACGGATCCAGACACAGACCGCACCCGGTGCACTGTGCGCTGATGACGGTATGCAACGCGCGCGTTGCGCCGACGATGGCATCGACTGGGCAGGCTTGAATGCATTTGGTACAGCCGATGCAGTTATGTTCATCGATGAGCGCCACCTGGCGCGGTGGCGTTGCCTGAGCGGCCCCGCCTTCCAGCGGTTGCGGGTCGACGGCCAGTAGGGCGGCGATATTGCGCATCACCGCCTCACCGCCCGGCGCACAACGATTGATCTTTTCACCCTCGACGATGGCCTCGGCATAGGGGCGGCAGCCCGGGTAGCCACACTGCCCACATTGGCTCTGGGGCAGCAGGGCGTCGATGCGTTCGACGATCGGGTCGGCCTCCACCTGAAAACGGCGGGCGGCAAAGCCCAGGATCAAGCCGGAAATCAGCGCGATGGCGCTGACGGCGGCAATCGCTATCCACAATGAAGACATCAGAATTTCACCAATCCGCTAAAGCCCATAAAGGCAAGAGACATCAGCCCGGCGGTGATGAGGGCAATGGACGAGCCACGAAACGGAGCCGGAACGTCGGCTAAGGCCAAGCGTTCGCGAATGGCGGCGAAGAGCACCATCACCAACGAGAACCCGGCGGCGGCGCTGAAGCCATACACCGCCGACTGCAAGAAGTTGTGCGACTGATTGACATTGAGCAGCGCTACGCCGAGCACCGCACAATTGGTGGTGATCAGCGGTAAAAAGATGCCCAATAGGCGATACAATACCGGACTGGTCTTGCGTACCGCCAGCTCAGTGAATTGTACCACCACCGCGATGACCAGGATAAAGGTCAGCGTACGCAGATAGGCCAACCCCAGGGGAACCAGAATAAACTGGTTGACGGCCCAGGCGCAGACAGACGCCAGGGTGAGTACGAAGGTGGTTGCCAGCCCCATGCCCATCGCCGTCTCAAGTTTTTTCGATACCCCCATGAAGGGGCAGAGGCCGAGAAATTTAACTAAGACGAAGTTATTGACCAGGACGGTGCCGACCAGCAACAACAGGTAATCGGTCATCACACAAAACCTACAATGCAGAAAGATCAGCCGGAAGATAAAACCGCTGTATTATCGGGGTTTACCCGGCCAACGACAACAGATGAAACGTGGGGTTATTACGATTTGCGCAAATTCCCTCCGCTATGGCTCGCTCTGATGGCCGAAAAAGCGCCTACGGCTCGATAAATGTCTGGCGAACGCGTGTCGAACGCTTGATATAGGGCACGAATATCGCGGCAGCCAGCAGCGGCATGATAATGCCGCGTAGCGCCACGGCGTCGCTGACCGGTGAGAAGGCGAACGATTTCAGCGCCAGCAACAGCATGACCAGCAGCCAGACGATGAACAGCTTAGGAAAACGGCGAGAGCGCTTAAAGAACAGGCGCAGCACATACAGCGAGAAACACCAGACGGCGGCGGTGATCAGCAGCGAGAAGCCCCATTGGGTCGAGAAGACGCCGCCCAATGTCCAGATCCGTCTGCCGGCGCCATGTTGCAGCAACGCCATGATGAACAGGATCAGCATCAGGCTGGAGGAGAGCAGAGAAAGCAGCATGTAAGCCAAAGGGGCAAACAGCCAGCCGCCGATGCGGTTAGTTTTCATAATACAAGATACCGAGTAAGAAACGGATGGCGGGCAGTATACCCGATCCCGGCCCGACAGGGGGCAGAGATCGGGGATTGGGGGAAGCCTTAGCTGAGGCCGACGGTATTGCCGTCGTGATCGATATCGATATGGAGATAGGCTGGCCGCGTGCTGAGTCCCGGCATGGTCATGATATTACCGGCATAGACGCGAATAAAGCCCGCACCGGCGGAGACCTGTAGACTACGCACCGGCAGCGTAAAGTCGTGCGGAACGTTTTTCAACGCCGGATCGGCACTGATCGATAGCGGCGTCTTGGCCATGCACAGCGGTAAGTGGCCGAAGCCCGCCTGCTCCAGCGCCGCCAACTCCTGCTGCGCCTGTTGGGTGAGTTCAACTTGGCGGGCGCCGTAGCTGCGGGCCAGGGTCTGCAACTTGTCGGCCAGCGGCAGATCATCCGGGTAGAGCAGTGTCACTTGCCCCGCTTGACTACAGGCATCGGTGACACAGGCGGCCAGACGGGCGGCGCCCTCGCCACCGCGAGCGAAGGCCTCGCTGAACTCAACCCCGAAGGCGCCGGCACTGAGCGCATAGTCGCGCAGGATGGCTAATTCCTGTGCGGTATCCTCCGGCCAGCGGTTGACGGCGATCACTACCGGCAAGCCGTAGCGACGGGCGTTGGCGATATGCCAGCCCAGATTTTCACAACCGAGGCGCAGCAGATCGGCATCCGGTTGCTTCACCGCTTCCGGTAATGGCTGGCCCGGTTTCATATTGAAACGCCCGCTATTAGCTTTCAGGCTGCGCAGGGTCGCGACCAGTACCACGCAAGACGGGGCGATCCCTGACTGGCGATATTTGATATTGAAAAACTTCTCCATCCCCATGTCGGAGCCGAAGCCTGCCTCGGTGACGACATAGTCGGCCAATTGCAACGCCAGGCGATCAGCTAAAACCGACGAATTACCGTGGGCGATGTTGGCGAACGGTCCGGCATGGATCAGTACCGGTGTCTGTTCGCTGCTCTGCATCAGGGTAGGGTGGATGGCCTCTTTCATCACCACGGTCATGGCCCCGGCGACCTGCAAATCGTCGGCGGTGATCGCTTGCCCTTGCATCGAATAGGCCAAGATCACCTTGCCGATACGCGTCCGCATGTCAGCCAGGCTTTCGGAAAGGGCTAGAATGGCCATTAGCTCCGAGGCGGCACTGATGTCAAAGCCATCGTGGCGCGTTACCCCGTTGTTGCCGCCACCGACACCGACCTCGATGCTACGCAACGCACGATCGTTATGATCCATGACGCGCTTCCAGACGATGCGTTGCGGATCGATATCCAGACGAGGCAGCCCACTCTGGGCCGTGAATTCGTCGCCGAGCCGTTGTTCGTGGAAGAGGCGCGCATCGAGGGCGGCGGCGGCCAGGTTATGGGCCGCGCTGATGGCATGGATATCACCGGTAAGATGCAGGTTGAGCTGCTCCATCGGCAGCACCTGCGAGGCTCCGCCGCCGGCCGCTCCGCCTTTGACGCCGAAGACCGGCCCCAGGCTGGGCTGACGGATGCAAGCGATGGCGGGATGGCCCAGGTAGTTAAGCCCTTGGCTTAGTCCGAGGGTAGTGACGGTTTTGCCTTCACCTAAGGGCGTTGGGGTAATACTGGAGACGAGGATCAGCTTGCCGCGCGGTGCGCGGTTAGTGATGCGGCGCAGATCGACTTTGGCCGCATAGGGGCCATAAGGGATCAGTGCTTCCGGAGAGATGCCTATCCGCTTAGCGATGGCGGCGATCGGCTGCAACGCGGGTTGGCAGGTGGGCATCGTTTCGCAGCGAGATGTCATAGCGTGTCGTAATCCTTTATAGAGACAGTGTAAACCCAGGCGCCGCCGACAACTGGCCACAAGGCGGAAGAGGCTGCACGCCAATGATTATACGCCTGGACGGAGAATAGGGTTGATTATGCCACAGTGCGCAAACGGTTACTTGGTGAAAGCGCAAATTCTTGCTGAGAATTGTGTTGTAAATGGTGGTGAAAAAACAAGCGCAATAATTCAGCTCACTATGTTAATTACTCGGAGTAATATTTCCTCGGTGAGTGAATGGTAAGCCGAGGGCGCTGAATCGTGCTAACGGTGAGTCACCTGCGCGCACGCCAATAGCGAGGGCGAGATAAGCGTTAATCATGCCGTGCGCGCCGCAGATTGTATTCGTTTTGCTAATACGTCTGCCCGCTGCGGCGTGAAACGCACCACTACCTCTACGCCCCCAGCGCGGGGCGTCGTTGATGCCCGGCGGGTGACAACACTGAATAGGGAGCGCCACGGGAGATTAGACGACGTAATGCCAAATCTCTTTCGGCACGCAGCCAAGATCGAACAACTGCCCGCCGCTGACCAGTTCGGCACGGCGGTGATCGGCAGCGCGATACATATTGATGATCTCTTTTTCATCATGCAGCGAGTAATTTAAATGATCGAAAAGCTTTTCCAGACTCTCGCTATTATTTACCTTGCGGAACTTATGCAGAAATTCAATTGTGCTCATCTTTTGATCGTTGTATTAGGCGGATATGTATAATGAATAACAGTATTCAGTAATTGCGCTAATACGTCTAGCGAGATATTAGTGATTTGGATTGCAAATTTATCAAATAGCAGGCCGAGATAATGTTCACCGTTAGCGCTTCTTCGCGGATAAATGGCGCTGGTGTCGCGTCTAAAGCGGGTTATGATGGGGAATCGCCGTCGTGAGCTAAGGAAGTAGGTGACATGTCTTGTTGGTTACAACGTTTGCGGATTGATCCGTTTCTGCTGGTCTTGATCCTGGTGGTGTTAGTCGCTTCGCTGTTTCCTTGTCAGGGAACGGCAAAAGCGCTGTTCAGCCATTTGACGACGGCGGCCATTGCCCTGTTGTTCTTTATGCATGGCGCCAAGCTGTCGCGTGAGGCGATCGTCGCCGGTATGGGGCATTGGCGGCTACATCTGTTGGTCTTCCTGAGTACCTTTGCCCTGTTTCCGTTGCTGGGTATGGCGCTCGGTGTCGTGGTGCCGGCGTTGATGAGCCCGGTGATTTACATGGGATTCCTCTATCTGTGTGCCTTACCGGCCACGGTGCAATCCGCCATCGCCTATACCTCGATAGCTGGGGGGAATGTGGCCGCCGCGGTCTGTAGCGCCTCGGCCTCCAGTATGTTGGGCGTCTTCCTGTCGCCGTTGCTGGTCGGCCTGTTGATGCAGACTCAGGGCGATGGCATCGATAGCCTGCACGCCATCGGTGCGATTATTCTGCAATTGATGGTGCCTTTTGTGCTCGGCCACCTGTCGCGGCCGTTGACGGCCTCGTGGGTTGGCCGTCACCGCCGCTTAATCAACATCACCGATCGCTCCTCTATCTTGCTGGTGGTCTATACCGCCTTTAGTGAGGCGGTGATCGAGGGTATCTGGCAACGTATCGATGGTTGGTCGCTGCTGATCATCCTGCTGGTTTCCGCCGTTTTGTTGGGGGTGGTGTTGCTGATCAATACCTACGCCGCCCGTGCATTGGGTTTCGATAAAGCTGATGAGATAACCATTGTGTTCTGCGGGTCGAAGAAGAGTCTGGCAAACGGTATTCCGATGGCGAATGTGCTGTTTCCGGCGGCAGCGGTCGGCATGATGGTGTTGCCATTGATGATTTTCCATCAATTACAATTGATGGTCTGTGCCTGGCTGGCGCAGCGTTATGCCCGCCAGCCGGCACCAGCGCAGGACGAGATGGGCGCGTCTCGTTAAACGCCGTTCGGTAGGGCGGCGTCCGCAGTAGGGGGGATGTCTTGGTGGTTATCCCTGCTGTTTGGCATCGCGTAGCGCTTGTTTTTCGGCCTGGCTGAGGAAGGCCATGCTTAGACCATTGTATTGTGCCTGGCGGATCTGTTCGCGGCTCAACCCGGCGGCGGGAGCGGCAACTTGGTATTCATGGCGCAGTTCGATGCCTTCGACCGCCGGATCATCGGTATTGATGTTAGCCAGGCAGCCATGGGCTAAGAAGCGTTTCAGTGGATGCTGATCCAACGCGCTGACGGTACTGGTCTGAAGATTCGAGGTCAGGCAGGATTCGATGCCGATGGCGTGTTCGGCTAGGTAATCCATCAGGTGTGCATCGTGGATGGCGTTGACGCCGTGGCCGATGCGTTCGGCCCCGAGCTCACGGATGGCCTGCCAGATACTGTCCGCACCAGCGGCCTCGCCAGCGTGTACGGTGATGTGCCAGCCGGCGTCGCGCGCCTGGTTGAAGTGTGGCAGGAATAGGGCTCCCGGAAAGCCCAGTTCATCACCGGCAAGATCCAACGCACAGATCTGGTCGCGACAGGCCAGCAGCGCCGCTAGCTCCTGCTGGCAAGCCTCTTGGCCGAAGGTGCGGCTCAGGATGCCGATCAGGCGTACCGGGATCCCAAAATCGCGTACTCCAGCATTGACGCCATCGATCACCGCTTCGACCACCCCTTGCAGCGGTAGATGATGGCGGCGCGCCATGTAGTAGGGGGAGAAGCGCAACTCAGCGTAATCGATCCCGGCGCGCTGTAAATCCTCCACGTTTTCATAGGCGATGCGCCGGCAGGCGTCGAGGCTGGCCAAGACAGCCACCCCCCAGTCTAATTTTTGTAAGAAGGTGACCAGATCGGGGGCATTGTTGCCGATTTGCACATGGGGACGTAATGCTTCCAGCTCATCGGCCGGCAGGGCCAGCTGATACTGTTGTCCCAGATCTAGAATCGTTTGCGGTCGGATGTTGCCATCGAGATGGCGGTGCAGGTCGGTCAAGGGAAAACGCGAATCAATCATGATGAGCACTCTCAGTTATCGGACGTAAAGTGCGCGTCAGTATAAAAACAATGCGATGTAAATTTCTATTCCGTTACATATAAATGTGATATTTATCACAAAATATCGAGAGGTGTGGCCGTTTTACGATAGACTGTATATATATACAGGTATTGTGCCGCTGGCCGATTCATTGCCCCTTGTTAGCGATGTTTTCCCAGGGAAGGGGCGACGTTCCCCTCGCCGTGAGGAGGGCGAGACGGTGTGGGACGTTGGCCGCTGTGCGAGGGGGACGGGCGTAGTTGACAAGGAATAATGACGGGAGGCGTTAGGGGCAATGAGCCGCAGCAAACAGCGCAACAATGCCCGCGTGGCAGGCATCGTTGCGTCGCGCTCGCTTACTGATCGGCGGGCGTCTCTCCACCGATGCCATCAAACAGACCGAACAGACCGGCGAACTGTGCCAGGCTCATCTGCTTGCCATTTAGGGTGATCTGCCCGGCGGCGTAATGCAGTTTACTGACGATGTTCTGCTCTTGCTGTGTCGTCAGTTTAAACATCTGCCCCATGGCAGAAACGCCCTGAACCTGTTGGCTCGCGAGTTTCTGCGCCTGATCGGCTGGGTAACCTTCCAGTTCGGCCGCCTGGGTGGCGAGCTGAGTCGCCATCGGCATAGAGATGGCGAGCGAGAGATCCAGGCTGCGGATCATCTGTAGCAACGGCGGGAGCGTCGCGTCGGCGGGTGCTGTCTGCGGCGCGCCCAGCATCATATCGAGCGTGAATTGGCTGCTCCCGGCGTCGTTCTTCCAACTCAGCGGCTGGATGCTGATCTGTGGATCGCCGTTGAGCAGGGTCGGCAAGGCGGTATCCATCAGGGCCGCCAGTTGCTGTTGGTACGCGGGGCTATCGCTACTGTTACCGCTGGCTAATTGCTGAGTGAGGAAACGTTGGTACTGTGTGCTGAATGCCTGCACGGCCTTGCCGTCGAACCCGTTAAGGTGCAACGTCAGCCCGCCACTGCCAAACGCTTTGCCATTGATCTGCACTGCGCCTAAGGTGTAGTCGGCCTTAGCGTTTAAGGTGCGCGCATCTTCTGTCAGACGGGTATGCAAGGCTATATCATCCAGTACGACGCTTTCTTTGTCGCCTCCCGTCAGGCTCAAGCGCTTGGCTGTTATCTGCTGCTCGCCGACATTGATAGCGAATTTACCCAGTTTGCTATGGGAGCCAAAGGTCACCCCTTCCAACACCAAGGTTTCCGGCTGTTCGCCGTTGGGGGCGCTGAGTGTGATGCCCTTGAGATCGCCGTTGAGATCGATGCGGCTCAGGTCGGCAGCGAAGTCAGCCTGGATTTGTGCGCCGGCAAAGGTCACCTTGGTCGCGCCTTGCTGGATGGTCAGGGGAGCCAGGCTTATTTGGTTACGGCTATCACCGTTATAGGCCAGACGAGTGTTAGCCGTGAACGGCGATTGACCTTGGCTGTCTTTAAACAGTGCCGCGACCGCGGGGGTATTGGCTAACTGGCTATGGATCACGGCCATGCGCGGCAGCAGCGAGAAATCGGTGAGCGGGAAGGGGCCATGATTGATGGTTTCGTCCAGCATCAGGGGCTGCCCTGCGGGTAACCAGGCCGCGGATTTATGATTCGTATCGGCTTGGATGACGACCTGCATCCGACTGGTAAAGAGGCCTCGTTGGTAATTCTGGTAACTGACCTTCAGGCCGGCCTGAGGCAGTTGCTGGGCGAGCTGCGTGTTCAGGCGGGCTACTTCGCTGTCCATACGCTGCTCGATAAGCTTCCCGGTGTACCAGGATGCGCCGCTCCAGCTGGCAGCTAACACGGCAATGATCGCAACGGCGACGGCTGATTTTTTCATACTCTGTCCTTAATGTAGCCAGAATCGGGCATCGGTTATCGTTAGGCCCGGTAAGGAAAAAAAACGCCCGTAGGCGTTTTTTATTGTGGCGGCAAGCTGTGTCGGTTGGCAAATAATTCGTGGAAAATTAATCTAACTGATTAAATACGCGCGCCAGTTCGCCTTGGCCGCTTACGGTCACCGGTGCCTCGGCGGCGCTGAGGTAGCAGGACTCGCCGGGATGCAGTATCAGGCTACGTTCGCCCTGATGCACATGCGCCTCACCACGGATACAGAATAAGAGCGCGGCGCTGGCCTGGCGTACTGGCTGAGGCTGGGCGTTGAGCGTGTGTACCGAGAAGGCGAAGTCGGCGACGGGAACCGGGAAGCGCGTCTCATGGCCATCGTGCTGAGGTTCCGTCAACAGGGTGTCGGCGGGACGGGGAATAAAGCGCACATTATCCAGCAGTTCGGCGACGTCAATATATTTGGGTGTCAAGCCGGCGCGTAGCACGTTATCCGAATTAGCCATCACTTCTAGCGCGACGCCATGCAGATAGGCGTGGGGGGTCTCCGCATCTAGGAACATCGCCTGACCGGGCTGCAAATGAATGACATTCAGCAGCAAGGGCGAGAACAACCCGCTGTCATTCGGGTAGAGAGCGGCGATGTTGCGTAGGGTATCCCAGACATCCCCCTGATGCTGCGTCAATACCTCATGCAGACAACGTAGCGCCCGCGCCTTGACCTCACCCTGCATCGTGAGCAGATTGGCGAACAGGTTGCGCAAGTGTTCGGCATCCGGGTGTTGGATAAAGGCATCAATGTCGGGATGCGCCGCGCGTAAGGGGTGCAGCAGCGTGGCGATTTGCGCGAAGGGACGAAAGCCATTCATCGCGGTGAAGGGCGTCAGCGCATAAACCAACTCTGGCTTATGATTGGCATCTTTATAGTTGCGGTTGGTGGCGTTACGGGGGATTCCGGCCGCCTCTTCACGGGCGAAGCCGTCTTCGGCGGCACGCTTATTAGGATGCACCTGAATGGAGAGGGGCTGGGCGGCGCATAACACCTTAAATAGGAACGGCAGTTCGCCAAAGCGGCGCGCGACGGCGTCCCCCAGCTGTGTCCGCGGATCGGCGGCGATCTGATCGCGCAGAGTATGACTTACCCCATGGGCGTCTTGTACCCGTGAGCTATTCAACGGATGGGCTCCCATCCACAGTTCGGCCATTGGTTGGTTATCCGGGTTAGCGATGCCATAGAGTTTACTCAGTGCATCGCGGCTACCCCAGGCGTAATGCTGTATGGCGTTAGTCATCTTTTGCATCAGTCGATTCCGTTAGTCTTGAAAGGTGAATTTGTTTCAGTAAACAGGAACACCCCCTGTCTCGGCAAGAAAATTGATCGTGAAAGTCGTTCGCCATAGCCTAATCTCCGTACCCTGATCCTCTATGCAAAGGGCGCTGCCGTGCCCGCATGGCGTGCCTTAATGCGTTTCCGTATCGGCTTCGCGATAGAGATGCAGGCGTGGGATCAGCGGGATCAGTGGCCGGGCGCGTGGCCGGTGGCGTACGGCGATGTTATCGGCGTCATAATCGGCTAAGGTGCCGATACGTGGACATGAGGCCGGCGCTTCATACACGGCGATAAGCGGCATACTGCAAGGATGTTGTACCTGCTTTTGGCTCGCGCTATACCACGCGCGGGCAATGGGCTGCACCTTAACCGGACGGCGTATTTTTAGACCTACATCCTCAGGAAGCGCCAGCAACAGATCGCGCTCCGCTAGCAAACGCTGCGTCCATTGCTCCCGAGTATAGGGGGGAACGGCCCGTCCCGCGCGCAGACTTTTATCGAGACGACTCAACATTTCGGCACGAGTTAACTTATTGATAACCTGCTTATTCGCCCAACCAAAGTGAATACTGTCCGGGGCGTTCAACAAGGTGAGGCTACGGTAGGCGCTGAGGGTTAATAATCCCTTTAACTGGCGATGAACGAATTCGAAGCGTTGTTCCGGTGGTAATCCGCTCTCTACTGCGATGATCTGCTCCAGGCGCTGCTTATGAGCGTTGACTCGCGCGAGGGTGTGTTGTAGCGCTTGGCGTTGGGCTGGGGTAGCCCAATAGCATAAGACGCCGGGTAGCCGGACGGCGGCCTTAGTGCTGATATTCTGCGCATGATGGTGCAGGAAAAGCCGGCGAAAGTGCTGACGTCCTAGGTTGAAGGCGGCCTCGCCACTTACGGGAAGGACGGAGATTCGTTGGATGGCGTCATGCTCTTGGCCCTTTTCGATATCCGGCAATTCGAAGACCTCGGCCCGGAGCGGCGCCAGTTCGGCGAGCTGGTGGTCGGTATCCGCCAACGCTTCCTCCAACTGACGGAAGCAGAGGTGGAGTTGTTCAATGATATTGCTGGTGGACATCGTCGTTTCGTAAACCTCATCTAATTAGTTACAACATACATATAGCTATCTTACTGCACACCGCCTGATAATACGAGCATCCAAAACCACATAACGCCGACGAAAACATAAACGTAATCCTAAATGCTAACCAGTAAAAACGCGGCGGGCGCCCAGTCACACACGTTTTGCGCCGGAGCGCCTTCCGCGTTTTGTCCCTCATGTCAACGATAGCGCAGGGGGGACAGGGCGGGACAAATAACACCCTAAAGAAAGGGCCGGCCATACTCACTGGGTAAGAGAGCCAATCCCTACTGGTGTATGGATTGACTTTATGCGAGGCGAGCTAAGGAGGAGCGCATCTAAGATGACGCCCGATGGCATCATGCTGGGCGTGGTACCATCGGGACGGTGAAAGCCTAGGGTATTTCTACCGCTGCGCGGCTTCGGGTAAATGTTGCAGACGGCGACCCAGCAGCCAGGCCAATAGCAGCATCGCACCAAGAAAGATGACAATGCCATTCCAGCCGAATTGGTGCCAGAAGACGCCGCCTAACGTTCCGGCGACACTGGAGCCGACGTAATAGCAGAACAGATACAGCGAGGAGGCTTGCCCCTTAGCGCGTCGGGCGCGTCGACCGATCCAACTGCTGGCGACGGAGTGAGCGGCAAAAAAACCGGTGGTAAACAGAAGCATACCAATAAAGATCGCCCACAATGGGTTCAACGCGGTGATGAGTAAACCCAGCAACATGATGATCACCGCGACACTTAACACCGGGCCACGCCCGAAGCGCGCGGTCAGGGTGCCGGCTTTCGGCGAGCTATAGGTACCGCTGATATAGACCAGTGAGAGCATCCCAACAACGGCCTGGCTCAAGAGGTAGGGCGTCGCTAACAGGCGGTAACCGATGTAGTTGAATAAAGTCACAAAGCTCCCCATCAGGAGAAAGCCTTCGGCAAATAACAGTGGGAGTCCGCGATCGTGGCAGTGTAAGCGCAGATTGATCAGCAAAGTGCGGGGGCGCAACGAGCTTGGACGAAAATGGCGTGATGGCGGCAGGATACGCCAAAACAGCAGGGCACAAGCCAGGGCAAACAAGCCGATGACGGCCAAGGTAATACGCCAAGAAAAATAGTCAGTCAAGACGCCGCTGATCAGACGACCGCTCATTCCGCCAATGGAGTTACCGCTGATATACAATCCCATGGAGAAGGCGACCACGGAGGGGTCGATCTCTTCACTCAGATAGGTCATGGCGACAGCGGCGACGCCGCTCAGAGCCAGGCCCACCAAAGCGCGCATCACCAGGATGCCATGCCAGCTATTCATCAATGCGCCGGCCAGAGTACAGCCCGCCGCCAGCAACAGCGCCGTGACCATGACATTTTTTCGACCGATGGCGTCGGAGAGCGGCCCGGTAAACAACAAGCCAATGGCCAGCATCGCGGTCGAGACGGAGAGCGATAAACTGCTGCGCGCCGGAGTAATGCCAAAATCTTGCGATAGCACCGGTAAAATCGGCTGGACGCAATACAGGAGGGCGAAGGTCGCTAGACCGGCGGAGAAGAGCGCCAGAGTGACGCGCTTAAAATCGGAGTGCTCGCGGGTAATCAGCGGGAATTTGCCATTGACGCCATCATTGGCCTGTGCGGGTGCCGAAGCTACGGCATCCGGCGCAAGATCTGCCGGGGTGGTATTCACACAATATCCTTCAATACGGGTCAAACATAAACGTAACACTGTTAATGAGCGCTCCTGTTGCGTGAGCGCTTAGCGAGAATAGGATTGCCATCCGTCAATGTCTAATATATTAATTAGAACGAATAATACTTATAAGATATCAATAGTACGATGCGTATAGAAATTCGCCACCTTAAATACTTCATCGCCGTCGCCGAAGAGCGGCACTTCAACCGCGCGGCGGAACGCTTGGCGATCTCGCAGCCGCCGTTGAGCCAGCAAATCCAAGCCCTGGAAAAAGAGCTTGGCGCACGCCTATTACTGCGCACCAGTCGTAGCGTCAGCCTCACACAGGCTGGCCAGATCTTTTTAAAAGAGTGCTATGCCATCGTTGGACAGTTGGAGCAGGCGGCAGAGAAAGCGGCACGGGCACATCGGGGTGAGAGTGGCGATCTCACCATCGGCTTTACCTCATCAATGCCGTTTGTCCCCCAAATCGCGCATGCGCTCTTCACCTACCGTCAACGCTATCCACAAGTCCATCTGCAAATGCGTGAGCTAAATACCAGGCAGCAGATTGAACCGTTAAGCGATGGCAAGCTAGATATCGCGATTCTGCGTAATACCACACTACCCAGCACGCTGACCCATCGGATGTTACGGCGCGAGTCACTGGTCGCAGTGTTGCATCAGCATCATCCGTTGGCGCGGCGCAAGGAGGCGTTACGCTTTAGCGACTTGGCCGAACAGCCCTTCGTCTTCTTTTCTCGCGGTGATGGCACGGCGTTATATGACGAACTGCTGGCCTTGCTCAAACGCGCGGGCATCGTACCCTACATTACCCAGGAGGTTGGCGAGGCGATGACCATCGTCGGATTGATCTCGTCGGGGCTGGGGGTATCGATTTTGCCTGCCTCCTATACTCGCATTCAGGTGGAGGGGGTCTGTTATCGTCCCTTGGCGGAGCCGGATGCCTACACCGAAATCTGGCTCGCGTATCACCGCCAGCGCGCGTTAAGTGCGCAGGCGCAAGCCTTAATCTCGCTGCTGCTACCCCCGGCGTAAGTTCGTTAACGCGCATCGAACGGGACAGAACTTAGGCTGAAAAAGCAAGTATTTGTGCGCCTAATCACATAACGAATCAAATGGCTTACGCATTTTTGTCAAATCCTCACCATTGTCGGTAAGATTTATTTTGAAGCGCGAAAAATAACTGGGAGTAGCAGTGGTGATTGCTGACGGTCAGCCGGGGCATATTGATCAAATCAAGCAGATAAATGCTGGGGCAGTGTATCGTCTTATCGATCGGTTTGGTCCTATTTCGCGCATTGAGCTTTCAAAACGCGCGCAACTGGCGCCGGCCAGTATTACTAAGATTGTCCGTGAGCTGCTCGAAGCTCATCTGGTACAAGAGACGGAGTTTCAGGAGCCAGGCAGTCGCGGCCGTCCCGCCGTCGGCCTGATCCTCGATACCGCCTCTTGGCATTACCTCTGTGTGCGTATCGGCCTCGGAACCATGACGTTAGCCTTGCGTGATCTGAGCAGTGCGTTAGTCGTCGAAGAAGAGATCGCGCTACCGGCGCAACGCGAGACCCCGTTATTGCACCGTCTGATCGGTGAGATCGATGGTTTCTTTACCCGCCATCAACATCAATTGGAACGGTTAACCGCCATCGCCGTGACCCTCCCGGGCTTGGTTAACGCCGCGCAAGGTATCGTTCATCGCATGCCGTACTACGCCGAGGTGCAAGACATGGCGTTGAGCGAAGAGCTCGAACGTCACACGGGGCTCCCGATCTACCTACAGCACGATGTCTGCGCCTGGACCATGGCCGAATCGCTGTTCGGTGCCGGCAATGGCTGCGCTAACCTGATCCAGATCGTCATCGACTATAACGTGGGTGCTGGAGTGATCAGCGAAGGGCGCTTGCTAAACGGTAGCCGCCAAAGCCTGGTCGAAATAGGGCACACCCAGGTCGACCCCTATGGGAAGCAATGCTACTGCGGCAACCACGGTTGCCTGGAAACCATTGCCGGCTTACAGAATATTCTGGCGCTCGCGGAGCAACGCTTAGCGATGTCGCCTTCATCACAGCTACATGCCATGCGTCCTTTAACCATCGAAGCGCTCTGCCAGGCCGCATTGCAAGGTGACCAACTGGGACGCGATCTGATCAACAGCGTCGGCCATAGCGTGGGGCGTATCGCGGCGGTGATGGTCAATCTCTTTAACCCCGAGAAGATCCTCATCGGTTCGCCCTTGAATCAGGCGGCCGATGTGCTCTATCCCTCTATCGCCAGCGCTATCCGCCAACAAGCGCTACCGCATTACACGCAACACCTGGCTGTTGAAGCCAGTCAGTTCCACAATCATGGCACCATGCCCGCGGCAGCGTTAGTCAAAGAGGCGCTGTACAATGGTTCGCTACTGCTACGCCTCTTGCAAGGATAATCCCGCTTAAGCAACCCGTTTGTGTCTGCAAGTTTGCCAGGTTGTTACGTCGCAGGCATAAAACGGCAAAATCATCAGAGCGATAAATAAAAATTTGAGCTAACGCAAGCCGGACATCCAGCGCTTCGCCTAGACTTTTCCGGTTTATCGGTGATCGCGGGCACACAGCATATTCCGGTCAGATCACACTTAGCTTTTTTATTACTAATCGGAGTTTCTCCGGAGTCATTATTTCATGTTAAAACGCGTATTCGTAACGGGCACTGACACCGAAGTTGGCAAAACGGTGGCATCCCGTGCGTTATTACAAGCCATTCAGGCGACGGGAGAAAGCGCCGTCGGCTATAAGCCGATTGCCGTAGGCAGTGAGGAAACAGCGCAGGGACTGCGTAACCACGACGCATTGACACTGTTGCATGCCTCTAGCCTGGCATTGAGTTACGACGAGGTCAATCCGATCACTTTGCGCGAAGCGATCGCGAGTGCCCACACTGGCGAAGCGCTGGACTACGGCGCCATGAGCCGCGGGCTGCAACACTTAAGCAGCAAGGCCCAACATGTGGTGGTGCAGGGCACTGGCGGCTGGCGCGTATTGATGCAAGACTTGCGCCCCTTATCGGAGTGGGTTGTTCAGGAACAACTCCCGGTGATTTTAGTCGTCGGGATCAAGTTGGGATGTATCAGTCATGCCATCCTGACGGCACAAGCGATCATCAATGACGGCTTGCCTTTCGTGGGGTGGATAGCCAACCGTATCAATCCGGGGTTATCCCATTACGCCGAAACTATTGAGGCATTGCGCCAGAAGTTACCCGCGCCCCAATTGGGTGAGATCCCGTATCTCTACCGGCCAGAAGAGAAAGCCTTGGCGCGTTATATCGATCTCTCCGCGCTCGCTTAACTCACCTCGTATTACCTTCACCCCCGCTTCAGCCGGGGGTGGTTGTATAATGCCTTTCCCCTCACGACGCCACGCCCTCTCTAGCTTACCCGTCGAGTGTCTCGCCAGGCGCGCACACCCAATGAATGAGATAAGGCAACCTCGCGAACAGCCTGATGGCCGCATCACACAGGGCCGGATTTTGACGAACTCGGTTCCGATAATCGCTCATCCACACCAGAAAAGGGTGACGAATAAAAAATGGGCGCGCTGCGGGCGCGCCCATGAGCAGTGGGCAGAATCAGGGGTGGGCAGGCGTGGGCGCTGACGCGGGACCTGCCGGCATGGCATGGGTAGCGGAGACCTCGCCGAGCGCTTTTATCTCAGTCGCCGGATGCGCTGGCACCGATGTATCATGCGTAGCCTGGTAGGGGGTATACACGCCATTGAGGCTGTGCAGGAAGGCCACGATATCGTCCACCTCGTTCTGTGGCAGCGTGACGCCGACCTGGTATTTCAGCATCAGTTTCACCGCCTCATCCAGCGTCTTCACGTCACCACGATGGAAGTAGGGAGCAGTCAACGCCACGTTACGCAGTGTCGGCACCTTCTGGCGCAGACGATCGCGCAGATCCTGTGTCACATTCATGCGACCGATATCGGCGCTGGTCAGCTTACCAAACGGATAATCGGCCATCAGGCCGAGCGGCTCATACGACTCCCCGCCCATGGCGACCCCCGCGTGGCAGGTGGCGCAACGATTATCTTTGAACAACTGGTAACCGCGCTGCTGCTGCGCGCTGAGAGCATTGGCATCGCCACGCAGATAACGGTCAAACGGCGCGTTCGGCGTAATCAGGGTCCGCTCAAACTCGGCGATGGCGTTGGTGATGGTCGTACCGCTGAAACCTTGTGGATACACCTTAAGGAAGGCTTGCTTGAAGGCTTGATCCTTATCGAGTTTCGCGATGATCTCCTGCCATGACTTCGATGACATCTCGATCGGGTTCAACGGCGGGCCACCCGCTTGATCCTGTAGCGTTGCCGCTCGACCATCCCAGAATTGGGCGATGTTAAACACCGCGTTAAACACCGTCGGCGCGTTGATCGGTCCAACCTGATCGTCGACCCCGAGCGAGGTCTTGCGCCCATCGACGCCGCCCGCAGCCAACTGGTGGCAATGCGCGCAAGCAACAGTATCATTGCCAGAGAGACGCGGATCGTGATACAGACGGAATCCCAACGCGGCCTTTTCGGCATCGACCGCCAAAGATTGGGGGATCGGCTGAATCGGCTCGTTACGCATCGCCGGCGCCATGTCGGCCGTGGTGTAGTACTGCTCACGCTGCGCCTTGATCCATGCCAGCAAGGTTTCACGATCGGCCTCAGACAGACGTCCCGCCCAATGCATCATGGTATAACGGGTCGGCGGCATGGTTTGATTCTCGATAACCCATTCCAGCTTATTCAGATCGGTCAGTGTCGGCGGCTTACCGCTCGCGCTTTTCCAAGGGGAGGGCTTCAATAGACTTTCCCGCAGGGGGATTAAATTAAAGGCCTTATACCCTTGGTACATGTCATATTCCATCAACTGCTTCACGCCGGGAACCTTGGCGTAAAAGGGAAGATTCGACGATGGCGTATGACAATAATCACACCCCTTTTCGCTCAGGATGCCCAGGACCTGTGCGTTAAGGGGAGAACTCGCCGGTTCACTCGGCAACGTGTTGCGTGCTTTATCGTGATTATAGACATAACCGACCAACCCTAAGTAACAGGCAATACCGGCAATGACTATCCCGCCTGCCCATTTCGTTATTTTTTTCATTGTGACAAAACTCCTTTTGAGAGTGCGAATACGGCTGCGACGCAACCGATAAATGCCGGCGAACCGACGCGCTCATAGTGCAGGGGGGAGGCGAAGCGATAATTGATAAGTGTCAACGATAGCGGCAGAGATTACCTATCATTAGAATAGGATTTGGCGATTAGCGAAGAATTTACAGTATCTCATTTCGTCATCATGCTGCGTCCATAACCACATGCTGTATTTTATCTTGGTATACTTATTTTTATAATATATCGTTTCAGACGACGCCATGGAGCGCGCATTCAGTCTATTTTCCTACGCCAAATAAAAGGACATGAAAAAAGATAAATGTTGTGCGGCAGGATCAACTGATGCCGAGCCGTATAAGCGCCAAACGTGTGAGGGCAGACGGATAAGCTAGGTCCACGCTGCATCCCCAGAGATATACAGCGCGGATGGCTCTTCGCTACAGCCTCAGCCCCGGCAAGAAGTGAAGCTGTGACGCCATTTATAGTTGGGTATTAAACCATGCTAACTGTTCGCGAATAGAGCGCTGGAAATGTTCCCCGTCGTACATATCGTAGTGATGTGCGCCTTCCTCGATATACAGGCGCTTACTGCTTGCTCCCAACGCGGCGAACAGAGCGATACCCTGCTGTGGAGGGTTGACCGTATCTTGTTGCGCCACCACCACCAGCGAAGGGCATTTTACCTGTGCCGCGAAATGCGCCGGTTGATAACGGATAGTTTCCAGCACCGTCAAGAAAGGGATTTTGATCTCCATTTGTGGATAACGTAAACGGTATTCGGCAAAGAAGGCCTTGGACTCCTCGTCGCTTAATACCCGGGTGACAGATACCATCACCTCTTTACCGCTGGCGTGCTTTTTCGCCTCCATGCGTAACAGCGAGGCGATAAAGGCATTTTTCTCCTCGGCATTCATGTGCCCCGTCACCATCGCCTCACCATCGGCAAATGCCAGTTGGCTAACGATGCACTTCACTCGTGGATCCGTGGCGGCCGCAGCGAACACATGGCATCCCCCCAGCGAGGAGCCCCATAATCCGATGCGCCCGGCATCGATGGCCGACTGCGTCGCGGCCCAATCGATGACACTGGTGATGTCCGCAATCTGCATCGCTGGTACCAAGCGGCCACGCTCCCCCGCACTGGCGCCGAAGCCGCGATAATCGAAGGTCAGCGCCGAGAATCCAGCCTGAGCGAACGCTTCCGCAAACGCCGGTAATAATACCTGCTGAATACCGCAAAAGCCGTGACATAAAATAATCACTGGGGCAACGGCTTTCTCTGCGGGATGATACCAGGAGAGCGCGATGCCATTAGGTAAAGTATGAGTTGATATGTGCATAATTAGGCGAGATCCCTTATGGATGAGGCTCGCTACTATCCGTTAATGGTGGATGTATATTCAAGAAAAATCAAACTAAGGCGATGACATCGTTTAGTTTTTGTTGAAGCCATGAGTAACAACACAGGCTCGCACGCTATTCACCATTGGCATATTGAGTGTGTAGCATTATTGATGTCGTCATGCTGTTTGTAGCGCTAATTATCTGCGTGCGCCATTACATGACTAGCGCCAGCGTTGAGACATCGGGTATTTTTACCGTTACGCGGGCGAATTCATAAATAGGCCGGGCTATACATTATTCTGCCACTAGGGCAGATACGCGTCACACCGAGACGATGATAGCGACAGGCGTTATTTTTTCTGCTTACTTTACTCTGCCTAGCGGCTCGCGCTATATACCGGGAAACGATACCGCAATAAGCGGGGATGTGCCTGCTCCAATTTAGGCGACGGGCGCCAGATGTGGGTAAAAACCGCCGGGAATAAACTAAAATTCGCGATGATTAATGGTGTTATTATTCCATATCCAGCCAGTTGTATTAGGGACGTCAGCGATGCGTCGCGCGTGGCGTCGTGTTAGCCAAGCTCGCTAAAATAGCGATGATAATCTAGGAGATAAATCATGTCCTCAACCTAACGCGTAATCGTTTTCTGTACGCAGCGCCCAATCTGTTACCGTCATTTAGCGGTCGCAGAGATTTCTTTACACCATGCAGAAAGGGCGGTGCAGCCTATTTCCGTTGTGTCGATAGCACTGGACGCGGAGCTCATAACAAAAATTATCCGGCTATAGAAACCGTCTGGAGGTTTCTTATGCGCGACCATGGAATAGTCATCATGCATCCCAAAGACAGCTTCACAAACGGCTTATTACTGCTCGCCCTATCATTCGTCTATGATTATGCCGCCGCGGCGCCCGCTGCGGACGCGAGAAAAGAGGATATGGGGGTGATCTATACCGGTTATTTCCGCAGCGGTTGGGTGACGTCGCGCCGCGCTGTTGCCGAGTCCTATGCCATCGGCTCATTGGGGCGTCTCGGTAACGAATATGGTGCCTGGTTCGATCTTCGCTTAGACAAACCGGTTTATTCCCATGAGGGGAAAACGGTTAACGCGGTAGTACAATTGGATGGTAACCTGAATACGTCCTATACCCCGGCTTGGTTCAATACTTTCGAAGATAACAAATTACAGTTTTCTAATCTCTTTGTCAGAACTACGGGCTTTATTCCTTTTCTGCCTGAGGCAACTTTCTGGGTGGGAAAGAACAGCTTGCCCTTCTATGAGATCCAGATGCTGGATTGGAAAGGGAATTGGGCGTTATCCGCAGGCGGCGTCGGCCTAGAGAATATAACCTTAGGCCCCGGCTGGCTGGATCTGGCGGTGGTGCGACAAGACCTCAAGCTCTATCACCGGGATTACGCATCGAACACCCACGTTAATACCAATGCCATCGATCTACATTATCGTCATTTACCGTTATGGGAAGGCGCTACGCTAGCGTTGGCGGGGCGTTATAACCAGGCCAATCGTAGCAACAACGCAAAGTCTGATGATTACTTTGCCATGAAAAACGCCTATCTCGCCACCGTGATCGTCCATCAGCAGTTCACTGACGGCGGCTTCAATGACTTTGTAATTCAGAGCGCAAATAACTCTGTCGCTAGCGGCTTCATGAGTATTTCGGATTCCAATCCGCATTATGGTCACTATGAATACTATGGCGGTGAGCATACGAACGGTAGCGCGATTCGCATCATCTCCCAAGGTGAGGCCTATCTCTATCCAGAGATTATCGTAGCGAATGCGTTGGTCTATGCGCACGGTAACGATCTCTATAGTTATCAGAGCAGGATGGCCCATACTGACTTCACGGCGCTCAGAGTCGTACTCCGTCCGGCCTATATCTGGAATACCTTTAATCAGAGTGGAGTCGAGTTGGGCTGGTTTACCCAGAAGAACCGTAGCGACCAGCGCGACTACCGTGAAAAGGGGTATAAGATTACGCTGTTCCATACCTTTAAGGTCGATACCAGCATGCTGCGTTCACGTCCGGAGATCCGTTTCTATGGCACCTATCTGAAGACGCAACAAAACGAGATCACCCAGTTCACCTTCGACGACGATAAGCGTGACCAGTTAAGCTTTGGTGTACAGGCCGAGATCAGGTGGTAAGCGTGCACAACCGACATAAGGGCGTGACGCCAGGGTTGCATCGACTTGCCAGGCCGACAGCGTACGCTGTACGAGCGTTGCACCTTCAATGAGTTAGCGAGGAAACTAAGGCGCGGCGTTTCCGGCATAGCATGCTAGTATGTCCTTAATAGTGTTTGTCGTGACACGGGGCTTATGAGTACGGATACGCAGTCGATTACCCCCAAGCGGGTCTTAGTGCTGGCAGCCTGTATGCTGGCGACATTTATGGCCGCCATCGAGGTGACCATCGTTTCCACCGCCATGCCGACGATCATTGCCGATCTTGGTGGCTTCTCGCTGTTGGGGTGGGTGTTTGCCGCTTATTTGTTGACGCAGGCCATCTCGATCCCCATCTATGGCCGGTTGGCCGATCTGCATGGCCGTAAGCGGATGTTTTACATCGGCGTAACGCTATTTCTGCTGGGCTCCGTACTCTGCGGCTTTGCCCACGATATGCTATGGCTTATTCTGTTTCGCGCCTTGCAAGGTGCCGGGGCCGGGGCCATCACGCCTATCGCGGTCACCATTATCGCCGACGTCTATAGCCCTTTAGAGCGGCCACGCATCCAAGGTTACCTGTCCAGCGTATGGGGAATATCGGCGATCGTCGGGCCATTATTGGGGGCCTTCATCGTTCAACATTTTCATTGGTCATTAGTCTTCTGGATCAACGTGCCTATCGGTTGTAGTGCTATTTACCTATTATGGCGCTATTTCCCGGAACAACTGCGTCCGCAGCGCCATGTGCTGGATCTCGCCGGGACCGCCTGGTTAGCTATCGGCGTCAGTGCATTGTTGCTCGCGCTATTGCAGGCGGAACTGCTTGGCCGCTGGATCAGCGTATTGCTGGCGATCGCCGTATTAAGCGGCTTGCTGCTCTGGCGTCAGGAACAACGAGCCGTGGAGCCGTTGTTTCCCGCGGCGCTCTGGCGCAGTCGCATCATGGTGGCGGGTAACATCGGCGGCTTGATCGTCGGTGCCTCGATGATGGGGGTCGCCGCCTTCCTGCCGACCTATGTGCAGGGGGTGATGGGGTATTCAGCCCTGGAGGCGGGTATGACGCTGGCATTGATGTCGATCGGTTGGCCGATCGCCAGCACCCTAAGTGGACATCTGATGCTGCGTACCTCTTATCGAACGACTGCGTTGATCGGCAGCGTGTTGTTGATCATCGGCAGTCTATGTCTACTGTGGCAGACGCCGCAAGGTAGCCTATGGTGGGGACGTGTCTCGGCCTTCATCATCGGTGCCGCGATGGGAATGACCAATACCACCTTTCTGGTGTCGGTGCAGAATAGTGCCCCGCAAGCCCTGCGCGGTATCGCGACGGCCTGTACCGTGTTTACCCGTATGTTAGGCTCGGCGCTGGGAACCGCGATCCTCGGCGCGACCCTTAACCTCAACTTAACCTGGCGTCTGCCGCAAGTTAACGATCCGGTGCAACAATTGATGGCACACCGCCTAACGCATAGCGATGAGGCCGTCATCCTACTCACGCCGGTCGCCAGTTCGTTGCATGCGGTCTTCATTGCCGCGGCACTGATCGCCTGGTTGGCGTTGTTAGCAGCCTGGTTGATTCCGGCAGGGGCCGGATTACGGGAACGCATCGAGGTTGTCGATGAAAAATAGTCGCCGGGCGTCAGTCGCCCGGCGTTACCTGAGGTATTATGGGGTATCCTGTGGCGCGTTGTTAGAACCATAGGCACCGGGCTCTGCGCCATCGGTACGGATATAAATGATCTTTTGCGTATCATTGCCGCAGTGACCAACCACCTGGCCACCGGCGTGTTGCGCTTGATCGTTAGCCACGATCTCCAGGGTGAAAGCCTCGGCGGGGACACCGTTCGCCATGATCTTCTGTTGGATTTCATCCCGGATGTGCTCACAGGTAGGCAAGGTGGCTGCCAGGGAGAACCATGGGCTCAGTAAGAGTAGGGGCAATAAAACAGTCTTACGCATAAATGACCTGTCGTCACGTTAGGGGGTTAATGGACGGCCGCTCTGGCGATCTAAACAGCGCCGGGTATTCGCTTCCCAGTAGGCGTTCACATTGAGGCTACTTTCACAGCGCTCCTGCTGGTCGATGGCCCGATCGGCCTTATCAAAGACCTTTTCCATATGGTTATTCACCTTATGGCGCAGCGTCCGGGTGTTATCCCATTGATCGCGTTGCTCACGGGCCTGCTCCTTGGTCAGTGAATTCTCCTGGCCACCGCTGGCGCCAAATACACAGGTGCTACCAGCCTCACAGTTGGCTGCTTGCGCAGCGCCTTGCCAGGCCAGGCTAGTGAACAACAGCGCCATAGGGAGGGTGGCGCGACGCAGAAGGTGTCGTTTCTCTCTCTTCACAGTGTTATCCTCAACGAACATACCACTCCTCAGACCTTGCGGAGTGCAATAGATTCACTCTGCCACGATTTTTCTTGCGCCGCTATAGCCGTTCCCCCCATGTAACGTGATCTTTATTCGCTGCGGTATACGGCAAGCGGTGCAAAGGACTGGGAGACCGGCATCATTTCAATACTATTGATATTGACGTGTGCGGGCAGGGTGGCGACCCAGTAGACAGCTTCGGCAATGTCCTGCGCCGTCAAGGCATGGCTATTTTTATAGGTGTTGGCGACGCGTTGCTCATCGCCTTTAAAGCGCACGGAGGAAAACTCGGTTCCTTCGACCAGACCCGGCTCGATGTCGCTCACCCGCACCTGGGTACCGTGCAGATCAGCGCGCAGTCCTAGGCTAAACTGACGCACAAACGCCTTCGTCGCACCGTATACATTGCCCCCCGCATAGGGCCAACTGCCTGCGGTAGAACCGATATTGATGATATGGCCAGCGTTGCGTGCCACCATGTCAGGCAGCAGGGCGCGCGTCATATTGACCACGCCTTTTACGTTGGTATCGATCATGGTATCCCAATCCTCGATATCAGCCTGATGTGCCGGCTCTAACCCCAATGCCAAGCCGGCGTTATTCACCAACAGATCGATCGTGCGCTGTGCCGCGTTAAGATGCTCAAGGGCATCGCGGATCGCGGCACGGTTACGCACATCGAGCGGCAGGATGGTTAAGGCGTCGCCTAACTCGTCGCGTAGTGCCTGTAAACGTTCCACGCGCCGCCCCGCAGCGATGACATGGTGACCATGATGGATAAACTTACGGGCAATAGCGGCGCCGAACCCGGCGGTTGCACCAGTGATAAATACGTTCATACTCACTCCCTCGCATTGAGACCTGCTGGCATCATGCCAGATTTACTCTATCCTGTAACCAGGATAATAATTCGAAACATACTGAATGGCGTCTCGCCGAAATAAAGTATGTCGATACACTATCTACGGCAAAGAGATAGATCTATTATTATCATCTAATGATAGACCTGCGACAGTAAGATTAAGGATTGGATGAGATGCAGAAGAACTCAGTCGATTATGCAACTGATGAGATCGACCTATTGGATATTATTGAGCAGTTATGGCAAGGGAAATGGATTATTCTTGGTTCAGCCTTACTGTGTTTGCTTATTGCCGGCGGCTACCTGATGTTAGCGACGCCGAAATGGAACGCCGAGGTCACGCTGGCGAAACCCTATCTTAATCAATTAGCTAATTATCCTCGCGGTGTGATACTGAGTCAGATGTTATTGAGCCCCACCGATGATACCAGTAACAACGGAAGTCGTAGCGTAAGCAACGGCGGTGATGAGGGAAAAATTATCGATGAGGCGTTCAACACCTTCATTGCCGTTGCCAACGAGAACCCCAACCAGCAGCCGATTACCCTGAAGCCAGGGGCTGTTCACGGAACATTCTTACTATCTTATAGTGATTCATCCGCACGATCAGCTGAAAAAAATCTACAATCGATCTTGTCGAGTTTAAATACATTGAGTCAGCAACGTCTGTATGCGGCGCTGCAAAGCACGCTACAGGAACGCGCGCATACTCTCCAGTTACAAATGCAAGCGCAAGAGAATAACGCACGGGCGCACAGAAAATATCGTCTGTCAATGCTACAAAATGCCTTGCAGATTGCCATGAAGATGGATATTCAGCAGAGTAAAATCAGTCAACCATCGGGAGAAATTTCTGATGATTTGCTGTTTATGCTGGGGGTTCCTACACTGCGCGCAATAATCGAGCACGAAAATAATTTGCCGCTTAATCTTAGTAATAGTTATTATGACGCCAAGGCGATTTTGGCGTCCATTAATAGCTTTAAAGCGAACCACGATAACTTTAATGCCGTCAGTGTAAGCCCCTGCGAAACTATTCGAAGCGGACCGAAACGCGGTCTTATTTTGGTTCTTTCGGTACTGTTAGGGCTCATTGCAAGCAGTGGATATATTCTACTACGTAATGCACTGCAAAATAATATCAATAGAAAATAATAACTGATGCGTTAATGCTCCTCGGCGCGCCGCATTTGGCGCGCCATTCTTATTGCGCTTCCCGTCATCGCGTGGGTTAGCAGGGCCGGAATACGCTGGCTTATTGTTTCGTTGTTGCGCTGGCCCGACGCAACAGCTGAGCCACATCGACCCGATCGATCTGCGCGGGAGAGAGATAGCGACGCGCATAGTCCAGATAAGTACCGCTCTCAAGCAACAGGCGAAATAGATCGGCATCGATGTGTCGGCGGCGGACCATGTCACTCATGATGGCCAGGGTTTGCGCTAGCGTCTTCGCCGGTTTATATGGCCGATCGCTGGCGGTAAGCGCCTCGAAAATATCGGCGATCGCCATGATTCGGGCCGGCACCGTCATCTGCGCTTGTGTCAGCCCGCGCGGGTAGCCGGAGCCATCGATATGTTCATGATGACTCCCGGCGATCTCGGGAACCTGGCGCAGATGGCGTGGGAAGGTGAGCTGTTCCAGCATTAAAATGGTTTGCATGATGTGTTCGTTGATCTTGAAACGCTCTTCTTCATTCAGTGTTCCCTGGCGCACTGTTAAGTTATGCAGCTCACCGCGATGATAATGATGCTCGGGCATCGCCATCGTGAATCCTCGTGACGCCGCGAGCGCCGCAGCAGCGCGCGGCGATGAAGGGCGAGAAAAAATGTGTTCCGGTCGATCGGCCAGCAAGGGCTCAGTGACGGGGAGTGGTGCCTCCGGCGTTTCCTGTTTCCGCTGCCGCTCTTCATGGGAAATACCGATCCGATCGGAGAGGGTTCGTGTCCAGGATCGTTGCGCAATACGTTGTATACGGGCAATATCGTCGGATGAGAGCGGCGTATCGCCTAAGTTACACTGGGCAATAAAACCGAACTCGTCATCTAGCTGGGCTTTTAGCGTGTCGCGTGTTTGTGCCAAGTCCTGCGCAGTGCCGCCTGCGGCGATACCTTGCCAATAAGCGAGATCGGCATCCCGTTTTAACAGCTCGAAGCGCAGACGGATCTCATGAATACGATCATAGAGCGTCTCCAACTTTGTCGCCTTTTCCATCACATAGTCCGGTGTCGTGATCTTGCCACAATCATGTAACCAGGCGGCAATGTGTAACGCCTCCCATTCATCTTCATTTAGGGTAAACGAGGCAAAGGGCCCGTGTTGTTGTTCGCAAGCCGCCTTGGCCAACATTTTCGCCAGCACGGGAACGCGTTGGCAGTGCTCACCAGTATGTGGACTTTTAGCATCGATGGCGCCAGCAATCATGCGAATAAAATCTTCCAGTAAGCGTTTTTGCTCATCCAATAGGTGCTGGGTATTCAACGCCACGGCGGCACTACCGGCTAAGGCTTGCGCGAAAGCCAGCATACGGGATGACACAGGAAACTGTTGATCGATAAACAGTAACAACAGACCAAGACGCTCCTGCTGCGCATTGCTCAACGGTAGGATCAGCAGTGTGAGTGGTGCGATAACGGGCGGAAAAGCTGGAAAGGCGGCGGCGAAATCTGCCGGGGTGATAACTTGGTGATGACAATGTTGCTGTAGCGCTTGCTGTAATCGCGCCATGCCCAACGCAGAGACCCAGGTCCGTTGCTGGGCCTGGGCATCGATGTTCGATGTAGTCGCTTGCCAACGCGACTGCACCGGACGTAGTGTTCCCGCATCCTCTAAGAGGATTAACCCGCCGCAAGCATGGGTCTGTTGGGTCATCTCCGCCAGAATACGGGCCAAGAGCGTCTGTTGATGGCGTTCAGCGACTAAAGCCTGAGAAATGGTCATGAAGTGGTTGATACTCTCCTTCATCTGCGCGAATGCTTTGGCGAGACGATGGATCTCGATGATATTGCTTTTGATGGTCACGGGTTCATCGAAGCGAAACGCCTCGATCTTACCGACTTCAGCCAGCAAAAGCTGCAACGGCTTAGAGGCTCGCTGTGCCAACCAGAAGGCACCGAGCAATCCCAATAGCAGGATCAAGAGTGAGATATGCAGTATGCGTCCGACATCCTCACTCGCGCTAGTCATCAACTCATCGTCGGGCGAGGCCATCACCAGACGCAACGTCTCGCCACCGAGTACCTTAAACTTGACCACCATCCCTTGCCAGCGACTCCCATCGGCCAGATGCAGTGGGATGGTTTGCAACGCGGGCTTATCCGCCAGCGGGATCAGTGGTGCTAGCGGCGAATGTTGCAGCTGCGTCAGTAACGGGCGCGAGACATCATGTGCAATATCGGTGCCGCTCGGTGCAACATCGCTGGCGAGGATCTGCCCGTGCGTATTCAACAACGCCAGATGGCTGTTGGGCGTGATGCGAGCCGCTTGCAACAGACGGTCTAGGCCATCGATCTGAATATCGCTGCCGACTACGCCAGGAGCATGCCGCATGCGCATGGCGACGGTGATCCCCAACACGCCACCGCTGGCGAACCGGTAAGGTGAGGTGCTAGTGAGTTTGCCCGCCTGCTGTGCCAGTTGATACCAGTTTCGCATGCGCGGATCGAAACGGTAGGCGGCGACACGCCGCTGCTGCAATAGTCTGAGTTGATCGTTATAGAAGAGATACTCGCCGGACATCTTACCGTCTGGAGCGGTGCTTTGACTCTGCACGATCCAGGCCGTGCCCGATGGCGGGTCAAACTGGCGAATGAGCTCCGCCGCAGGAATATAACGGCGCACGAGGAAAAAGCTGCCATTATCATAACCGCTATAGAGTGCCGTTAGCTTTGGGCTATTGCGTAACGCGGTGACATAAAAAGCAAGCTGCGTCAGGCGTTGCCTCAGCGTGTCATCCGCGCCATTACTCTGTTGATTCGCCAAGAGATCAACTAACAAGGCCCCACTGCGATAAGCCTGCTCCATTTCATTAGCCGTTTCGAGCGCAACATTCCGATAATGACTCGTGGTGCTACTCAACAAAAGACGTGTACTGGCATGATATTGGTACCATAAGATCAGGGCGGAAAAAGCCAACAGTAACCCGGTAAATAGAGCGGCGATATGCAGAGAAAATGAAATGGTACGCGGTGACTTCATGGTCGGCTATTCATCGGTTCTGGCTCAATAACCTAAGAATAGCACCCGGCGCTAAATGTGCCGGGTTTATCAGCGGGATAGCGTTAGTTACCGCTTAGCGGTACGATCAGAGTATCGATGTTAATCGTATCGATAGTGTTTTTGGCAACGGAGAGGAAAGAAACAAACTTCTGAGCGAAAGCGCTGTTATGGTGGCCGAGAATAATCAGATCAATCTTTTTCTGTCGAATAAAATCCTGCAAGGAAGAGGAAAAGTCATTGCTGATAATAATGGCGATCTCGGGACAAGCCGCGCCTCGTGCATGCTGTAAATTATTCGCCTGCTCCTCTAACTGCTTGAAATACAGTGATTGATTGCCATTCTCTCCCGGCTCAATATCGAGCACTACATGCACTGGATGCACACTGGCGTCGAAGCGATCCGCCAATTGCATCCCTTTGTCCAATAATTGTGCATCCGCTTGCGATGCTGCTTTCAGGTCAAGTAGTATCATAATATTGCTATACATAATCGTTTCTCCTATTGGCCCTACTATTCAAATTTAGCTGTATCAAGCCGAATGCGGTAACAAAAAATAACTGTTTAATGTATGAGTAATAGTCATAACGCCGTTACTCGCGCCGCAATAATCACCGCTGAAATAATTCTACGCGACGGTGTCCGATGGCGTATGCTGAAAGGCGAGGCAAAGGTCCAGCGTACCTGGATCTTATTCTTTTCTCCCGCGGTGTTGGAGCATCATGATGAACAACTTCCCCCTGGCGACTCGGACAACACACTCCTCTGCTGAGGCGCATCCAGATTCCTGTACCACTATCCTGATTGGAGGCGCGGCGACATGTGATGGTTCACGCATTATCGCGCGAACAGAAGACCATGACCCGCTGCTCTCCAAGGTATTGCTCAAGCATCCGGCCAAGAAGAAGAGAGGCGAAGCGTTATTCCAGGCCAATGAGAATGCATTTAGCTGCCCGCTGCCGCCGATGGCCCAGGCCTATAGCGTATTCGCGAATGGTAAACCAGGCAAAACGGCCGCTCAGATGACCTGGGGCGCAGCGGGTTTTAATCAATGTGGGGTAGGGATGAGCGCCACCGAAACCATCTTTGCCAATCCCCAGGTGCTGGCATGTGATCCCTATCTACCGACCATCGGGATCAGCGAGGACAGTATCACCGATGTGGTATTGCCGTACGTCGTCTCGGCGCGGGAAGGCGCTGCCCGGCTGGGTAAACTGATCGAAACTTATGGTGCAGGTGAAGGATTTGGCGTGGCCTTTATCGATCGCGATGAGATCTGGTACCTGGAAACTGGCAGCGCCCATCAATGGCTGGCGGCCCGTTTGCCGGAAGCGTGCTATTTCGTCACCGGCAATCAGGGGAGGTTGCGAGCTTATGATCCCGACGATCGGGAAAACTATATGGCGTCGGCCACGCTGATCGCCTTTGCCCAACAGCACGGTTTCTACGATGCTGCGCGCGACGGACGCTTCAACTTTGAGCGGGTTTATACTCGCCACGATGACCCGCACGATCATTACTACAACTATCCACGCGTGTATGCCTTGCAGCAATTGTATACGCCCGATGCGATGCGTGATCTGCAATGTCCTGATGAGTTTGCAGTATTCGAACACCCACAGGTGCAGTTAGATGTGGAGGCGGTAAAACAAGGATTGCGAAATAGTTATCAGCATCTGGGACGGCAACCCTATGCAGAAACGCCTGACTATACCTGGCGACCGATCTCGTTGTTTCGTACCCAGCAATCGCATATCTTGCAGTCGCGAAATGGGGTGCCGCCTGCGTTGGCCGATGTCGAGTACGTCTCCTACGGTATGCCCAGTCTCTCCGTCTATATTCCTTGCTATCCTCAGGCCATCGATGAGTTTCCCTTGGCGTATCGCACCGTCACCGATGGCTCAGCAGATGACCTCTCCGCGCAATGGCGGTTCCGTAAGTTACAAACACTGGTGATGCAAAACTATCCGCGCTATGCGCCGCGGGTGCAGCAGCGCTACCAGCAATTAGAGGCCCGCTTCGAGGCGTTACGCCTGGAGATGGAGCAAGAATATTTATCTGTCTATCAAGAAGATAGCCTCAAAGCACGTTGCTTGGTACAGCAATTCTGTACGCAGGCGTTCGCCGAAGCCTTAGCGGTGACTCGGGAGTTAACCAATCAACTATTCACTCAGCTGGCTCAGGATGTGAATAGTAAGTATCTGTTTGCCGGAGCCTAAGACGTTCCACCATTCAGTATCACATTCCACAAGCGAGTCCGATAAGCGGCAATTTCGTGACAATGTCACTTTATTACCGTCACTGACCCATATGAGGCGGCCCAATGGGAATGGGCCAAGGTCCGATAAGCGGCGGTAGTCGGCAGGTTTATCCGCAGTAAGCCGCAGCACATGTCGCCTTGGCCCCCTGCGATCTCGCCTGGGTGATTCATCTGTGCCAGAGGCGCCTTCCGCATAGCGATTTTCACATTGATATTAAATAGTAAAGATCGCGAAGTTTCCACGCGGCCAATGCAGGGGCGCGGTTGCCCCTTGACATGCTTTTGCCCAATGCTACAACCCGAATTCCGCCAAGAGCACGCAAATAAGTCCCAACATCGCGCCATGGCGGTTTATTTTAACGCCAAAAATGAGTGCGCTAGGTGAAATCTCATGGGTAATCCCCCTGATCTGATTCCAGATTTCACCCAGCGTTACCGATAGCGGGCGGGTCACCGCCGCACAGGGAAGGGGGGCGCTGAGTCGCGCGAAGACCAGCCGCCCTCTGCGTGTGAGTGCCAAAGCGATCCCCGACATCGATTATCAACCATCGGCAGCGGCGCAGCGAGAGACACGTAACGAGCGTGACCGCCATCATTGCACGGATCGGCATGAGGACAGCAAACGGCGCGAACTCCGTGTAGGCCCGATATTTTCTACAATGCCAGGCGTGAGCTTCTGACTCCCTAGCATGAAAGTGCCGCCGGCCATACGGCATCACCAGAACAGTTTAATGCGCGCGGGAATACTCAGCGTGAGAGCATGATAGATATTATAGGCGAACGCTGGAGGCGCATTCTGCATCTTGCTGAATGAGAAAGGTGAGAAAGGGCAACACCGAGAGGCGATCGATTGGCAGGGGAGCAAAGACTCAATGCCGAGGATCGCTGACGGGACGCCATCGAAAACAGCGGCATATTGAAGCCAGGTGGCATTCATTGTTCACGCGCCAACGAACAATCCCAAGAAGGTGTCCCATTATGACCGCCTGGTTTAATTTAACATAATATACATTATACGAACTTAATAATCAGGCAAAGAATCCGCCATGTGTTGCCGGGAACGGCTATTGATTTGGTTGCTGATAACCGTCCGCCATCAGTAGCGTCTAACGCTGACCCCATCATACAAACTATCTGCACAACGTTGTTTCCCAGATGAAACGGATCTCCGGACATGAACGCAGCATGCTGGTATCGACCTTATAAGGCATGGATCATGCGTAATCTTATATCCCTTTTCACATTACGTTCGCCGAATGTTCGTTCCAGGTCATATATCATTTATCATTTTCTCAATTTCAAAATCCTGTTCTTCCTTACCCCCATCGCCAACGACCTGTTACGTTACCGCGACGATCAACTTTACGGTTTGGCGATAGATCTATGCCTTACCGCCATCGCCAGACCCAGCCGGTCAATGTCGCGGTCCGGTCATCATACACACTGCGTCCATCCCAATATGCCAGTAGCCGCCTATCTTGGCCGCCTTTTGCCGCTTTCTTCCCCCTCCATGGCAACGCTAGGTGAAATCTGGAATTAGATTAGATGGATTACCCACGAGATTTCACCTAGCGCTGGCAAATTTGCACAAAAAAACCGCCAAATGTGAATGCTGGCGGTTAATTGACACTACTCATTGGCACTATCTGCGGCCTTACTCCCTGTTTAACGGTTGACGACCGCCTCAGGTTGCAGCAGCGGATACCATCCCCAGCCTGGATCCATATTGCTACGCCACGTCATCGGCCAGTTCGGCCCGATGCCATAGTCCCACTGCGCGACCGGCGGCAGGGTTTCATCAACTTGCCAGGCTTGAATCCCCTGGATATTCAGGGTAACAAAGGTATAAGGCGTGGCGCCGATTTTACCTTGTTCACTGCCACTGATCGTCCCTAGTACCGTAACCAAATGATGACGATAATTGACCGGATCGAGGAAATGATCGCTACGGGCGATCAACCGACCTTGGTATCCCTGGCCCAACTCCGGTCTGGCAGCGCTATTGAGCGGCAATACGGCGATTTCAAGTAAAGTTTGTTTCGGCTGGTTGATCACATTGATGACTTGCCCACCCAACCGAACCTGCTGGCCAGTATACAGATTCGGCGTCATATGTATCTGACTGAAGTTTTTCTGTAATGTCGGGCTATTAGTCCCCTGAATACTGGCGGGTACAGAGGCGCAACCGCTTAAGACTAGCGGCGCAGATGCTAACACTGCCCATAAAGAATATTTCAATTTCATCGTGCTCTTCCTCATCGGTTGCATGATCTTGCCTAGCAATGAGTACACCTTGGCACCGAATAATGATGGTGCTGGTAAGCAGTATAGCGACTATTCGATGCGATGGATTAGGTAGGAATAGCAGGCGTACAGAGATCATATAAATAATATGAATGTACTGTGTAAACGGCGGAGAACAGAATCGCAGGATAATGCTCTGCGCCGTGGTGGATGACAGCGATTAGTACATCTGGAGCATTACATCTGGAACTGACCGACGGCGTCCGCCAACTCACTCGCCTGCCCCTGCAAGGCGGCGGAGGCGACCGTCGATTGTTCAACCAGGGCGGCGTTCTGTTGCACCATGGTAGTTTGGTGTGTAGTGGATCACAAAATCAGGACACTGTAATAACCTGTTTCCACTTTTCTTCATGCAAGCAAGGCGATAAACCACCATTATTATCGCGACAGCTTGCCGGGGATTTCGCTCATCAGCACGGCAGCCTGCTTTAGGATTTCTTTTTAGTTCGACGAGTTTTGAGCATGCATCACCTCATTTTCACTGTTTTAACATTAACAGGATTTCGAGGTGTCCTGAATTACCGAACTACTACAGATTAAGGAATGACTGAACCTGAATCATCATATTCACTTTCATTATTAATACTTTGGTATATATCTTTAAATCGTTCCTGCAGTTCATGACAGCGTCAGCGTGGCCCCTGCAATGAGGCCGCGCTGACATGAGGAACTAACTGGCCAGACACGCGGTCCGACGACACAGGAGACGATACTCGGAGGGAGAAACGCGATATTGGTTCTTAAATATCTGACAGAAGGTGCTCTGACTGGGATAGCCAAGTGAATGGCTGATCTCTTTAATACGCATATCCGTCTCTTCCAACTGCTGTAGCGAACGTTTAAGCCGCTCTTGACGGATGTAATTGGCTAATGTCATACCTGTCGCCAATTCAAACTCACGTAGGAAATAAGAGCGGGAATAACCGGAAATGGCCACCACATCGGCACTCTTAATTCCTAAATGAACATGACTGGCGATCCATACTTTGATGGTTGAAAAACTTTTTAAAATAAATTTGTCTCTAACCATGACATTATCCCCTACTACTTAAGCGTGACGCAATGAAAGCTCAAAAATAACGGTTTCTGCCTGACAAGAAAAAGTAAAGTGAGCCTCCAGAACGAACTCCCCTTCTTTTTCATTAATCTCATGAGTAATAACACAGGGGTATTCAGCCTGCGCGACGGCTTGCGCTTTGCTGGTTAAGCGAGCCAATTGTTTTTCTGCTTCATCGCGTGTCGCATAGGCTTGAGTGATGGCAGTGGTGCAATTGTCGTTATCCAGCACGGAGCCAATATCGATTGCACACCCTTTATTACTGCATTTATCGACGACGTCTTTCATCACATTACCCTCATTTATTATCAACTGTGTCTAGAGTAAAACAAATTAATAATCAATAAAAACGATTAATGATAATATATACAACCAGTTTTATAGATTATAAAAATAACAGAGGCCCGTCGAACACGAGCCTCTGCTAGCAAGCACCGTGGCAAGGTTATACCGACTTCAGATGCACATTGCCGACATAGGTGTCTTCATTCCAATACATCCGCTCGGCCACTTGAGCACCAGGGTTTAGCGTCACGTCACGCAGCACTCGCTCTTTAAAGTAGCTATAACCGGCACGATCGATCAGATGTCCCATATGCAGATAGACCGGGGTTCCGGCTAACATCTCACGCTCAAACTCGAAGATGTTACGGATGACCGCCTGAATCACATCCTCGGTAACCCAGTTGAGAAACACCTTACCGACGCGTGGCGTCTTCTTACTGGTTCGGCCCCCCAGACGTACTTGGTACAGCTGCTCAGGCTGTCGTTGCCAAGCCAGTGTCGGACAGGCTAACACGCATTCGCCACAGCCGATGCACAGACTCTCCTGTTTACTGGCCTTACCATTACGTAATGACAGGCAATCGACGGCATGGTGCTTACAGGCCCGCACACAGGCACCACAGCCGATACAACGTTCTGGGGTGAATTTGATGCGTGCGATGCCCAAGACCCCCAAATCGGCCATGCTCGCCTTGGCGCAATCGTTGGGACACCCCGCCAGCACCACCTTCAGGTGATAACGGCTAGGGTAAACCAGCTTCTCCAGACGCTGCGCCATCCCGGTGGTATCCGTGTTCGCCTTCTGACAGATACGGTTGCCTTGGCAGGCGACGATATTACGACCACCGATGGCTTGATAACCCGCCTGCGGATCCTCCACCTCGACGCCGCATGTCTCAATCTCTATCTCACGGATAAAGGGCTCTAGCGCCGCATTAACCTTATCCATATCCTCATAACGGATCCCCGGCATCGCCAACTTTTGCCGTGTCGTCAAGTGGATCAAACCGTTGCCATACTGCTCGGCGATCTGCTGGGCTACGCTCAACAGGCGGGCTGGTAAGATACCGCCGGGTATGCGCACGCTGACCATAGCTTCGGAGCGAACCTTCGAGAAGCGGTATTCATTCAGCGCCCGTGCGCGGTAGATATCGACATCGATACTCATTGTTGGCTCCTTTAATCGACCATGGTGCGAGCGTCGGCATAGTTAAATACCGGCCCATCCACACAGATATAGACATCCCCCATGCGGCAATGGCCGCACTTACCCACTGAGCACGCCATACGCCGCTCATAATCGACCCAGATTTGCTCATCGCGCAGGCCGTTGGCTTGCAACAAGGCAACCGTTGCCCGGATCATCACCGGCGGCCCGACCACGATCGCTTGGATCTCTTCCGGGGCGCTAAAGTCGAGATACGGCAGATGGTCGGTCACCCGCCCTAAATGATAGTACTCCGCCACTGGCTCCCCCTCATCCAGGGTCAGGCAGAGGTTATGCTGACCCCGCCAGAAATCCAATTCGCGCTTATACAGCACACTTTGCGGATTCTTATAGCCGAGGATCATATCCAAGCTTTTCACCTGGTCGGGATGCTCGCAGAAATGGCGCAATACCCCCTTCACCGGCGCGACACCGGTGCCGCCGGCTACCACCACCAGACGTTTGCCGTAAAACTGCGTCAAATCATAGCCATGCCCATAGGCACCGCGCAGCCATACCTGATCGCCAGGCTGCAAGGCGAATAGCGCCTCGGTCACCTTGCCGACTCGGCGTATCAGCAGATCGACCCAGCCATCACCGTAGTCGGAGACGGAAATCGGCGCCTCACCGACGCGCGGCAATGACACTTCGACAAACTGGCCATAATGTAGCGGAAAGTCGCAGGCGACGCGGAAGTTCCACTCCAGATCGGTATGTTTCTCAATATCCAGGATCGGATAAGCGGTCGGCAGCAGGACTTGACGATGTTTCTCACAGTTACCGTTACACATTATTTCTGCTCCTCCTGCATCACGCGGGCGACCTCAGCACTCATCTTATTAATAATATTTGAGAATTTAATATACTGCGGACAACGATCATCACAGCGTCCGCAACCGACGCACATATGCTCGCCTTCTTTGGCTCTGGCGCGATAGTCGTTGACCTTGTGTAACGCACGAAAGCGCAGTCGTTCGCTGACCTTATTGCGGAAGTGGTGACCGCCGGCCATATCAGTAAAGCCCTCCACCATACAACTGGCCCACTGGCGACGACGCTCGCCACGCTGCGGGTTTTCGGCATAGGCGACATCGAAGATGCTGTAACAGGTACAGGTTGGACAGCCGGTAGTACAGCGTCCACAGCCGATGCAGCGATGTTGATAATCATTCCACAAGGGGCTGTCTTGCAAGATCTGACGTATCCGTTTGGGGTCATCGCAGATCTGATCGGGGGTCACGACCTGCTCCGGGTTTTCGCTGACGAAACCGGCATGGTAATCGCACGCGTGTCCCAAGCCGGCGAAAGCCTCTTGCAACGCGGGATCGGTGATCTCGACATTCACGCCCTGCTCATCGAAACGTAACGCGACACTGTAGTTCTCGGTACGGTTGGTACCCATCGAGACGCAGAAACAGTTTTCAAAGCTGCTGGCGCACTCGATTAAGGCAAACTTGATACTGTCGCGGATCAAGGCGTAGCTATAGTCGGCATTATTCCCATTCTTGAGATACATATAGTCGAGACGACTCATTGCATTGATGTCGCAGGCGCGGGCTAAAATCAAGCGCGGGCGGCGGTCAACCTCGGCGATTTGGATGACATCATGATCGAAGTGGAACAAGGTCTCGGTAATCGGAGCGATCACCGTACTGGGGGCCATATGGGACTTTTCCTGCCAGACGATGTCCCGCCAACGGCTCACCTCCTGGTAAACGATATTATCGGTATCGGAAAAACGTCCGCCGCGGTACTCCGCCACCGGGGCATACACCCGGTAGTTACGACGTAGACGCGCCAGTGCCGCATCTGCGTCGGCCTCAGACAAACGAAGTGACATAATGACTTCTCCACGTTAATTGTATGGATATTTCTATACCCGACTATATAACGCCTCGCCGATCGCGACTTACGCGAAATGCGTATTGGTGATAATGTCAAAATAGGTAAATAAAAATTATGCTTTAAAAACAAATCATTAGAGAATCAGTCCAACTTGGCGCTGTCAGAGAAGTAGTCAGAAATATAAGCGAGATCAGGTTTTTGGCGGGAGAGAATCTCCCGCCTTGGCTGAGGGTGAGGCGGGCGTAGAATGAAGGGGATTATTTCCGTTTATTCGGCAGGGTTTTCACCAGCTCGTCCGGCGTAATGCTGCCAACGACGCTACCTGGCAGTGCCATCTTTAAGACGTGGGGTTTGATCTTACCGATGACCTGCATCTCGCAATGTTTGCAGTCAAACTTCAAGGTCAAGACCTCATCCTGATGCACTAATTGCATCGGCGAGGCGCGCCCTTTGACACCTTGAATGCCACGCGCCTGCTTGGGGCAGAGGTTAAACGCGAAACGCAAGCAATG
Organism: Edwardsiella hoshinae NBRC 105699 = ATCC 33379; assembly: GCF_000474215.1. GTDB lineage: Bacteria > Pseudomonadota > Gammaproteobacteria > Enterobacterales > Enterobacteriaceae > Edwardsiella > Edwardsiella hoshinae. The sequence goes on along the minus strand of NZ_BAUC01000017.1, from coordinate 144,444 downwards.
CTTGGTGATCATCACCGGCACCTCGCCCTTCTCGCCATGCGCCTCATAGGCAGCCTCAATCAACGTCACCCCATGCTGGCGGTAGAAATCACGTGCCAAGTGGTTATAGACATTGTCCAGATAGGTCAGGTGTGTCTGCGGATAGCATGCTGGCGGGGTCACGGCCAGTTTGCGCCGCAAACGCGTGTCCTGGCTCGCGCGCAGGGCATCCAGTTGCTCAATAGCCTCACGACGCAACTGGTTCAACTGGCTATTCGGCACAAAGTAGGGTTGAGCGAGATCGAGCGTCACGGTGCGCGCCTGATATAAGGTCTGGCCCAGCTTACTTAAGCCGTCGCGTAGCCCCTGCTCCGCTCGCTCAGCCTGACGAGCCGGTTCGAACGGCCCCGCCAACGTCTGCGTCACACTGATGCCATCTTCGCAGGTGACCGTCAGTTGCAGTTGCTGCGCCGTCCCAGTCAAATGCAGATCGAGCGCAAGCCGACGTTCACTGGAGGGTTTCAGTAATGCCTGTTGCCAATCATGATCCAGGTTACGGTTTAGTGGATGAGGCAGACGCAGCGTCGCCAGCGCCGGCGGCATCTCGTTAGGCCAGACACGGTAACGCCCCGCTCCCCGCGCCTCGACCGTATTCGCCCGCAGCCCCACGACCTCCCGTTTGACCAACACATTCAAGCCATCGCCATTATGCAATTCGACGTTCACGTCAACATCCAAGTGCGTTGCCGCAACCGCCGTCACTTCGCCGATCGGCACGCCGATAAACGTCGGCGAATCGAAAGCACCGATGTCGATCTGCCGCTGGCGCACGAAATAGTCGGTGCTGCCGCGGTGGAAGGTCTTAGCCGGAGATGGCGTAAAGTGATGATACGTGCGTCCCAAAGAGGCACGACTCAAGTCGGGGCGCTGCTCCAGGATGGCATCCAGCTGCTGGCGATAGTATGCCGTGATGTTCTTTACATAGCTCATATCCTTATAACGCCCTTCGATCTTGAAGGAGCGTACACCGGCCTCGATCAACGCCGCCAGGTTATTGCTCTGATTGTTATCCTTGAGTGACAGCAGGTGCTTCTCATAGGCGACGACCCGCCCCTGCTCATCTTTCAAAGTATAGGGCAAACGGCAAGCCTGGGAGCAGTCGCCCCGGTTGGCACTACGCCCGGTCTGGGCATGAGAGATATAGCATTGGCCCGAGTAAGCCACGCACAACGCCCCATGGATAAAGAACTCGATATTGGCATCAATGCTGTCACGGATCTCGGCGATCTGCGTCAGACTCAATTCCCGCGCCAACACGATCTGCGAGAAGCCTACCTGAGACAAGAAGCGCGCCTTCTCGACGCTACGGATGTCGCATTGGGTACTGGCATGAAGATCGATCGGCGGGATATCCATCTGAAGGATCCCCATATCCTGTACGATCAGCGCATCGACCCCGGCATCGTACAGCTGGTGGATCAGACGTTGTGCCGGCGCCAATTCGTTGTCGTGCAGGATGGTATTCAGGGTGACGAAGATCTTCGCCCCATAGCGATGAGCGAAGCTGACCAGCTCGGCGATGTCGCGAAGAGAATTGCCGGCGTTGTGGCGTGCGCCAAAGCTCGGTCCGCCGATATAAACCGCATCGGCACCGTGCAGAATGGCCTCTCGGCCGATGGCCGCCTCGCGGGCGGGACTGAGGAGTTCAAGCTTATTCGTGGGTTGGCGCATGCAGTTACCGTGGTTAGTGTGTAAAACGGCGCTATTGTAGTCGCGTCAGAGGGAGTTACAAGGCTGGTCCGCCGAATTTCTTAGCGCCATTGCCGCTGCGTCTACGGTGGGTGCAGCGCGCGCAACTATTCGCCCATCGCTCCGATATGCTATTATTACTCAATTAACTTGCGTCAAAGCATGCGTGGTTTAGGTAATTTTGTATGATTTTATTCTGGGTCGCGCTGTAATTTTTAATTTCCGCACCAATCGTTACCTCGCCGCTAAGCCGCCTCCGCTCTAGCCTAACGCGTATTTTTACCCCTTATCGTTAGCCTGAAATAACATCGCATCAACAGGAATAATCATAGTGCTAACATAATTAGAGGTGCTAATCATATTCCAGTGACATTGTCACTAATCAATAATGTGCGATGCATCACAGCTTATACACGAATTGTGCCTTAATTCGCATCTCATCATCTGGATCAAGAATAGGGTTTATTATCCTACATAAAAGATGTTAAAATTGACCGATATCAATATTATTTAGGCAACACCTATGATTCCGGAAAAACGTGTCATTCGTCGAATCCAGTCTGGTGGTTGTGCGATCCACTGCCAGGATTGCAGCATCAGCCAGCTGTGTATCCCGTTTACGCTTAATGAGCATGAGCTGGACCAGCTTGATAACATCATTGAACGTAAAAAGCCGATTCAAAAAGGCCAAGCGCTGTTTAAGGCGGGGGATGAGCTGAAGTCGCTGTATGCGATCCGTTCCGGAACCATTAAAAGCTATACCATCACTGAACAGGGCGACGAGCAGATCACCGCCTTCCACCTGGCGGGTGACTTGGTCGGCTTCGATGCCATCGGCGCGCAGATACACCCGAGCTTTGCCCAGGCGTTGGAGACCTCAATGGTATGTGAGATCCCTTTCGAAACGCTGGATGATCTGTCTGGCAAGATGCCTAGCCTGCGTCAACAGATGATGCGTCTGATGAGCGGAGAGATTAAAGGCGATCAAGATATGATCCTGCTGTTGTCGAAGAAGAACGCCGAAGAGCGTCTGGCGGCTTTCATCTACAATCTCTCCCGCCGCTTTGCCCAACGTGGCTTCTCGCCGCGTGAATTCCGCCTAACCATGACCCGCGGCGATATCGGCAATTACCTTGGTCTCACCGTCGAAACCATCAGCCGCCTGCTCGGGCGCTTCCAGAAAAGCGATATTCTGAGCGTAAAAGGTAAATACATTACAATTCAAGATATTGATGCCTTGGCCCAATTGGCCGGCAACCCGCGGACACCCTGTGAGTAAGTTGTCTTGATAGACATAAAAAAAACGGCGCTTGCGCCGTTTTTTTTATGTAGCCTGCGTCACCACACCTCACGACTTATGATTATATTTTGCAAATTGTCGCGCGACAGCATTTTCCTTACCTATTCTATTGTATGGTGAACTATGGGTTTATTGTATCAATTGGCTATCACGGTGAAGTAAGGAGAAAGTATATGGCCGATTATCAGAAAATACTGGTGGCTATCGATCCGAATCAGGATGACCAGCCGGCACTGCGGCGTGCGGTATACCTGGTGCAACGTAACGGCGGCCAAATTTTAGCATTTCTCCCCATCTATGACCTGTCCTATGAGATGACTACCCTCTTGTCGCCGAGCGAACGCATGAGCATGCGTGAGAGCGTGATCACCCAACGGACAGCCTGGATCCGTGAGCAGTGCCACTACTATCTGACGGCGGGGATCGCCATCGAGATTAAGGTGATCTGGCATAACCGTCCCTATGAAGCCATCATCCAAGAAGTCATCCAAGGTGGTCACGATCTGTTGCTGAAGATGGCACATCAACACGACCGACTCGAATCGGTGATCTTTACCCCTACTGACTGGCATCTACTGCGTAAGTGCCCTTGCCCGGTATGGATGGTAAAAGATCAGCCCTGGCCAGAGAATGGCACTGCGCTGGTGGCGGTGAACCTTTCCAGCGAGGAACCTTATCATGACCCGCTGAACGTGAAGCTGGTTCGTGAGTCACTGGATCTGGCGAAACGCGTCGGTCATAACGACATCCACTTGGTCGCGGCCTACCCCGTCACGCCAGTCAATGTCTCTATCGAGATCCCCGACTTTGATCCACGGGTATATAACGAAGCCATTCGCGGTCAACATCTGGTAGCGATGAAGGCATTACGGCAGAAGTTCGCCATCCCGGAAAGTCATACCCATGTCGAGCATGGTCTGCCTGAAGAGGTGATCCCCGACGTAGCACGGCGTCTCAATGCCGGGGTGGTAGTCTTAGGCACCCTAGGGCGTACCGGTATCTCGGCGGCGTTTATCGGTAACACGGCCGAGCATGTGATCGACCACCTCACTTGCGATCTGCTGGCGATTAAACCCGATGGTTACCAATCACCGCTCACCGCGCAGACAGTCGCCGATGACGACGACGAAGATGACTGATCGTCCCCCGTCGTGCGGCCACCGCTCGCCTAGGGGCGGGGCTGGCAATAAAAAAGCGCCCGCAGGGACGCTTGTTGGGCAGGCCCGAGGCAAACTCGGGCCGATGCGATGAAAGCGACGCTTACAGCGCGCGCAGAATAGCCTCGACGCTATCCTTGGCATCACCGAACAACATCTGAGTGTTCTCTTTAAAGAACAGCGGATTTTGCACCCCGGCATAACCGGTATTCATCGAACGTTTAAACACGATGACGTTTTGTGCTTTCCATACCTCCAACACTGGCATCCCGGCGATCGGGCTACGCGGATCTTCCATCGCCGCCGGGTTGACCGTATCGTTGGCGCCGATAACCAGTACCGTGTCCGTATCGGCGAAATCGTCGTTGATCTCGTCCATCTCCAGCACCACGTCATAGGGCACTTTCGCCTCGGCCAGCAACACGTTCATATGGCCAGGCAGACGCCCCGCGACCGGGTGAATACCGAAACGGACCTTCACGCCGCGCTCACGCAACTTCTGAGTGATCTCTGCCACCGGATACTGCGCCTGGGCGACGGCCATGCCATAGCCTGGGGTAATGATGACCGACGAAGAGTTCTTCAGCATCTCGGCTACCTCTTCGGCGCTCGCCTCACGGTACTCGCCCATCTCACCCTCATCGCCCGTCGACGAGCCGTCGGTACCGAAACCGCCAGCGATCACGCTGATGAAAGAGCGATTCATCGCCTTACACATGATGTAAGACAGGATGGCACCGGAAGAGCCGACCAACGCCCCGGTGACAATCAGCAGGTCGTTGCTCAGCATAAAACCGGCAGCAGCGGCAGCCCAACCCGAGTAGGAGTTCAGCATCGACACCACGACCGGCATGTCGGCACCGCCAATGGAGGCCACCAAGTGCCAGCCGAAGGCCAGGGCGATCAGCGTCATCAGCAGCAAGGCAAAGACCTGCGCGGCGGTAGCGCCGGTGTTGACGAACCACAGCAGCAACAGGAATGAGACGACCAGCGCCGCCAGATTCAGCTTATGGCGATGCGGCAGCATCAACGGCTTGGATGAAATGATGCCACGCAACTTACCAAACGCGACGATCGAACCGGTAAAGGTCACAGCACCGATGAAGACGCCGAGGAAAACCTCCACCAGGTGGATATTTTCCAGCACCTGCGTCATGCTGCCCGGCTGATGCTCAATATAACTATTGTAACCAACCAGGACGGCGGCCAAGCCGACGAAGCTATGCAGCACGGCGACCAGTTCCGGCATCTCGGTCATTTCAACCTTCCGCGCCAGATAGATGCCGATGGCACCACCGATTACCATCGCCACGATGATCCAGCCGATGTTAGCCGCATCCGGGCCAAAGATGGTGGCAATCAGAGCGATCGCCATACCGACCATACCGAAAGTGTTACCCTGCTTCGATGTCTCATGCTTAGACAAACCAGCCAGACTAAAGATAAACAGGATGGCGGCAACAATGTATGCTGCGGTTACTAATCCTCCAGACATTTGTTACCTCCCTCAGTTCTTGCGAAACATTTTCAGCATGCGCTGGGTGACGGTGAAACCACCGAAGATGTTGATACTGGCGATCAACACCGCAATAAAGGCAAAGAAGGTGATCCAACCGCCATGCCCTATCTGCAACAGCGCCCCGACCACAATGATGCCCGAAATGGCATTGGTGACCGACATCAACGGTGTATGCAATGCATGACTCACGTTCCACACCACGTAATACCCCACCACACACGAGAGCGCGAAGACGGTAAAGTGGGAGAGGAACTCACTCGGTGCCACACTCGCCATCCAGCCAAACAGCACGATCGCCAAGGCGATGAGCAGATACTTCTTCAACGGCGAGGCCGGTTTAGCGGCCACGGTAGCGGCCGGTTCGGCTTTCGCCGCCTGCGGTTGAGCAGACACCTTGATCGGGGGGGCCGGCCAGGTGATCGCCCCATGCTGAACCACGGTCACCCCGCGGATGATCACATCCTCGAAGTCCACCTGTAACGTGCCATCCTTCTCTTTGCACAACAGCTTGAGCAGGTTAACCAAGTTGGTGGCGTACAGTTGGGATGATTGCGTCGGCAGGCGGCTCGGCAGATCGGTATAACCGATGATCTTAACGCCATTCTCCGTGGTCACGATCTGATCGGCCTGAGTCAGTTCACAGTTGCCGCCGGTCTGTGCCGCCAGGTCGACGATGACACTCCCCGGCTTCATCGCAGCGACCATCTCTTTAGTGATCAAGCGCGGCGCCGGTTTACCCGGGATCAGCGCCGTGGTGACGATGATATCGACCTCTTGCGCCTGCGCGGCGAACAGCGCCATCTCCGCCTTGATGAAAGCCTCAGACATCACCTTGGCGTACCCATCGCCACTGCCGGCCTCTTCTTCAAAGTCCAGTTCCAGGAACTCGGCGCCCATACTCTGCACCTGCTCCTTCACCTCTGGACGGGTATCAAAGGCACGCACAATCGCGCCCAGGCTCCCGGCGGCGCCAATGGCGGCCAGCCCGGCCACGCCGGCTCCAATCACCATCACTTTCGCCGGCGGTACCTTGCCGGCTGCCGTGATCTGCCCGGTAAAGAAGCGGCCAAACTCATGCGCCGCCTCCACGATGGCACGGTAACCGGCGATATTGGCCATCGAACTCAGGGCATCCATCGACTGCGCACGTGAAATCCGCGGCACCGAATCCATCGCCATCACCGTCACCTGACGCTGTGCCAACTTATCGAGCAACGGCTGGTTTTGCGCCGGCCAGATAAAGCTGATCAGCGTGGTTCCCACCTTCATGCGCGCAATCTCATCATCCTCCGGCGCATTGACCTTCAGGATCACATCACTCTGCCAGACCTCATCCAACGTAACCACGTCGGCCCCCGCCTGTTGATACGCGGCATCCTCAAAGCTGGCTAACTTGCCGGCCCCGCTCTCAATAGCCACCGTGAAACCCAGTTTAAGCAGTTGCTCGACCGTCTTCGGCGTCGCCGCTACGCGGGCTTCATTGGCCAACCGCTCTTTTGGTACACCAATACGCATAATCGTCCCTTTTCACCTGTCAATAAGATGAGCGTCATCCATAATCTGCGATGACCTTGTATGCTGTTAGCGAAGATTGCTGAATAGCTTGTTATAAACTACTGAAAACAGATGCGCCGATCCACTATTGTTCATCACGCCTGGCGGTAAAATTAGCAAATCCGGCGATTTGCCATGGTCATATCGACTAGCTTCTGATTTCTGGCTATTTATCACACCGCTTCCGCCCTAAAAACGCGTATGAAAGCGCACACCTACCATCAATCGGTGGCTCTCTGCCGGTGTCGGGCGTCAGATGATGCGCTCGGCGATACCGCCGAAGAGCGTTTTCTGCCCGTCAGGACAAATAGGTTACGTCGCATTTATCGTATAAAATCCTGAGGCAAGGCAGACAATTACATGTAATAATCGAACACATTATTGTGTGTCGTCACGGTTAATCGCGGCAAGGTTTGGCAAACGTGGAATGCCGCAGTGTGCGCTTCTGCCGCTAACCAATATAACTGAATAAGGCGTAAAGGATTTTTTTGATATGAAGCTGAAAACCACCCTCATTGCGTCGGCCCTCCTCTCCGCTGCTGCATGCTCTGTCCAGGCCGCTCAAGAGCTCTCGCCCCAGAAGGCCGCAGAACTGAAGCCATTCGAACGCATCACCATCACCGGTCGCTTTAATATGCTGAGTGAGGCGGCCGATGCGGTCTCGCGCCGTGCCGACCAGTTGGGTGCCGCCTACTTTTATATTCAGGATACCAACGCCAGTAACGGTGGCGGTAACTGGCGTGTCGTCGCCGATATCTATAAGAAAGACGCGCCTACGGTGGATAAGAGCCAAACCTACCGCACCTTCTTCGGGGTCAAAGAATTGCCTAAACAGGAGGCCGTCCGGTTACAACCTTTCGATACGGTGACGGTCAACGGCTTCTTCAATAGCCAGCCAGAGGTGAATGACGCTATCGCGCGAGCGGCGAAGAAAAAAGAGGCCGCCGCCTTCTACATCGTGCGCCAGATCGACACCAACAATGGTGGTAACCAGAGCATCACCGCCTATGTCTTTAAAGCCGATGCGCCTCCGCGTCAGGTACAAAGCGCCGATGCAATCCCCGCCGACTCCGACGCCGGACGCGCGGCGCTCGCTGCCGGAGGGGCCGCCGCCGCCAATGTTGAGATCCCCGGTGTCGCGACCTCTTCCAGCATGAGCCATAGCGTCGGTCAATTCTGGCAGACTCAATCATCCAGCGGGAAGCGTTACACTGTCACGCTTCCCGACGGCAAACAGATCCAAGAGTTGAACAACGCCACCGCCGCACAGATGGTTCCCTTTGACTCCATCACCTTCAGCGGTCGATTTAACAGCATGACCGATATGTCGACGGAGACAGCGAAGCGGGCGGCGGCCAAGGGCGCCAAGTATTATCACATCACGCGCCAGTGGCAGAACCAGAGCGGGGGGAACCTGACCGTCAGCGCCGATCTGTTTAAATAAACCGCGCCTTATGCTATCAACGGCCCTACGGGGCCGTTTTTTTCACCATAACCCGCGTGCTGCGGACTATTTTTGAATAAATTTTTACTCAAATTGCATAGTCTTCCATTGCGCCCACGACGCGCACTCCGTACAATCGGCGCCACTTTTACCACACTCCGCAACGGAGCCCGGTAATCGTCAGTTTTTACATCATCGCGATGTAAAATATGGGTTAATTTATCTATCTGTTGGATTTCGCCTTGGAAAAAAAACTCGGACTTACCGCTCTGACGGCACTGGTTCTGAGCTCCATGCTCGGTGCCGGTGTATTCAGCCTGCCGCAAAATATGGCGGAGGTGGCAAGCCCCGCAGCGTTGTTGATTGGCTGGGCTATTACCGGCGTCGGCATTCTGTTTTTAGCGCTCGCCATGTTGCTGTTGACGCGTCTGCGTCCCGATCTGGACGGCGGTATCTTTACCTATGCTAAAGAGGGGTTCGGTGAACTAGTCGGCTTCTGCTCGGCCTGGGGCTATTGGCTATGCGCGGTGATCGCTAACGTCTCTTATCTGGTGATCGTCTTCGCCGCCCTGAGTTTCTTTACCGACTCGGCACAACAGACGGTTTTCGGCGATGGCAACACCTGGCAGGCGGTATTGGGGGAGTCGATCCTGTTATGGGTCGTGCATTTCATGGTACTGCGTGGCGTGAAGACGGCCGCCGGCATCAACCTGGTGGCGACCTTAGCCAAACTGCTCCCCCTGGGGCTCTTCGCGATCCTGGCCGCCATCGCCTTCCGCCTGGATACCTTTAAGATCGACTTCACCGGCATAAAGATGGGTGTTCCGGTCTGGGAGCAGGTAAAAGACACCATGCTGTTTACCCTGTGGGTCTTCATCGGGGTCGAAGGCGCGGTTGTGGTCTCCGCCCGTGCGCGCCATAAACGGGATGTCGGCCGCGCCACTATGCTGGCGGTAGTCTCTGCGCTGGTGGTGTATCTGTTGATCACCCTGCTTTCGTTAGGGGTGGTCCCACGCGCCGAGTTAGCCGAGATGCGCAACCCCTCCATGGCGGGTCTGATGGTGAAGATGATTGGCCCGGTGGGCGAGCTGTTGATCGCCGCGGGGTTGATCGTCTCCGTCTGCGGTGCCTACCTGAGTTGGACCATCATGGCGGCGGAGGTGCCGTTCTTGGCCTCGCAGCATGGTGCGTTTCCCAAGATCTTCGCCCGCCAGAACGCGAAAGAGGCCCCGGCCTCGTCGCTCTGGCTGACCAATGGTGCCGTTCAGCTCACTCTGATCCTCATCTGGGCCACCGGCGCCAATTACAATAACCTGCTGACCATCGCCTCAGAAATGATCCTGGTGCCCTACTTCCTAGTCGGCGCGTTTCTGTATAAAGTGGCGCGGCAACGGGGCGACCGCTGGATCACCCTGGCGGCACTCGGCGCCTGTGCCTACGGCTTATGGCTGCTGTACGCTTCCGGCTTGGCACACCTGTTGATGTCGGTACTGCTGTACGCCCCGGGTCTGCTGGTCTTCATGTATGCGCGGCGAGCCCTGACCGATCGCCAACGCATGAGTCTGCTAGAGCGAGGTGGGATCTGCCTGCTCCTGTTGGCAACCCTGCCCGCCGGCTGGTTTATCCTGCACTAAGCCGAGGACGCCGACTAGGCACACGGCGCAACAACGCAACAAGGTGGCGAAAGCCACCTTGTTGCTATACCGCGCTGACTTCACGAGACCCCGCCGGGATCGGCCATTACTCCAAGGCAATTAGGAGACGTTCGCCATGTGGTTCGATACGCACGGGGATAGTCGACTGCGCGGCGATAGCGTGCAGTTGTGACTCCTCCAACGCATAGGGTAACTGGATCTCAATCTCTGGCAGTCCCTGATGATTCACCAATTCAATCAGGCGCAGAATATTGGTCTCATCGCTCACTTGGGTCGACAAGACCTGGAGCGCCAATTGACCGAGGCGGGAACTGTGGCTAACGCGTCCGTTGGCCCCACTATCGCGGGTGACCATACCGAACAGCGGCATCACGCCACAAATGGCATCGACGAAACGCCAACGCTTATTACAGGATGCGGATAAAAAATGGGTATAGTCAAAACAGACACGTTCATGTTTTCCGACAGACCGATGAAGATCAGACATATTCCAGGCTCCTACTCGCATCACGCTGGCGCTCAGCACATCCATGAATAGCGCATAGCATTTTATTTCTACGCTATCGGGCTATTATTCCAACTCACTACTGAGAGTTCAATATAAAAGTTAGGGCTTTTCGGCGCTCAGGGATTAAACATACAAATCAGCCGTAGTGTTCGTATCAACAGATTAACGTGCAGCCCAGTTCATTAGCAGCGAGTTAACATCAACGATACAAGCGCAAAAATATACAACTAACTGATTTTGAACAATAAAAATTAATAGGCGTTAGATATTGCAATGATAGGGAAAAACGTATTTAAAAAGATAACGACATATTAACCATGACATGCTTATCTTTATTTACATAATTATGTCTAGTTTTATTCCCTGTTTTACCGCAGGCTATTGTTGTCACCACGAATTGCAGTGACAACGATCACGCACGAGCCCCTCCTCCCGTAATCAGTAGGTGCTATTGCACTATTTTGGTATTGCCCTATATTTATTTACATCAAATTAACGCAATAGGTATCGCCATGCAGCAAATGGCATAATGTTTAGGTACACCGTAGCCATATTGTTAACAGGAAAAGAGAAAAATGGATACTCTGCCGAGCGCGCCGATTCTGATCACAGGCGGTGCCCGCCGCGTCGGATTGGCGCTCGCGTTAGCGTTACGCGCCCGGGCAATCCCGGTCATCCTCGCCTACCGTAGTGACTACCCCGCCCTCGCGCAGCTGCGTCAGGCCGGGGCCGTGTGTCTCCAAAGCGACTTTGCGACCACCGAGGGGATCTATGCGTTCGCCCGGCAGGTGCAGCAAATCACGCCACAGCTGCGTGCGCTGATCCATAACGCCAGCGCCTGGCAGGCGGAGTCACGCGACGTCCCGCCCGAGCAGACGCTGAGCGCCATGCTACAAATTCACGTTTACACCCCCTATCTGCTTAACCAACTGTTAGAACCGCAACTGCGCGGCCAGGGCGAGGCGGGGGCCGATATCATCCATATCACCGACTATGTCGTGGAGCGAGGCAGCGACGGCCATATCGCCTATGCCGCCAGCAAGGCGGCGCTGGATAATATGACCCGCTCTTTCGCCCGCAAGCTGGCGCCAGAGGTCAAGGTAAACGCCATCGCTCCCGCCCTGATCCTGTTCAATCCGCAGGATGACGAAGCCTATCGTCATAAGGCTCTGGACAAATCATTGATGAAAATCGCCGCAGGCGAACAAGAAATTGTCAATGCCATTGACTTCCTGTTGAATAGTCGTTTCATTACCGGTCGTACTATAGGGGTCGACGGCGGCCGCCCCCTGCGTTAACCAGGCGAAGAGACGATGAACAGAATTGTATTTGTTGAGGACGATCCCGATGTTGGCCAACTGATTGCGGCCTATTTGGGCAAACATGATATCGAAGTCACATTAGAGCCACGCGGCGATACCGCCTTAGCCACCATCACGCGGCTGAAGCCGGATCTGGCACTGCTCGACATTATGCTGCCGGGGAAAGACGGTATGAGCCTGTGCCGCGATCTGCGTCCGGTGTACAGCGGGCCGATCGTACTGCTGACCTCACTCGATAGCGATATGAATCATATTCTCTCTCTGGAAATGGGCGCTAACGACTATATCCTCAAGACGACGCCGCCGGCGGTGCTGTTGGCGCGGCTACGGCTACACCTACGCCAACATGCGACCGCTCAGCCCGAGGCGGCTCGTCATGAACCCAGCGCCTCGACTCGCCTCAATCCACTCCAGATCGGCCAGCTGTGCATCGATCCGGTGAATCGGGCGGTCCGCCTGGCGGCCGACGAGGTACATCTCTCCACTTCCGATTTTGATCTGCTTTGGGAGTTGGCCACTCACGCCGGCACCATCATGGATCGCGATGCCCTGTTACAAAACCTGCGGGGCGTCAGCTATGACGGACTGGATCGCAGTATCGATGTCGCCATCTCACGCCTACGGCGTAAGCTGCACGACACCGGCCCGGAACCCTTACGCATCAAAACAGTTCGCAATAAGGGGTATCTGTTCGCGCCCAACGCCTGGGAGTAACGCGATGCGCAAACTGTTCATTCAGTTCTATCTGTTACTGTTTGTCTGCTTCTTAGTCATGGCGATGTTGGTGGGGTTGGTCTATAAGGTCACCGCCGAACGAGCCGGCCGTCAGTCGATGGATGATCTGATGAAAAGCTCGTTATATCTGATCCGTAGCCAATTGCGTGAGATCCCGCCGCGTGACTGGAATAAGACCATCAACAAGCTAGACTGGAATCTCTCCTTCCAGTTCCATATCGAACCCCTCGGCAAACGACCGCTCTCCGCGAACCAAGCGCGTAAGTTGCGCGAGGGCGAGATCGTCGCGCTGGACGACGAATACACCTTTTTGCAACGCATTCCACGCAGTCACTATGTACTTGCGGTCGGGCCGATCCCCTACCTGTTCTTCTTGCATGAGATGCGGCTGTTCGATTTCGCCCTGATGTTACTCATCGGCCTGTCGTTGGCACTCCCCGTCTTTCTCTGGATGCGCCCCCACTGGCAAGATCTGCTGAAGCTAGAAAATGCCGCTCAACGTCTCGGCGAGGGACATCTCGAAGAGCGTACCCATTTCGATAGCACCTCCAGCCTGCATCGCCTGGGACTCGCCTTCAACCACATGGCGGATAATATCAACACCTTGATCGCCAGCAAGAAACAGCTTATCGATGGTATCGCCCACGAGCTGCGCACCCCCTTGGTGCGTTTACGCTATCGTCTGGCGATGAGTGACGGCCTCAGTGAGCAGGAGCAAGCGGCGATTAATCGCGATATCGGCCAGTTGGAGGCCTTGATCGACGAACTATTGACCTATGCCCGGCTCGACCGTCCTCAAGTCAGCACCCATCTTGAGGCGCTTGACCTGTCACGATGGTTAGAAGAGAAGATCGCCGAATTACGCCAGATGCATCCGCAACAAACCATCAGCTTGGATATTCCGCAGCACGGCGACTTTGGTGCCATTGATGTACGCCTGTTGGAGCGCTTGTTGGATAATCTGATTAACAACGCCCTACGCTACAATCAGGATAAACTCCGTATTGGACTGTGGCTCGACGGCGACAATGTCTGCCTACAGGTCGAGGACGATGGGCCGGGGATCCCACAGGCCGAGCGTCAGCGGGTCTTCGAACCCTTTGTCCGCCTTGATCCGAGTCGCGATCGCGCCACCGGTGGCTGCGGCCTGGGATTAGCCATCGTCGCCAGCATCGCCCAAGCCTATCAGGGGCAGATCACCATCCGTCGCTCCTCGCTCGGCGGAGCCAGCTTCCTGTTCACCTGGCCACGCCACGCCGTCGCCCTACCCTCAGCGCCGTTACCCCCGGCCTGATTCCCGACTAACCGATTAGACGGCTCCGCACGCGAGCCGTGGAGGCTCTATCATGACCAATGCCTATCAACACCTGGAACAAACCTTTCAACGCCTGGCGCGTTTCAGCCACCTCGCCGCAATCAGTGGTTGGGACATGCAAACCCATATGCCTGCCGGTGGCAGCCGCGCCCGCGCCGAGGCGCTGACGGAACTGAGCTTATTGATGCATCAGATCCTGAGCGATGCACAGACCGGCCAGTGGCTACAGCGCGCCGAGCAAGAGAGCCTCAGCGACGAGCAACGCGCCAATCTGGCCGAGATGCAGCGCCGCTACCAGCAAGCCAGCCTCCTTCCCGCTACGCTGGTCGAAGAGAAGTCCTTGGCCGGAATGCGCTGTGAACACGCCTGGCGCCAACAACGGCAGCACAACGATTGGCCGGGATTTATGGAAAACTTCCGCCCTGTGGTTCGTCTGAGCCGAGAAGAGGCACGCATCCGAGCCGAACACGCTGGCGTCAGCCGTTACGATGCCCTGTTAGATCTGTATGAACCAGGCATGAATAGTGCCCGCCTCGATGCTCTCTTCGGTGATGTCAAGGGCTGGCTACCCGAGTTGCTACAACGGGTCGTGGCGCGGCAACAGCGTCAGCCTGCACGTCAGCCGCGTGGCCCTTTCGCCCCGGAGGCGCAGCGTCGACTCGGACTCCGCGTTATGGAGCGTCTGGGATTTGACTTCAATCATGGTCGCCTGGATGTTAGCGCACATCCCTTCTGCGGCGGAGTCCCACAGGACGTGCGCATCACGACCCGCTACGACACGGCGGACTTCCTCAGCGCGCTATTGGGCATCGTGCATGAGACCGGCCATGCTCGCTATGAGCAAAATCTCCCCGCCCAGTGGGCGGGTCAACCGCTAGGCGAGGCACGCTCTACCGCAATCCACGAATCACAAAGCTTGTTCTTTGAGATGCAGATCGCCCGTAGCCATGGCTTCTTGAACGCCCTACGCCCTTGGGTGATTGAAACCTTCGGTAACGATCCCGCCTTTAGCGCCGACAATTTCGTCCGCCTCAATCAACGCGTCACTCCGGGTTACATCCGGGTGGATGCCGACGAAGTGAGTTATCCGGCGCACGTCATCCTGCGCTATGAGATAGAGCGCGCACTGATCGAAGGCGATATCGAGGTCGAAGATATTCCCGCATTGTGGGACGAGAAGATGCGCCTGTCGTTAGGACTCAGCACCGCCGGCAACGATCGCGATGGTTGCATGCAGGATATTCACTGGACGGATGGCGCCTTCGGCTACTTCCCGACCTACACCCTCGGCGCTATGTATGCCGCCCAATTGTATGCCGCCGCAGAGCGGGCTATCCCCGACCTCTCAGCTCAAGTGGCCGCCGGCATGCTAGCGCCGGTCAGTGACTGGCTGCGTGAACATATCTGGCGCCATGGTTCACGCTGGGATACCGATACCCTGATCCGTAACGCTTGCGGTGAGCCGCTGAACCCAGACTACCTGCGGCGCCACCTGGAACGGCGTTATCTGGCGGAGTGATGCTCGAAAAACGCCACGCGCTCGCTACACAGAGATCGCACTATCATCCCCTTGGTGTGCTACGCCCTCACTGGCACACCAAGCCTGGATCTTAGTCGCCTGGCGGCGTAGACCACTAAAGATGGCCTCACCAATATGGCTGGGGAAGGTGGCGGGTAATTCGGCACTCACCCGAGCGATCGCGCGCTCAGCCCCGGCGGCCATCTCCGCCATCAGTTCCGCTGCCACTGTCGGAGAGAAACCGACGCGCGCGGCGCTAGTGATAAAATGACGCGGCAAGATCTGCGCAAAATGGTACTGACGATGCTTTCCTAGCAGCGCCATCGCCATCTTAGCCTTACGCTCGGGAATACCGCCGCGTTGAAAAAGCGGAAAGGCAGACATAATGTCGTATAGCGGGGTCATGCGAAACGCGCCGCCGGGGTACTACCTTGCGGCCGTTGCCAGCGCCCCTGATACCAGAGCAACGCCGTTTTTTCTTGCGCCCCGACCAATGAAATGCGGAAATCAGCCTCGGTGGTCATCCCCAAAGGAGCCATCTGATACCCCGCGAGCAAGGCCTCGACCTCCTGTTCGCTCAATGGCGTCGCCTGCATCGTCATCACCGATGGCATCGGCGTATCCGGAGGGAACAGTTGGATCGCGCCGACGCCATCGCGGCCCACACTGGCGAGTAAATCGAAAGGATGACGCGTTTTCACTTGAAAGCGCGCCTGCATCCTGGCAATGATCGCCTCAGAGTCGGGTAACAAATTGCTAAAGAAATTATAGACGGCCTCGCCCTTATGGCGGCCATGCTAGAGCGGTAACGACAGGGAGATGGCGCGCGCTCCCGGTTCAGCCAACCATGTCGCCGTATATTGAAACGACATGGCACCATTGGCGGCCCGCCACAATGTACCGACCCACTCGCCATTCATCGCGACATTCAGCGACTGCGTCTTCATCGTTACCATTCCTTAGTCCAGCCGCCACCCACGTCAACGGTACTGCCCCGAGGCACCACCTGCAACTCTAGCTCGAGTGCGGCGAGGATCTTAAACAAGGTGTCCAGCTTTGTTGCCTGTGGGTGAGTCTCGAATCCCGATACGGTGCTCTGCTTGATCCCCACTTGCGCCGCCGTCTCCTTTTGGGTGAGACGGCGACACTTACGTTGATCGCGTACCGCTGCCGCGAGCGCCTCTGCGGAGGTCACTTTCATCTTGTTCTCCTTACTCCTTCTGAGAGGATAAAACAAAAATAACCCCTATAGCGGCTAAATATAAATTATCCGTTATAAGGGATAATACCCCCTGCGAGAGGGAGCGAAATCTTTTCTCCCCCTGCCCTTATTTGCTGAAAGGATCTTTTCGGCGACGATAATGTTCCGGTGGCGGGGGATGGCACTAAATGTATGTTGTAACTAATTGGTGAGAGGAACAGCGGATCATGCGTCATGTTAAGGCGTCCTCCCGCGCCCCGTCAGCGACGAGGCCTCGCCTCGCCCACGTTTTCGCCCCCTCGCCAGAGCGTGTCCCCCTGAGCCGTTTCTTTGTCCTGCGCTTTCTCATGGCGACCGTGAAGGCGTCGCCGTCGAACGGATAGCCTGGTCACCCTGCGCGCACAGAGCGCCTACACGTACAAAGAGTTACACGCCGAAACCATTCCGCCACAGTCGTCATCCTGGCGATCTTCTACCATAATGTCATCGCCAGCCCGCGCCTTCAGGGTATCGCTATGTTTCGCCACTATCGCTTCGAACTGCTGCTACTGTTGCTGATCCTGTGCGGTATCATTGCAGCCAGTTTTTATCTGTAGCAAGCCCGATGACCGGCACAGCGTGCAACATATTGACTATACTGTTGATTATGATAGACGACTCACGGATTTGATCATGCGCCTCCCCGCTCTATTGCCTCTCATGCTGTTATTGACGCCAGGGCTACTGCCTACCGCCCACGCGGATGACGGCCTCACCGCGGCACAACAACGCCAATTGTTCTTCGGCCATGATGATCGCGACCGAGTCAGCGATGCCAGCGTCTGGCCGTGGAGCGCCATCGGCCAGGTCGAGACGGCCAGCGGTAATCTGTGTACCGCCACGCTGATCGCCCCACGTTGGGCGTTGACGGCCGGCCACTGCCTGCTCGCGCCGCCGGGTAAGACCGATCGCGCCGTCGCGCTACGCTTCATCGCCGAGGGGGGAAAATGGCGCTATCAGACGCAACAACTGCGTACCCGGGTCAACCCGCAACTGAAGAATAAGCTCAAGGTGGATGGTGACGGATGGATCGTCCCGCCGGCGGCGGCGGCACAGGATTATGGTCTGGTCGAGATCAGCGCAGGCCCGCTTCCCAACATTCGCCCTCTGCCGGTATGGCAAGGTACACCGCCCGCATTGAGCGCCGCGCTGAAGGCGCAACATCGTCAGGTGACCCAAGCCGGTTATCCGCAGGATCATCTGGACGGTCTCTACCGCCATCAGGACTGCCTGATCACCGGCTGGGCGCAAAGTGGTGTGTTGAGCCACCGCTGCGATACCTTGCCAGGCGATAGCGGCTCGCCGTTACTGATGCGCGATGATCAGGGCTGGCGCTTGGTCGCGATCCAGAGTTCAGCGCCGGCACCGGAAAACCGGGCTTTAGCCGACAACCACGCGGTGGCGGTCACCGCGCTGCAAGCTGGGCTGTTACGCCTGATGCAATAGCCCGCGACGGGAGCGACACCATGCCGCTCCCGCTGTTGTTAGCCCTGCTCCAATGCAGCCATCGCCTGTTGAATACGCTTATCCGAGACCGGATACGGCGTCCCCAGTTGCTGGGCAAAGTAACTGACGCGCAACTCTTCGATCATCCAGCGGATCGCCTGTACTTCGGGCGCGTGACGCCGCACCGCCGGCAAACGCTGACACCACTGTTGCCATGCCTGCTGTACCTGCTCGACACGCAGCATCTGCGCCCGATCACGATGCGGATCGACGCCCAACTTCTCCAGACGCCGTTCGATGGCATGCAAGTAACGCTCGACATCCGCCAAGCGCTCGGCGCCGGTCGCCGTGACAAAGCCACGGTAGATAAGCCCGCCCATCTGCGCCTTGATATCGGCGAGCGCCAAGGCCATCGTCATGTCGACTCGCCCTTTCAGGCGTTTATTGATGCCATTGGCGCAAGTCAGGATACGCTCCACCTGGGCGGCGATACTAACCACCGTCTCGTTCAGCTCGGCCCGCACCTGCTCATGCAACGCGGCGAAGGCCGCCTCCTGCCAGACCGCCCCGCCGTGGCGGGCAATCAACGCATCTACACCGCAGGCGATACAATCATCGATTAACTCCAGCACCTTGCCATAGGGGTTGAAGTACAAGCCCAGCTTGGCCTTATTCGGCAGTTTTTCGTGCAGGTACTTCACCGGCGAAGGGATGTTTAGCAACAGCAGGCGGCGCAGCCCCGCGCCCATGGCCTGCTGTTGTTCCTGTTCCGTCTCGAACAGTTTGATCGCCACGCTGTCCTTATCGTCCACCAGCGCCGGATAAGCCTTAATGGCGTAATTACCGCGCTTTTGCTCGTAACACTGCGGCAATTCGCCGAAACTCCACAGGTGTAATCCCTGCTGTTCCAAGCCGTCGTCGGCCACGGCGGAGAGCGTCTGTTGCAGCCGATCCTTGAGGCGCAACTTTAGTGCCTCCAGCGACTTGCCCTCGGCCAATGGCCGATTGCGTTCGTCGACCACCCGGAAGGTGACGCTAAGGTGATCCGGCACCTGCGCCAACTGCCAATCATCACGTGACACTGTCACGCCAGTCATGCGACGCAGTTCGTTCTCCAACGACTCCAACAATGGCAGCGCCAACGGCGTAGCACGCGCCAGGAAAGCCTCGGCGTAGTTGGGCGCCGGCACGAAGTTACGCCGCAGCGGTTTGGGCAGCGACTTGATCAGCGCGATCACCCGCTCGCGGCGGATGCCGGGGATTTGCCAATCAAAGCCGTGATCCGAAATCTGATTCAGGATCGCCAGCGGAATATGTACCGTCACCCCGTCGGCGTCGGCACCCGGTTCAAACTGGTAAGAGAGACGCAGACGGAAGTTCCCCTGTTGCCAGACATTAGGGTAGTCCTGCGCGCTGATACGCCCGGCCCCCTCTTTGATCAGCATCGATTTCTCGAAGTTGAGCAACTCCGGTTGCGCGGCGCTCGCCTTCTTCCACCAGCTATCGAAGTGACGTGTCGATACCACCTCTTGACCGATACGTTGATCGTAGAAGGCGAACAACGTTTCGTCATCCACCAAAATATCGCGCCGCCGCGACTTGTGCTCCAACTCCTCGACCTCGCTGCGCAGGCGTTGATTGGCGCGTAGGAAGGCGTATTTGGCTTGCCACTCGCCTTGCACCAAGGCGTGACGAATGAAGAGCTCGCGGCACAATAGCGGATCGATGCGGCTATAATTGACCCGTCGTTCATTGACGATCGGCAGACCGTAGAGAGTGACCTTCTCGCTGGCCATCACCGCGCCCTGCCCCTTTTCCCAATGCGGATCACTGTAGCTGCGCTTAATCAGATGCTGCGCCAGCGGTTCGATCCATTCTGGATCGATTCGTGCCGCCATGCGCCCCCACAGACGTGAGGTCTCCACCAGCTCCGCCACCATGGTCCACTTGGGCGGCTTCTTAAACAAGGCCGAGCCAGGGAAGATGGCGAAACGCGCGTTACGCGCCCCGGTAAACTCCTGCTTCTCGACGTCCTTTTGGCCGATATGGGACAACAGCCCACTCAAGAGCGCACCATGTAGCGCGCGATAATCGGCCGGCGCGCTATTGATATGAAAGCCGAGCGACTTCACCACCTGGCGTAACTGGGTATAAATATCTTGCCATTCGCGCACCCGCAGGTAATTGAGAAACTCGTTCTTACACAGACGCCGCAGCTGATTGCTGGAGAGCGCCTGTTGCTGCGCGCGCAGATAGTCCCACAGATTAACCAACGCCAGGAAATCGCTCTCTTTATCCTGGAAGCGCCGGTGCTTCTCATCCGCCGCCTGGGGACGATCGGCGGGACGCTCCCGCGGATCTTGGATCGACAAACCGGCAGCGATCACCATCACCTCGCGTAAGGCACCGTTACGTTCGCCCTCGATCACCATGCGCGCCAGGCGTGGATCGATCGGCAATTGGGCCAGTTGACGCCCCAAGGCGGTCAGTTGCTGATGCCCTTGCGCATTCACGGTGACTGCGCCCAACTCCTCCAGCAAGCGTACCCCGTCCTGGATATTGCGCTTATCCGGAGCCTCAACGAACGGAAAGGCGGCGATATCGCCCAGCCCCAACGCCGTCATCTGCAAGATCACCGACGCCAGGTTGGTACGCAGGATTTCGGGATCGGTAAAGGCGGGACGCGACAAGAAGTCTTGCTCATCATACAAGCGGATGCAGATACCGTCGGAAACCCGTCCACAACGCCCCTTACGCTGATTGGCGGAGGCCTGCGAGATCGGCTCGATCGGCAGACGTTGTACCTTGGTACGATAGCTATAACGGCTAATGCGCGCGTTACCGGGATCGATGACGTATTTGATCCCCGGCACGGTCAGGGACGTTTCTGCCACGTTGGTGGCCAGCACGATGCGCCGTCCGCTATGGGCGTGAAACACCCGATTCTGCTCGGCGGCAGAGAGACGGGCATATAGCGGTAACACTTCAGTATGCGGCAGCGCCAAACGCGTTAAGGCATCGGCGGTATCACGGATCTCCCGCTCCCCGCTCATAAAAATTAGAATATCGCCCGGCGCCTCGTGACTCAATTCATCCACGGCATCGATGATCGCCTGGGTCTGATCACGTTCAGCGTCGCCATCGGCGATCGGTCGGTAGCGTACCTCAACCGGGTAAGTCCGTCCGGAAACCTCGATGATCGGCGCCTGATTGAAGTGACGCGAAAAACGCTGTGGATCGATGGTCGCCGAAGTAATGATCACCTTCAGATCTGGACGCTTCGGCAACAGCTGGCGCAGATAGCCCAAAATGAAGTCGATATTGAGGCTACGTTCATGGGCCTCGTCGATGATCAGGGTGTCATATTGCATCAACATCCGGTCTTGCTGGATCTCCGCCAGCAAGATCCCGTCGGTCATCAGTTTGACCAAGGTATTCTCACCAACCTGATCGCTAAAGCGTACCTTATAGCCCACACACCCCCCTAAGGGGGTCTCCAGCTCATGGGCGATACGCTCGGCCACCGAGCGAGCGGCCAGACGACGCGGCTGACTGTGGCCGATCATTCCCCGTATGCCACGCCCTAACTCCAGGCACATCTTGGGCAACTGGGTGGTCTTACCCGAACCGGTCTCGCCGGCCACGATCACCACTTGGTGGTCACGGATCGCCGCCAATAACGCCTCCCGCTTCTGACTGACCGGTAGCCCCGGCGGGTAATTTATCGTGGGACAGGCGGCGCGCCGATTGGCGGTCTGCTGGCGCGCCTGGGCAATATCGCTGGCTAACGTTGCGGCGATCTCCTGCAACGCGGCAGGCTGAGTTATCTTCTTGGCGCCCTGAATACGGCGCAATAAACGCTGACGATCGCGCAACATGACATCATCAAGCTGGTTGACCAGCGCAGCAAGCGGGGATTTCACGATCAGAATTCCTTGGAACGGTACCCGCGTGGCGAGTCAACGCCGACGCGGCAGTTAATATCCTGGCATAAGCTTATCTTACCACAGCCCACCGCCGCATCGGAGTGTGACGCCACGCGCAATTTACTGCGACGCTACGCCGCATTCTTCCAACAGAATAGTCGTGTTCGCCGCTCACTCGCCGCCTAGCGCACAAACGCCCAAGTAATACGGTGACGGCTGCCTGCGGACATACGCCCTCGTCATCCGCGCCGGCCCTACGCAGATCGGCGGGCTCAAGCCAGGCGGCAACGGCGTGTCGCACCGGTAACGCGCGCCCTTACGGCTTGCGCAGCCACAAGCCATTCATGCCCTGGACATACTCCCCTCGGCGGGCGCGCGCCACCAGCTTCTCACCGGCCAAACGCGCCACGCTCGCGCGACTCACGCCATTGCGCTGTGCCAGTGCCTGGTAGCGCTGCGCCCGCCCCTGGTTGACCCGCGCCACCAGCGCCAACGTCGCACTGTCCTGGCTCCGTGCCGCCAGATACCCCGCCAAGGTTTCCCCCACGCGCCCACTGGCACGCGCCTCATCCAACGTCAGGGCCCAGGCCGGTGATGCCAGACTCAGCGCCAACAGTATGCCCAGCAATCCTGCAAGATAACGGTTCATGCGTCCCCCTTAGAATAGGCCGGGTTGAGACTTCAACAGGGCTTCCACTTCTTTATCCAAGGTGATGTGAATATCATGTTCAATCTTCACATTCATATTGATGGTGATCGGCTGGGTCGGCGCCGCCACCTCAATGCGCGGCGTACACCCCATCACCAGCAGCGCCAGCATTAACGCTGGCCCCATCCTCATCGCGTTACTCATGCTGATTCCTCGTCATCCGGGCCAGGCGGGACGCCAGCCAGGCCTGTAAGTTATCGCCAAAGCGCAGACTGCGCCACAGCTGGAAGACATTCTCCCGTTGGCGGTAATTGAGCGCGATGACCCGGCGCCGATCCTTGACGCGGTTGACGCCATACAAGGTGGCATTCAACGTCAGTTCGCCCAGATTACTCAAATCGAGACGGGCATGGGAACGGCCCACCTCCATATAGCGCAGCCAATCCAACGCCGCACCTCCGGCCAGGTTATTGCTCGCCACCGCATCCACCGTATCTTTATCCAGACGCAGAGTGATTGGTTGGGTGTTGGCGAACCATCCCTGGTGGATGATCCACTGCGGGTTGTGCAGATAGAGTGGCAACGCGCCCTCCACCCGTCCCGACAGAGCAAACTGCTTCACCTTGAGTGCAGTGATCAGTTCGCTCAATTCGATATCATGCAGACGCAATACCGTCGCCTGGTGTTGCGGCAGACGCAACTGGGAAAAGGCCAGCTCACCGCCAAACAGCCTGGCGCTTACCTCTCGCACGGTCAACGGATAGGCCTCACTGTAGGGATAATAGCCCTGGAAATCCGCGCGGATCTGTTGCAGATCGAATTGATTGACCAGACGATCGATACGCAAGGTCGCCGGCCCATGCGGCCCGAGTTGCCAACGCTTGTCGTGCAGACGATAAGGCAGCGTCAGATCCAACCCATCAACCCGTCCCTCTTTCAGCCAGAGCGCAACCCGCTGGGCCTGAAGATGGCCCCCGGCGATAAATCCCTGTCCCCGCGCCGCAGAAAAGGCCGCTTGGGCATGAAAACGCCCGGCATACAGTTGCATGCCTAGCGAGGGCGCCAGTAACGGTTGAAAGACCTGCATCGGCTGGCTTCGCCACCAGGCTTGCCCGCGCAGACGACGACCGTCCCAGCGTCCCGTCAGCCGGATCGGCCCGATGGCACCCGCATGCAGCGCCCCTTGTAACTGCATCGCCTGGGGGGATGCGCCGACGGCGACAACACGCAACTGAGGGGTTGGCAGGTAGCCACCGTGGTTGAAATCAACGCGCCGCGCCACCAGCGCAAAACCGGCGCTGAAGGCGGCATGTTGAGCCGAGCGACGCCAGATCAAGGGCTGACTCAACGTCAGGCGTGGCTGTGTCACCCGGGCTAAGCCATAGGCCAGGTGATCGAAGCCGGCGGAAAGCTGATCCAGGCGTAATTCATCATCGTGCCAACGTCCCTGGCCGCTCACCGTCCAACGGGCGCGCAGCGGCGGCATACGCCCCTGGCCCCAATAACGCCAACGCCAGCTGCCGTGGTCGGGGCGGAAGGCGCTGGCTTGACCGTCAAGATGCAGTTGTCCCCGCCCCCAGTAACGATGGCTGACACGGAGGATCGCCTGTAGACGACCGCTGATCCCGGCGGCACTAAGCTGAACGCCAGCTAGGGGCCAACGTACCTCCTCGATCGTCGTCTGGGCATCCGGTCGCCCCCAGACACGTAACAAGGCACCGGGCAAAAATCGCAGTCGGGGGGCGCGCGGCGTCCCGCTCACCTCGGCCGAGAGCGCGCTGGCGAACGACAACGCCCGATGATTGACCCGCCCATCAAGGCGCAAGGGGAAAGCGCCCGGTTGCAAGTCCAGTCGCCCCGGCCCGAGCTGCATCACCAGATTTGCCTTACCTTGGGCTCCTTGACTCAGCATATTCAGGCGGGCCTGCAACATGGCGTGGCGCCATCCCTGTGTCGGGTCGCGCTGTAGCGTCAGGTTAACGCCGCCATGAAGCGCTTGCGGCGCATCAGGCCAAAACCAGCGGCCGTCGCGGACGATCAGCTTCTCCGCTCGTTGCTGCCAGGGCAGGTCGAGCAACGGACGACGAGTACCGGCGCGGGTCAGCCACGCCCGTCCCTCTTGCGCCTGCCAATCAAGGCGCAGATGCAACGGTTCGGGCGTGGCGGCTAAGCGAAATTGCGCCTGTAACACTCCGCCCGTCGGAGGGCTGACCAGATCCCGCCCCAACGTCACCTGCCCCTGGAGTTGCAGCGCGTGAGCCAACGCTAGCTGTTTCACCCACAGTTGGTGTATGTGCAATGTCTGGCGCACCAGCGCCAGCTCCAGTTGCAGCTGCTCACCCTGCAAGCTCAGGCGCTGACGGCCGTTCTGGTTATATAGTCGTAGCGTACCGCCATAATGCGGCCAGGGGCGCAGAGTCAGGCGATCGATAGTCAAACTCAGCGGCGGCAGCGCCTGTTGCAACGCGCTCAGCGTAAGCTGGGTGGCGTCACCCTTGCTGGCGCCGAAACAACGGCTTTCCACCTCCAGTGTGACCACCTGGAGCTGCCAATGCGCCTGGTGATAACCTAACGCCGCCTGTCGCAATGTAAGCAACGGACACCCGGCCTGGCGATAATCGAGCCGCGGCAACCGCAACGCGCCCTGCGACCAGTAAGGACGCACGGGCAAACGCAACTCTGCACCGGCAGGCAACCACGGTTGCAATAATCGAGGCAACCAATGGGGCATCGCCCACCATGCCGCACCGCCGCTCAATACCAGCGCGAGCGTCAACGCGCCGATGCACCACGCTCTTCGCATACTCCTTCCGTCCCGTTTCACACAAGCGCCTCGTCATAATGATCAGTTTAGCGAAATGGCGCCGGGACAATAGCGGATTAATCTATTGCCATTCAATGCCCTGAGAGGAAAAAATGATTTACATCACACCTAAGTGTCGCTTTTGTCGATCAGGGCGATTTTTGCTATGATGATCACAATTTAAGTTGGAGACATCGTATGAAACTCGCTATCTACAGCACTAAACAATACGACCGAAAATACATTGAGTTGGTGAATAAACAGTTTGGCTTCGAGCTAGAGTTTTTTGATTTTTTACTGCGTCCCCAGACGGTCAAAACGGCCCAAGGGTTCGATGCGGTGTGCATCTTTGTCAACGATGATGCCGGGCGTGAAGTGCTGGAACAATTAGCGGCTATGGGCATCCGTATCGTCGCACTGCGCTGCGCCGGATTTAACAACGTCGACCTGGCCGCCGCCAAGGCGTTGGGGATCGAGGTCGTCCGCGTCCCGGCCTATTCGCCCGAAGCCGTCGCCGAACATACCGTCGGCATGATGTTGGCCCTCAATCGCCGCATCCACCGCGCCTATCAACGAACTCGCGACGCCAACTTCTCGCTCGAGGGGCTGATCGGTTTTAACATGCATAACCGCACCGCCGGGGTGATCGGAACCGGTAAGATCGGTATCGCCACCATGCGCATCCTTAAGGGATTCGGTATGCACCTCCTCGCCTTCGACCCCTATCCCAACCCGCAGGCGCTGGAGCTCGGCGCGGAGTATGTCGATCTGAAGACGCTGTATGCCCAGTCTGACGTCATCACCCTGCACTGCCCGCTGACACCGGAAAACCATCATCTGCTCAACCAAGCGGCCTTCGCTCAAATGAAGGATGGAGTGATGATCATTAACACCAGCCGTGGGGCCTTGATCGACTCTTGCGCCGCTATCGACGCACTGAAACAGCAAAAGATCGGGGCGTTGGGGATGGATGTGTATGAGAATGAGCGCGACCTGTTCTTCGAAGACAAATCCAACGACGTGATCCAAGACGATGTGTTCCGCCGCCTGTCGGCCTGCCATAACGTACTATTCACCGGCCATCAGGCCTTCCTCACCGAGGAGGCGCTAACCAGCATCTCGTTGACCACACTGCAAAATATTGACGATCTTCTCCAGCATCGTCACTGTCCGAACCTGCTTACTGCCTGATGGCGCGATGACGCATGGCCACAAAAAAACCCGCCGCGGCGGGTTTTTTTCATCCTCATCGACAGCGCGACCGTTTACGCCAACGCCTCCTCCGTATATTGCCGGCGATAGTAGGCTAGACGCTCATTGAACAGCGCGCGTTGCTGCGCCGTCATGTTACCCTGTACATCACGGGCGCTGATGTTGCGCCCTTGAGACTCCATCATTGCAATACTGCTGGCCAGAAAGTCCATGGTATTTGTGCTAAACGCCGCGTTAGGTGGCTCGGATACCATCACCATTTCGCACACTCCTTTTTCTGTATTGATACACATGCCAATTGCCTAACTCCCCCGCCGCCCACGCTACCTGGACGCTTGACGGTAGAGATTGCACGCAGCAGCCTGAAGCGCGGCACACGGCAGGTCGATCAACGACGCCCGCACGCCACAGCCCGACGTCAATGCCGCCGACACCAGAATGGCAACACACTGTGGCATACTGGATCTCCCCCGGCCACGGCTCATTTTGGCGCGTGGCGACGCGCCCGCGCGTTAGCGGGGACGCATCCTACCTTTAAGTGTAGCGTTAAATAGAAAATGTGACGGGAAAAGCTTAAAGAACAGCGCACGATGTCAGACTATCGCAAAGAAAGGAATAAAAACCGTATGCGCATCCTATTACTACTGGGCGTGTGTGCCTTACTCGGCGGCTGTCGCCTTGCGCCGACGGCGGCACAGCTCCAGCATCATCACTACGTATTACAGGCCATCGATGGACGACCTATCGCTGGCAGCGCACAGCGCATGACGCCCGACCTGGAGTTTGGTCAAGACCTGTGGCTCAGCGCTACCCTCTGCGGCCAACTGAGCGGCCAAGCGACACTGCACGCTGGACACCTGCGCGTTGCCAACCTACACGAGCGCCCCGCGCCCTGCGCCGATCCCGCCTGGCAGGCGGCACAGCATCGCCTGGCGGCCCTGCTGCGCCAAGGCGGTACACTGCGCTGGCGCCAGGCTCCCGATCATTTGGAGTTACGCGATCGTCACGGCCAGCGCTTCAGCTATCGCCTACGCGATTGGCTCTAGTGGTGGGGTGAGGCCGCTCAGTTGGGACAATTGCCGCTGAGCACCCCACGCTCCGTACAGCGTTTGCCGTCCGGTAACTGGCACTGTACCAGCGCGCTGCCATCGAGTTGATGTGCCAACGCGATCTCCCCGCCCACCAGCGCGCAGCCTTCGCTCAACGCCGCGCTGGCGGCGATATGCGGCGACGCCTTGGCCGTCTGCTGCGCCGCCTCATCGGCACACCCCGTCAACGCCAGCGCCAGCCATGCCACTGCGCATACCCCAACTCGCATCGATCATCTCCTCCTATTCTGTCTGAGCGCGCGTTATCGCCCCGCCACGGCACCCTGTGCGAGGCGGCAAAACGCCTAAGATTTGTTAACATAGACAACTAACCGAACCATGCTCGGGGTTGTACGCTGAATGGTGCCGGAAAACAAGCGGGTTACAAACAACTGAGGTAGGTATGGTCAGCGACTTATTGCTGCGCGTCGCCCTTGCAGGGCTCTTAGGTGGACTAATCGGAATCGAGCGCCAATGGCGTGCCAAGGAAGCGGGTCTGCGGACCCACATTCTGGTCGGCATTGGCAGTGCGCTGTTTATGATCGTCTCAAAGTATGGCTTCGCCGACATTCTCGCCCTGAGTCACGTCGGACTTGACCCTAGCCGTATCGCCGCGCAGGTGGTCTCCGGCATGGGGTTCCTCGGTGCCGGCACCATCATTATTCAAAAGCAAGCGGTAAAGGGGCTGACGACCGCAGCCGGAATGTGGGTCACCGCCGCCATCGGTCTGGTCATCGGTAGCGGGCTGTATGAGATCGGGATCTATGGCACCCTGATGACGCTGATTGTCTTGGAACTCTTCCGCCAACTGAGCAACCGCCTGATGGGGCAACACCATCGTCTCAGTGTGCAGTTACCTCCCGAAAATGTCTCGTCGTTGCTGTTGGCCCTCCAGCAACGCCAGCTCACGCCAGAGCGTCTCTCACTGCGTCAAACGGCGGATTCGGCGCTGTGCGAGGTGCGTCTTGAGCTCACGCTGCGCCCGAAGCAGCCGATCAGCGAACTGTATCAACAGCTTCAGGCGCTACCGGGCGTACAGATCATCGAGATCCGTTAGCCGCGCGGCGCCCTGGGCGGTGTCCCCCACGCCGCCCAGGTGATGACAGAATGTAATTTAATGTGCCGAAGTGTGGGAAAAGAGATTGATCACCGCGACGCCGGCAATGATCAGCGCCATCCCTAATAACGCAGCCCAATCGAGCCGCTGTTGATACAGCCAGTAGGCAGCCAACGAGACCAACACGATGCCCATACCGGACCAGATGGCATAGGCCACCCCGAGGGGAATGGTCTTGACCACTTGAGAAAGTCCCCAAAAAGCAATGCCATAGCCGGCGACGACTAATAGGCTCGGCCCCAATTTGGTGAATCCCTGGGTCGCCTTGAGGGCCGTGGTGGCGATCACCTCGGCGCCAATCGCCATCGCCAGATAGACATATCCGTTCATTTATTCATCCTTTTAATAAACATAGCCGGCGCAATTCTAGCCGCCTCGCCTCGCGGCGACAATCCGCGCGCCGACACATTCATTCATCCCCGCCAACGACAACCATTTGCCATAAAACTGATAAGACGCTGAAATCGCGTTTGCTAGAATTTCGTTAATAACAACATCACACTGTGAGCCAAAGGTAACCTTAATGATCACCATTGATGGTAACAGCGCAGTGGCATCCGTGGCCTACCGGCTGAGCGAAGTCATTGCTATCTATCCGATTACCCCCAGTTCGGGCATGGCCGAGCAAGCCTCCGCTTGGTCGGCGGACGGCCGCCATAACCTGTGGGGGGATACGCCGCGCGTGGTAGAGATGCAGTCGGAGGGCGGCGCCATCGCCGCCGTACACGGCGCGCTACAGAGTGGCGCATTGGCCACCAGCTTCACCTCCTCGCAGGGGTTGCTGTTGATGATCCCCACCCTGTATAAACTGGCTGGCGAGCTGACGCCTTTCGTCCTGCATGTCGCCGCCCGCACCGTCGCCAGCCATGCACTGTCGATCTTTGGCGATCATTCCGATGTGATGGCAGTGCGCCAGACCGGCTGCGCCATGCTGTGCGCCGCCAGTGTGCAAGAGGCGCAAGACTTCGCCCTGATCGCCCACATTGCTGCACTGAAAAGTCGGTTGCCGTTTATCCACTTCTTCGACGGTTTCCGTACCTCGCATGAGATCAACAAGATCGTGCCGCTGGCAGACGACACTCTACGCGATCTGCTGCCACAGGCGGCCATTGATGCCCATCGTGCCCGCGCCCTCACCCCCGACCATCCCGTGATCCGCGGCACCTCGGCCAACCCCGACACCTACTTCCAGGCGCGCGAGGCGGCTAATCCCTGGTATGACGCCGCCTATGACCATGTCGCCGCGGCGATGGAGGACTTCGCCGCACACAGCGGACGACGCTATCAGCCCTTCGAATACTCGGGGCATCCCCAGGCGACCCGAGTGATCGTCGTCATGGGTTCGGCCTGTGGTACCTGCGGCGAGCTGTGTGACATGCTGCTGGCGCGCGGTGAACGGGTCGGCGTGCTCAAGGTGCGACTCTATCGCCCCTTCTCCGCGCGCCATCTGCTCGCCGCGCTGCCCAACAGCGTCGAACGCATCGCCGTCCTCGACCGTACCAAGGAGCCGGGGGCGCTCGGCGAGCCGCTCTATCTGGATGTGATCGCCGCGCTGGCGCAAGCCGTCAGCCAAGGAGAACGCCCCTCGCTACCGCTGGTGATCGGCGGGCGCTACGGCCTCTCTTCCAAGGAATTTGGCCCCGACTGCGCCTTGGCGGTCTTCGACGAATTGGCCGTCGCCCAACCGAAGCCCCGCTTCACCGTCGGCATCAACGACGATATCAGTCACCTCTCCCTGGCGCGCCAGGCGGATGTGCACCCGGTCAGTAATCGCCTAGAGGCCCTGTTTTATGGCCTGGGCAGCGACGGCACCGTCTCGGCGGCCAAGAACAACATCAAGATTATCGGCAACAGCACGCCACTCTACGCCCAAGGCTATTTCGTTTATGACTCCAAGAAAGCCGGCGGCCTAACCGTCTCTCACCTGCGAGTACGGGAAAGCCCGATCCACTCCGCCTACCTCGTGGAGCAGGCTGACTTTATCGCCTGTCATCAGTGGCAGTTTATCGAACGCTATCAAATGGTCGAACGGTTACGGCCCGGCGGGATCTTCTTGCTCAATACCCCCTATTCCGCCAGCGAGGTTTGGGCGCAACTGCCGCAGGAGGTTCAGGCGCTGCTGAATGCACGCCAAGCGCGTTTCTATGTCATTAATGCCGCGCGCATCGCGCGCGAGTGCCAACTCGGCGCCCGCATCAATACCGTGATGCAGATGGCTTTCCTTCATCTCAGCGCGCTAATCCCCGCGGGGGGAGCCCTGCCGTTGCTGCAAGACGCCATCGCCCGTAGCTACGCCAGCAAGGGGCAAGAGATCGTCGAACGCAACTGGCAATCGCTGGCCATGACGCTGGATGCCCTGCATGCCGTGCCATTACGCCCGGTCGATCCCAGCAGTCCGCGGCGACCCCCGATCGTCGCCGACCAGGCACCGGACTTCGTCAAGACGGTGACCGCCACCATGATGGCAGGCCTCGGCGACACCCTGCCTGTCTCGGCCTTCCCGCCGGACGGCACCTGGCCCGTTGGTACCACTCGCTGGGAGAAACGCAATATCGCCGACGCCATCCCCATTTGGCAGCCCGCGCTCTGCACTCAGTGCAACCATTGCGTCGCCGCCTGTCCCCACGCGGCGATCCGCGCCAAGGTGGTCGATCCGGCCGCGTTAACCAACGCCCCCGACACCCTCGCCAGCCTGGAAGTCAGATCGCGTGATATGCGCGGCCAACGCTATGTATTACAAGTCGCTCCAGAAGATTGTACCGGCTGTAACTTGTGCGTCACGGTGTGTCCGGCCGCCGACCGCCAGGATCCCAGCGTCAAGGCGATCAACATGCGACCCCGCCTGGCTCATCTGGCGAGCGAACGGGCCAACTATGACGCCTTCCTCGCCCTACCGGAGACCGATCGCCGCCGTCTGGAGCGCATCGATATCCGCACCTCGCAGCTGATCTCGCCGCTGTTCGAGTACTCCGGTGCCTGTTCCGGCTGCGGCGAGACACCGTACATCAAGCTGCTAACCCAATTGTTCGGCGACCGTATGCTGATCGCTAACGCCACCGGCTGCTCCTCCATCTATGGCGGCAACCTGCCAACCACCCCCTACACCACTAATGCCGATGGGCGTGGACCGGCCTGGGCCAACTCGCTATTCGAGGATAACGCCGAGTTTGGCCTCGGCTTCCGCTTGAGCAACAACCACCATCGTCAACGAGTCTTACGTCTGCTCAGCGCGTTGCGCGATCGTCTGCCGGCAACCTTAACCCAGGCGCTGACACAGCCGGAGACCGACGTCGAGACCCGGCGTCAACAGGTAGCGGCGCTGCGCGCTGCCCTCGCCGGGATCGCGGGCGAGCAGGCGCGTGAACTGGCCCGCGACGCCGATGCGTTGGTCGAGAAGTCCATTTGGTTGATCGGCGGCGATGGCTGGGCATATGACATCGGTTTTGGCGGGCTAGATCATGTGCTCAGTCTGACGGAGAACGTCAACGTGTTGGTATTGGATACCCAGTGTTATTCCAATACTGGAGGGCAGCAATCCAAGGCGACGCCACTGGCGGCGGTCACCAAGTTTGGTGAGCACGGCAAGCGTAAGGCGCGCAAGGATCTCGGTATCAGCATGATGATGTACGGCCATGTCTATGTGGCACAAATCTCACTGGGTGCCCAACTCAACCAAACCGTCAAGGCGTTGCAGGAGGCGGAGGCCTACCCTGGCCCCGCCCTGATCATCGCCTACAGCCCTTGCGAGGAGCATGGCTACGATCTGGCCGACAGCCACGAACAGATGAAACGCCTGACCGCCAGCGGCTTTTGGCCCTTATACCGCTTCGATCCGCGCCGCCCCGCCAACGGCAAGGCGGCATTGGTGCTCGACTCGCGGCCGCCTAGCGGCGATCTGGCGCAGACGCTATTGGCCGAACAACGTTTCCGCCGCTTGAACAGCCAAGATCCTCAGGCGGCACAGGCGTTATACCAGGAAGCGGCCGAGAACTTACGTCAGCGTTTCGCCTTCCTCAGCCGTCTAGCCGGTCAAAACGACGATAACTCCGTTGCATGAACCCTGGCGCTATCCTTCGGGGTAGCGCCAGTTTACCTCTCAGTTACATTTCTCGCGGCGATTATCACTTTGTACACGATGAAAACTCATTCTGTGTCACTGTGATAATCCTGATACGCTCAAAAAAAGCTGATGGAAGAATTAATTTGCCTGCTTCTCTTGATGCAACGCATCATTTCCCCATTTTTAGCGATTTTTTAATCAGTTCATAACAAAAACTGTGATACATTGCGCAGCCGTCAGGTTTCCTTACCTTTAATAAGGATTATCCCAACATTTGTGCACGCGATGTGCATATATCCCAAACATGTTTTCTCCTTTTCGTCTTTGGGTGAGGTCGTTATGAATCGTTTTGTCATCGCCGATGCTAACAACTGCATCGGTTGTCGTAGCTGTGAGATCGCCTGCGTAATGGCCCACAATCACGGCGAGCATGTTCTCACTGCGGCGCAGTTTCAGCCGCGCATTCACGTCATCAAACGCGAAAACCGCAGCACGGCGCTGCTCTGCCGCCACTGTGAAGATGCGCCCTGCGCCAGTGTGTGCCCCAATGGAGCCATCGAGAAACGTAACGACAGCATTCAGGTCAGGCAGGAGAAATGCATCGGCTGCAAAACCTGCGTCGTGGCTTGCCCATTCGGCGCCATCGAGGTGATCACCCAGGCCGATCCACGTAGTAACCATCCCGACAGCGTGCGGGCCAATGCCCATAAATGCGATCTGTGCGACGAGGTGGCCGAGTCGCCATCCTGCGTCGCCGCCTGCCCGAGCAACGCCTTGCAACTGATTGATGAGGCCCTACTGAGCCAACTGCGCCAACAGCGGCAGCTGCGCGCCGTGTTTAACGAACAGGCCGGACGTCTGTTCAACGGCAGCGCCAACGCCGATGCCCAAGCCATCCGCCTTGCCGCTCCCGGCGCCGGCAGTAAAGTTGGGCAACTGCGCCAGACGCCGCCTCGCCAGGATCCGGTAAAGATCGCGCTGGCGATCCGCAAGACCCA
This sequence comes from Edwardsiella hoshinae NBRC 105699 = ATCC 33379, assembly GCF_000474215.1. Lineage (GTDB taxonomy): Bacteria > Pseudomonadota > Gammaproteobacteria > Enterobacterales > Enterobacteriaceae > Edwardsiella > Edwardsiella hoshinae. The sequence continues at coordinate 110,149 of NZ_BAUC01000017.1, read as the reverse complement.
ATTCGATGAGATCTACCCCACCTTTAGCCGCGAACAGGCGCAGAGCCAAAGCGAACGCTGCTTGGCCTGCGGCACCCACAGCGTATGCGAATGGACCTGCCCGCTACACAACCATATTCCGCACTGGATCCGTCTGGTCAAAGAGGGACGTATCCTGGAGGCGGTGGAGCTGTCCCACCAGACTAACTGTCTGCCGGAAGTCACCGGACGCGTATGTCCGCAGGATCGCCTGTGTGAAGGCGCCTGCACCCTGGGCAAAGAGTATGGTGCCATGACCATCGGTAACATCGAGCGTTACATCAGCGATACCGCGTTCGCCCTCGGCTGGCGTCCCGATCTCTCCTATGTCAAACCGGTCGATCGCCGCGTGGCTATCGTCGGCGCCGGACCGGCCGGCCTAGCCTGTGCCGATGTGCTGGCGCGCAACGGTATCCAGGCGGTGGTCTTCGACCGCCATCCGGAGATCGGTGGCTTACTGACTTTCGGCATTCCGGCCTTCAAGCTAGATAAGCGCATCCTGGCACGTCGGCGCGAGATCTTCAGCGCCATGGGCATCGAGTTCCGCCTGAATACCGAGGTGGGACGCGACGTCACTCTAGAGCAATTGCTGGCCGACTTCGACGCCGTGTTTATCGGGGCCGGCACCTATACCTCGATGCAGGCTGGCATCGAAAACGAACAGGCGCCGGGAGTCTATGATGCCCTGCCGTTCCTGATCGCCAACACCAAGCAGGTGATGGGGCTGGCGCACAGCGCCGACTATCCTTACATCAGCATGGCAGGCAAGCAGGTGGTGGTGTTGGGCGGTGGCGATACCGCGATGGATTGTGTACGCACCTCGATTCGCCAAGGGGCTACCCGCGTGACCTGCGCCTATCGCCGCGACGAGGCCAACATGCCGGGATCGAAGAAAGAGGTCAAAAACGCGCGTGAGGAGGGTGTCGAGTTTGAGTTTAACGTCCAGCCACTCTCTATCGCCGTCGACGATCAGGGTAAGGTGTGTGGCATTCATATGTTACGCACCGCGTTGGGTGAGCCGGATGCCGCCGGACGCCGCCGTCCCAAGCCGATCCCGGGATCTGAATTCCTGATGCCAGCGGATGCCGTCGTCATCGCCTTCGGCTTTACCCCGCATCCGATGCCGTGGCTGGAGGCGCAAGGCGTCAAGCTCGATCGCGCCGGGCGCATCATTGCCCGCGTGGATAGCGCCATCCCCTACCAGACCACGAACCCGCGCATCTTCGCCGGCGGTGACGCCGTCCGTGGAGCCGATCTGGTGGTCACCGCCATCGCCGAAGGGCGCCATGCCGCCGACGGCATGATGCGTTACTTCGGCGTCGAGCCACAACGCCCGCGCATCCGTCTGGAAGAGATCGCCTAACCGTGTCTCGTCCCTGCCCGCCGCTCGGCGGGCAGACTCAGCACCCTGCCGCACTACGCGGTTATCTCGGCCGGCGGCCGTCAACGCTCCCGTACGCCTTGCCTGCCGGCTGCCACGCCGTCAGCAATAATGCCAGCAGCAATAGCACCGCCAGCAACGCCATGTCCCCCTCGCCATGCCGCAGCTGCGTCTGCAACGCGCCCAGCATCAGTAATGCCAAGCCCATAGCGGCGACGCGGCGTAGACGGGGCAACAACAGTCCTACGGCAGCACACCACTCCGCCACGCCGACCAAATACATCCCCTTTACGCCATAACCCCAGCGCTCGAATGCCACCATCTCAAACGGCAACGCCGCCAGCTTAGCCAACCCGGAGAAGAAGAAAATCACCAGCAAGATCGCGCGCAGCCTGGACTCCATCTTATTTCCCTTTGTTTTGTACCAATTAATACAAAATAAGATATGGGCCACCCAAAAGCAAGCTAGCGTCCGCGACGGCAAACGGGGTTGATGACCGACTCACGGAGATGACGGCATGTGGCGGTACGAGCGGCCTCGCCGCAACATGGGATGAACGGCGTACAGGACGTATAATTCTTGCTGGCATTCGGCGCCGTAATCCGTACCATACACGCCACGCCGTCCCCGATGACTGCCCTTTATTCATGCGACCGCGCCCGCCGCGCCGTCGCCACCCCTTTTTTATGCCGGGTAACAGAAACGATGTCAGAGATGCAAGAGATCAGTAAAAAAGAGCAATACAACCTGAACAAGTTGCAGAAGCGCCTGCGCCGCTGTGTCGGCGAGGCGATCGCCGACTTCAATATGATCGAGGAAGGCGATCGCGTCATGGTTTGCCTGTCCGGCGGGAAAGACAGCTACACCATGCTGGAAATCCTGCGTAACCTACAACAGAGCGCCCCGGTCAACTTTACCCTGGTCGCGGTCAACCTCGACCAGAAACAACCCGGTTTCCCCGCGACGGTACTGCCGGCCTATCTTGACGCGCAAGGCATCGAGTACCGCATCGTCGAAGAGGACACCTATGGCATCGTCAAAGAGAAGATCCCCGAGGGCAAAACCACCTGTTCTCTCTGCTCTCGTCTGCGCCGCGGCATCCTCTATCGCACCGCCACTGAGTTGCGCTGCAATAAGATCGCCCTCGGCCATCATCGCGACGATATGCTGGAAACCCTGTTTCTCAACATGTTCTATGGCGGTAAGCTGAAAGGCATGCCGCCCAAACTGATGAGTGACGATGGCCAGCACATCGTCATCCGTCCGCTGGCCTACTGCCGTGAGAAAGACATCGAACGCTTCGCCAGCGCCAAGGCTTTCCCGATCATCCCCTGTAACCTGTGTGGCTCGCAGCCTAACTTGCAACGCCAAGTGATCAAGGAGATGTTGCGAGAGTGGGACAAACGCTATCCGGGACGCATCGAAACCATGTTCCGCGCGATGCAGAACGTGGTACCGTCACACCTGGCCGACGGCGCACTATTTGACTTCAAAGGGCTGCAACAGGGTGGCGAGGTGATCGATGGTGGCGATCTGGCGTTCGACCGGCAAACCATCCCGCTGCAACCCATCGGCCTGAATGACGACGACGAGTCTCAGTCGCTGGACGCCGCGCTGCGTCTGGATGTGCTAGAAGTAAAGTAATCCGTCCGCGGCGGCGCGTGGTGCGCTGCCCGCCCGCGCGCCACGCGGCAAAGATAAAAAAAATGCCGGTAATCACCGGCATATGACGAATTAAATTGTGCTATGCAATAATTCAAAATTAGGAAGTAAGACAATATGGAGCGCAACGCCCATCGCTTGACGTTGCATTCACCTGCGAAATGAAGTCTGCCCTACCCATTATGAGTAAAGCTTGATATTGCTCAATTTCCTTTGCGCTTTTATTCAGCGACCCCGTGAAGTTTGACGCGTCACAAAGATTACCCGCCGAAGCCATTACAACCATTTACTGCGTTTTAACCATAAGGCAACGCAGGTCGCCAAAATCAGTAGCAATAGACAGAACAGCAAAAAGGCTAGCGGCGACTCGCTACCCGGGATACCTCCCAGATTAACGCCGAACAATCCGGTCAAAAAGGTCGCCGGCAGGAATAGCATCGCCAGCAACGACATGGTGTAGGTGCGGCGGTTCAACGCCTCCGCCACCAGCGAGGCGATCTCATCCGCCAGCAGCGCGGTACGCGCGATACCACTGTCCAGATCGTCCAAACCACGCCCCAGACGATCGGCAATATCCTGTAACCGACGCCGATCATCCGCCTTCAGCCAGGCGAGACGCTCGATCGCCAGACGCGCCAGGACATCGCGCTGCGGCGCCAAGTAGCGGCGCATTACGATCAACTGTTTACGCAGTTGAGCCAACGCGCCGCGCGCTGGCCGTTGCTGATCCAGCAGGCTATCCTCCATGTCGATGATACGATCGTGCAGGGCGTCGATGGCCTCGCTAACCTGATCCACCAGCGCGTCGGCGATCGCCACCAGCAAGCCACTGCTATCATCTGCCCCTAGGCCATGCTGAAGATCGCCGTGCACCGTCTCCAATACCGCGCTATGACGTTGTCCCGAGGTCAACAGCAGTTGGCCGGTAGCGTAGAGGCGGATCACCACCCAGTGCGACAACGCCGCACTGCCCGTCAACTCGATACTGCGCAGGGTAAGCAGAACCCCCTCGCCCTGGCGCGTCATGCGAGGCCGCAGACTCTCACCCGACAAACTCTGGCGCAGCGTTTCCGGCACCAACGGTGTCGCCGCCAGCCAGTGACGACTCTCGGCATCGTTGGCATCGAGGTGTAACCAGGCGCCATGCGGCGCGGCGCTTGCCGCCGTCGCTGCTAGCGGCTGGCATCCTCCCGAGCCATTCAGTTGCAGAGCATACACCGCCCGCGTCACCGGCAGGGTCGTATCGTCAATGAGCTCAGTCACACCCATCTCGTCGCCCCGAGGCGCGGTGCCGCCCGTCCAATAGCGCCGTGGTCAACCGTGAAGTGCAACACAACCGTCCTCGCTCATCATGGATCTCGATTTGCCATACCTGATGGCTACGCCCCAGGTGCAGGGCGCGGCAGACCCCATGAACGACGCCGCTGCGCACGGCGCGCAGGTGATTGGCGTTGATCTCCAGCCCCACCACCTGCTGCTCCCCCTCGCTGCACAGGTAACCGGCCAGCGATCCCAGCGTCTCGGCCAACACCACCGAGGCGCCGCCGTGCAATAGCCCAAAGGGTTGGCGGGTGCGCTCATCCACCGGCATGCTGCCCTCTAAGCTATCCTCCCCCATCCGCGTGATCGTGATCCCCAGATGGCCGACCATACAGCCCGCTCCCGCCTGATTAAGCTGCGCCAAGGTCAGCGTGCGTTTCCAAATCATGACTTATCTCCAGTAAGGCTTGAACCGGATGGCGTAATGCCACCCCTTGCTGGCGCCGCGCCTGCCCGCGGCAAGAGTAGCCGGTCGCCAGGCAACGCGCCACCGGCCGCGCCGCCAGTGCCGGTTGCCACGACAGCGCATAGATGCCGCGCGACGCCGCCTGATTGGGCATCTCATGGCCATAGGTGCCCGCCATGCCGCAACACCCCACCCGTACCGACTCCAACCGCGCACCTAGGCGAGCGAACACCTGCTGCCACTGGCCGACACTGGCCGGTTCGGCGCAGCTTTCGGTGCAGTGGGCGAACAGATACCAGGGTTGCCCCGCCGGCGCGGCGTCCCGTTCGGGCAGCACCTGCGCCAACCATTCTTGGATCAGTTGCACATGAAAATCACCACGTTGCTCGCCAAGAATGGTTTTATATTCATCGCGATAGCATAACACCATCGCCGGATCGACGCCTACTAACGCTATCCCCAAGCGCGCGACTCGATTAAGAAACTCGGCGCCATGACGCGCCGTGTGAGCGAAGCGATGCAGGAATCCCTTGATATGTTGAGCCTTGCCATTCGGGACGAAGGGCAACAGTTGGGCGTGAAAACCCAGGCGGTCGCACAGACGGATCACGGCCTCGACCACCCGCGCATCGTAATAGCTGGTGAACGGGTCTTGCACGATCAAGACTCGTCGCGCCCGAGCTGCCGCATCCAGCCCCTCCAGTGCCTCCAAGGAGTCCATCAGCGCCGGGTGACCGGCCAACGACTGGCGTAAGGTCGGCGCCGAGAGCAGCGGCAGATCCGTCATACCGATGGCGCGCTCGCTAAGACGCGCCATCAACGGCTGGCGGAGAAAGAAGTTAAACAGACGCGGCGCACGCGCCAGCCAGGGCGTATAGCGCTCCACCTCCGCTACCAGATGGTCGCGCAGCGGACGCAAATAACGGCTATGGTACAGTTGCAAGAAACGGGCGCGAAAGTCGGGAACATCGATCTTGATTGGACACTGGCTGGAGCACGCCTTACAGGCCAAGCAGCCGGCCATCGCCGTCTTCACCTCATGCGAAAAGTCATACTCGCCGTGGCGCGCACGCCAACTGTGGCGCGTCCGGGCGATCAATCCGCGCAACGAGACTCGTCCCCCTAATGCCGCCTCCAGAGCTAAGGGATCGACGCCCTGCTCCGCTAAGAGGCGCAGCCATTCGCGCACCAAGGCGGCACGTCCCTTGGGCGAGTGGATACGGTCGCCGCTGATCTTCATCGACGGACACATCGGACTGTCGCGATCGAAGTTAAAACACAGGCCGTTACCATTGCACGCCACTGCGCCACGGTACGCCGTCCGTACCGCCAGCGGGATCTGGCGATCGAAGGTACCCCGCTTTATTGCATCCACCTGCTTCATCGGTGCATCGCAGCCGAGAGGCGGGCAGATCTTCCCGGGATTGAGACGATTGTCGGCATCGAACAACGTCTTGATCTGGCGCAATTGGTGATACAGCGCCTCACCGAAGAACGCCGGGCTATATTGGGCGCGAAATCCCTTGCCATGCTCTCCCCACAGCAGACCGCCATACTTCGCCGTCAACGCCACGACCGCGTCGGAGATCTCGCCGACCAGCGCCTCGTGTTGCGGATTACACATGTCTAACGCCGGACGAACATGCAACACGCCAGCGTCAACATGACCGAACATGCCATAGCTGAGCTGATGCGCGTCGAGCAGCGCGCGAAACTCGGCGATATAGTCCGCCAAGTGCTGCGGCGGTACACAAGTATCTTCGACGAAGGGGATCGGCTTGGCCGCGCCTGCGGCGTTGCCCAATAGACCGACCGCTTTCTTCCGCATGGCGTAGATGCGCTCGATGCTCGCCTCATCGCGACAGATCTGGTAGCCGATGACCCCGGCCTCGCCGGCGGCGGCCAACGCGGCAAGACGTTGACACAAGCGCGTGACCCCGGCATCGATCTGCGTCTCGTCGTCACCGGCAAACTCGACGATGTTCAATCCTTGCAGCGGCCGCGCCGGGAGGTCGGCGATCAGCTCACGCACCGCGTGCCAAATGATATCCTGACGCGCCAGATCCAATACCCGCGCGTCGACCGTCTCCACCGACAGGGCGTTGGCCTCCAGCATCAACGGCGCATTGCGCAGCGCCGCATCGAAGCTGTCATATGTCACATTGACCAGCCGGCGGACACGCGGCAATGGCGTGATGTGTAGACGCGCCTCGGTGACAAAGGCCAGCGTCCCCTCAGAGCCGGCCAACAGACGCGACAGGTCGAAAGTTTGTAGATCATCACTCAGCACATGACGCAGATCATAACCCGTCAAGAATCGATTAAGCGGCGGAAACTTTTCGACAATCGCCTCGCGCTGACCGAGGCAGGTTTCCAGTACGCCGCGGTAGAGAGCGCCAATGCGTCCCCCTTGCTGCGCCAGAGTCTGCGCCAAGCGAGTCGGTATCGGGGCGCTGTCGAGGATCTCGCCACCCAACAGCACACTGCGCAGCCCTTGAATGTGGTCAGAGGTTTTGCCATACACCCGAGAGCCCTGTCCGCTGGCGTCAGTATTAATCATCCCCCCCAGGGTCGCGCGATTGCTGGTGGAGAGTTCGGGGGCAAAGAAGTAGCCGTGCGGTTTAAGACAGGCGTTTAACTGATCCTTGATCACTCCCGCCTCAACCCGTACCCAGCCCTCCTGTAGATTGATCTCCAGAATGCGCTGCATATGACGCGACATGTCCACCACCAGGCCGCCGTTCAATGCCTGCCCGTTGGTACCGGTACCGCCGCCGCGCGGCGTAAAACTGAGCGAGCGAAACGGGGCTTCCACCGCCAGGCGAGCGATGAGCACCACATCGGCTGTCGAGCGAGGAAACAGGATCGCGTCCGGTAATTGCTGGTAAATGCTGTTGTCCGTCGCCATGCTCAGGCGCGCCGCATAGCGCGTATCACATTCGCCGGTAAACCCCTGTTCTGTCAGCTGTTGAATGAATGCCATTACCGCCGGGTCGAGCACCGGCGGCTGAGAAAGCTGTGGAATCATGCGCATCAATCCTGTCCATAGAGTAATACTGCGCAGGCCTCGGCCCACGCCCTGGGGCACACCTTATCGTCTGATTATCCGTGCGCTGTCTAATCCATCCCTCGTCTCCGACGGCCACCCGCCAGCCTCGCTCTCCCCCACGGGTTATACCTGTATAACCAACAGACGAATCTTCAAGCTATCATAAAAGCGCCAGCGGTGAAATTTTCCTCGCTATGGCTTGGCCGTAGCAAGCAGCGCGTGCAGGACTTGGGTTTTCACTCTATTCTGCGCATCATAGGCATTGCGCAGAGTGCTGCGCATAATCTGGATGGAGACTATGGATAAGCCACAAGCGAAGTATGATCTGGCCCGCATCATTTTCGGGTCACTGTTTATTGCCCTGCTGCTCATCTCCTGCCTGTGGGTGGTGCAACCGTTCATTCTGGGCTTCACCTGGGCCAGCATGGTGGTGATCGCCACCTGGCCGGTCTTGGTGTGGCTACAGCGCCACCTCTGGGGAAAGCGTTGGTTGGCGGTGCTGTTGATGACCCTGCTGCTGTTGTTGCTGTTCGTCATTCCGATCGGAATGGTGATCGCCAGCCTGATCACCAACGCCGGGCCGATCCTCGACTGGGCGGCCAATGCGCGTAACTGGCAGATGCCACAGCTCGAATGGCTACAGACCCTGCCGTTGATCGGCGAGAAGCTGTATGCCAGTTGGCACGGGCTGATGAGCGAAGGCGCGCTGATGGCAAAGATCCAGCCCTACATCGGCCGCGCAATCACCTGGTTTGTTACCCAGGCAGCCCATATCGGCGGTTTCTTCCTGCACTGCTCGCTGATGCTCTTGTTTAGTGCGCTGCTGTATAGCCGAGGCGAAGAGGTGGCGCTGGGGATACGCCATTTTGCCATCCGCCTGGCCGCCGATCGCGGTGACGCGGCGGTGATCCTCGGCGGTCAGGCCATCCGTGCCGTGGCCTTGGGGGTGGTAGTGACGGCCCTAGCACAGTCGCTGTTGGCGGGGATAGGCCTGGCCGTCAGTGGTATCCACTATGCAGTGCTCTTAACGGTCGTGATGTTTGTCTGCTGCCTGGCGCAGCTTGGGCCGTTACTGGTCTTGTTACCGGCGGTCGGCTGGCTTTATTGGAGCGGCGACACGACCTGGGGAACACTGTTGCTGGTGTGGAGCGGTGTGGTCGGCACCATGGATAACGTACTGCGTCCGGCCTTGATTCGCATGGGAGCCGATCTACCGATGCTCCTGGTGCTCTCCGGTGTTATCGGGGGCCTGTTGGCTTTCGGCATGATTGGGCTGTTTATCGGACCGGTGGTGCTGGCGGTCTCCTATCGTCTGGTTTCAGCCTGGGTCAATGAGGCACCCGCGCCAGTAAAAGACGCGCAACAACTCAGTGACGAACTGGAAAAATTACGTTAATCCGTAATGCTACAATAATATCCGCCCACCCCCGGGCGGATATTTATTCGCAGACGAGAGTGATTATTTAATAACGTCACGCCTTACCCTGTACATATTGCTTTCCTATTCGTTAATGATAAAAATCTGTATTCCTTACTTTTTTATAGGTTAGCTATCGTCATAGTAATAAATTAGATATATAATCCGCTGCGGTAGCGTATCCAGGCGGTGTAGACCAATAGCAGACCACAGATCGCCTGTTCCCCGAATCAAGAATTACGCCACGGTGTTATTGCCGAGTGGTGGATTTCTTCCCCCTATTGCTGTGTGTAGTCTTTGCCCATCATCTCGGTGGGCTTTTTTTTTACTTTCCCACCTCACCCTTGTCGGTTTATTTTTGCCCCGTTCTCAGGCAAAAAAAACGGTCGCCAAGCGACCGTTTTCATTTAATCTAATATGATTCGATTATTCTTCAGCCAAATTAATCCAGGTCTGTACCACCGTATCAGGATTTAATGACAGGCTGTCTATTCCCTGCTCCATCAACCAGCGGGCGAAGTCCTGATGATCCGACGGCCCTTGGCCGCAGATGCCGACATACTTACCCTGCGCCTTGGCGCTGCGAATCGCCATCGCCAGCAACGCCTTCACCGCCGCGTTGCGCTCGTCAAACAGCGCGGAGACCACGCCGGAGTCGCGATCCAACCCCAGCGTCAGCTGCGTCATGTCGTTAGAGCCGATCGAAAAGCCATCAAAATATTGCAGAAAATCGTCAGCCAACAGCGCGTTGGAGGGGATCTCGCACATCATGATCACCTTCAGACCGTTTTCCCCACGGCGTAGCCCCTCCTGCGCCAATTGGCCAACCACCGCCTGCGCCTGCTCTACCGTACGCACAAACGGGATCATCACCTCGACGTTGGTCAGCCCCATTTCGTTGCGCACCCGCTTAATCGCCGCACACTCCAAGGCGAAGCAGGGAGCGAAGCTCTCGGCCACGTAACGCCCGGCTCCGCGGAACCCCAACATCGGGTTCTCCTCATGCGGTTCATAGCGCTCGCCGCCGATCAGGTTGGCATACTCGTTGGATTTGAAATCAGACAAACGCACGATCACCCGCTTCGGCCAAAAGGCCGCCGCCAAGGTCGCGATCCCCTCCGTCAGGCGCCCGACATAGAACTCGACCGGATCGTCGAAGCCCTGCATCAGTTGGCGGATCTCCGCCTGCACCGCCGGCTCCTGACGATCGAACTCCAGCAACGCGCGCGGATGCACCCCGATCATCCGGTTAATGATGAACTCCAAGCGGGCCAGCCCGACCCCGTCATTCGGCAGACGGGCGAAGTCGAAGGCGCGATCCGGATTACCGACGTTCATCATGATCTTCAACGGCAACGGCGGCATCTGATCGACATGTGAGCTCTGGACTTGGAAGTCGAGGCATTCGCGGTACACATAGCCGGTATCCCCTTCGGCGCAGGAGACGGTGACCGGGCTACCAGCCATCAAACGTTCGGTGGCATCGCCGCAGCCCACCACCGCTGGAATACCCAGCTCGCGCGCGATGATCGCCGCATGGCAAGTGCGCCCGCCACGATTGGTGACGATCGCCGCCGCCTTCTTCATGATCGGCTCCCAATCGGGATCGGTCATGTCGGTGACCAACACGTCGCCCGGTTCGATGCGATGCATCTCGCTGATGTCGGTGATCACTTTCACCACCCCGGCACCGATGCGATGGCCGATGGCACGCCCCTCCACCAGCACCTCGCCACGGCGGCTCAGCTGATAACGCTCCATCACCTGTTCGTTAGCGCGCACCGTCTCAGGCCGCGCCTGGACGATATACAGCTTGCCGCTATGCCCATCCTTGGCCCATTCGATATCCATCGGTCGCCCATAATGCTGTTCGATCAGCAAGGCCTGGCGCGCCAACTGCTGTACTTCTTCATCGCGCAGGCTAAAGCGCGCCGAGAGCGCGGGCGGTACCTCTTCGATGCGTACCTGTTTGCCATGCTCCTGGTTATCGGCATAGACCATGCGGATCTTCTTAGAACCCAGGGTGCGGCGCACGATCGCGGGACGCCCAGCCTGCAATGTCGGTTTATGAACGTAGAACTCGTCGGGATTCACCGCCCCCTGAACCACCATCTCCCCTAAGCCATAGGCGGAAGTGATAAACACCACCTGATCGAAACCCGATTCGGTATCCAAGGTAAACATCACCCCCGAGGAGGCCAGGTCGGAGCGCACCATCAGCTGTACCCCGGCTGAAAGCGCGACGCCGCGGTGATCGTACCCTTGATGTACCCGGTAGGAGATGGCGCGATCATTAAATAGTGAGGCGAAGACATGTTTCACCGCCGTCATTACCGCATCGATGCCCTGCACGTTGAGGAAGGTCTCCTGCTGACCGGCAAAAGAGGCGTCAGGCATATCTTCCGCCGTCGCCGAAGAGCGCACGGCGAAGGAGGCATGGGCATTATCGGCGGCGAGTTGGCTGTAGGCCTCACGGATCGCCTGTTCTAACGCTGACGGGAATGGCGTCTCCACCACCCAACGGCGGATTTGAGCGCCCGCGCGTGCCAGCGCATCGACATCGTCGATATCCGTTTGATCCAACAGCGCATAAATGCGCTGGTTAACGCCACTCTGTTCCAGAAAATCGTTAAACGCCTGAGCCGTGGTGGCAAAACCATTCGGCACCGACACTCCCAGTTCAGACAAATTGGTGATCATCTCCCCCAGGGAGGCGTTCTTGCCGCCTACCCGATCGACATCGTGCATCCCGAGCTGGTTGTACCACACCACATGATGCAATTGCGCGTCGTTACTAGACATCAAAGCGATCCTTTCGTTTCAAAGAATGGGTTTCGGAAACATGACTCCGCCAAAGCGGTGTCGTCAGACTAGCACACTGTACGCTCAGCCCAAGACAGGTGAATCGTTCCACCTAGCGCAGATTTTGCGATTTTTTCCAACGGCGCTCTGTTTTATCGATTCAAGCTGAAATCCGTCAGCTATTTTGCGCTAGCGCGGCACGTTGCTGAAACACCGCTCGCCGACGGCATGAAGCCGATGAGAGCAGTCGGGAAAGATGTCGATGCAGCATATTGAAAGTAAAGACTTTCCTTGTGCCACTTCAATTAACTGTAGTCTTAAAAAAGCATTCGTGCTATTTATCAGCAAACCCGGGGCAGCGCGCCCCCGCGTATTTTTCTTACCGCCTGCGACAGGAGCCGAGCATGAAGCGTAGCGTGTTCTATATTTCCGACGGAACGGCCATCACCGCCGAGGTTCTGGGGCATGCGGTGCTCTCGCAATTCGCGTTGGAGATCACCAGCTATACCTTGCCCTTCGTCGAAACCGAGGAGCGCGCCGAGGCGGTACGGCAGCAGATCGATGCTATCTATCATCATACGGGCGAGCGGCCATTGGTGTTCTATTCGATCGTCTCACCGGCCGTGCGTAACCTTATCGAGCAGAGTGAAGGGTTCTGCCAGGATATCGTCCGCGCCCTGGTCTCCCCGTTACAGCAAGAGCTCGGCATCCAACCGGTGCATGTCGCTAACCTGACCCACGGCCTAACGGCCCACAACCTCAACCGTTACGATGCGCGCATCGCCGCCGTGGACTATACCCTGGCCCACGATGACGGCATCTCGCTACGTAACCTGGAACGCGCCCAAGTGATCCTGCTAGGGGTGTCGCGTTGTGGCAAGACCCCGACCAGCCTCTATCTGGCGATGCAGTTTGGTATCTTCGCCGCCAACTATCCCTTTACCGCCGACGACATGGATCACCTGCAACTACCGCCGGCGCTGCGTGAACATGCCGGCAAGTTGTTTGGTTTAACCATCAATCCAGAACGCCTCGCCGCCATCCGTGAGGAGCGGCGGGAAAATAGCCGCTATGCCTCCTTGCGCCAATGCCGCCTCGAATTAGCCGAAGTCGAGGCGTTATACCGTAAGCAGCAGATCCACTACCTCAATACCACCAACCACTCGGTCGAAGAGATCGCCGCCAAGATCATCGACACGCTGGGACTCAACCGCCGCCTGTATTGAGCGTTCGCCGCGCCAAGCGCCGGACGGGAAAAGTGACCGATCGTGCGCCCGCCCAACCGTACTAGCAAGAAAGTACACCAACCGCTCACAAAAGCGGCGGTGCGCTATTGATTTGTCCGGCAATTGCTTTATCGTGATCTCCATCACTTCCCGGTACTCCTGCCGTTGAGAAGACCAGCTTTTTAGAGACCACCATGTACAAAACCGATGAACTGCGCACTGCACGCATCGACACGCTCGTTTCGCCCGCAGAATTGGCGCAGCAACTGCCCATCGACCCTTCGGTGGCAGAACACGTGACAACGTCACGAAAACGCATTGAACGTATCCTCCAAGGCGACGATCCCCGCCTGTTAGTCATCATCGGCCCGTGCTCTATCCACGATCCGACGGCGGCGCTCGACTACGCCCAACGCCTGGCGCCGCTGTGCCAACGCTACCGCGATCGCCTGGAGATCGTGATGCGCACCTACTTTGAGAAACCCCGCACCGTCATCGGCTGGAAAGGCCTGATCTCCGACCCCGACCTGAACGGCGCCTGTCGCGTTAATCACGGTATTCGCCTGGCGCGTGAGCTGCTGTTGCGGATCAACCAGCTCGGCGTACCCACCGCCACCGAATTTTTGGATATGGTGACCGGGCAATATATTGCCGATCTGATCAGTTGGGGGGCCATCGGCGCCCGCACCACCGAAAGCCAGATCCACCGCGAGATGGCCTCGGCACTCTCCTGCCCCGTTGGCTTTAAGAATGGCACCGATGGCAGTACCCGCATCGCCATCGATGCCATCCGCGCCGCTCGCGCCAGTCATATGTTCCTGTCGCCGGATAAAGAAGGCCGTATGACCATCTACCAGACCAGCGGCAACCCATTCGGCCACATCATCATGCGCGGCGGTAGGCAACCGAACTACCACCCCGACGACATCGCGCAGACCTGCGCTAGCCTGCGTCAGTTCGATCTTCCGCCCTACTTGATCGTCGACGCCAGCCACGGCAATAGTCAGAAGCAACACCGCCAGCAGCTGGTGGTCGCCGAAGCGGTGGCATGCCAGATCCGCGCCGGCTCGCGCAATATCGTCGGCCTGATGGCCGAGAGCTTCATCACCGAGGGTGCCCAGAAGAACTTGCCCGGCCAGCCATTGACCTACGGTCAATCCATCACCGATCCCTGCCTGGGTTGGGCGGAGAGCGAACAACTGCTGGCGTTATTGGCTGACGCGGTCGCCTGCCGCGGTTAAGCACACGGCGGGATCTCCCTCGCGGCGTCCCGCTCCTTTCCTGACCTGTCCCCCTCCTCGCTACGCTGTTTTTTCTTTTTTTTCTTGACCCAGATCATGATTGATACGCATTGTCGTTGATCGAATGATAACTATTATCATTCAATGCCTCGCCACTCAGGTCTTCACGGAGAGTTATCATGACGCTGGACATTACCCCCTATCTGGCTGCGGCCGACGGGATCCCGTTTCCCGAACGCTGGGCCACCATGCCGTGGCGCCACCAACACCCCTTACCCGCCGAGCAGGTCGACGCGGGCTGGCAAGCGTTATGCCAACGTACCCTGCCCGCCAACAAGCGCCTACTGTATGTCCACATTCCGTTCTGCGCCACGCGCTGTACCTTCTGTGGCTTCTACCAGAATCGCCTTGACGAAACGGCCATCGCCCGTTACTGCGACTATCTGCTGCAAGAGATCGCGCAGGAAAGCGCCCAACCGCTCCAGCAATCGGCGCCGATCCACGCCATCTACTTCGGCGGCGGTACCCCCAGCGCCCTCAGCGCCGAACAACTGCGACGCCTCATCGGCCAGTTGCGCAGCTCGCTACCGCTGGCCGCCGACTGCGAGATCACCATCGAGGGGCGTATCTTTGACTTCGACGCCGCGCGCATCGACGCCTGTCTGGAGGCGGGAGCCAATCGTTTCTCCATCGGCATCCAGACCTTCGATACCCGTCTGCGCCAACGCATGGGACGCCGCGCCGATCGTGACGAGGCGATCGCCTTCCTGCGCGCGCTGGCCGAGCGTGATCGGGCCGCGGTGATCTGCGACCTAATGTTCGGCCTGCCGGGGCAGACCGCCGCCAGCTGGCAACAGGATCTGGATATCGTCACGTCGCTACCGCTAGACGGCGTGGATCTGTACGCCCTCAACTTATTGCCCTCAACGCCGCTGGCCAAGGCAGTCGACAGCGGCCGCAGCCAGGTCGCCGACGCCGCGCAACGTCAGGCGTTCTACCTGCATGCGCATGCGCAACTAGCCCAACGGGGCTGGCATCAACTCAGCAACAGCCACTGGGCACGCACGACCCGCGAACGCAACCTGTATAACTTGCTGATCAAACAGGGGGCCGACTGTCTGGCTTTCGGCAGCGGCGCCGGCGGCCACCTCGACGGTCAGTCCTATATGCTGCAACGCGATCTGGCGGGTTATTACCGCCAGGTGGATGCCCGGCGTAAGCCATTGATGATGCTTAGTGCGCCCGCCCCTCAGCACCGCTGGCGCCTGGCGCTGCAAGGCGGTATCGAGACCGGGCGTCTGGACTTGACCACCCTGCTGGCCGATCCCACCCCCTTGTGGCCTCTGTTACAGCAGTGGCAACAATGCGATCTGTTGCATATCCAGCAGTCGTGCATCCTGCTGACGGCGCGTGGCCGCTTCTGGGCCAGCAATCTCTTGCAGGCACTACAACAGCTCATCGCTCAACTGCGCGGCGAACAGCCGGCGGCGAGCGCGGCGGCCGGCCATCCCGGCCATCCTTCACCCCGACACAAGGCTCATCATCATGCATCCTGAAAATACCTGTCACGACGTCGAATTGGACGCCTTTCTCGCCACGGCCCCGACCATCACCGTCGAAGAGATCGCCCAGCGTTTCGCCCTCTCCTGCCTGGCGGTGCTACGCCGTCTGCCTCAAGTCACCCTGTGCGACGGCACCGCTTTCGATCAGGTCTGGCAAGAGCTCACCGGCTGGGGCGACGTCACCACCCTGATCAATAATCGTGATCTGATCCTGGAGTTTCACGGCCCGCTCCCCTCCGGTAGCCATCGTCACGGCTTCTTCAACCTGAAGGGCAACGGCGGACTGAGCGGCCATATCCGCGCGGAGCGTTGCCGACATATCGCCCTGGTGGAACGCCCCTTTATGGGAATGGCGACGGCCAGCGTCTGGTTCCTTAATCCCGAAGGGCAGGCGATGCTCAAGGTCTTCGTCGGTCGCGATGAACAACGCCGTCTGCGGGCAGAGCCGCTGGCGCAGTTCCGCGCCCTGGCGCAACGTCTGGTTACGCAAGCGACCTCCGAGGTGACGCCATGACGCCGTGGATCCTGTTCGGTGCCGGTCAGGGCTGTGGACTGGCACTGGCACAACGCGCTGCGGGCGAACGCCCGCTGTATGCCCTCGTGCGGCGCGCTACGCAGGCACAACGCCTGCGCGATCTCGGCGTCCAGGTTACGCTCGGTGATGCGCGCGACTCGGCGCTGCTGGCAGCCCTCTTCCAACAGGCCGGCACAGAGAGCGCCATCCTCTCCACTCTCGGCGGAGGCGGTTGCGACTACAGCGCCCATCGTGCGGTGATCGACCAAGGCGTTGCCCACGGGATCAGCCGTATGCTGCTGGTGACATCATTAGGCTGCGGCGATAGCTGGCCGTTACTCTCGCCGGCGGCACGTACCGCCTTCGGCCAGGTCGTACGCGAAAAGAGCCTGGCGGAGAGCTGGCTACAGAGCAGCGGCATGACATACTGCATCCTACGTCCCGGCGGGCTGTTGCCCGGTGAGGCCACCGGACAGGCACAGCTCTACGCCGCACCGCGTCACGGCTTGGTGCGCCGCGCCGATGTCGCGCTGTGGATGCACCGCCTGATGGGACAGCCGCAGGCGTGGGGACAAATCCATACCCTGATCGACCCGCAGTTGCAGGCCGATGCCGCGCGCGCAACGTAAAAATTGCTTGCCGCCGCCAGCTGCTTATACGATAATGATTATCATTAAGATAATGATTCAATTCGATCTGACACAACTATGGAAAAAGTGAATCCCGATGCAGTGCGTAGCAAAGCTACGCCAGTGTCGCTCCCGACGCCGGGAGCGGTCATCGCTAGTCATCTCTTGCTCGGCCAGGATGGCCGGGTGATCATCAGCCATCAAGGAGAACATTACCAGCTGCGCCAGACGCGCTCAGGCAAGCTGATCCTGACCAAATAATTCCTACATCGTTGTGCACATCGATTTTTGCCAGCCACCCAGCCCACCCGATAGCGTGCGGCAAGGCAGCCAGCATTCCAATGCCATGATTACCTTTGGAGAGTTGAGCCATGCCCCCACTATTCAAGTCCCAGCGTACGCCCCTCACCCTGGCTATCGCCAGCGCGTTATTACTGCCGGCGACGCTACATGCGGCGGAAAGCCACAACGATACGATGACGGTTATCGCCACCGGTAACCAACGCGATAGCTTTAGCGCCCCCATGATGGTGAGCGTCATTGATAGCCATGACCCGGTCGCCAGCAGCACCGCCTCCGCGCCGGAGATGCTGCGTGGCGTTCCCGGTTTGGCGCTGAGCGGAGTGGGCCGGAGTAATGGTCAAGACATCACCCTGCGCGGCTACGATAATCGCGGCGTCTTGGTGTTGGTGGACGGCGTGCGTCAAGGGAACAATAGCGGACATCTCAACGGTACCTTCCTCGACCCGGCGCTGATCAAACGCGTCGAAGTGGTACGCGGCCCCGGCGCCCTGCTGTATGGCAGCGGCGCCCTGGGCGGCGTCATCGCCTACCAGACGGTGGAGGCGGCCGATCTGCTGTTGCCGGGGAAAAGCAGCGGCTACCGTTTGTTCGCCAGCGGCGGCAGCCAGGATAGTAGTCTGGGGATCGGCGCCAGCGCCTACGCCAAGAGCGACACCGTGGATGGCCTGCTCTCTTTCAGCACTCGGCAACGCGGCGATCTGCGGCTCGGCGCCGACCAACGCGCCGCCAACCGCGAGGTGATCGGCGATCTGTTGGCCAAGGGCAGCTGGCAGATCGACGACGCTCAGTCCCTGCGCGCCAGCCTACGCTACTACGATAACGCTGCACGCGAACCGAAGAACCCGCAAGAGATCAGCGCCTCTGCCAATAACGTCATGACCGAGCGCGACACGCGTCAGCGCGATGCGCAATTGGAATACCGCCTTCGCCCGGGCGAGCAGACCTGGTTGGATGTTAGCCTGCGTCCTTACTACTCCGATGTCAGCATCACCGCCAGCCCCGAGGGCGAGCGCTATGAGAGCCGAACCCAGCGCACCATCGGCCTACGCCTGGAAAACCGTTCACGTCTGCTGAGTGACTCGTCTGCGGCCCATCTGCTGACCTACGGCGGCGAGACCTATAGCCAGAGCCAGAAACCCGGCGGCAACGCTAGCAGCTACCCGCAGGCCGACATCCGCTTCGCCTCCGGCTGGTTGCAGGATGAGATCACCTTGCGCGATCTCCCCGTCAGCCTAGTCGCTGGCGCACGCTACGACAGCTATCGGGCGCATAACGACCAATATGGCGACATCAATGCCGATAAGTGGTCATCGCGTGCCGCGTTGACCGTTACCCCCACCGACTGGTTGATGCTGTTCGCCAGCTATGCCCAGGCGTTCCGCGCCCCGACCATCGGCGAGATGTACAACGATGCTATTCACTTCCGCGCCGGCCCCTTCACCAACTACTGGCGCCCCAACCCCAATCTGCGCCCGGAGAGTAACGCCACCCAAGAGGCCGGATTCGGGTTGCGCTTCGATGATCTGGTGAGCGAGGGCGACACGCTCCAGTTCAAGTCCAGCTACTTCGGTACCCGCGCCAAGGACTATATCGATACCGACGTCAACCCCCTCCAGTTCTACAGCACCTCGATCAACGTCAGCGATGTCAAGCTGTGGGGCTGGGACATGAGTCTGGACTATCAAAGCGACGCTTTCAGTTGGCAATCCGCCTATAACCGCACCCGCGGCAAGAACAGCCGTACCGGTGCATGGATCGCCAACGGGACGCCGGACACCGTCACCAACCGCTTGGACGTCCCGCTGGCTCACACTGGGTTCTCCGTCGGTTGGATCGGGACCTTCGCCGCGCCATTCCATCATTACGGCCCACGGAGTAAGCCGCAGGCAGGCTACGGCGTCAACGATCTCTATCTCAGCTACCGTGGCGCGGTAACGGGTGGCGCCTTTAGCGCCACGGCGGTGCTCAGCAATGCGCTCGACAAAACCTACTACGCGCCAAACGGGGCGCTACAAGATGGGCGCGGCGCCCGTCTGCTGCTGAGCTACCAGTGGTAAACAAATAATAATCAGGGCCGGCGACACGGCCCATGTTCACCTGCACGCTAATCAATGAAGGAAGAGTCAACCGATGAGTCATGACCTGTATGCACGCTATCTGCAAGCCCGCCAACAGCAGCCACAGCGCTATGCCCGCGATCTGGCGCAACACTTAGGCGTCAGCGAAGGCGAACTGACCCGAGCGCGCGTCGGCCACGATGCCCGCCGCCTCCAGGTCGATGCCGCTACCCTGCTCGAGGCCTGTGCGGCGCTGGGTGAAATTAAAGCCATCACGCGCAACGAATATGCCGTGCATGAACATCTGGGACGTTACACCAATCTAAGCCTGAGCGAACACGGCGGGCTGATCCTTAATCCGCGTGAGCTAGACCTACGCCTGTTCCTGCAACACTGGCATAGCGTCTTCGCCCTGTGCGAGCAGAC
The DNA here is from genome assembly GCF_000474215.1 of Edwardsiella hoshinae NBRC 105699 = ATCC 33379. GTDB lineage: Bacteria > Pseudomonadota > Gammaproteobacteria > Enterobacterales > Enterobacteriaceae > Edwardsiella > Edwardsiella hoshinae. Next base: position 90,135 of record NZ_BAUC01000017.1, on the reverse strand, counting down.
GGCGCGTGGTGAACGCCTCAGCCTACAGTGCTTCGATCAACAGGGCGACGCGGTACACAAGATCTATGCCTGCGAACAGAGCGACCTCGACGCCTGGCAGGCGCTGGTCACGCGTTTCGCCAGTACGGACAATCCGGCCTTTCCCGCCGCATCCCCCACTGCGCCAACCACGGCGGCAGTAACCTCTACCGTCGATGCCGCCGCACTGGAGCGTGAATGGCGTGCCATGACGGATGTGCACCAATTCTTCCCGCTACTCCGCCGCCACGCCGTCACCCGTCAGCAGGCTTTCGCTGCGGTGGCCGACGATCTGGCCTACCCGGTGGACAACGGCGCATTACAGCAGATCCTGGCCCAGGCACAGCGCGAGCAAAACGAGATCATGATCTTCGTCGGCAATCGGGGTTGCGTACAAATCTTCACCGGCCAGATCGCGCAGGTGACGACCCACCAGCAGTGGCTGAACGTGTTTAACCCGCGCTTCACCCTGCATCTGCAAGCACCCGCCATCGCCAGCAGTTGGGTCACGCGTAAACCGACGCGTGATGGCATCGTCAGCAGCCTGGAGCTATTCGCCGCCGACGGTAGCCAGATAGCCCAACTGTTCGGTCAGCGTAGCGAAGGCAACGCCGAACAAACGTGTTGGCGTGAGCAACTGGCGGCGCTGACGCCGCTGACGGAGGTGCCGGCATGAGACGCTTCCTACGCCATACCCTGTGTCTGCTGGCGCTGTTTAGCGCCGGCAGTCAAGCCGCCGAGCGTCTAGTGACCATCGGCGGTGATGTGACCGAAATCGTCTTCGCCCTCGGTGCCGGCGATCAGGTGGTGGCGCGTGACAGTACCAGCACCCACCCCGCCGCCGTCAACGCCCTGCCCGACATCGGCTATATGCGCCAATTGAACGCCGAAGGGATCTTGGCGCTGAAACCGACACGGGTATTGGCCAGCGAACAGGCTCAGCCGGCCCTGGCGCTCAAGCAGATCAGTGAGGTCGGCGTGCCGCTTACCCTGATCGACGGCGCCAGCTCGCTGGCCGCCGTGGAGGTCAAGATCCGCCAACTGGCCGATGCCCTCGGGCGTCAGACCGAGGGGCAGGCGCTGATCGCCGACTATCAACGCCGCTTGGCGGCGGTACCTCGCACACCGCTCGCCAGCCGGGTGTTGTTCATTCTGAGTCATAACGGTATGGCGCCGATGGCCGCCGGCCAACAGACCGCTGCCGACGCCATCATCCGGGCCGCCGGAGCACAGAATGCCATGCAAGGTTTCAACCGTTACCGTCCGCTGTCTCAGGAGGGAGTGATCGCCGCACAGCCGGATCTGATCCTGTTGACGCGGGATGGTGCCGCGGCGCTCGGCGGCAGCGAGCGGGTCTGGGGCTTGCCCGGCCTGGCGCAGACGCCCGCCGCCCGCCAGCAACGGGTATTGGTCGTCGATGACATGGCGCTGCTCGGTTTCACCCTCGGCACCCCGGATGCCCTAGCGGCCCTGCATCAGGCGGCTGCGCAGGCGCAGCAACCATGACCCGACGCTCGCCGCGCCGCACCCTGGCGCTCTTGTTCGCCCTGCTGTTGCTGACCCTGGCGCTCTCCGCACACCTGGGGGCCCTGCGCCTGTCGCCCGTCGCGCTGCTGCGCGACGGCGATGTTCTACAGTGGCAAATCTGGCTGAACATACGCTTACCGCGCATCCTACTGGCGCTGCTGATCGGTATGGCGCTGGCAGTGTCTGGCGCCATCATGCAAGGGCTATTTCGCAATCCGCTGGCCGATCCGGCGTTACTGGGGATCAGTAGCGGCGCGGCGCTGAGCGTGGCCTTGACCATCGTGCTGCCGTTGACGCTGGCGCCGTTGTTGGCGTTATACGCCCAGATGCTGGCGGCCTTCGCCGGCAGCTTGCTCATCGCCTTGCTGATCTATCTGCTGAGTCGCGGCGCATCCGTGACACTGTCACGACTGCTACTCGCCGGGATCGCCATCAATGCACTCTGTTTTGCCCTGGTCGGGGTCTTGAGCTACCTGAGCGACGATCAGCAACTGCGCCAATTCACCCTGTGGAGCATGGGCAGCCTGGCGCGCGGCGAGTGGCATACTCTGGCCGCCTGCGCCCTGCTAATCCTACCCGCCACGCTCTATGCGTTGACCTTGGCTCAACGCCTTAATCTGCTGCAATTGGGAGATGAGGAGGCGCACTATCTCGGCCTCGATGTGGCGCGAACCAAACGTCGACTACTGCTGATCAGCGCGCTGCTGGTGGGGGCCGCCGTGGCCGTCAGCGGCGTCATCGGCTTCATCGGTCTGGTGGTGCCTCATCTGTTCCGTCTGCGTTTGGGCGCGGATCACCGCTGGCTATTGCCTTGCTCGGCGCTTGGCGGAGCCTGCCTATTATTGCTGGCCGATACCCTGGCGCGGACCCTGGCCGCGCCGGCGGAGATGCCGGTCGGCATGCTGACCAGCCTGCTCGGCGGCCCCTATTTTCTCTGGTTGATATTGCGTTATCGGGAGGTAAGCCATGACGCATGATCTCACCTTGCGTGCCGAACAGCTTAGTTTGCGCGCGAACGGGCGTACCCTGATCGATCGCGTCTCATTGAGTCTGGCATGCGGCGAACTGGTGGCCATCATCGGCCCCAACGGCGCCGGTAAGTCCACCCTGATGCGGTTGTTGGCCGGTTACCTGCACGCGGACGCCGGACGTTGTACCCTCCTGGGACGCGATCTGGCGAACTGGCCCGCCCAGCAGCTGGCGCGCCGCCGCGCGGTGATGCGCCAACATAGCGCGCTGGCCTTTCCCTTTAGCGTACGCGAGGTGATCGCCATGGGACGCGCGCCCTGTCCCGCCGGCCAGCAACAGCAGGCGCTACAGAGCGTAATGCAGCTGAGCGGCTGCCTGCCGCTGGCCGAGCGTGACTACCGTACCCTGTCCGGCGGCGAGCAGCAGCGGGTACAGTTGGCGCGAGCATTGGCGCAACTGTGGCAAGCCGATCCCCAACCGCGCTGGCTGTTCCTCGACGAGCCGACCTCGGCCCTCGATCTCTACCATCAACAACAGTTGCTACGCCTGTTACACACGCTGACGCGGCGCGAACCCCTTGCGGTCTGTTGCATCCTGCACGATCTTAACCTGGCCGCTCTGTATGCCGATCGCATTCTATTGCTGCACCAAGGGGAGTTGGTCGCCGATGGTACGCCGGAACAGGTGTTGCAGCCGGCGTTACTCAGCCGCTGGTACCAGGCCGACCTCATTGCGGGACGCCATCCCGAGAGTGGCGACCCCCAGATCCATCTGCGCCGTTGAAGCACCCTCCCCGCGCCGGTCCCTCACCGGCGCGTCTCTCCTCGACATCATCGATGGTTTTATATTGGCATCCTCAGACGGGAATCAGTAGACTGTGCGCGCATGGATTTTTCCCCTCCACTGCGCGGCACCGTCGCACAGGAGGCGGCGGCTAACAGGTTACGGTGTGCTAGCACGCGTCAACAACAGGGAGTGATTCGAATAATGAGTGACACTAACGCGAACTCGGCCTGGCAAGTCGAGGAGATCGGTATTGATCGGGTTCCCGAGGCAGCCTGTCGCAGTACCCCCAGTGAACTGTTCTGGGTCTGGTCGGCGGCAAACATCGGCATTCTCGGCGTCGTCTACGGCGCCATCATTGTCAGCTTTGGGCTGTCTTTCATCCAAGCCATTCTGGCGGCGCTACTCGGTGTATTGAGCTTTTGCCTGGTCGGTTATTTCAGCTTCGCTGGCAAGCTCGGCCGCACCTCCACCCTGACCCTCTCCCGCGCTATCTTTGGCATCCGTGGTAACATTGCCCCCACCTTGTTTAGCTGGATCAACCTGATGGGCTGGGAGGCGGTAAATATCATTACCGGTACCCTGACTCTGGCGGCCTTGCTACAAGCCTGCGGCCTCGCAAGCGGCCACGGCCTGACCCTACTTTGTCTGGTGCTGTTCGCCGGATTGGCAATCGCCGTGAGCCTCCTCGGTCAGGCGGCGGTGGTCGCCATCCAGCGTTGGTTTACCCGCATCTTCGGCAGCATGACGCTAATCGTCGTCGGCTATATTCTGTTTACCACCCCCTGGCAAGCAGTGTTGGCCATGCCCGCCGGTGACTGGTTGACGGCCTTCCTGCCGGCAGTATCGGTGATCGCCGCCGGAACCGGCATCAGTTGGGCCATCGCCGGGGCAGACTACAGCCGCTATCAGTCGGCCAATAGTAAGAATAGCCATATCTTCGCCGCCGTCAGTGGCGGGGCCGCCCTGCCGCTCTGCCTATTAATGTTGGCCGGTATCCTGCTTTCTGCCCGTCTGCCCGATTTGGCGGCGGCGGAAAATCCGATCGCCCTGATCGGTTCGGTGCTGCCGCCGTGGATGTCCATCCCCTATCTGTTGGCCGCCACCGCCGGCATCGTCACTATCGCCGTACTCAGCCTTTACTCCGCCAGCCTCAACCTGTTGACCATCGGGGTTCGCATTCGTCAGGTTTGGGCGGTAACGCTCGATGCCGTGATCGTGTTAGGCATCGCGCTGTATATCCTGTTCGTCGCCGGTGATTTCATGGGGCCGTTCATCGCCTTCCTGCTGTGCTGTGGCGTGTTTCTCGCCGCCTGGGAGGCCATCTTCCTGGTCGACTATGTCTGTCTGCGGCGTCATCAGGGCTACCGGGACAGCCAGTTGTTCGATCTGTGTGGCCCGAACGGCGGTGTCCGTGTCGCTCCGCTGCTGTGCTGGCTGTTCGGCGCCTTGGGCGGCCTGATGGTGACGCGCACCGGCTTTATCGACGGCCCTCTGGCGTACGGCGTCTTCGCCGACTCCAGCCTGGGACTCTTCGTCGCCTTCCTGCTTAGCCTGGTGAGCTATGCCCTGCTGATCATGCTTGGGAGGCGTGCATGAGTACCTTAACGACAGCGCGCCCAGTCGTCGTGATCGGCGGTGCCATCGGTGATCTGATCCTAACGCTGCCCCGCCTGCCGCGGCGCGGTGAGGATATCGCGGCCGATGAAGGCGGACGTGCCATCGGTGGTTGTGCCTTTAACGTGGCGCGCGCCCTGCGCCGTCTCGATCTGCCGGTGATCAATGGCATGCCGGTCGGCAACGGCCCCTGGGGCGCCCTGGCCGAGCAGGCGATGGCGGCACTGGCGCTGCCGGTGTTGCTGCGCGATCCACTGCGCGACAACGGTTGGTGCCTGGCCTGCGTCGAGGCGGACGGCGAACGCACGTTCATCAGTATCGTCGGCTGCGAGGGGCATTGGTCCCGCGAACAACTGGCTACACTCCCGTTGCCAGTGGGCGCCTTGGTTTATCTGAGCGGCTATGAGCTGGCGGAGGCGGGAGGCTCGGCGTTGCTCGACTGGCTGTACCGCTTACCGGCCCATTGCACCCTGCTCTTGGATCCGGGGCCACGGCTGGCCGCATTACCGGCCGACCTCTGGTGCCGGCTTCCCGCCGGTAGCCTGTTGACCCTGAATCGTGACGAGATCGCCCAGTTGTGCGGGGACGGCGATCCGGTCGCGGCGGCGGCCGATTTCGCCCGGCGTCACGCCCTCAGCCTCATCGTCCGTCTCGATGCTTGCGGCGCTTGGCTGTGTGGCCGCGAGGGGACGCCGATCCATCTGCCCGCCTATACGGTGCCGGTGGCCGATACCATCGGCGCCGGCGACGCCCACTGTGGCGGAGTACTGGCCGGTCTGGCCCTTGGCTTCACGCTAGCCCAGGCGGTCGATCTCGGTAATCGCGTCGCCGCCTATGTCGTCGGCCGTCCCGGCCCCGCTGGCGCGCCGACGCGCGCCCAATTGCGTCAAGCCTTTCCCCTGGCGACGCCGCAGGTGTAATGGCCCCGCGTCATTCTCCCGGCGACGTACATCCGTCGCCGAGTTTACCTCGCGCCCGCTCAGGATAAGTTCAGGATAAATCAAGATATCGGGCGCGCTAGCAGACGCGCCCGTGGCGATTACAGGCGGCGTGCCTGCCAGTAGACGTTACGCCAATAGACGTTATCCAGCGAGGACCGTGTCACTCCCTGTGAGGTCGAGGCGTGGATGAAAGTGTCGTCGGTGTCGTAGATCCCCACATGCAACCCATTCTCCCCACGTCCGGTACGGAAGAACACCAGATCACCGGGCAGCAGATCGGCGCGCGCGACGCGTGTTCCTAACGAGGTCTGCTCCTGGGTGGTGCGCGGCAGTTGGATGGCGAAGCGATCGCGAAAAGTCCGATAAACAAAACCGGAGCAGTCGACACCGTTACGCTCCAAGCCGCCGTAACGATAAGGCGCACCATGCCACTGTTGCAGTTGATCATTCAACTGCGCGACCACCACGATAGGATCGCCCAGACGACTGCTGGCCGGCGGGGGGCGCTGTTGACTGCTACAACCGGCCAGGAAGAGCGCGATGCCACACACGACCCCGTAGCGATATTTCGATATCCGTCGACTCATCTCCCGAGAACCTCTGTGATGCCTGTATTATCCCTGACTCGGCGAGACGCCGAGGCGTGGGAGGAATAAGGAATTTTCTGCTGCCGAATCAAGCGATACCGCGCTGGCAGCCACCGCTAAATCATGACAAAACCGACGCACCGGTCAAGCATTTTTAACTCGGCTGATAGTAGAGCCAGTCGCGATCGCCGCCGCGGACGCGGCTGAAGGGGACACCGAACAACGCGCTCAAGGTCGCCAGCTGCATCACCGTCGCCGTCGGCCCCTGTGCCGTCACCCGCCCCTGCCCGACCATCCATACCTCATCGGCATGAAACAAGGTATGGTTAAGATCATGGGCGCTGGCGATCACGGAGATCCCGCTGGCACATAACTCGGCGAGCAGTCCATCTAACGCCGCCTGTTGGCGGATATCCAGCCCGCTCATCGGTTCGTCTAACAGCAACAGGCGAGCGTGGGGATTGAGCGTCGGCCAGATCTGGAGTAGCACCGCGGCCAGACGGACCCGCTGCCATTCGCCCCCAGAGAGCTGGCTTAAGGGCCGGCGCAACTTGTCCGTCAGACTCAAACGCGCGCTCAGCGCGGCTAAGACCTGATCCACCGCCGCCGGGGCCGCCGGCGGGGCGTACAGCCCCAGGTAGGCAAAGACCGGCATCAAGCCGCTCGGCAATTGCTGCTGCACCAGACAGGCACGCCGCCGCGCCTGTTGGGCACTCGACAGCGCGAACAGGGCCTGCCCATCCAGCCACACCTCACCGCTGCCCTCCAGCAGTCCGGCCAGACGCAGCAAGAGCGTACTCTTGCCCGCGCCGTTGGGGCCGATCACATGCACCAGCCGCCCGGCGGCCAGTTCAGCGTCGACAGGCGCCAGACGCCCGGCAACCGCCAGGCGTGTGATACGCAGCATCGGCTCAGCCATCCTGCCTCCCCGCCGGGCGGCGTAGCAGCATCCAGATAAACAACGGCGCCCCGATGGAGGCGGTCACCACCCCGATGGGCAGCTCGGCGGAGAATAACGCCACCCGCGCCAGCACGTCCGCCAGCAGCAGGACCGCCGCCCCGGCCAAGGCACAGGCCGGTAGCAACATGCGATGTGCGGTGATCCCCCACAGGCGTAACATATGCGGCACGACCAACCCGACGAAACCGATCACCCCGGCCAACGCCACGCTCACCCCGACCAGCCAGCCGATGGCCAATACTAGCAGACTCCGCCAATAGGCCATGCCTAGCCCAAGCTGGCGCGCCGGCAACTCGCCCAGCGCCAACCGATCCAGCGTCGGCCCGCAACGCAGTAACCAGGACAAGACTGGTAATAACGCCACCACCAGCCAGCCCTGACGCCAATCGACGCCACTGAAGCCCCCCATCAGCCAATAGAGCAACTGACGTAGATCCAGGCTAGTGCTGAAATAGACCGCCCAGGTCATCACCGCGCTACAAGCGATACCCAACGCGACACCGATCAGCAACAGACGGGCGTTATGGATACGCCCACGACGGGCGAATAACAGTAATAACAAGGTCGCCGCCAACGCGCCGACGATGGCCAGTGCGCTCAATTGCCAGAGCGGCAACAGGCTCGGCCCCAGCAACACCGCGATCACCAGGGCAACGCCGGCACCGTTGGAGACGCCAAGCAAGCCCGGCTCCGCCAGGTGGTTATCGAACAGCGCCTGCATCACCGCGCCACTGACGGCCAGAGAGGCACCGACCGCCATCACCGCCAAGATGCGCGGCAGGCGTAGCTGGCCGACGAAGAGTTGCCCTTGCGGCGAGAGCCATTGCGTCGGCCATAACCAGACGTCGCCGGCACTCAATCCCAGCAATAGCGCGCCGAACAACAACACCACCAGCCCCAGCAAACGCCGCCGATCATGGGAACGTTGGCGGCGTAGTAAGACGCTGAGACTGACTTCCGCTTCAGCAGGAGGCATCATCGTCATAGGGCTCGACAAAGATCCCCTGTTGGCAGCCGATCTCGTTGAAGAACCAAATTCCATTCGGGTAGTCGTCCAACGCCACCAGATACATGGTCCCCTCGCTGAACGGCTCCAACGCCAGGATACGCCCAATGCGGCGCGGACCTCCGTCCGTCTTTACGCTAACCCTATCGTTAACTTGCATGATTCATGCCTCTGTGTGCGCCGCGCAAACGGCTGAATATCGCAAGAAAAAGGCCACCTAAAGGCGGCCTTTTGTCCTGTTTGCCTGATTTAGTCCTTGGGTGTAGCGTTCTCGACCCGGCTCTTTAACTTCTGCCCTGGACGGAAGGTCACCACACGGCGCGCCGTAATCGGGATATCTTCCCCGGTTTTCGGGTTGCGCCCCGGCCGCTGGTTCTTGTCGCGCAGATCGAAGTTGCCGAAACCGGACAACTTCACCTGCTCGCCATTCTCCAGGGCGCGGCGAATCTCTTCGAAAAACAGCTCGACGAGGTCTTTGGCATCCCGTTTACTCAGCCCAAGCTTTTCAAACAGGTGTTCAGACATTTCAGCTTTTGTAAGCGCCATAGGTTTAATCCCTCAAGGATGCTTGGAATCGCTGTTTTAACGCCTCTACACATTTGGCGACGGTAGCGGCAATTTCCTCTTCTTCCAGTGTACGCGTGGTGTCCTGCAGCACCAGACTGATCGCAAGACTCTTATAACCCTCTGCAACACCCTTACCACAATACACGTCAAATAAGTTTACGCCAACTACCTGATTTGCGCCAACTTTCTTACATTCGGCCAAAACATCTTCCGCCGGCACGTTTTCGGCCACGACAACCGCGATATCGCGGCGGTTTGCCGGGTAGCGAGAAATCTCGCGCGCCTGCGGAATTCGGCGATCAGCCAGGGCATCCCAACGGACTTCAAACACCACGGTGCGACCATTGAGATCGAGTTTACGCTCCAACTCAGGATGTACAACCCCAATGAAACCAATACGTTCACCTTGCAGGTACAACGCGGCGCTCTGCCCCGGATGTAGCGCATCATGCGCCTCAGCACGGAACTGCACCTCATCCAGCTTACCCGTCAGCTCCAACACCGCCTCCAGGTCGCCTTTCAGATCGTAAAAGTCGACGACCTGGCGCTCCATGCCCCAGTGCTCTTCGTTACGCGGGCCGGCAATCACCCCGGCCAGCATCATATCTTGGCGGATCCCTAAGTTGGCGTGCTCGTCCGGGACAAAACGCAAGCCGGTTTCAAACAGGCGCACACGCGTCTGCTGGCGATTCTGGTTATAGACCACCGCGCCCAGCAAACCGCTCCACAACGACAGCCGCATCGCCGACATATCGACGGAGATCGGGCTCGGCAGGATCAACGCCGGCTGTTGCGGATGCAGCAATGCTTGCACCTTAGGATCGACGAAGCTGTAGGTAATCGCCTCTTGATAGCCGCGGTCGACCAGCAGGGTCTTCACGCGTTTCAGCGGCAGATCCGCCTCGCGGTGCGCGGTCATCACCAGATCGGCACGCAGCGGCACGTCGGGGATATTATTGTAGCCGTAAACCCGCGCTACCTCTTCGATCAGATCTTCTTCGATGGCCATGTCGAAACGCCAGCTCGGCGCCAGCGCCTGCCAGCCCCCGTCGATGACCTTCACCTGGCAGCCGAGGCGTTGCAGGATAGCCAACACCTGGTCATCGGCAATATGATGACCGATCAGGCGATCCAGCTTATTGCGGTGCAGGGTAATGTGCGCCGGCTGCGGCAGGTAGGCTTCGTTGCTCACCTCGATAACCGGGCCGGCTTGGCCGCCACACAGCGCCAGCAGCAGTTCGGTGGCGCGCTCCATGGCCCGCCGCTGCAACTGCGGATCAACGCCACGCTCATAGCGGTGTGAGGCATCGGTGTGCAGGCCGTAACGACGGGCGCGGCCCGTGATGGCCAGCGGGTTGAAGTAGGCACACTCCAGCAGTACATCACGGGTTTCCCCATTGACGCCGGAATGCTCCCCGCCGAAGATCCCCCCCAGCGCCAACGGCTGCTGATGGTCGGCAATCACCAACGTGTCGCTGCTCAAGCTGGCCTGATTGCCATCGAGCAGAGTCAGGGTCTCCCCTTCACGCGCCATACGCACCACGATGCCTCCCTGCAACCGGTTCAGGTCGAAGGCGTGCATCGGCTGCCCCAGCTCTAACAGGACATAGTTAGTGACGTCGACCACCGGATCTATGCTGCGGATGCCGCAGCGACGCAGCTTCTCGCTCATCCACAACGGCGTCTTCGCCGTCACATCGATGCCGCGCACCACACGCCCCAAATAACGCGGACACGCCTCCGCCGCCTGCACCTCGATCGGGAAGCGATCGTCGATGCTGACCTCGACCGGGGTCACTGCCGGCTCCGTCAGAGAGAGGCCATTCAGCACCGCCACATCGCGAGCAATGCCCAGAATACCGAGGCAATCGGCACGGTTCGGCGTCACGCTGATCTCAATGCTGTTATCGTCCAGCTTCAGGTAATCACGCAGATCGCACCCCAGCGGCGCATCCGCCGGCAGCTCGATGATGCCGTTGTGATCATCGCTGATCCCCAGCTCCGAGAAAGAGCACAGCATCCCTTCCGAGGGTTCACCACGCAGCTTGGCCGCCTTAATCTTGAAATCGCCCGGCAGCACCGCGCCGATGGTGGCGACCGCGACACGCAGCCCCTGGCGGCAGTTCGGCGCGCCACAAACGATGTCCAGCAGGCGCCCTGCGCCGACATCGACCTTAGTCACCCGCAGCTTATCGGCGTTAGGGTGTTGTTGGCAGGCGACCACCTCGCCGACCACCACGCCGTGGAAGGCGCCAGCCACCGGCTCCACGCCGTCCACTTCCAGGCCGGCCATGGTGATTTGTTCGGACAGCGCCGCGCTGTTAATGGCAGGATTCACCCACTCGCGCAACCAAAGTTCACTGAATTTCATGTGTTAATCCCGCCTTATTTGAACTGTTTGAGGAAACGCAGATCGTTTTCGAAGAATGCACGCAAATCGGTGACGCCGTAACGTAACATCGTCAGGCGCTCCATGCCCATCCCGAAGGCGAAACCGGAGTACACTTGCGGATCGATGCCGACGTTGCGCAGGACGTTGGGGTGTACCATGCCGCACCCCAACACTTCCAACCACTTCCCATTCTTACCCATCACATCCACTTCAGCAGAGGGTTCGGTAAACGGGAAATAGGAGGGACGGAAACGGATCTGGAGATCCTGCTCAAAGAAGTTGCGCAGGAAGTCATGCAGCGTCCCTTTCAGATTGGTGAAGCTGATGTCTTTGTCGACGATCAGCCCTTCCATCTGATGGAACATCGGGGTATGGGTCTGATCATAGTCGTTACGATACACGCGACCCGGCGCGATGATGCGGATCGGCGGCTGTTGATCGCGCATGGTGCGGATCTGCACCCCGGAGGTCTGAGTACGCAGCAAACGCGTAGCGTCAAACCAGAAGGTATCGTGATCGGCGCGTGCCGGGTGATGCGCCGGAATGTTCAGCGCGTCGAAGTTGTGGTAGTCATCCTCGATCTCCGGCCCAGTGGCAACGGCAAAGCCCAATTCGGCGAAGAAGGATTCGATGCGTTCGATCGTACGGGTGACCGGATGCAGGCCGCCGTTTTCCATGCGACGCCCCGGCAGCGAGACGTCGATGGTCTCTTCGGCCAGGCGGGCATTCAGCGCCGCCGCTTCCAACGCCGCTTTACGGGCGTTTAGCGCTTCCTGTACCGCCTGCTTAGCCTGGTTGATCACCGCCCCGGCCGCCGGGCGTTCTTCTGCCGGCAGCTCGCGTAGTGACGTCATTTGCAACGTTAAATGACCCTTCTTCCCCAGGAACTCGACACGCACGTTATCCAGCGTGGCGACGTCCTGGGCACTCTCTACGGCTGCCTTCGCCTGGGCAACCAACTCGGCGAGATGTGACATGACTTTCCTCTTCTTCCGGCCAGTATGGCCCGATGGTCGATGTTGAGCGATGAGTCGCTCATCGTATGACGGCACGCGCCCTCTTCGTCTGCGGAGCCGTGGCACCGCGCTAAAAAAAAAGCCTCCACGAGGGAGGCTTTTGGCGCTGTTTTCCGTTTCTTTTCTTACGCGCAAAGCCTCCTGACAATCAGGCGCTAAAGTAAAAAAAGAAGCGGAAAATAGCAGCGTTCATGCTTGCGTTACCTTGAACATTCAGAACTTATTGAAAACTCTGCATCTATTGAAAAGCTCTCGCCAGAGAATGTCAATAAATTTCGTCTAACCGCCGGCGACAACGCGCTCAAGACGCCCGACCGCATCAGACAGCAAAAGAGGGAGCAAGCTCCCTCTTTCGTCTGACTTATGCCAGAGCCGCTTTCGCTTTTTCAACCAGGGCGGTGAACGCCACTTTGTCGAATACGGCGATGTCGGCCAGGATCTTACGGTCGATCTCAACAGAGGCCTTCTTCAGACCATTGATGAAACGGCTGTAAGAGATGCCATTCTGACGAGCAGCCGCGTTGATACGCGCGATCCACAGCTGACGGAACTGACGCTTACGCTGACGACGGTCACGGTAAGCGTACTGACCCGCTTTGATCACTGCCTGGAAGGCAACACGATATACGCGCGAACGGGCACCGTAGTAGCCTTTCGCCTGCTTCATTACTTTCTTGTGACGTGCACGGGCAATCACACCACGTTTTACGCGAGCCATATGCTCTCTCCTAAAGTCTTATTCTTGATTCAAAAAAATTACTTATGCGTACGGCAGGCACGCGACTACCAGACCCAGATCGCCTTTGGAGACCTGAGACTTCGGACGCAGATGACGCTTACGCTTGGTAGATTTTTTGGTCAGAATATGACGCAGGTTAGCATGTTTACGCTTGAAACCACCACCGGCGGTTTTCTTAAAGCGCTTGGCCGCGCCACGCACAGTTTTAATCTTAGGCATTTCGATTTCCACTTCGCATTGTTAATTACAACGAATCAGTGAGGCGAACGGTTCCACAGACGCCGTAGCGTACCGTGGAACCCTTACTTGATAGCCTTACTGTTTCTTCTTGGGGGCGAGCACCATGATCATCTGGCGGCCTTCGATCTTCGTTGGGAAGGATTCGACCACGGCCAGTTCACTCAGATCGCTCTTGACGCGGTTAAGCATCTCAATACCGATCTGTTGGTGCGCCATCTCACGACCGCGGAAACGCAGTGTGATCTTGGCTTTATCGCCATCTTCCAGAAAGCGAACCAGGCTGCGGAGTTTTACCTGGTAGTCGCCATCATCGGTACCAGGACGGAATTTAATTTCCTTCACCTGGACAACTTTCTGTTTCTTCTTCTGCTCTTTGCTAGCCTTACTCTTCTCATAGAGGAATTTGCCGTAATCCATGATACGGCAAACCGGCGGTTCAGCGTTGGGGCTGATTTCGACCAGGTCGACGCCAGCTTCCTCGGCCTTCTCAAGAGCTTCTCTCAGACTGACAATACCAATCTGCTCGCCATCCACACCTGTCAAGCGAACCTCTTGGGCGCGAATTTCCCCGTTAATACGATTAGGACGCGCCGTTTGAACTCGTTTTCCGCCTTTAATACCTTATTCCTCCAACTGATGAAGACTACGGCTGCGAATCTCTTGCAGCAGCTTCTCGATTACGTCGTCGATGCTCATCACGCCCAGGTCTTTCCCACGGCGTGTACGCACGGCCACTTTACCGGCCTCGACTTCTTTGTCGCCGCAAACCAGCATATAAGGAACACGACGTAAAGTATGTTCGCGAATTTTAAAGCCAATCTTCTCGTTTCTCAAGTCTGATTTTGCGCGAATCCCTGCGGCTTGCAGTTTTTTGTTCAATTCTTCGACATATTCAGCCTGAGAATCAGTGATATTCATCACTACGGCCTGCACCGGTGCTAACCACGTCGGGAAGAAGCCGGCGAACTCTTCGGTCAAGATCCCGATGAAACGCTCCATAGAGCCGAGGATAGCGCGGTGAATCATCACCGGAACCACACGCTCATTGTTTTCACCGACATAAGACGCGTTCAGACGGCCCGGCAGGGAGAAGTCGAGCTGCACGGTACCACACTGCCAAGCGCGATCCAAGCAGTCATGCAAAGTGAATTCGATCTTCGGCCCGTAGAAGGCCCCCTCACCCGGCTGGTATTCGAACGGAATGCCGTTCTCTTCCAGCGCGGCGGCCAGATCCTCTTCGGCACGATCCCAGATCGCATCGCTACCGATACGCTTCTCCGGACGCGTGGAGAGTTTCACCACGATCTTCTCGAAGCCAAAGGTGCTGTACATGTCGTACACCATCTTGATGCAGCTATTGACCTCGTCACGGATCTGCTCTTCAGTACAGAAAATATGCGCATCGTCCTGGGTGAAGCCGCGCACACGCATCAGGCCATGCAGCGAACCGGACGGCTCGTTACGGTGGCAACTGCCGAATTCGGCCATACGCAACGGTAGATCACGGTAGGACTTCAACCCCTGGTTGAAAATCTGCACGTGTCCCGGGCAGTTCATCGGTTTGATGCAGTACTCACGGTTCTCCGAAGAGGTAGTGAACATCGCATCCTTGTAGTTTTCCCAGTGACCGGTCTTCTCCCACAGCACCCGATCCATCATGAATGGGCCTTTGACCTCTTGGTACTGGTATTCTTTCAGCTTCATCCGCACGAAAGCTTCCAGCTCGCGGAAGATGGTCCAGCCGTCGTTATGCCAGAACACCATGCCCGGCGCCTCTTCCTGCATATGATACAGGTCGAGTTGCTTACCGATCTTACGATGGTCGCGCTTGGCGGCCTCTTCCAGACGTTGCAGGTAGGCGTTCAGTTGCTTCTTGTCCGCCCAGGCGGTGCCGTAAATACGCTGCAACATCTTATTGTTGCTATCGCCGCGCCAGTAAGCGCCAGACGATTTCTGTAACTTAAAATGGTGACAGAAGCGCATGTTCGGCACGTGCGGCCCACGGCACATGTCAACATACTCTTGGTGATGATACAGACCAGGCTGATCATCGTGGCTGATGTTTTCATCGAGGATGGCTACCTTGTACGGCTCATCCCGCGCGACGAAAGCGTCGCGTGCTTCCTGCCAGCTGACTTTCTTCTTGATGACGTCGTAATCTTTTTCCGCCAGCTCATGCATGCGTTTTTCCAGGCGATCGAGATCTTCCTGGGTCAGGGTATGCTCCAAATCGACATCGTAATAGAAGCCGTTGTCGATCACCGGGCCGATAGCCATCTTGGTTTGTGGCCACAATTGTTTGATGGCGTGGCCCAGTAGGTGGGCGCAGGAGTGACGCAGGATCTCCACCCCTTCCTGATCCTTGGCGGTAATGATGGCGACGGTGGCGTCGCGCTCGATCAGATCGCACGCATCGACCAACTCACCGTTGACGCGACCGGCAATGCAGGCTTTAGCCAGACCGGGGCCGATATCGCGGGCGATATCCATAACGGAAACGGGATGATCGAAGTGACGCTGACTGCCGTCAGGAAGCGTAATAACAGGCATTTGAATTCCTTATCTACAGTGGTGACCCACACGACAGGTCACATATAGAAAAAAGTTTTGTTTAGTTTCGGTATGTTACCGATGCGCCCCTGCTCTACTTAGCAAGATGCGTACGCCCTGCTTCCCCACACAAAGCGATAACAGAGCGCACTAACATCGGTGTCGGGCAATATTACCCCCGAGCGCGCGAATTGCCAACCGCATTCCCTTGGGATGACGGCAGGCCATTCAGCGCAGCGCTGAGCATTAACTGCGGATCAAGTGCAAGAAGTGAATATGTTTTTCATACTGATCGAGGATGTCGTGTAACACCTGCTCCTGCGTCCAGCCCATCAGGTCGTAATCTTGCCCTCCTTCCTTCAGATAGACCTCGGCACGGTAGTAGACCTCCCCTTCGCGCGGACTCTCCTCATCCAAGCCCGCCATGGCGAAGGTCGGCTTGCGATAGGCGCGCAAGCGTACACCATAGCAAAACGCCATATCATCGCCAAATTCAACCTGTAGGCTGATGCGCTCATCCTCCCCCTCCCCGCCGATCAGGGTCACCTCCTTGCCCTGACGCGCCAACTCTTCGCTCACCATCATCATCGCCGGTTGGATCACTTCGGCGATAAAGCGGCGCACCTGCGAACGCTTCGGGTTATAGACGATGTTACGCAGCCGGCGTTGCCAAGAGATCGGATTACGGCTGGCGGGCGGGGCGATGGTGGTGACCAATTGGCTACGCTTCTTGTAGATATCGACACGTAACGCCTTGAGCAAGCCGTAAATCACCACCAGCAAGATCACGGCGAACGGCAACGCGCTGGCGATGGTCACGGTCTGCAATGCCCGTAAGCCGCCGGCTACCAGCAACACGATCGCCACCACCCCGGTTAACGCGGCCCAGAAGATACGTTGCCACAGCGGCGTATGCTTAGCACCACCGGACGCCAGCGTATCCACCACCATGGCGCCGGAGTCAGCCGAGGTGACGAAAAACACCACCACCATCACCATGGCAATAAACGACAATAGCGTCGGCTGCGGGAAATGCTCCAAAAAGTTGAACAGTGCCAGAGAGACATCGCGCTGGACGTTGGTCGCCAGATCGGTGGCCCCGCGATGGGCGATTAATTCGATGGCGCTGTTTCCGAATACCGTCATCCACATCAGGGTAAAACCGGCCGGCACGAGCAAGACGCCGGTAACGAACTCACGAATGGTTCTACCGCGCGAGACACGCGCGATAAACATGCCGACAAACGGCGACCACGATAGCCACCACCCCCAGTACAACAGTGTCCAGCCCCCCAACCAACGGCTGGATTTCGGCTCATAGGCATATAAGTTAAAGGTCTTGCTGACGATCTGCGACAGGTAGGCGCCGCTGTTTTCGACAAACGACTTGAGCAATAACACCGTTGGCCCCAGCGCCGCGACTAACAGCATCAACAACACCGCCAGTCCTAAGTTAAGCTCGGACAGCAAGCGGATGCCGCGATCCAAGCCCGAGACTACCGAAAGGGTTGCCAGGGTGGTGATGCCGATGATCAACCCCACCTGTACCGAGGTCGAAATCGGCAAATCGAACAGATGATTCAGGCCGGCATTGACCTGTAATACGCCGTAACCGAGCGATGTGGCGACACCGAACACGGTGCCCAGTACGGCGAAAATATCGACCGCGTGCCCTGCCGCTCCATAGATACGCTCCCCAATGAGCGGATAGAGCGCCGAACGCAAGGTCAACGGTAACCCATGGCGGTAACTGAAAAAGGCTAAAATCAACCCGACGATGGCATAGATCGCCCAGGCATGCAGCCCCCAATGGAAAAAGGTTAACGTCATCGCCTGCTTTGCGGCGGCGACGGTTTGCGCGCTGCCCTCCGGCGGCGAAAGGTAGTGCATCACCGGTTCGGCGACGCCAAAAAACATCAGGCCGATCCCCATGCCAGCGGAGAACAGCATGGCGAACCAAGAAAAATAGCTGAATTCCGGCTCCGCATGATCCGGGCCGAGTTTGATCGTGCCGTAACGCGAAAAGCCCAGATAGGTTACACTCAACAAAATTAGCGCGACAGCTAAAATATAGAACCAACTGGCATTAGCAAATATCTGCTGCTGTAGGGTTTGGAATCCCTGTTCGGCCTGTTGCGGCATCATGCCGGCAGATAATACTAAGGCGATGATTAATACTGCGGAAATAATAAAAACAGGTGGATTAATAGTGTGTTTTTTACTTTGTTCACTCGTGCCATTATGACTCATGTTATACCCTCACTGTGAGTTTATAATGCGCGCAATTTACTCATCCTTAATGTGAAAATTACCCGAAAAAATCGCCATCGATACGCTCATTGAACGTTCGACCCCAAAGAAAACGCGCAAATCATAAGGAAAAACAAGCCCATTTTCAATAAAACAAGTAAGTTTTATCGTAACCTGCCGATAAATTCGCTTAATCATTGTACGCTTACCGGTGAGAGAAACGCGCCTGAGCACGCCCTCCCCTTTCCTTTTCTTGCCCTATTTCCTGACGTACCTGTCGCACTGCGCCGCCGGCACGCCGCGACGACATTTACGGTTATTCCGAACCTGGACAAAACATTATCTGCCCATCCTCAGACGAGGGTGCAATTTAAAAAGAGAGCGCCTCGCTAGTTTCTTTTTTCTGCCTGATGAAGTGGTTAGCCGCATTATTTTACTGCCGGGGAAAAAGAAAAATGCGACGACGCGCGGTATGCACGCGCATGCGGCGACTTATGCCGGTTCCACCATACCGGTGGGCAAACATTGCGCCATTGAGCCGTCAACTCGTGGATGGCCCCTTGGGGCATCGCGGCGTTGGGCCGCTGGCGTCGTAAGGCACCTTGGGCCGCATGGCCGCTGAGCCATGCCCCGCGCATGCTCCGTACAGAAAACCCCAACCGCAGCAGGAGAGCCCCGCTTCCCCGGCGGCGAGCAAGCGCAGAATGCTCGCCAACCGTTCAGCGTAGAGGCGTTAGTGCGCTGGTAATAGCATGCGTAACTGCTGCGCCGCCTGGGCGTACGCTGCCAATTGCTGATCGTTAACCCCCTGCGGCGTGATGCCTTGCATCGCGCTACGCCACGCCATCATCACCGCTTGTAGCGCATCGCGCTGAGCCGCACTCTGCAATTGGGGATAGACCACCTGGTATTGAGCCTCGATCAATCGCCGCGCGCCTTGCAACAAAGCGGTATGGCACGCATTGATATGATCGCGTTCGCTTAAGGTCGCGTTCTGTGCCA
Source organism: Edwardsiella hoshinae NBRC 105699 = ATCC 33379 (assembly GCF_000474215.1). Classification (GTDB taxonomy): domain Bacteria; phylum Pseudomonadota; class Gammaproteobacteria; order Enterobacterales; family Enterobacteriaceae; genus Edwardsiella; species Edwardsiella hoshinae. The sequence continues at coordinate 70,970 of NZ_BAUC01000017.1, read as the reverse complement.
ACCATTGACCCGCGACAAAATTACCCGCCTGTAAACGTTGTGACATATGCTGCATGTTGACCAGCAGATCGCTGGCGCTCTGTACCGGCGGAAAATCCTGCTCCAGCGGAACATCGCATTGAAAGCTACTGCGAAAAGGGTGCGGCGAAGGGTTACTCCCCTCCGGGGGCGCGCTGCAAGCGCTCAGCAACCATGCCGCCGCCAACAAAGACAAAAATGGTTTCATATCAACTTCCTCATTCGGTGTGCTGCGATGATAGCAAGCGCGGGCAACAACTCAATCACTGAGATAATATTTCCCTCACCGGCGCACCTCTCGCACGCCAAGCGACGTGTTGCGCAACGATGTACAAACCTGCCTTAACACATACGCAAAAAAAATGAGAATCGGTGAGCCATATCACATCCGCCTATTATGGATTAGGCTATCTTTATTCCATCCGAGGCAACGAAAGGAGTTAAATGGCACATTTAATTACATTCGTGACGGCAGTGAATTGTAGCACACGACAGACCCTCGTCCTGGCCCGCCCGGAAAATGCCATCTAATTGATGGCGCGGGATTTCTGCCTCGCGGTGGTCATTCCCAAATCATTCGCTATTACCCGAGGCCTCATCAATGAGGCCTCATTTATTTGATGACAGGCAATCCCAATATTATTCACTTGCGCGCTCACCCGGCACGCGCTTGCCGGAACAGGCACGTCACCCACGCCTCCTACCGCGATTGTCGTCAACCGTCTGGCGCTTATCCGCGCCGCTTACTTACAGGGTAATGCGCGAAAAAACAAAAACCCGGCGATTGCCGGGCTATTACACTGCCTTAGCGACTTAACTACGCTTGCGCATCGCGCTTATTTCTTTTTTCTGCGCGCCGTTCTTTCAGTGTCTTGCCAGATTTTTTCTTGCTGTCCTTATCCTTTCCTCTACTCATAAACGCCTCGCTTATTTTTGATAGTACTCAGTATCGGTAAGCCAAACGCTGTATCAACAGCAGCTCATTAATAACAAAGCGGAACAATAAACACAAGCCAGTGCCTTGTTTTGTCCGGCATGTCTCTTCTTCGCGGCCAATATATGCTGCCACCAGTACACATTCCCCCCACACGAAAGACACTCTCAATATCGCCGACTGACGGGCTCGCTGCGCAGCTGCACCGGAAAGTCACTCGCCTATTTTGCTGATTATGATAGACTATTTAACAAATTCTCGTGGCCTACTGGTTCACTCGGTTTGACCCCAAAGGAATTATCATGCGTCTACTTAAAACGACCCTGCTCCTGCTGATCGTCGCCTATCTGGCCATGCTGTTCACTGGCTATGGTTTCCTGGTTAATGGGGGTAAAAAACTGGGCGGGTTAGCCCTTGAGTGTCAGTACCTAAGCGCCTACGGTTTGAAGAGCGAACACCAGCTGCGAGATCCTCACGGCGTGATCGGGCGTGGCGAATGCCCACTCTTACACGCCGTCGCCACCCCATTCTGGCAACATTGAGTGTCAACGAGCCCCCGCCGCGTCCAGCGGGGGATCATTGGCATCACCTATTTAAGTAATACCGAGAACCCCTTAGCCATCCTCTTCCGCTCCTCCCTATACTGACACAAACAGTATGTATTCCGGGGTACGCTAGCGTAGGCATCCCCATGACACAGGCTAACAGTGGGAGACATCACCATGAACGTGACACCTTTGAACAATGCTTATCCAGACTCATCCCTCTTTGCCACCCGCAATGATTTGGCGCCGGAGATCAAACAGCAAACCATCGCGCTGCTACAACCGCTCCTGGTCGAGTTTATCGATCTCGCGTTGTTGACCAAGCAAGCGCACTGGAATATGAAGGGGAAAAACTTTATTGCCGTACATGAGATGTTGGATAGTTTCCGGGCCGCACTGCTCAATCACCAGGATATCTTCGCCGAGCGTATCGTCCAGCTCGGCGGCACCGCCCAAGGGACGCTACAGACGGCCGCCAGTGCCACCTCGCTGGCACCCTACCCGTTAGATATCACTCACGTTAGGGCGCATCTACTGGCGCTGGCGGAGCGTTATGCCATGGTTGCTAACCATACCCGGGCGGCGATCGGCCGCGCACAAGATGAAGATAGTGCCGACATGTTGACGGCAGCCTCACGCGATCTGGACAAGTTCCTGTGGTTCATCGAAGCACACCTCGCCGAGTAATGGTGCACACGCCCTCCCCCTGAGGCCACGGGGGCTGAAATCAGCCCCCATCTTTCGGCTGCCCACCTTTAAAAGGTATACACCTGCGGCTGACAGGCCTGGAGATAGGCGATAATGTCGTCCACCTCAGTGCGTTGACACAGTTCTGTGCCATGACGCAGCGTCGCCGCCGTTCCCGCGGCGACCCCTTGGATTGCCAAATCCAATAATGAGCCGTTGGCCGCCAGTTGCAGCGTCATCGCCGCTACCATGCTATCACCGGCTCCCACGGTCGTGAGTACCTTAATCGGCGGCGGGATTACCTGCACCCACGATTGCCGATCGACTACTATCGCCCCTTGGGCCCCCAACGACACCACTACGTACTGTGCGGCTCCTCGTAATACCAGATCATGGGCCGCTTGCAACACCGAGGAGGGCAGCGTCATCTCTTGCCCACTCAAGGCCGCCAACTCTTTCTGATTCGGTTTAATTAGCGTCAATCCCCCCACCTCGACTGCCGCTTGTAACGCCTCTCCCGAGCTATCGACGATGCAACGAATGCCGCGCTGCATCGCCTGACGCAGCAAGTCAGCCAATGCCGCTGGCGCGACGCTATCGGGAAGACTGCCGCTGACCACCAGTAACGCTCCGCGGGGAATGGCCATGATCTTCTGCGTCAACGCGGCAAACTCCTGCGCCGTTAACACGGCCCCCGGCATGACGAAGCGATACTGCTCATCGGTCGCCGTCGCATTGATATGCATATTCTGCCGTGTCCAGGCACGCGAAGCGACCACGTTCACCGCGACGCCCTCCGCCCGCAATAAGGTGCTCAACTGTTCGCCGGTCGAGCCACCGGCGGGATAGATGGCCTCCGCCCGTCCACCCAAGCGCTGAATAGCGCGCGCCACATTAATCCCGCCGCCACCGGGTTGATAGATGGCCGGGGTGCAGCGTAACTTGCCTTCCGGATAGAGTTTAGCGGTACTGGTCGCGCAATCTAGCGACGGGGACAGCGTCAGTGTGTAGATAAGATCCATAACGGCTCCTTAATCGATAGCTTTCATCTCAGCGTAGCATTAATAGGTAACACTGATCCTGCCGTCCCCGTCGGTTTACACTCCGCCGCATTATTCAGCAACCATGCAGCATCGTGAACGGATGGCGCTCCACGGGGTATTACCGAGGAGATAATGGTGTTATAACAAGGAGGTCAGCCACGCTGACGCAAGCAAACTGATTGATTTATGTAGGGAGCCTGTATGAAGCGAATCATTAAAGGCGATACAAACTTCTCTCACCTTGTTGTTGCTCATGCCGCCATCGATCGGCATGCCTCAGCTTTCGGACACACTCGGCAGGGATGGCCCTGCATCTACCACCTCAAATACCGAGACAAACTCATCGCCGTCGAAGTCGTGACCCGGCGTCAATCTTATGTCGCCACCGTAATGGTTGGCGCCCGTAATCTCAGCAAACTGTGCGGTATGCCAGCCGCAGCCTGACGAACCTGGGCACACTGGCATGTGTGCCCGCTAGCGACGTCTGGTCGGCCCCCCCTGTCTCTCCTTCGCCAACACAGCGCGCCAAGCTGCATCGCCTCTCCCCCTGCGCCAGCGCAACTGGCAGCCTCAGTTGCCAGCGTATGATTCACTAATAAATTCTTTTTTTTCATGATGATATACAAAATTCACGATTCTTGACTTGCAACTCATACACCATAGCGCTTAAGTGAATAGGCAACCAACCCAACGATAGTTAAAGAGAGGCTACTATGAGTAAGGGAATGGATAGCAAAAAAGATGCGAAGAAAAAACCGCAGAAAACGCTAGCAGAAAAACGCGCAGCGAAACGCGCAAAACGCGCCCACATGGAGGATGTGGTAGAATAAGACAGCACGGTAATTCTTTGCATATAAACCCGCCACGGCGGGTTTTTTGTGCGCCATACTGACCGCCTCCGCACACCGTCAAACAGCATCGCAGGAGATATGTGCACCACGGCAAAGTCGAACAAAAGCCAAATTAAGACTTGTCTAATAAAACCCCTGACAACAACCTAACTGGTGTATTTTATCGCCAATAAAAATTACGCACATTTTGCTAAAAACCAAAATGTACACGCCTGGAAACCTAATTTAACAGTTAACCATTGCTTATTAATAGCTATAAAGAAAAACGCCGCCACCACGCTGACATCGTATCGCCATGATTACCGCGCGCTCCTTCCCTTCCCCCTTTCACCGCATACCAGCGCCATGTGAATGGGTATTAGAACATGAATCAAACAACGTCAAACAAACACAAGGCTTTTATTTAACTATATGATTTTCAAAGAAAAATAAATAGATTTACATAAAAAAAGCCAACCAGAAGGTTGGCTTAAAGAATTTTAAGACACAGAAAAATAAAATGCAGTAACAATGATGAGATTTAAGTATACAGCAAGAAATTTCCCTGCATTAACAATTCGTGTGATCGCCAATTAATCATAATGCGCACTACTGTGACTCCGCAGTGCGTCATAAAATAAGCCAAACAAATACTGATTAAATTCCACGCGATACGACATCAAATATAGCGATATTTACAATTATACACAGTTAATTACCCTATCTAATAATTAAACGGGAACTCTTCTTTTTATTTATGGTGAAAAACACCTATGATTATGGCGTGCCCATTACGTTAGCTTCGACAGACGGAACGCAATTTAGTTCGCGTATTGCGCACGAAAAAACAAAATAAGCAGTGGCATCTCATATCTGGCCGCTTAGGTCAGCAACTAAGAAGGAATATTATTGTGAAACGTAATCTGCTGGCAGTCGTTATTCCTGCTCTGTTGGTTGCAGGCGCAGCTAACGCTGCGGAAATCTACAACAAAGACGGCAACAAGCTGGATCTGTACGGTAAGGTAGATGGCCTGCACTACTTCTCCAGCAATCACGCTGACGATGGTGATCAATCTTATGTCCGTTTCGGCTTCAAAGGCGAAACGCAGATCAACGATCAACTGACCGGGTACGGCCAATGGGAAGCCCAGGCTAATGCTAACCAGTCAGAAGACAGCGGCGCTAACATCTTCACCCGTCTGGGCTTTGCCGGCCTGAAATTCGCCAACTACGGCTCCCTCGACTACGGCCGTAACTATGGCGTGCTGTACGATGTTGAAGGCTGGACCGACGTGCTGCCGGAATTCGGTGGTAACACCTCCGCACAAACCGACAACTTTATGGCGCAGCGTGCCAATAACCTGGCGACCTACCGTAATAACGACTTCTTCGGTTTGGTCAACGGCCTGAACTTTGCTCTGCAATACCAGGGCAAAAACGACGGTTACAGCCACGATAGCGCCTCCAGCATCGACGATCACGATAAGCTGCAAGAAGATAACGGCGACGGCTTCGGTCTGTCTACCAGCTACGATCTGGGCTGGGGCGTCAGCGCCAGCGCTGCCTATACCTCCTCTAACCGTACTACCCAGCAGAAGTTTATCGGCACACACGCACAGTCCAACGTGGCGGGTGGCGAGAAAGCCCAAGCCTGGGCTGCCGGCCTGAAATACGATGCCAACAACATCTATCTGGCTACCATGTACAGCGAAACCCAGAACATGACGCCGTTCGGCTCTAACGGTATCGCCAACAAGACGAAGAACTTCGAGGCCGTAGCGCAGTATCAGTTCGACTTCGGTCTGCGTCCGTCTATCGCCTATCTGCAATCTAAAGGCTCTGAGTTGGGCGCCTATAAAGGCTTCAACGGCGGCAAGGCTGACCTGGTTAAATATGTTGATGTCGGCGCGACTTACTACTTCAACAAGAACATGTCGACCTACGTCGATTACAAAATCAACCTGCTGGACGACAACAGCTTCACCCGTGCCAACGCTATCAACACCGACGATATCGTGGCGCTGGGCTTGGTATACCAGTTCTAATTCCACGCACGTGGAGCCAGGAACTAAGCTGCCAGCCTGATGGTGGAGTAGCGAACGCAGCGATATACCCTGCTGCGCTTTCGATAAGCTCAAGCCATAACGGCATATATACGGCCGGGAGTCTTTCCCGGCCGTATTCTCATCGGCTGCACGCACCGCGTACTGACCAGCATGTCGCCTCAGCCTCCCCCGCTTATTTTCCCCACGCCAAGCTATCCCCGATGGCGAGCAAATAGCCTGTCCGATACTAGAATCAACGTGTGCGCAAATGTCGGCATCGATTGCCGACAATATTCTCGCCATGGCAACGCGACGGCGGGACTCGCGTTATCCCCGAGTGCGGTTGCACCGCCCGTCAACGCGCTTACGCGGAGGCAAGACGGCGTAGCCAATGCGGTTGCGCTTCACGGCCAGCGGCATAGCGCGCCGGGCCTGGTTACCCACCTGATGGCCTGAAGCGAGGAAGTGACGGGCAGCGGTATAAGCTTAGAAGCACGCGCGCCCTGAAGAAACGTGAGGCACGCTAGGAAACCGCGGCACCGCGGTGTGAGCGGCGTCGCGGAAAGACCCCACCGCTCACACCGCTATGCCTCGCTTTATTACGGGGGAGCGCCGCCAACCGCAACGATAGCGCCTGATGCGACGCGATGACGCTACTCGCTTAGCCTACGCAAATCAGTGCAAGCCTGCCTGCTGCAAGAAGTCGAGCAACAACTGGTTCACCGCCTGCGGTTGCTCCAAGGTACAGATATGCCCGGCATCGGCGACCAACGCCTGGCGACACTGCAAGATCTCGGCCATCAAGTAGCCCTCTAAGGGAGGACGCGGCTGATCCTCGGCCCCCGTCATCACCAGCGTCGGCATCGTCAGCGACGCCAACTGCGCACAGCGATCCGGACGCCCAAAGATCATACGCCCCAAGGGAACGATGCTATGACGTAACGTCTGCGCGGGCACCGCCGCCAGACGCTGCTTCAATGCGTCGAGCAACGCCGGATCGGGTGTCTGACGGAAGAACAACGGCGCGATCTGTGCTAGCAGCGGCGCGGGAATCGCGCCTGCTTGTTCAATCGCCGCCAACATGGCGAAATAGCGCTGATGAGTCACCTCTGGCTCTCGACCGACGAAGGTATCCATCAACACTAATGCCGCGCAGCGCTCACCAGCCAGAGCGGCCAACTCGGCCCCCCACATCCCGCCGACCGACAAGCCGATCATGGCAAAGCGATCGATCTGCAAATGCGCCAATAACGCCAAATAATCCTGCGCGAGACAGGTCAATGCATGGTGCCCTTCGGGTAATTCCCCGGAGCGACCGTGCCCCCAGAGCTCCGGCACAATCACCCGGTAATGCTTACTCAGCGCTGCAATCTGCGGACGCCACATCTCAGCATCGAACAGATAGCTGTGCCCCAGCAGCAGGGGAAAACCACTGCCCTGATCCTCGTAGTACATATCGCGCTGATGTAAATGCAGTATTGGCATAAAACTCCTTGATAAAAACCCCGTTAACGGGCGTCATGTGATGCAGCCGCCAGCGTCAGAATAAAGGCATACTCTAACGCAATATCTTCATACGCTTTAAAACGGCCTGATTTTCCCCCGTGTCCCGCCGCCATATCGGTGTACAGCAACAGCAGATTGTCGTCTTGCTTCATCTCGCGTAGACGTGCGACCCACTTCGCCGGCTCCCAATATTGCACCTGCGAGTCGTGTAGGCCGGTAGTGACCAGCAGATGGGGATAACGCTGCGCCTGCACATTATCATAAGGGCTGTAACGCCGCATATAGTGATAATATTCGGCCTGCTCGGGATTGCCCCACTCGTCGTACTCGCCGGTGGTCAACGGAATAGAGGGATCCAGCATGGTGGTCAATACGTCAACGAATGGCACCTGCGCCACCGCCGCATGGTAGAGTTGCGGCGCCTGGTTGATCACCGCCGCCACCAGCAACCCACCGGCGCTACCGCCCATTGCATAGACCTGCTCCTTGGCGCCGTATCCCTGGCGCACCAACCCCTCTGTCACATCGATAAAGTCGTGGAAGGTGTTCATCTTATGCAGCAGCTTACCCTGCTCATACCACGCCTGCCCCAGATCCGCTCCGCCGCGCACATGAGCCAAGGCAAAGACAAAACCGCGATCAAGCAAGCTGAGTCGACTGGTGCTAAAACCGGGATCCACACTACTGCCGTACGCGCCATAACCATAGATCAGCAGCGGGTTATGCCCGCGGATGAAACGATCGCGCCGATAAACCAACGACACCGGAACGTCGACACCATCGCGTACGCGCAACCAAATACGTTCACTCACATAATCACCCGAGACAAAGTCGGGCACCTGCTGCTGTTTCAACAGACGTCGCTCGCCGCTCTCCAAATCCTGCTCATAGACGCTGCCCGGCGTCGTCATTGACGAATAACCGTAACGTACCGTGGTGCTATCCGGTTGCGGGTTATAGCCTAGCCAGGTGACATACGTCGGATCATCAAAGCGGATGCGGCGCTCTTCGCCGCTATGACGCTGAATCTGACGCAGCGTCGTCAGACCATTGGCGCGTTCCTCAACCACCAGCCAATTGCGGAACAGGCAAAAACCCTCCAGCATAACCGCCTCACGCGGCGGTACCAGCGTCTGCCAACTGAGCACGTCACCATCCGGCCCCCAATACAAGGCAAAGTTCTTCCCTTCCCGATTGGAGCGAATATAAAAACGGTCATCGTAATGCTCTAAGGTATATTCATGATCGCGCCGGCGTGGCAGGAAACAGCGTGCTTGGGCGGACGCATCGTCGGCATCGAGTAATAATACTTCCGAGGTGGTGGTGCTACTGCTATGGATCATCACATAGCGCTGTGAGAGCGACTTCTCAAGTCCGAGATAAAAGCTCTCATCCTGTTCTTGGTAGACCAGTTGATCGTGGCTCACCGCCGTACCTAAGCGATGACGGAAAACCTGGTAAGGCAACAGCGTCTGAGGATGTAGGCGAATATAGTAGAAGGCGCGACTATCGTTGCACCATTCGATATGCCCGTCGCAACCGGTAATGCAATCGTCCAGCCAGTGACCATCGACGAGCGCACGCACCCGCAAGGTATATTGCCGGCGCGATACCGTATCTTCGCTGACGGCCAGTAAGCGATTATCCGGGCTAACCTCCAGCGCCCCCAGCGCATAAAACGCATGTCCCTCGGCTTGCTGATTGCAATCGAGCAGGCACTGCCAATCCTCTTCGCCGCGGCTCGATTCAGGCTGACGCCAATACTCGGCGTACTCGGCGCCCGCTCGATAACGGTGTTGGTAGCGGTAGCCATTCCGGACATAAGGCACCGAGGCATCCTGCTGAGGAATACGCGCCACCATCTCAGCCAGCAACTGCTCGCGTAGAGCGGCCTGGGGGGCCAGACAGTGCTCACTGTATGCATTCTCTGCCTCGAGGTAGGCTAAGACCTGCGCATCACGGCGGCTATCGTCGCGCAGCCAGTAGTAGTCATCGACCCGCCGCTCCCCATGAATGACCAGTTCATAAGGATGTTTTGCTGCTTTCGGTGCCTTTGTCATTATCAATGCCTAACGGATTTATCACACAAGCTATCTTATAACACGCTGCGCCCCGCTGTCGGCGTCGAAAATGCCAAAATATTCCTGCCGACGGCGCAACACCCGCACGCGCCGCCGTATTACATCGCGTGGTCCGCGTCCTGCAATTGTCGGCACAGCACCAGCAAGCGATGCGCGCTCAGCGGACGATAGAGATAGCCGCCTTGAAAATGGCGACAGCCCATCGCGCGCAGACATTCGAAACGTTGAATATCATCGACCCCCTGGGCGATACAGCGTATCCCCAACTGATCGGCCAGACGTAATAACAATCTTGCTAATAACATCGCCTCGGGATGTGGCAATAAGGAAACTAAGGTGGCGGGAATATAGAAACGGTCGAGTGGAAGGTCAGGCAAGGAGGTTAAGCGCTGGTAACCTGAGCCATACTCCGCCAGCGCAACGCCATACCCCTGTTGCTGCAAGCGGCGTAGCCCCGCCAGGCACGAGGCATCCATCTCTTGCGTTGCCTCGCCCTGCCAAATCAGCGCCAACGCCGAACGAGGCAATCCATGCGCTTGCAACGCGTGATGCCAGACGGCAAATAGCGCCGTCTGCTCCGCCAAGCACAAGGGGAGCGTCAATGATAAATAAAACTCGGCGTTCACCTCTTGGCGCAAACGCTGTAATAATGGGAATGACTGCTCCGCAATCCATGCCAATAACGCCGCGGCCAAGTCACAACGCACCACGGCCGCAAGAAACTGGTTGGGGTGCAATAGGCCATAATGCGGATGACGCCAATGCACTTGCATTTCCGCCCCCTGAATATGACCATCCTCCCCCCACTGCGGTAGATATTCGAGAAAAAACTCAGATGCCGAGAGCGCAGATTGTAAGCGCGCCCGCAATATGTCGCGCGATGCCTGCCGCGCACCCGGCGCCATCACATCACTTAAGAGATGGTAATGTTCAATATTCATTCTGTTGTCTGGCTTTATTTCACTTCTTCACGGAGAAGGCATGGAGCTGTACGGTATTCCCGTCGCGACGTTGACATCTTGTCATTATTGCAGCAGCAGCTAATCATTTGCATCGTATTTATTACATCAATTGCCCATGAGATGAACAATTCTCATTTTGATAGACAGCATCGACATTCCTTGTGCATTAGCATGCTTAATGAAATAACATGATTTATAGTGCTATTCTAGCGCATAGTAACCCGATTAGTAGAGATAATTCACATGGCAACAGGATGAAGACGCAGCAAAACCAGACTTATTATTTACCATCAGGCAAAAATTGAAATAAAAAACCAATCATTAGCCGCACTCAAGAGTTAAATTCTATTTGCACAGTAAAAATCCATCAAATAGATATGCCGCCGAGATAAAATACAAAGTCATCGTCTGAGTCTATATATTAGCCGCTGGTGCTAAGCGCGCGTGAAGTGCCCTGGTTAGCGAAATGGTATTGCCGGCGGAGGAATATCAATGCCATGCCCGCACCGGCACCGGCGGCAGTACGGATTGATTAGTCGAGGCGTTGCACCAGACGAAAGGCGATCATATAAAGCTTATCCTGATGCGGATATATTTCTTGGATCACGCTGCGCAATTCCGCCAAACTCATGTTTTCTTGGGCGGCATGCTGTTCATTCAACTGAGAAAAAGCCAGCGGGGTCACACTGAGCACCTCAAGCACGCAAAATAATCGTGCGTCCTCATAATAGCCGACGGTGAGGCGCTGACCGGGATGGAAATGTGACTCACTGTGATCACGCAGGGTGATAGTCTTACGACCAGCGAGAATATCCGCGGCAAAGCGCTGATAAAAAGTAATATCGGGTTTCATTTGCATCACGACGACCGGGAAACAATCCAGAAGAAAAAATATGGCGAGTATACTATCTCGCCATTACCCATACGCCAATCAGTATTATTTTACTCCTGGAGAACAGCGCAGAGCCTCAAGCCTCCGCGTCCCCCCCCTACGCCGCGCGGCTGTGCTCTTCCGCGCCCTCGTCCGTCACACATTCACCATCATTATCGACAGCGTGCTGCTGCAATGAGGCCAAGCTCGCTCCACGCAACAGGCGGGAGAGCGCCTCTTTCTGCTCAGCCAAGTAGAAACCTAATGCCTCACGCGTCTCTTCCGCCAGCGCCACGGGGGATAAGGCCAACCACTCGCTCAGGTTATCGGCTAGATCTAACATCTTGTCATAACTATCTGCCTCTTTCTTACTCGCAAAGGTCATTTTTTCCACCCCATCGCGTACCACGACATATTGGATCGTTACTGCCATCTTACTCTCGCTCATTGCGTCACTGTTTTTATATACAGTAAAGCATAGATACGCTTGCTGCAAGCCTTGTAGCGCATGGCGGCGGGGAGAGGACGGGAGGAAAAGCGCTATCCAGCGGCGCGAAAACCACAAACCGCGATGGCGCGGCGTCATGCACGATGCGGCATAACACGCCAAGAGCGCGAAAACTAAAAACCACAGGCAGGAAAACAGAAAACGGCCCAACCAGGGGGCCGTTCATACCGCTGACGCCTTGAGGCCAACGCGTCAGCGCGCATCATGCAGCGTAGTGAGTACGCTGTACTTACAGGGCAACCACCTCGGCCGCCGCCGGTCCACGCGGGGAGTCTTGAATAGAGAACTCAACCTGCTGACCTTCTGCCAGGGTCTTGAAACCGTCGCTCTGGATGGCAGAGAAATGGACGAAGACATCTTTTGAGCCATCAGTTGGCGTGATGAACCCAAATCCCTTGCTTTCGTTGAACCATTTGACCTGGCCGGTTTTCTTGCTCATTACACTTTCCTTCACTTTGAAATACTGCCCTGGGGGCACGATTAACCCTAAATGCGGCAACGCGCTCCAGTGAAGCCGAGAAACATCACTCCAGATATTTCCCCGCTATAGATAACGCTCCGTTTAAGGCGTCATTATTAAGACATAATTTATCTTGCGGCGCAAATCGTTGACGACATTTTTAATCTTCTTCTTGCGCCTCATGACGGCTAGCACTTTCTTTATTTCCAGAGAGAAAGGAAATGAAATTAAATATAAATATTCTTTAAATACATTATGTTACGCTAGGCACACATCAGTAATAATCGTAGCAAAATCGTTTGCTAATTTATTATTATGACTCTTGTCACAATTATCGCTTTAGTTCTACAAAATAAAACCGGCGCGCCTTAGCGTGGCTTGATGCGGAATAGTGGCCGTCGATGATGTCCAGCGGTGCAAAAAGCGCCGAGCCCATGCTCGACGCCGCTAATAATGAGGAAACTATCACGCAAGCCAATCACGCCTAACGCGGGACACGCAGTCCGCCCTCAACGCCTTTCGGGCTGAGCAAGACTTGCCATAGCTGAATGTTGCGCGCACGGAAAGCACCGGCACACGCAGTCAAGTAGTAGCAGAACATGCGATAGAAGCGCTCGCTATAGTTGGCGCTGATCTCCGGCCAGCACGCCTGAAAACGCTGATACCATGCCATCAGAGTACGATCATAATCCGGCCCGAAGCTGTGCCAATCCTCCATCACGAACAATCCCTCGCTGTGCGTCGCAATGTGAGCGACTGAAGGGAGGCAACCGTTGGGGAAAATATACTTATTGATCCAGGCATCGACGTTGAGATCGGTCTGATTCGAGCCGATGCTGTGCAACAGGAACAACCCATTAGGTTTCAGGTTGCGTGCCGCCACCTCGAAGTAGGTGCGGTAGTTCTTCGGCCCGACATGCTCAAACATGCCGACCGAGACGATACGATCATAGCTGCTGTTCAGATCGCGATAATCCTGTAGCAAGATCTTCACGTCTAACCCTTGGCAACGCGCCTGCGCCATCTTTTGCTGCTCGGCGGAGATGGTGACCCCCTCGACGGAGACACCATAATGCTCTGCCGCATAGTGGGCCAATCCTCCCCAGCCGCAACCGATATCCAGCAATTTCATCCCGGGCTCAAGCTGAAGCTTGTCACAGATCAACTTCAATTTATCCTGTTGCGCCTGCTCCAACGTCTCGGCCTGTTTCCAGTAGCCACAAGAGTATTGCATGTAGGGGTCGAGCATCCGGCTAAACAGATCGTTGCCCAGATCATAATGCTCCTTACCCACAATCCAGGCGCGCTTCCGACTCTGGAGATTGAACAACCGTGCAGCGGCGATACGTACGATGTCGGCAAGGTGCTTTGGCAGTTGGCTATCGAGACCCGCGGCGAGGATGCGCTGAAAGAAGATATCCAGACGCTCGCATTCCCACCAACCGTCCATGTAGCTCTCCCCCAAACCCAGGGAGCCCTCCTGCAAAACCCGGTGAAAAAACTCTGGGTTTTTCACTTGAATATCATAGGGTTTGCTACCATTTATCGCGATTCCAGCCCGGTTCAGCATCTCTTCCGCGATGCGATACCAGTTATCCTGTTTTAAGGCGCTTTCTTCAATACAGGTCGCACTACTCATTACACATACCTTCCCGCCGTACTCATGCACTCCCGCGTTCATACCGCGCTGTTGAAGTCTTAAACGGTCGGCGTCCTTCCGGCCAAAAGCATTTATCATACAATATTATTTATATTACAAATCTTCAAGCCTCGCTGGCCGACGCCAGCGGGAGAGAACACTGAACAAAACGTGCTTTTCTACCCCCCTCACTAGCGTTTTTTCAGTATATCTCCGCCGCGAGCAACGAAAATCGCCGTGCCCCGTATAGCGCACAAAGTGGCAAACGCTTATCTGAACTTACGGCGTAACAATATGAAATTAAATTAATTTCATTATTTCTTCCGTTTTGTTGCTCATTGTAAAAAAATCTTTCTCATTGCCACGCAAACGTTTTCGTATATACTGCCCGGCGACCCATCTCACGCGAAATACAGGAACAGATCATGCAGCTAATCGGAACCGCCCTGCGCCCCCATGCCACGCGTATCATGCTGTTAGGTGCTGGGGAACTCGGCAAAGAGATTGCCATCGAGGGACAACGCCTCGGCTTGGAGATCATCGCCGTCGATCGCTATGCCGATGCACCGGCGATGCAAGTAGCCCACCGCAGTCATATCATTGACATGCGCGATGCCGGGCAGTTGTGTGCGCTGATCGAGCGTGAGCGTCCCGACTATATCGTGCCGGAGATCGAGGCCATCGCCACCCAGACACTGCACCAGTTGGAAAGCGATGGCGTCCGCGTCGTGCCCAGCGCCCGCGCGGTGCAATTGACCATGAACCGCGAAGGCATCCGCCGTTTAGCCGCCGAGACACTGGGGCTGCCCACCTCTCCTTACCGCTTCGCCAGCGATAATGCGGCGTTTCGTCAGGCGATCGACGAAATCGGTTATCCCTGTTTCGTCAAGCCGGTGATGAGTTCGTCGGGGAAAGGGCAAAGCATTGTGCGCAGCGCCGATGAGATCGACGCCGCCTGGCGCTATGCGCGAGAAGGGGCGCGCGGTGATGCCGCGAGCGTGATTGTCGAGGGTGAGGTCCGTTTCGATTTTGAAATCACCCTGCTAACCATTCAGGCCAGCGATGGGATCCATTTCTGCGCGCCGATCGGCCATCACCAGCAGGCGGGCGATTACCGTGAATCCTGGCAGCCTCAGGCGATGAGCGCCACGGCACTGGCACGAGCGCAGGCGATCGCCGCCCAAGTGGTACGCGCCCTCGGCGGCTATGGTCTGTTCGGCGTCGAACTCTTTGTTTGTGGCGACGAGGTCATCTTCAGCGAAGTCTCGCCGCGCCCGCACGATACCGGGCTGGTGACCCTGGTGTCGCAGGATCTCTCCGAGTTTGCCCTGCATGTCCGCGCCTTCTTGGGCTTGCCGATCGGTGCCATTCGCCAGTTCGGCCCCAGCGCCTCCGCGGTACTACTCCCACAGTTGCACAGCGACGATGTCAAATTCGCCAACCTGGTGCAGGCCCTGCGCCCGGCTACCCAGCTACGTCTGTTCGCCAAGCCGCAGATCGACGGCGCGCGACGCCTCGGCGTCGCCCTAGCCTGGGGCGAGGATATTGAGCAGGCGCGCCAGCGTGCACGGGCGTGCAGCAGCGCGGTAGTCATTCAACCTTAAGCGCCCGACGGGCGCTTGAGCGGGCGCGCGGATTACGCCTGTCCCGCTTCATCCTCCGCCTCATCGTCGAAGGCCACCCGTACCTGGGCTCCGCGATGGGCGGCCCGGATCTCCGCGGCCACTTGGGCGATGGCCTCGCCACTACTCATCCCCTGGGCCATCAGCGCCTGAATACGCTCAGCCGCCTGTTGTTGCTCTGCGTGGCTCAATGCCGGCATGCCTCCCACCATATTACGTCTCCTGTTGTTGCGCGTCGCCGCAGTATATACCAAGGCAACGGTAAGAGCAGCGTGCAGGAATTGCCGTATCGCCGCCATCCGTAGATAATCGCAATCTATCTTTGTTTTAGCGACCCATGAGAGCGATGCCGCGCCATGACTGTGACTCCTGAACTGACCCAGTGCTATCTACCCTACCGACCCGACGCGGCGTTACACTACTTTACCCCGCTGGCTCATCGCCCCTGGGCGATGTTGCTCAGTTCTGGCAATGCCGAGCATCCCCATAACCGTTATGACATCATCGTGGCCGAGCCTTGTGCGACGCTCGAAACGCGCGGTGCGCTGACCACCCTCGTCGACAGCGCAGGAAGCCAGATCTACCGTGACGATCCGTTCACCTTGTTGCGCCACGAACTGGCTCGCTGCCTGCCCACCTGCCCGCCACAGCCCGATCTGCCCTTCTGCGGCGGCGCGCTCGGGTTGTGGGGCTACGATTTGGGCCGGCGCTTCGAGACCCTACCCGCCCTGGCTGCCGCCGATCTCCAGACGCCGGACATGGCACTGGGGATCTACGACTGGGCGCTGATCATCGACCACCAACTACGCCGCATCACCCTGCTCAGTTGGCGAGACGCCACACAGCGTCTGCACTGGCTACAGACGCTTCCTAGCGCTGCGACCAGCGCGCCCTTTGCCCTGACCTCGGACTGGCAGGCCAACCTGAGCCAGGCGGCATACCGCCAAGCTTTCCAGCGGGTGCAGGCCCACCTCGCCGCCGGCGACTGTTACCAGATCAACCTGACACAACGCTTCGCCGCCGACTACCAAGGCGATGAGTGGCAAGCCTTTCTGCGTCTAACCCAAGCTAACCGCGCCCCCTTCTCCGCCTTTTTGCGTCTGCCCCAGAGCGCGGTACTCAGCGTCTCGCCGGAGCGCTTCTTACGACTCGAACGCGGAGAAATCAGCACCCGGCCGATCAAAGGCACCTTACCGCGTCGGACGGACGCGCAGGCAGATGAACAACAGCGTCAACGGCTGGCGGCCTCGGCCAAGGATCGGGCCGAAAATCTGATGATCGTCGATCTGATGCGTAACGACGTTGGCCGTGTCGCCGCCGCGGGCAGCGTCAGAGTACCGGAACTGTTCGCCGTGGAGAGTTTCCCCGCCGTGCACCATCTGGTCAGCACCATTCGTGCCCATCTGGCCGCCGGGCTCGACGGTTGCGATCTGCTGCGCGCCTGCTTCCCCGGCGGCTCGATCACCGGGGCACCGAAGATCCGCGCGATGACGATCATCGATGCTCTGGAACCGCAACGGCGCAACGTCTATTGCGGAGCCATCGGCTATCTCAGCGCCTGCGGTGACATGGATACCAGCATCACCATCCGCACCCTGTTAGCGGAGCGTGGGCGACTATATTGTTGGGCCGGCGGCGGAATCGTCGCCGACAGCGAAGTCGAGGCGGAGTACCAAGAGACGCTCGACAAAGTCAGCAAAATCCTGCCGCTGCTGGCGGTGAGCGAGTCTCTCTGATGCACCTAAGCCCAGAGTTGACCCGCTTTGTCACCCGTTTTCAGCTCCAGCCCCCGTTACCGGGACGGGGAACCCGCCATGCCCGCCAGGCGGCGGTGTTAATCCCGATCATCAACCGTCCGCAGCCAACCCTGCTGCTCACCCAGCGCGCACTCAGGATGCGCCAACATCCCGGTCAAGTGGCCTTTCCTGGCGGCGCCCGCGACGCCCGCGACGCCTCGCCGGTCGCCACCGCGCTGCGCGAGGCGCAGGAGGAGATCGCACTCTGCCCACACCAGGCGGCGATCCTCGGCCAACTACCGGCGGAAGATAGCAGCAGCGGTTTCTGTGTCACTCCGGTGGTTGCCCTCCTCGCCCCTACGCTGGCGCTACGTCCTAACCCGCACGAGGTCGCCGACATCTTCGAGATCCCATTGACCCTGGCCCTGGACGCCCGGCGCTACCATACACTCGAGATCACCCGGGGCGGCCAGCCCCATCGCCTCTACCTCTCTCATTACCGGCGTTTCCTGATCTGGGGCCTCACGGCGGCGATGTTGCGGCGTCTCGCGCTCCAAGTCGCCGCGCGCTAACGCGCGCGGCGCTCTCCTTACTTCACGTTATGCGATATCCCTACACTAAGCCGGGCTAATGGCAACGTACGCCAGCAACGCGCGTGCTCAGATGGCACGATTCGAGTCAATGTGTGAAGCGACAGGGTAATTACCAAGTAAATATAGCAATATCCCTTGCTTTTCCCTCATCACAGGGTCATATGATCATCTGAGATTATTGGCGGCGTATGCGGAGAGCGACAGCGATTATCATCGGTAGTGCGGGGTAACGGTGGCAGGTTAATCTGCCTTTAGCCCGCGACCGCACGCCGTGGGCACGCCACCAGCATAATTGCACGTGCGTCGGCGGAAAAGTTCGGGTATTGTTGGCGCCCCGCCGGATAGCGGGTTAGTTAGCATGAAATAAAGTAATGCGAATAACAATAACCAGACACACCCCGAACCGCGCGTATCGCCCGCGGCACGGTGTGTCCTGCGCCGAGAGAGCCCCCTCTTGAGCGCCGATTTGACACCCGCAGCATGAGACATTGCCTCTTTAAGGAGCTTAGCGTGATTAGCGTTTTCGACATGTTCAAGATCGGTATTGGCCCGTCGAGTTCCCACACGGTTGGACCGATGAAGGCCGGAAAACAGTTCGTCGACGACTTGACGGCCCAAGGGCTACTGCCGTCGGTCACGCGTGTGGCCGTCGATGTCTACGGCTCGCTATCGTTGACCGGCAAGGGTCACCATACCGATATCGCCATCATTATGGGGTTAGCCGGTAACTTACCCGATAGCGTCGACATTGATGCTATCCCGACCTTTATACGCCAGGTGGAGCAAAGCGAACGCTTGCCTCTCGGCCCCCAGGGGCACATGGTCGCCTTCCCGCGCGACAGTGGCCTGGTGTTCCGCAGCGACAATCTGCCGTTGCACGAGAACGGCATGACCATCAACGCCTATGGCGTCGCGGATACCCTGCTGTATAGCCAGACCTACTACTCCATCGGCGGCGGCTTCATCGTCGATGCCGAGCACTTCGGCCAGACGAGCGGCGAGTCGCTCGACGTGCCCTATCCGTTCCACTCCGCCCAAGCTCTGTTGGATCACTGCCGCGAGACCGGGCTCTCCATCAGCGGACTGGTGATGAAGAACGAGCTGGCACTGCACAGCCAAGCCGAGATCTACGCCTACTTCACCGCGATCTGGGATACCATGCGCGCCTGTATCGAGCGCGGCTTGAATACCGAAGGCGTCCTGCCGGGGCCGCTGCGTGTGCCACGCCGCGCCGCCGCGCTGCGCCGTATGCTGGTCACCAGTGACAAGTACAATCGCGATCCGATGAACGTCATCGACTGGGTGAACATGTTTGCCCTGGCGGTCAACGAAGAGAACGCCGCTGGGGGCCGCGTCGTCACCGCGCCGACGAATGGCGCCTGCGGCATCGTCCCGGCGGTGCTGGCTTATTATGACCACTTTATCGAGCCAGTTGCGCCGGAGATCTTCGTGCGCTACTTCCTCGCCAGCGGAGCCATTGGAGCTTTATATAAGATGAATGCCTCCATCTCCGGGGCCGAAGTCGGCTGCCAAGGCGAGGTCGGCGTCGCCTGTTCGATGGCCGCGGCCGGGCTGGCCGAGCTGCTGGGCGGTAGCCCGCTTCAGGTCTGCATCGCCGCCGAGATCGGTATGGAGCATAACCTAGGACTGACCTGCGATCCGGTCGCCGGCCAGGTGCAGGTGCCCTGCATCGAGCGTAACGCTATCGCCGCAGTGAAGGCGATCAACGCCGCGCGTATGGCGCTGCAACGCACCTCCGAGCCACGCGTCTCGCTGGATAAGGTGATCGAAACCATGTATGAGACCGGCAAGGATATCAACGCCAAATACCGTGAGACCTCGCGCGGCGGCTTGGCCATCAAAGTGCAGTGCAGCTGATCGCATACCACCAGAAGCGCAACGGGGGTCTCCCCCCGTTGCGGCCGGCGGTCAACCACTGGCCGAAGCCTTAACCACGCGGCGGCGTCTCGCTGGCGGCACCCTGCTGCCGATGCCGGTGATACCCGTCCAACATACTGCGGAAGATCTGCCCCGGCGTATCCCCAAGGGTACACAGGTAGATATGCGCACACAGAAAGCACAGCGCCACCAACGCCAGCAACAGATGCAGCCGCAGCATCAACGGCCCATTGCCGGCGAGCGACTGCGGATAGAGACACAACAGACCGCTGACGATTAACAGCGGCAACAGCACATACATGATCGCCAGATAGGCCAACTGTTGCAGCGGGTTGAACTTGCTCTGCGCATCGGCGGCGAAAGGATGTGCCTCCCCCCTCATGATACCGACCAGGTAATAACGGGCCTGGCGCCGGCAACGCGTCCACACGCCACGCCAGTGAACCCGATAGTGGCGGCCATTGCCCGTCAGCAAATTGATCAGCAAATAACCCAGCCAAGCGACAATCAGCGCATAACCACACAGGGTATGTACCGAGACCCACAGCCCTAGCGGACCGAGGTTAAAGTGGCCGCCGAGCCCGCTCAACAACAGCAGGACAAACAGCAACGCATTGCTCCAGTGCCAAGTACGCACCGCCAGCGAGTAGAGATACAAGCGCTGCGACTCGCCGTTGGCCACACGCGGAGCCAAGGCATAACGCAACGCGGCATGTAACGCTAACCCGACCAGCAACGCCGCCAGCAGTAATGCCGCCGCCACCAGCCACTGCGGCCAATAGTCCGGCGTATAGTGCAGTTCTGCGCCCCAGATGCTATTCATGCTTGCTCCTCCCGATGGATCTCTTTACGGCGATACAGGCTCACCGCACCACTGCGCTTACCCTGTCGCCGGTACACCTCCTCTTGGCCGATCCAGCTCTGCACCTCCGCCGCATCTAGCCGGCCAAAATGCAAGGCATCCGTTGGGCATACCGCGACACAACCGGGGGGCAGCCCCTCGCTGAGCCGACGCTCGGCGCAAAAATCGCACTTGTCGGCCAGTCCGCTGCGCGGATCCAGATAGCGCACATGGAATGGACAGGCGGCGACGCAGTAGTCACAACCGATACAACGGGATTTATCCACCTGCACGATGCCATCGTCATCGCGAAACGAGGCGCCGGTCGGACAGACCGCGACACAGGGCGCCGCCTCACAGTGTTGGCAGGAGAGGCGGATAAAACGGAAACGCCCGCCCTCCGCCGCATCCGGCCCCAGGATCTGCACCTGAAGGCGGCTAACGCCATCGGGGACATCGTTCAATACGCGGCAGGCGACGGTACAGGCCTGGCAGCCGATACAACGTTTCTCATCATGCAGCATGACATAGTGATTGGCTTTCTGATTCATCGATGAGCTCCTGTCAGGCTCGGCTCAGGCTTACGCCGGCGGTATGGATCACGGTACCCGATACCGGGCTAATCGCATGGGGCAGCAGATTGCCGCAGTGGACCCCATGGCTGGTCGCTGCGGTCCGCGCGCCGGCCTTGGCGCCGAAGCCCATATAGACAAACAGCGTGTCGGGACGAATAGCCGGGGTCACTAATGCCCGCCCACGCTCCTTGCCCGTCTCATTCTCCAGCCAGACCGCATCACCATCGCGAATGCCGCGGGCCGAAGCGGTCTGCGGATGGATCCACACCGCGTTATCCCACATCAGCGCACTCAACTGCGGCACATACTGCGTGGCACCATTGGTATGCACCGCCACCTTACCTTGGATGAAATAGAGTTGCTCCGGGCGCTTTAAGGGCACGTCTCGGAAGCGGGGAACGCCATAACCGGGGAGCTTCTCTTCCAAGGTCGCCGAATACAGCTCAATACGCCCGCTGGGCGACTTGAAGCGTAGGGCATGGCTCAGGGTGCCATCGCTGTCGACCTGCGCCGCCGCCTGAGGATAACGCGCGACAAACTGGCGTACCGATGCCGGCTCGCGCAGCAGTAACGGCACGCCCCAACTGAGGTAGCCCTTGCTACGCAATTCGCGATACACGTCCTGATCGCCCGCCAATTGGAACAGTTGCCGCGTCGGCATATCCTGCCAGGGGTAGTACTGTGCCAGTCCCAGCGCCGCCCCTAGCTCCTTCCAAATCTGCCAGCTCGGTCGAGCCTCGCCGATCGGCTCCACCACTTGTTGACGCAAGGCATAGGCCGGGTTAGCGCCAGAGACATCGCTGATCTCCTCGTCCCGCTCTAGGTAGGTGCACTCCGGCAGCAGGTAGTCGGCGTAGGCGGCGCTCTCACTCAAATAAAGGTCGCAGCTGACGATCAAATCCAACTGCTGCGCCGTCCGCTCCAGATCTGGCCGACAAGTCACTGTTTGGAAAGGGTTATGGCGCGACATGATCCAGCCTTTGATCGGATAAGGGGTCTGCCGCAATGTGGCGTCGATGATACTCTGCACCACCCCACCGCTGGCGGTGATGTAGCTAAACTGCGCGGCCGTGGCATCGATGCGCGCCGCCTGAATCGCCGGCATCCCTTTGACACCCAGTTTGGCCAACGGGGGCACGACCGTCTCGCCGGCCAATTTGTTATAGATCGCCGCCCCCTTCTTCTGAAACAGACCGCCACGGCGTTCGATGTTGCCCAACAGGGCGTTGAGGGCGAAGATCATCCGGCGCATGTCGATCTCTTCCGCGGAGTAAGTGGCGCGGTGCCCCGGATTGACGATGGCCTGAGGCGCGCAGGCCGCAAGCTCTCGCGTGACGCGTACGATCACCTCGGCCGGGACATCGGCGTGCTGTTGCGCCCACTCCGGCGTGGTGGCGCTGACCGCCTGCGCCAATTGGTCGAACCCCTCGGTATAACGTTCGACGAAGGCCGCATCATAGAGGCGCTCGGCGATCATCACATGACACATCGCCAGTAATACCGGGAGATCACCGCCGGGACGAATGGCATGCCATTCGTCCGCCTTGCTGGAGAACACCGACATACGAGGATCGAAGCTCACCACCTTCGCGCCGTTCTCCTGCGCGCTCATCATCTCGTGGGTGTCGGCCACCTCGATCCCCTCGTACAGGTTATGACCGAAGGCCACCATATAGCGGGTGTGGGCGATATCCATCACCAGATCGCCCCCCATCATCACCTTCGCGGCGATGGACTTGCCCGCCGGGCAGGTTGAGGCATGGGTAAAGGTATTCGGTGAGCCGAAGGCAGCCGCCAAGTGAAACAGATGCCCCGACAGGGAGCCGGACTTCGACGAGAATACCAGGCTCTGCGCACCATGCTGCGCCTTGATGGCGTTCATCTTCTCGGCGATCTCTCGATACGCCTGTTGCCAACTGATCACCTGCCAATGCCCGCTACCGCGCGGGCCGCTACGTTTCATCGGCTTGACGATACGCTGCGGATCATTAACCAGGCTCACCCCGCTCCCCCCACGCGCACAGATCCGGCTGCCCTGATGGGGCGCCGCCGGATTCCCTTGGATGAAGACCGTACGCTGATCGACCACCTGAGCCTGGATCGGACAACGGAACGAACACATCTCACAGAGACTGGGGGTCAGCGTAGTCTTACCCTGTAAGCCCGCAGAGGCATTTAACGCCAAGGCACCGGGGGGAAAACTCGTTAAGGCATATCCGCTACAGCCTACACCGAGGGTTTTTAAAAAAGCACGACGACTGATGCTCATATAATCTCCTTTTTATTATATATTTTGATTATAGAGAAATAGGCAGACTATTTTTTGAAGCCGCCAACAAATAAATCCCCCGACAGAAATAATAGCAACAATACGCCAGCGCCATGTTCATTAAATGTAATTAGCGTGTATTTATTTATGTTGCGCGGCGTCAGAGACGCCCCGCTTGGCGTGACATTCGCATCATTAGAAAATAATAAGCAAAGCGGCGATTTGTTTTATCGCCACAGTAAAAAAACGGCTAAACCCTGCCATCGCACCAGCCGGACAAGCCGCGCGACGCGGCCGTGGGCCGTTTCTTTTCAAACCATCACCATCCCATCAGGACGCCACTAACAGGCAATGACAGACTTATTCCGGCGCTTGGCACGAAATAAAAATCTAAGAACAGAGACAACCTCAACTTAACACACCAAGCGACAAGCAATGCTTATCAATAAAGCCAAGAGAGGAGAGCCTCGTCTTTTCGGTCTATTTCGCCGAACACATATAAGACACCGTCTGAAACGCCGAGCACTACGCCTCGCTTATTTATGGCATATACACGAAATCCCTCCCCCGCATTAGCGTTTTATCTATTGATAAATAGCTGGCATTAACACTCATATCATTCCATCAATTTATTTATGGCATATTCACATAATCCCGGCGGGATTCAGCGAAAATAGACCGTCGCCCCACGGCGAACCCCCCCCGCCGACGGTACCGTCCTTGACGAGTGAGGCGTACGGTGTACGTACCAAGCGGGTCGCCTTACGCTCCGCTAGCGATGGCGGCGGGCAAACGCACAGGGCGTGGCGGCCGGCGGCGCAGCACGGCATGCGGCCAGTGAGGCGCGCCGAAGCCGCCATGTCGCGACGACGATAGCGTTGCGACAGCCCGATACACGGGCCGAGATCCACGCGAAGAAAGCCCCCTTCCGGCCAGCCTTTGCAGCCAGCAACGGCTCGCGAATTATGCAGACAGAAATAAACCCGCGCGGTTTCTCTCCCTAGCGACGCACCGGCACTTCTCCGCCCCCAAAATGGCACACATCGTCTCAGAATAAAAAAATGGTACCTCCTACGCGGGCGCCAAACGGCGCGCCAGTTTATCTGGAGTTGAATAATCGCGCGCAAATGGTAATAGTGATCCGCCGCCGGTATATCGCCGCACGCCAGAATGCGATGCTGCGTCGATAACGATAATCAGCGATATTAATGCCGGCAGATAACGCCCCATCATACAGGCTCGACTCGCCTAAAGGCGACGTCGCCCAGCATCCGCTCGCGCCACCGACGCCGCATCACGCTGATGCATACGTAATAGATGAAAATAAGACAACACTATATTTTCACCCCGCCGTTTCTGCTTGTCATCCCGTTCCGCTCCAATCGCCGCAGGCAAACGAGGAGAGTATGAAAACGATCACATCACCGCCGGCAAGAGTAAATTAGGGTGACGGTGTCCCCTCACCGAGAACCGCCATCTATTCATCCGCGCTATCGGGCAATCATTTATAAGAACGGTCGTCATATTCATCAATTAAGTTACGCCAAAGGATATATCACCATCGATGGCAGGGAGCAGATATGGCTACGCTGACTAGTATCGTCGACACGCTCAACCAGATCCTGTGGGACTATTTATTAATTGTTCTACTCTGTGGCGTCGGCATTTATTACACCGTCCGCCTACGCTTCATCCAGGTCGTGCGTTTCAAGGCGGGGCTCATGATGCTGCACCGCGGAGCCACCCTCTCTGGCGAGCGCGCGGGCAAAGAGGGAATGAGCTCGTTTCAGGCCGTGGCTACCGCCGTCGCCGGCCAGGTGGGCACCGGCAATCTGGCCGGTCTGGCCACGGCGCTCATCGCCGGTGGGCCCGGGGCGGTATTCTGGATGTGGATCTCCTCATTCCTCGGCATGGCGACCATCTATGCCGAGGCGATCCTGGCGCAAACATACCGCGCGACCGACCGCCACGGACAAGCCGTGGGCGGCCCGGCCTACTACATCGAACAGGGATTGCATCAGAAGTGGCTGGCAGTGCTCTTTGCTATCCTGCTGATCCTGGCGCTGGGCCTGGTCGGCAACATGGTGCAATCCAACTCCATCACTCATGCTTTTGCCCTCTCATTCGGTGCCAATCCTTGGTTAGTCGGGCTGCTGGTCGCCGGAGCGGCCGGGCTGGTGGTGGTCGGCGGCCTGCATCGGATTGCCGCCTTCACCGAGAAGATGGTACCGCTCATGGTGCTACTCTACCTCTGTGGAGCGCTCTTGGTGCTGCTGCTTAACTACGCCTTCATCCTGGCGGCGTTTAAGCTGATCTTCATCGCCGCCTTCAATCCCCAGGCCGCGCTGGGAGGCGCTATCGGTATCTCGATCCAACAAGCGGCCCGCTTCGGTATCGCCCGCGGGCTGTTTTCCAATGAAGCGGGGATGGGATCAACGCCGCACGCCCACGCGGTGGCCAAGGTTAACCACGCGGAAGATCAGGCATTGATCGCCATGATGGGGGTATTTATCGACTGTCTTATCATCACCATGACCGCGCTGGTCATCATCAGCGCGGGAATGAAGTCATTAGCGCAACAGGGGTTGCCCCTGGCGGAGTTGCTGCCATTGATGGGGAAAAATGGCACCGGCATCGCCGTAACCCAGTATGCTTATCAACTGGCATTTGGCGGCCTCGGCGGGGTATTCGTCTCGATCTCACTGATGTTTTTTGCCTTTTCCACCATCATCGGCTGGTACTATTACGCCGAAACCAACGTCCGCTACCTGTTTGACTCGCCGCTGGCGTTACGTCTGTTTCAGATCTTGGTGATCGCGGCCCTATTCGCCGCCTCGTTGTTTCAGGTGGATGTGGTCTGGAATATGGCCGACGCCTTCAATGGGCTGATGGTGATCCCCAACGTGATCGCCTTGGTGATCCTCGCGCCAATCGTCATCCGCTATCGCCAGCGTCCGGATACGCCTTAAAGGTATCACCGCCGGCATCGCGGTTTGAAAAGATGCCGGCGGCGGCGGGTCAATGCGTTGGCAGCACGATCTGGCTCTGGCTGAGCAGACCCATACGCTGATAGACGGCGCAGGCGGCCTCTACCAACGGCATCATCAGCGCCGCCCCACTGCCCTCGCCGAGACGCATCTCCATATGCAAATAGGGCGTTAAACCGAGGCTAGCCAGCGCCAATGCCGCCCCCTTTTCTGCCGACTGGTGCGAAGGGATAAGATAAGGATGTACGCCCGGCGCGATGCGACAGGCGGCCAAGGCGGCCGCATAGGAGAGGTAGCCATCGAGGATCAATGGGATACGCGCCGCCGCCGCGCCGATCATCACTCCGGCCATTCCGACCAGATCGTAACCGCCCAGGGCGGCCAACACCGCCACGCCATCTTGAGCATCGGGCGCGTTGCGACGGATGGCCTGCTCCACCACCGCCACCTTGTGCTGGAGACGCGCCGGCGGCAGGTTAGCTCCCAGACCGACCACCGCTTGCGGCGCGTTATCGGTCAACACGCTGACCAACGCCGCTGCCGGGGTAGTATTCGCGATCCCCAACTCGCCGATCCCCAACAGGTTAACCCCGTCATCGGCCAGCGTCTGAGCTAGGCGCGCACACCGCACCAACAACGTTTCAGCCTGCGTCCGCGTCATCGCCGGCCCCTGGGCGATGTTGCCGCAACCGCGTCCCATCCGCATGTCGATCGCCTGCGGTAACGGTTCGGCGTCGATGCCGGCATCCACCAGCGTCACCGCCGCGCCGGCCTGTTGTGCCAATACGCAGACACCGGTGATACCCTGCGCCATATTGCCCGCCTGTATCGCCGTCACCGCCTGTGGCGTGATAGCTACGCCCTCTTGGTATACCCCATGATCGGCGGCGACCACGACGATCTGCTTCTTGTTGATCGCCAATGGCCGCTCGGCGAAGATACCGGCCAGTTGGATCGAGAGTTGCTCCAAGCGCCCCAGGCTGCCGGGGGGCTTTAACAGACTATCCTGGTGCTGGCGCGCCCGTTGCTGGGCCGCCTCATCCAATGGGCGGATCGTGGCGATGATCTGCGCCAACGCCTCGGCATACTGCGTCATGACTTTTCCTCTTTACCCTTTTATCTTCATTTCAATACCGCTAACCACCAGGTACACCTGGCGGGCCTCGGCGGCTAAGCGTTGGTTAACGCGCCCGGCGATATCGCGGAAATGGCGGGCCAGTCGATGTTCCGGCACGATGCCCATCCCCACCTCATTGGTCACTACATAGACCGGGCAGGCGCTGTGACGGCACGCCGCAGCCAACGCCGTGACCTGGTGCTGGATCGTGGCCTCTAACCTGGCGAAATCCAGCGCCTCCAGGGCAAGATCGCCGGCCTCGGCGAACAGGAGATTGGTGATCAGCGTGGTCACACACTCCAACATGATGGCGTCACACTGCGGTGCCTCGCGGGCGATCACCTGATCCAGGTGGGTAAACCCCTCATGCGTACGCCAGTTGGCCGGGCGCGCCGCTCGATGATGGGCGATACGCGCCGCCATCTCATCATCCGTCGCCAGTGAGGTGGCGATATACAATACCCGTGCACCATGGGCGCCGGCTAGGCGCTCGGCCAGCGCGCTCTTACCGCTGCGCGCGCCGCCGGTGATCAACGTTAGCATTGGGACTCCTTGGCATGTTCACGCATCAAGCGGTAAATCTGTGGCAGATCCAGATGCGCGCGCAAGGCCGCCGCCAAGGCGTCAAACTGGCGCTGGCGCCATGCATGATAATCCAGTGGTGCGCCCTCCGCCGGCGGCATTCCTTTGGCGCGGCGCAATGCATCGAGCAGGCTGCGCGTCACACGCGGCGCATCGAACAGGCCATGCAGGTAGGTGCCCATCACCAGGCCATCATGGCTGATCGCGCCCTCCTCCTGCGCGCAGGGTGCGCCGTTACGCTGCTGTAGCTGGCAGAATGGCGCGCAGCCGGCGCCGCGTTGCGTCGTCCCCATATGGATCTCATAGCCCGTCAACGCGAGGCCGGCACAGCTGCCCCAAGGGCCGGGCAATGCGGCGGCGATCTGTGCCTGCACCTGGGTGGTGGTCTTGTGGCGAGCGAAACGGGTCTCGCAATCCAGCAGTCCGAGCCCCGCCATCGCCGCCTGCGTCGACTCCACGCCATCGACGATTTGCCTCCCCAGCATCTGGTAGCCACCACAGATCCCCAAGATAGGGACTCCGTCTTGATGGGCGCAGAGCAGCGCATGCGTCAGTCCACTGTCGTGCAGGTAGCGCAGGTCGGCCAGCGTACTCTTGCTGCCCGGCAAGATCAGCAGATCCGGCCGACCGATCGCCTCAGGTCGGGTCAGGTAGCGCAGCGTGACGTCCGGCTGGGCCAGCAGCGGGGAGAAATCAGTGAAGTTAGACATATAAGGCAATTGCAGCACCGCGATGTCTAACGCGCGCACCGTCTCGTCACGGTACTTGCCGCGCTGCAAGGCGACGCCGTCTTCATCATCCAGATCGAGATCCAGCCAGGGCACCACCCCCAGTACCGGCACACCGGTCAGCGCTTCGATCTGGCGCAAGCCTGGCGTCAGTAGGCTGACATCGCCACGAAACTTGTTGATGATGACGCCTTTCACCCGTGCGCGCTCTTGCGGCTCCAGTAACGCCAGAGTGCCATAGATGGCAGCGAAGACTCCGCCGCGATCGATATCGGCCACCAGCAGCACCGGAGCGTCGACTTTCTCCGCCATACCCATGTTGACGATGTCGCGATCACGCAGGTTAATCTCCGCCGGGCTGCCCGCCCCCTCCAGTACCATGATATCGACCTGGGCCGCCAACTGGTGATACACCTGCGCCACCTGCTCCAGCAATTGCGGCTTATACCGATGATAATGCGCGGCGTCCATATCCTGTAACACCCGTCCCATCAGTACCACTTGCGCCTGGCAATCGCTGCTCGGCTTGAGCAGGATCGGATTCATCCGCACATCCGGCGCGATGCCGGCCGCCTCGGCCTGCATCATCTGTGCCCGCCCCATCTCGCCACCATCGGCGGTGATGCCGGAATTCAGTGCCATATTCTGTGACTTGAATGGGGCTACACGGTAGCCGTCCTGGGAGAATACCCGACACAGTCCGGCGCACAACACACTCTTGCCCGCATCGGACGCGGTGCCTTGCACCATAATTGATAGGGTCATATCCCCCTCCATCGTTATCATTAACTCACGGCGTCTGCCCCGCCGACTAATCCAGTGCAGACGCAAAAAAACAGCGCGGCGCGTTACGCCCAGCGGCTCGCCCGTCAGCGGCCATCGCCACCGCGAAGGCGGCGACGATGAGGATGTCGACCGCATCCGCCCCCCTGCGGCGCGGGAAGCGCTTGCCGGATGCCCGGCGAAACGGATAAATTACAGCAAAATAAGCAAAATAATAGGCTGTGCGCCCACATATCCCCGAGAGACGGTGAGCGTAACGGCGCAGGATCATCGGCTACGCCGGGTCGACGCCTTGCCGCCACAGCCGCTCAGGAGTCCAGATCATTATGTTGCTCAGCCCACACGGTGGCGACGTCGTCGGCGTCGCCGAACAGCTCGGCGTCGCCGTGCACAGCCTCACCGATTTCAGCGCCAACATCAATCCATGGGGCATGCCCGACACCCTGCGTCAGGCGCTGCACGCCCAGTTAGATCTGGCTCAACCCTATCCCGACCTCGACTATCGCGCACTACATCGCGCCTTGGCAGCCCACCATCAACTGCCGCCCGAGTGGATCGTGGCCGGCAACGGCGAGACCGAGCTGATCTTTAATCTGGTCGAGGCGTTACAGCCGCGTCAGGCCCTCTTACTGACCCCCAGCTTCGCCGAGTATCGCCGGGCGTTGCAGCGCGTGGGCTGCACCCTGCGCCATTATACCCTACGGGCTGAAACGGGATTTACGGTCGATGGCGCGCTGCTGGACGCCATCAACGCCGATCTCGACTGTGTCTTTCTTTGCACCCCCAACAACCCGACCGGGCTAACCGTGTCGCCCGAGCTCCTGCTGGCGCTAGCCGAGCGCTGCCAGCGCCTCGGCGTACGCCTGATCGTCGACGAAGCCTTCTGGGACTTTATCGCCGACGAGCCCGGCGCGATCCCACTGCTGGCGCGCTTTCCCACGCTCTGCGTGCTGCGCTCGCTGACCAAGTTCTATGCCATCGCCGGCTTACGTCTCGGCTACCTACTGAGCGCCGATCAGGCGCTGACGGCGCAAGTGCGCGCCTTGCGCCATCCCTGGAGCATCAACGCCTTCGCCGCGTTGGCCGGCGAATGGGTGCTGCGTGATGATGACTACCGCCAGCGCACGCTGGCCTGGCTGGCGCATGAGCGCCCGTGGTTGCAGGCCGCCCTCCAGGCCTTAACGGGGCTGACGGTGTGGCCCGGACGCGCCAACTACTTGCTGCTACGCTGCGAACGTCCGGCGCTCGACCTCCGTCAGGCGTTGTTGGCACACGGCCTGTTGATCCGCAGCTGCGCCAACTACCCGGGGCTGGATGCCCGCTATTATCGCGTCTGCGTGCGTCTACGGCCCGATAATGCGCGCCTCATCGCCGCCTTACGGCAGGTCTTAAGCCGCGACGCGGGCTGATCCCCGCCGCCCGAACTTGGCGCCTAAGGCGGTCTGACGGGCGCAATAATTCGGTAAAACATGCTTTGTTGCGCAACAAAAAACGTATCCGGCAGGTCATTTTTCGTAATTGCGCACACGCCATCCGAATTCGTTGTCTTTCTAGCGGTTATATACGTATAATAGACGGCGTCAATTTTGTTGAATGGTTTCAGCCCTTGATTCGTCGCAGCGCCTATTACACTACAACGCGGCCTCCGCGCTTATCATCTCCCCTCGGGCATGCACTTTTTGCCCCGGCTTCCCGGCTGCCATCTATTCTTCTTAGTAGTCCTATTTTCGCATCACCTGTTTTACCCCCCGTCCTCGCGGCCGCTGGCTGTGAGCGTAAGCGTTTTCCAATCCATCACAACTTGCAGAAATGAATGTCATGAAAAAGACCAAGATCGTATGCACCATCGGTCCGAAGACCGAATCCGAAGAGATGCTGGGTAAGCTGCTGAACGCAGGCATGAACGTTATGCGCCTGAACTTTTCCCACGGTGACTATGAAGAACACGGCCAGCGCATCAAAAACCTGCGCGCTGTCATGGAGAAGACGGGTCAGAAAGCCGCGATCCTGCTGGACACCAAGGGCCCGGAAATCCGCACCATGAAACTGGAAGGGGGCAACGATGTCTCCTTGACTGCCGGCCAGACCTTCACCTTCACCACCGACCAGAGTGTCATTGGTAACCGCGAACGCGTCGCCGTCACCTACCCGGGCTTCGCCGCCGACCTGCGCATCGGTAACACCGTGCTGGTCGACGATGGTCTGATCGGGATGGAGGTGATCGATGTCACCGAGAGCAGCGTCGTCTGTAAAGTTCTGAACAATGGCGACCTGGGCGAAAACAAGGGCGTCAACCTGCCGGGCGTCTCCATCCAACTGCCGGCACTGGCCGAAAAAGACAAGCGTGACCTGGTCTTCGGTTGTGAGCAAGGTGTTGACTTCGTCGCCGCCTCGTTCATCCGTAAGCGCGCCGACGTGCTGGAGATCCGTGAACATCTGAAAGCCCACGGTGGCGAGCAGATCCAGATCATCTCCAAGATCGAAAACCAAGAAGGCCTGAATAACTTTGACGAGATCCTGGAAGCCTCTGACGGCATCATGGTTGCGCGTGGCGACTTGGGTGTCGAAATCCCGGTAGAAGAAGTGATCTTCGCGCAGAAGATGATGATCGAGAAATGCAACCGGGCGCGTAAAGTGGTTATCACCGCGACCCAGATGCTGGATTCCATGATCAAGAACCCGCGCCCGACGCGTGCGGAAGCCGGTGACGTTGCCAACGCCATCCTGGATGGCACCGACGCAGTCATGCTGTCTGGCGAGAGCGCCAAGGGTAAATACCCGCTGGAAGCCGTCAGCATCATGGCCACCATCTGTGAGCGCACCGACCGCGTCATGCAAAGCCGCATCGATACCCTGCACGACTCACGCAAGCTGCGCATCACCGAAGCCGTCTGCCGCGGCGCGGTCGAAACCGCCGAGAAACTGGATGCCCCGCTGATCGTCGTCGCAACCGCCGGCGGCAAGTCTGCCAAGGCGGTGCGTAAGTACTTCCCGGACGCGATGATCCTGGCGCTAACCACCAATCCGGTGACCGCGCGTCAACTGATCCTGAGCAAGGGCGTCATTCCGATGATGGTAAAAGAGATCGCCTCTACCGACGACTTCTACCGTATCGGTAAAGAGGCCGCGCTGGAAAGCGGCCTGGCTCAGAAAGGCGACGTGGTGGTAATGGTATCCGGCGCGCTGGTACCGAGCGGCACCACCAACACCGCCTCTGTCCACGTGCTGTAATAGCACAAAAATAATTAATTTCAAGCGCCGCACTGCGGCGCTTTTTTTATCCGAGTACAACATTTTTATCTCTTGAATTGATATTATTAATAGAATTAACTGAATAGCGAAATAAGAAGAATCCAATAGAAGCGACCTGTTTTGTCTCCCTTTTTTAACCTTCCCGCAAAACAAGGTGGTTCTTTGAGCGAACGATCAAAATAAACCGCTCTGGCATGAAAAATTTATTCTCTTTAGAAAATGGTTTGTGTAATACTTGTAACGCTACATGGAGATTAACTCAATCTAGAGGGTTTTATAATGAATCGTACTAAACTGGTACTGGGCGCCGTTATCCTGGGTTCTACTCTGCTGGCTGGCTGCTCTTCTAACGCGAAAATCGATCAGCTGTCTTCTGACGTTCAGACCCTGAACACCAAAGTTGACCAGCTGTCTTCTGACGTGAACGCAATGCGCGCTGACGTTCAGGCTGCTAAAGACGACGCAGCTCGCGCTAACCAGCGTCTGGACAACATGGCTCACGCTTACAAGAAATAAGATTTCTTGAGCTGAGCGAAAAAGGCGCACTTCGGTGCGCCTTTTTTATTGCCTGGTGTCGCCCTTTGGCGTTAACGCGCCCTGCGCTGCGCTACCAGCGCCGACAAAAAAAGGGGCGGTTACCCTCCCCTATCTCATCATTCTCGCCGCTACAGCGATTTAACGCGCTGCTGGCGCTGTTTCTGGCTGTGCCGCGCTGATCGGTGCCGCCGACGGAGAGCGGGAGAGCACCGCCGGGGTAACGCTAGCCGCATAGCTCACCAGCACTGGCATACCGGAGCGGCGCTGCATCGCCTGCGCGAAAGCGGCGCGATCTGTCAAGGGGCTGGCGACGAAAGCAGCCTGCGACTGGCTGAGCGCGATCGGCATGGTCTGCGGATCATCACGCTCGGTGCGCGATAACGGTTGATGTACCTCGACATAACGCTTGCCATCAGGCTCAATCGCAACCTTCACCGGCTGATTGACTATCTGCACTCGGGTGTTGGCCGGAACGCTGCGGAACAACGCTTCGATGTCGTCAGGTCGTAAGCGAATGCAACCGGAGCTAACGCGCATGCCAATACCAAAATCGGCATTGGTGCCATGGATCAGATAGACCCCGCCTTGCGCCGCCAGGCGCAGCGCATAACGCCCCATCGGGTTATCCGGCCCGGGCCGGCATCACCGCCGGCAGAGTGATGCCCTGTTGGCGATAGTGACGGCGAATATTGGCGGTCGGCGTCCAGGTTGGATCCTTGATATGCTGTGACACCCGGGTCACCATCTCCGGCGTGTTACGCCCCAACTGACCGATGCCGATCGGATAGACTTCGACCCGCTCCCCACCCGGCGGATAGTAGAACAGGCGCAGCTCGGCCAGGTTGATGACGATCCCTTCGCGCGGCGCGTCCGGCAGCAGCATTTGCGCCGGAATGATCAACTCGCTGCCCGCCTTAGGCAGAAAAGGATCGACGCCGGGATTGGCCTCCATCATTCCCAGCAACCCAATCTGAAAGCGCGCGGCAGTCGACTCCAGCGGCTTACCATCTTGGGGAACGGTATAGGTAAAGTTCTCACCGATCAGCCGGCTACCCGGCGCAGGCAGGGGATAATCGGCCGCTTGCGCGGTGCTCCCTGCCGCCATCCATAGCGACAACATCAGGCTGATTGCGGTTAATGCGCGTCTCTTCATGCTGGGTTCCTGAACAATTCAATGAGTCAACGGCGCCGTGACGGTAGCCGGCGCCACGCCGTATGACACAAGTATTAATACTTGCTTACTTAATGGCAATCTATTGTGCCTAGTTTTCTTGCGACAAACTTTAAGTTTACATTTGTTTTCAAACGATTGGCAAAAGATGACCCGCGCACACTCTGCGCCGCCAGCGCCTGGCTTGGCCCAGGTCGCCGCGTGAATTAGCCATGATGGGCGCATCATGCCCTAGGATCAGGCCTGCGACAAAAGTCTTGCTTTTACTCGCTTGCCAGCCAATTGACTATTTCCACGGAGGTCATAACATTTTTTTCCCGCTGAATAATGCAATTAAGGAAATTAATAGGTGTTTTTTCTAGGAAGCGGAGAGCCGCAGGGGGGAACAATTAAAGGAAAATACAATAAATATACTTTTTTAAATGAATTATTATAATTAGCATGACAATCGTTCAATTATTCAGACGGTCGCGCGCCGCATTGACCAGAAATAACCTGAAAGTCTACAGAAAAAATGATGTGTTCCCTTCCCCTAGGCCCATCGAGAGCGTACCGGATAAAGTGCAGTTGACGGCTTGCTTCCTCAAGGTAAGGATGCCGCTCCATTTTGCCGCCCCGATTTAACCCGCCTCGCCTCTGACGCGTAGGCCGGTGCCTCCCCGCTGCGCGACGCCTATCACGCGCTAAGACGGTACGACACCGTGGCAAATGCATGCCCTATCGTGCCCTCCTTGTCACGATGGCACGCGATGACCGGCGACACCGCGCCCTGACATGGCAAGCTATACTTGGTCTAAATGAGATGCCCGTCGCCACGCGTTATTGTCGCTATTTCGCCGCGTGTCGGCGCGAAGCATACTGCCGAGGGCGCTACCCCTGACGCAGTCATTGACGTACACTGAAACTTGTTTTTAACAAAACATAAACACAAGGGGAGCGAGCATGACGCAAACTGTTTTATTCCGTGGTACACCGATCAAACTGGATGGGCATTTCCCGCAGCCTGGCGAGCAGGCTCCCGCGTTCTCCCTGGTCAACAAGGAGTTACAGGACATTACCCTAGCCAGCTTCGGCCAACAGCGTAAGATCCTGAACATCTTCCCCAGTATTGATACCGGTGTCTGTGCTACCTCGGTCCGGCGCTTCAACCAATTGGCCGCCGAGGCCGACAACAGCGTGGTACTGTGTATTTCTGCCGACCTGCCTTTCGCCCAGGCCCGCTTTTGCGGTGCCGAGGGGTTGAACAATGTGATCACCCTCTCCACCCTACGGGGCGCGCAATTCAAGCAGGCGTATGGCGTGGCGATCGCCGAGGGGCCGTTAACCGGACTGACGGCGCGGGCGGTGCTGGTCTTAGATGGGGATAACCGAGTCATCCATAGCCAGCTGGTGAGCGAGATTGCCGACGAGCCGGATTACGAGGCGGCCTTGGCGCTATTGCGTTAAACGGGCTAAGTGAAGACAGGGCGGCCCATGCCGCCCTGTAATAATGATGAACGCGGTGCTTAACGCGATGCGCTCTGGTTGTGGGTTTCACGCTCTGTCTGCCGGCGGCTACTCAGGCCATATTCACGCAGCTTATTGGCGATCGCGGTATGCGAGACGCCGAGCCGCTTAGCCAGCTTCCGGGTGCTCGGATAGTTGCGATACAGTCGCGTCAGCACCGAACGTTCGAAACGCTTGCAGATCTCATCCAACGAGCCATCCAGCACCTCATCGCCCAGCGCCATCTCTGCCTCAAACTCCGGCAGCACGATGTCCTGCGGACGGAGCTCGTAGCCCTGTAGCTGTGTCAAGGCGCGGTAGATGGCGTTCTTTAACTGGCGTACGTTGCCCGGCCAGCCATACTGGCTGAGGAAGGCGCTTAACTCAGGCGCCAGCTTGGGACGCGGCATCCCCTGCTCATCGGCGAAGCGCGACACAAACAGCTCGGTCAACGGCATGATGTCCTGCACTCGTTCACGCAACGGCGGCAGGTTCAGGGTCAGCACATTGAGACGGTAATAGAGATCCTCGCGGAACTGGCCGCGTTGTACCAGATCGATCAGGTTCTTCTGAGTGGCACAGATCACCCGCACATCGACTCGCACCTCATGCTCTTCGCCGACACGCCGGAAAGTGCCGTCGTTAAGGAAACGCAGCAGCTTAGTCTGCATGCGCGGCGACATCTCACCGATCTCATCCAGCAGCACGGTGCCGCCGTTAGCCTGCTCGAAAAACCCCTTCTTGCCCTCCAATGCATTGGGATAGGCGCCGGCGGCGTGGCCGAACAGTTCACTCTCTGCCACCTCGTCGGGCAGGGCGGCACAATTCAGCGCCAAGAAAGGCTTCTTGCCGCGCGGACTGCGCAGATGGCAGGCGCGGGCTAAGACATCTTTGCCGGTGCCAGTCTCGCCGACCAGCAGCAACGGGGCATCCAGCATCGCCAGCTTGCGTGCCTGCTCCAGCAGCAGACGCA
This sequence comes from Edwardsiella hoshinae NBRC 105699 = ATCC 33379, assembly GCF_000474215.1. Taxonomy (GTDB): domain Bacteria; phylum Pseudomonadota; class Gammaproteobacteria; order Enterobacterales; family Enterobacteriaceae; genus Edwardsiella; species Edwardsiella hoshinae. Next base: position 33,691 of record NZ_BAUC01000017.1, on the reverse strand, counting down.
TCTTCGGGCTGATGCCGATGATATGGTCGAACTCGCTGTTATCGTTCACCGCCAAGTTCTGTAGCTGGCGTCCCATGCGCACCGCTGACTTCAGCACCACCACCGCACCGACCGGGGTACGGTGCGCCTGTTTGCTGTCGTCTAGGTAGATCGGCATGATATCCATCAGGTAATCCTGACCGCGGATCACCACCTTCTCGCTGTGTGGTGCGACATCGTCATCCTCCAGCCAACGCAGAAAATTGTAGCCGCCGATCAGCGTCGCCGCCGTCTGATGACAAATCTTCTCTTCGCTGGTAGCAAACAAGGACAGTGCCGCCTTGTTAGCCAGCTCGACCTTCCCTTTCATATCGATGGAAAAGACCGGCTCCGGCAACGACTCCAACAGCGCCCACATGGCGCGGTGCTCACGCTCGGAGGGCATAAAGGGCACGGTGCGTACATCCGTTACCCCGTTGATGCGACGGATCTCGGCCATAAGCTGGCGAAAGATCTCGAAATCCAGCTCGGTAAAGTTGAGGTAGATCCGCCCGATGGTATCGATCTCGATGCCACGCAAGTCGATGCTGCGTGCGGCGAGGAGATCCAGCAGTTCGCGCGTTAGACCGATACGGTCTTCACAAAAAACTTCCAGACGCATTAGTTTTGATCCTACTCTGCTTATGCTGCGTGTATACGCGAAAAAACAGCCGTTGCTTATCCAAACCACCAGCACAGCGGCTGAAGTAACAATCTGTCACATAAAGTTTACAGACATTTCTGTTATACGCCAGCCATCTGATCGTTTTTCACAGGCCAGATCATCCGCTTGGCATACGCCGACTGCCTCACTTCCCGCGCACCGTCTGCAACGGCGCGCCGCGGTGAGCGTAAGCCAACGCGTACAGTATCTTAGCATAGATTTATCATACATTTTAGCAGAACATAATGTAAACATGGCATACGCCCTGCATCTATCTATGCCCTAGCGACTACCCTTCGACGCGCCTTTGCGCTATACCATTGCCCATCCTTCTCATCTTCAGGAGCCCTTATGTCGCCATCTCTGTTTGTCCCCCCTGAGTGGTTAGCCGCCCACCTGGCGGACGCGGATCTGCAACTGCTTGATGCCCGTCTACTGCCGCCCGGACAAGCGGGCGATCTGGCCGCACAATTTCGCGCACAACACCTGCCTCATGCCCGTCGTTTCGATATCGAGGCGCTCTCCGATGCGCGCAGTCCCCTGCCCCACATGCTGCCCGATGCCGCCGACTTCGCCGCCGCGATGCAGGCCTTAGGTATTCGGCGCGACAACCATCTGGTGATCTACGACGATGGTAGTCTCTTCAGCGCCCCACGCGCCTGGTGGATGCTGCGTGTCTTCGGCGCGCCCCGTGTCTCCCTGCTCGCCGGCGGGCTAGCCGCTTGGCAGCGTTTGGGATTGCCCCTCGGCCAAGGGGAGATGAGTGCCAGCGAGCCCGGAGCGTTCTGCGCCCGCCTGGATACGCGTCGCCTGTGTAGTGCCGCTCAGGTCTTGCAGGCGGTGCGCAGCGGACAGCGCCAAATCGTCGATGCGCGCGCCGCCGCCCGCTTCCAAGGGCGGGCGCCGGAGCCTCGTCCCGGCCTACGCAGCGGCCATATTCCCGGCAGCCATAATCTTCCTTGGGAAACGGTAGTGCGTGACGGCGCACTGAAGACGCCCGATGAGCTGCGCGCCTTATTTCACCAGGCTGGCCTCGATTTGACGCGCCCGATCATCGCCAGTTGTGGCTCTGGAGTCACGGCGGCGGTGCTGCTGTTAGCGCTGGCGGCATTGGGGATTGACGAGACGGCGCTGTATGACGGCGCCTGGAGCGAATGGGGAGCCGACGCCAGCCTTCCGCTAGAAGTGACAGTGTAACTATAAGCCGCCGCGCTCCCCACGCCGACAGGCGGGCGTCACGCGGCGGCGGCCTGGCGTTATGCCGGATCGTTCTCCTGGCGCGATGGCAGAGTGCGACGCAACTGCGCCAGCAACTCGCGCCGGAAGTCGCCCAGACGTGGACGATCGTCGTCGAGCCAAGGCAATGGCCGACACAGCTCCATCGCCTTGATCCCCAGGCGCGCCGTCAGTAGCCCGGCCCCGATCCCTTGGGCGGCGCGCGCCGATAGCCGTGCCGCCAGATCTTGAGAGACCCAGTCCATCCCCACCTCACGCACCAACTCCGAGGCGCCGGCAAAGGCGATATTCAGCAGCACCAGACGGAACAGACGCAGACGGCTATAGTAGCCCAGCTCAATACCATACAGTGCGGCGATGCGGTTGATCAGGCGAAGGTTACGCCAGGCGATAAAGGCCATATCCACCAGCGCCAGCGGGCTGACGGCGATCATCAGCGTCGACTCGGCGGCATAGCGACTGATCTCCCGGCGCGCCTGACGGTCGAGAACCGGCTGCACCAGTGTCGCGTACAGCGCCACCACCTCGCGGTCGCTGTGCGTTTCGTGCAAGGCAGCCCGCCAGCGCTGTACCGCCGGATGACTGTGATCTAACCCGGCTTGACGTAGCAAGCGTTCACAGAACGCCCGTCCCTGGCCGACGGCGTGACTGTGCAGCAATTCGCCGGCCAATTCTCGCTCCTCGGCGCGCTGGCGCAGGCGATAAAGATGGCGCCATTCACTCAACGTCGCGCCAGCGCCAGCCAGTACGATCATCCCCCCCGCCAGGCAGCCGCCAAGGGCGATCCAATCCTGATCGATCCAAGCCTGGTAGAGCCAGTGTCCGCCCTGGGCCAATACGCTGAGGCCGAATAGCGCCAGCCCAGCGCCGGCGATACGCCGCCACAGGCTACGGCGCGGGCGCAGCGCCACGCTGACCATCCCCTCCAGACGTCCCTCCTCCTGCTCCGTCTCCACCTCCGCCATCGCTGCCGGGGTAAACGCCTCGGCCTGTTGCCCGTCGAAGGCGACGCCGGGACGCACCGACGGGTTCGGCTCCGCGCTGAGATCGACAGCGAAATCGATGCGGCCTTTAATCGGATCGCTCACCGTAATTTATCTCCCAATAAGAATTCCATCACACTGTCCATCCGGATATGCGGTAATGGCGTGTCCACCGTCATCCGCTGCGGGCGGAACTGCTCGAAACAGAACCCCTGCTGCTGCCAGAACGTTGCCTGCGGCAAACGCGCCGGCACCTCCCCCGGATAGACCGTCAGCGGCGCGCCATCGCGCAAGCGCTCGCCGCGTAGCGCCGGGATACTCTGCCCCTGATGCTGTACCCTCCCGCTCTGGGTCGCTTGGATCGCCGCGATAGCGGCGCAATCCATGGTGATCCCCTCAAAAGCCGCATTCTGCCAGGCGTCCTGTACCAACTGTTGCAACAGCGATACCAGGTTGGCATGTTGATCGGCGGTGATATGATCGGCCTTGCTGGCAGCAAACATCAGCCGATCGATGCAAGGCGCGAACAGGCGACGATAGAGAGTACGCTTGCCGTAATGAAAACTCTGCATCAACTGATTCAGCGCCAGACGCATGTCATTAAACGCCTGCGGCCCGCTGTTCAGCGGTTGCAGACAGTCCACCAGCACGATCTGACGGTCGAAGCGCGCAAAGTGCTGACGATAAAACCCCTTCACCACCTCACGGCAATAGTAATCGTAACGCTGACGCAACATGCCAAGGTTACTGTGGCGTTCAGCGCGGGCCAGGCGCGATTCGTTCGCCTCATCCAGCGCAGGCCAAGGAAAGAATTGCAGCGCCGGCGCCCCGGCCATATCGCCCGGCAATACGAAACGGCCAGGCTGAATAAAGTGCAGCCCTTGCCGCTTACACTGGATCAGGTAGTCGGTATAAGCCTGGGCGATAGCCGCCAGTTGGCGCTCATCGGCTGGGGCATGGGGATCACAGGCGGCGCACAGGCGTAAGAAAGGCTCGGCCAACGTCCGCCGCTCCCCCTGCAACAGGCCGTTCATTTGGCGCGACCAGCTCAGATAATCCAGATCGAGCATCGGCAAGTCGAGCAACCATTCACCGGGATAATCGATGATCTCCAGGTAGAGCGTCGAGGTCTCTTTGAAGTGACGCAGCAAGGACTCGCGGCTGCGGTAACGTAGTGCCAGGCGGATCTCGCTGATCCCACGTGTCGGCGTCGGCCAGTCCGGCGGCTCCCCATACAGTTGCGCCATCCCCTCGTCATAGGTAAAGCGAGCCACCCCTAACTCACGCTGTGGAACCCGCTTCACGCCCAAGAGACGCTCCTCACGCTGGGCGGAAAACAGCGGCAGACGCGCCCCACTATGGACGTGCAACAACTGGTTCACCAACGAGGTGATGAAGGCTGTCTTGCCGCTACGGCTCAGCCCCGTCACCGCCAGGCAGAGGTGACGATCCAAGCCGCGATTGACTAACGCATTGAGATCATGTTGTAACCTTTTCATGCTTCTCCTTGCCACTGCCAGCGGATGAGTGCGCCGCAGCAGTCGGCTGAAAATAACGCTCCGTCACATAGCGTACACCACGGCGCGCCTCTGGCTCCACTCACCGCCGGCACAGCGACGCCAGACGAGCGGAGCGGATGAGCGGCGTCCTCTTGTCCCACTCCCGCGCGCTGACACCACCTTACAGTTGACGAAAGCGACGATTCAGAGTGAAGGCCGGCGACGTCACGTAACGCTCCAAACGGCGCAGGCGTTGCTCACACTGCTCCAGCTCCCCCGCGCTGCGCGCCAACTGGTCACGGGCGCACGGCGCGGCAGGCGGCCGCTCCCCCTCCGCCACCGGCAGAGTCACGGTCAGAACCACATAGGCCAACAGCGTGAAGATAAACAGCCCGCAAAACACCGACAGCACCGCCATCGCACGCACCAGCGCCACCGGAACTGAAAAATAGTCGGCAATGCCGGCGCACACCCCCTTGATCATGCCGCGTTGCGGCAGGCGGTATAGACGATGCTCAGGCAACGATGTGGTCATCAGGCGTCCCTCCAGTTAGGATGCTCCGCATCCAAGATCGCCTCCAAGGCGCTGATACGCTGGCGCATGCGCTGCGCCTCGTCGCTCAGTTGCGCCAGACGTTGTTGTTCCTGTGCCTGTAGGACGCTATCGCTGCGTTGCCGGTTGCCATAGTGCAGCCACAGCCAAATCGGCAGGACGAACAGCACAAACAACGTTAAAGGAATGGCCAAAAACAGATAGCCCATATACGCTCCTTGGGTGGATTAGTGAGAGTGGCCGCCGAACGGCACACTTATTCGCCGCGTTGCAGGCGCGCCTTCATCTCGGCCAACTGACGAGTGATCTCGTCGTCGGCTTTCAGTTCGGCAAATTCCTGCTCCAAGCTCTTCTTTTTGCCCAACGCGACGCTCTCCGCTTCGGCCTCCATTTGGTCGATACGGCGCTCAAACTGTTCGAAGCGCGCCATGGCCTCATCCAACTTACCGCTGTCCAACTGCCGGCGCACCTCGCGTGAGGAGGCCGCCGCCTGCTGGCGCAAGGTTAACGCCTGCTGGCGCGCGCGCGTTTCGGTTAGTTTACTCTCTAGCTCGCTGATTTCACGTTTCATCCGCTCCAGCGTCTCCTCCACACTTTCCACCTCATGCTGCAAACTGAGCAGCAGATCGCCGACGCGTTGCTTCTCGATCAACGCCGCGCGCGCCAAATCCTCTTTCTCTTTGCGCAGGGCCAACTCGGCCTTCTCCTGCCACTCTTGGCACTGCTGGGTCGCTTGCTCGATGCGGCGCAGCAACTGCTTCTTCTCCGCCAGCGCGCGCGCAGAGGTGGAGCGCACCTCCACCAGCGTATCCTCCATCTCTTGGATCATCAGCCGCACCAACTTCTGCGGATCTTCGGCCTTATCCAACAGCGTATTGATGTTGGCGTTTACGATATCGGCAAAGCGAGAAAAAATACCCATGATGTTGTCCTCTGTCAGTATGGCGCCACTCCGGCACACGACGGGCTGTCGTCGCCCGCGCTATCTATAACGATACTATTCAAATAGCGTGCCATTTTTTCAATGATTAAAATATCATTAAAAATTAATACGTTAAAAGAATGTCGGGCGTGAGCGTTGCGCTACTCGATGTGATGAGTTTAACTAATAAATAGTGAAAATAACCAATGCAAGGTGGAGCATGGCCACACACGATACCCTGTTGGGCGGAGACAACGCCTTTCTGGAGGTGCTGGAGCAAACCTCACGTCTCGCCCAGTTGAACAAACCGGTGTTGATCTTAGGCGAACGGGGCACCGGTAAGGAGCTGATCGCACAACGGCTGCACTACCTCTCCCCACGATGGCAAGGGCCGTTTATCTCCCTCAACTGCGCCGCACTCAACGAGAATCTGCTGGACTCGGAGTTATTCGGTCATGAGGCCGGGGCCTTTACCGGCGCCCAGCGCCGCCATCTGGGACGTTTCGAACGGGCCGACGGCGGCACCCTGTTTCTCGATGAGCTGGCCACGGCGCCGATGCTGATCCAGGAGAAGTTGTTGCGCGTCATCGAATACGGCCAGTTGGAGCGCGTCGGCGGCAGTCAGGCGCTACAGGTGGATGTGCGCCTGATCTGCGCCACTCACGCCGATCTGCCAGCGCTGGCCGCCGCCGGGCGCTTCCGTGCCGATCTGCTCGACCGCCTGACTTTCGAGGTCATTGCCCTGCCAGCGTTGCGTCAACGTCAGGCGGATATTCTACCGCTGGCAGAGCACTTCGCCATGCAGATGTGCCGCGAACTGGGGCGCCCCTTGTTCGCCGGCTTCGCCGCCCAAGCGCAACGCGTCTTACTCGACTACCCGTGGCCGGGCAATATTCGGGAGTTGAAAAATGTGGTGGAGCGCTCGGTATTCCGTCACGGCGATGATGACACACCGTTACAGCAGATCGTGCTCAATCCCTTCCCCAGTACGCTCGCCAGTGCCACGCCCTCCCCGACGAACGCCCTGCCAACGCTGCCGCTCGATTTGCGTACCTGGCAGAATCAGCAGGAGCAGGCCTTAGCCCGCGCGGCGTTGCAGCAGGCGCACTTTCAGCAGCGCCGCGCCGCCGATCTGCTCGGCATCAGCTACCATCAGTTGCGTGCCATCATGAAAAAACACGGGATCGTCGCGACGACGGTACGCGAGGCGCACGATGAAGAGGGTGAGGACGGTCCGGCCTGAATCGGCCGCAAAAAAAAGCCAGCACCCGAGCTGGCATTAAAATGAAACTGTAAGCAATGTGAGCAATGTCGCGCGCCCGACGATCCCCGAGCCGCGGGATCGTTAAGCAGCACCTGAATGATAATGTTTATCACTATCGTTTGTAAAGCGTTTTCTTGTCGCTCGCTACGCGCAGGACGGAAGCGCTAATTGCCTAATCGTACAGCAAATAATCTCGCTGAATCGCCACAGCGATTGGGCCGGCTGGCAATGTACGTTACACTAGGCTATTCGTTCAATGGAGCGCCACTATCCGGCGTGCTGGTCTACCGCGCCGCCGTAGTCTGCGTCGACGGTTCGCGCAGCGCCGGCCAGGAACACAGCCCACAACCTGTTGAAGCCTTTATGCGTGCTTGGAAAAACTTGCTGATCCCGCTGCTGTGCCTGTCGGCCGCAGCCACGGCGGCCGAGAAGACGACCGCCCCGCAGCCCGCTGTGCCGGATATCCGCCAGAGCGGCTTCATTTATTGTGTTAACGGTATCGTGAATACCTTTAACCCACAGCTGGTGAGCGGCGGTGTGACGGTCGATACCCTCGCCGCCCAGCTGTATGACCGGCTGCTGGATGTCGATCCCTATACCTATCGTCTGATCCCGGAACTGGCGCAGAGTTGGGAAGTACTCGACGGTGGCGCCACCTATATCCTGCACCTGCGGCGCGATGTGCCCTTCCAGAAAACGCCCTGGTTCACACCGACGCGTAACATGAACGCCGACGATGTCTTGTTTAGCTTCGAACGCATGTTCGACGCCAAGCATCCCTACCACGACGTCAATGGCGGCCACTACCCCTATTTCGATAGCCTACAGTTCAGCAACGCCGTGCAGAGCATGCGCAAGCTGGACAATTACACGGTCGAGATCCGTCTGAAGCAGCCCGATGCCTCTTTCCTCTGGCATCTGGCAACCCACTATGCGCCGATCCTGTCGGCACAATATGCCGACCAGCTGACGCAGCGCGGCCGGCAGACGCAGATCGACCGTCTGCCCGTCGGGACGGGGCCTTTCATGCGCGGAGAATACCGTGCCGGGCAATTCATCCGCCTGCTGCGCAATCCCACTTACTGGAAAGGCATCCCACGCATGAAGCAAGTGGTGATCGATCTGGGTGCCGGCGGCACCGGGCGCATCTCTAAGCTGTTGACCGGCGAATGCGACGTCCTCGCCTACCCGGCTGCCAGCCAGTTGGGGATCTTGCGTAACGACCCGCGCCTACGCTTGACGCTACGTCCCGGGATGAACGTGGCCTACCTGGCCTTCAACACCCGCAAGCCGCCGCTGGATCAAGAAAATGTACGGCGTGCCATTGCCTACTCGATCAACAATCAGCGTCTGATGCAATCCATCTATTACGGCACAGCGGAGACCGCCGCCTCCTTGCTGCCGCGCGCCTCCTGGGCCTACGATAACGATGCCCGCGTCACCGATTATGATCCCGAGAAGGCGCGCGCCATGCTCAAGGCCGCCGGGATCAGCAACCTGCGCCTCCAATTGTGGGTGCCGACCGCTTCGCAGGCCTACAACCCCAGCCCGCTGAAGACGGCCGAACTGATCCAGGCCGACCTGGCCCAGGTCGGGATCAAGGTCAGCATCATTCCGGTAGAGGGACGCTTTCAGGAGGCACGCCTCAGCGACATGAGCCATGACATGACACTCACCGGCTGGGCGACGGACAGTAATGATCCCGACAGTTTCTTCCGCCCCTTGCTGAGCTGCGCGGCCATCCAGTCGCAGACCAACCTGGCACACTGGTGCGACCCGGCGTTCGACGCCCTGTTACACCGGGCGTTGCAGGCGCAACAACTCGCCCAACGCATCGATGACTATCAGGCGGCACAGAAGATCCTGGAGCAGCAATTACCGATCCTGCCCTTAGCCTCCTCACTCCGCCTGCAAGCTTATCGCTACGATATCAAGGGACTGGTGCTCAGCCCGTTCGGTAATGCCTCCTTCGCCGGGGTATACCGTGAGGCGGCACCGACCGCGCCGCTGACGCCCCCCTCAGCGCAGGTCTCGACCAAGGAGACACCATGATTATCTTTACGCTACGGCGCCTGTTGCTGTTACTGGTCACCCTGTTTTTCCTGACCCTGGTCAGTTTCAGCCTGCTCTACTTTACGCCGCATGCGCCGCTGTCCGGCGCTTCGCTGAGCGATGCCTACCGTTTCTATCTGCATAGCCTGTTGCAGGGGGATTTCGGCGTTTCCAGCATCAACGGCCAGGCCATCGTCAATCAGTTGCGCGTCGTGGTCCCCGCCACCTTGGAACTGTGTATCCTTGGTTTCCTGCTGGCGCTGTTCTGCGGCATCCCCATGGGGATTGCCGCCGGTATGATGCGTGGCCGCTGGCCCGATGGCGCCATCACCACCTTGGCGCTGCTCGGTTACTCGATGCCGGTATTCTGGCTGGCGTTGCTGATGATGCTGTTCTTTGCCCTACATCTCGGTTGGTTGCCAGTCTCCGGGCGCTACGACTTGTTGTACCCGGTGCCGAACATCACTGGCTTTGCCCTCGTGGACGCCTGGCTCTCTGACTCGCCCTACCGCCAACAGATGCTGTTGAGCGTCTTGCGCCATCTGGTGCTGCCGGTCAGCGTACTGGCCTTGGTGCCAATGACCGAGGTGATCCGCCTGATACGCCTCAGCACCGACAACGTGGTGGGGCAAAACTATATCAAGGCGGCGGCCACGCGCGGTTTGTCGCGCCTGACCATCATCCACCGTCATGTGCTGCATAACGCCCTGCCGCCGATCATTCCGCAGTTAGGGCTGCAATTCTCCACCATGTTAACCCTGGCGATGATCACCGAGGTGGTGTTCAACTGGCCGGGACTGGGTCGCTGGCTGATCGCCGCCATTCGTCAGCAAGATTTCGCCGCCATCTCGGCAGGCGTGATGGTGATCGGCGCGTTAGTGCTGGTAGTCAACGTCCTGTGCGATATCATTGGCGCCATGACCAGCCCGCTGAAACATAAGGAATGGTATGCAGTTCGATAACGTCTATCGCGAAAAAAAGGTCCCCAGCCCGCTGCGTCAGACCTGGTACCACTTTCATGCCGACTCACTGGCCATGGTGGGCCTGTATGGCATCATCGCCCTGTTACTGCTATGCGCCTTCGGTCGCCTGTTGGCCCCCTATGGCCTGGATCAGCAGTTCCTCGGCTATCAGCTGTTGCCCCCCTCCTGGTCGCGATATGGCAATGTATCTTTCTTTCTCGGCACCGATGATCTCGGCCGCGATCTGCTCAGTCGCCTACTGTGCGGAGCCGCGCCGACCTTCGGTTCCGCGCTGGTCGTCACCATCGCCGCCAGCCTGTGCGGGGTCTCGATCGGGGTGTTGGCCGGTATTACACACGGCCTCCGCTCGGCGATCCTCAACCATATCCTCGACACCCTGTTAGCCATTCCGTCGCTACTGCTGGCGATCATCGTGGTAGCCTTCCTCGGCCCACGCCTGGAGCACGCCATGCTGGCGGTATGGCTGGCGCTGCTGCCGCGCATCGTGCGCGCCGTCTATAGCGCGGTACATGAGGAGTTGGAGAAAGAGTATGTCGTCGCGGCGCGACTCGATGGCGCCTCGACCTGGTTTATCCTTTGGGACGCGGTGATGCCCAATATCGCCGGGGTGCTAGTGTCGGAATTTACCCGCGCCCTCTCCATGGCGATCATCGATATCGCCGCCCTCGGCTTTCTCGACCTCGGTGCCCAATTGCCGTCACCGGAGTGGGGCGCCATGCTGGGCGACGCACTGGAACTGTTGTATGTGGCTCCCTGGACTGTCATGTTGCCGGGGGGGGCCATCATGCTCAGCGTACTGTTAGTGAATCTGCTGGGCGACGGCTTGCGCCGTGCCATCAACGCCGGGGTGAAATAATGCCGTTACTCGATATCCGCAACCTGACGATTGAGTTCATGACCCCCGAGGGGGCGGTCAAGGCTGTCGATCGCGTCAGCCTCACCCTGAGCGAAGGGGAGATCCGCGGGCTGGTCGGCGAATCCGGCTCCGGTAAGAGTCTCATCGCCAAAGCGATCTGTGGTATTACTAAAGACAACTGGAGGGTCACTGCCGATCGCATGCGCTTCGATGACATCGATCTGCTGCGCCTGACGCCGCGCCAACGGCGTAAACTGGTCGGCCATAACGTGTCGATGATCTTCCAGGAGCCGCAATCCTGTCTCGACCCCTCGGAGCGCATTGGCCGCCAACTGATCCAGGCCATTCCCGGCTGGACCTTCAAAGGACGCTGGTGGCAGCGTTTACGCTGGCGTCGCCGCCGCGCCATCGAACTGTTGCACCGTGTCGGTATCAAGGATCATAAAGATGCCATGCGCAGCCTGCCCTATGAGCTGACCGAAGGGGAGTGTCAAAAGGTGATGATCGCCATCGCCTTGGCCAACCAGCCGCGCCTGCTGATCGCCGACGAGCCGACCAACGCCATGGAGCCGACCACGCAGGCGCAGATCTTCCGCCTGTTGGCGCGCATGAACCAGAATAACAACACGACCATTCTACTGATCAGCCACGATCTACAGATGATGAGCAAGTGGGCCGACCGCATCAACGTGATGTATTGCGGCCAGACGGTCGAGAGCGCCAGCTGCGAGGAGATCCTCAGCGCGCCGCATCATCCCTACACCCAGGCGCTGATCCGGGCGATGCCCGACTTCGGCCGTGCGCTCGCGCCCAAGAGTCGGCTGAACACGCTGCCCGGGGCCATTCCCTCCCTGGAGCACCTGCCGATCGGCTGCCGTCTGGGGCCACGCTGCCCCTACGCCCAGAAGAAATGCATCGAGACCCCCACCCTGCGCACCGTGAAGGGGCATCAATTCGCCTGCCACTTCCCGCTGAATATGGAGGAGGCGCAATGATGAAAACCCTGCTCGAAGTACACAATCTCGCAAAGACTTTCCGTTATCGTACCGGCTGGTTCCGCCGGCAACTGGTCGAAGCGGTCAAACCGCTCAGTTTCACCCTACGCGAAGGGCAAACGCTGGCGATCATCGGCGAGAATGGCTCCGGGAAGTCTACCTTGGCCAAGATGATTGCCGGGATGATCGAGCCGAGCGAGGGGCGCATCCTGATCGACGATCACCTGTTACACTACGGCGATTACCGTTATCGTAGCCAATGCATCCGGATGATCTTCCAAGATCCGGCGACCTCACTAAACCCGCGCCAGCGCATCGGCCAGATCCTGGATGTGCCGCTACGCCTCAACACCGATTTGGATGCGCCGGCGCGTGAGGTGCGTATCAACCAGACGCTACGCCAAGTGGGACTGCGTAACGATCACGCCTACTACTACCCGCATATGCTAGCCGCCGGTCAGCTGCAACGCATCGCCCTGGCTCGCGCCCTGATCCTGCAACCTAAGGTGATCGTCGCCGACGAGGCATTGGCCGCGCTCGACATGTCAATGCGCTCGCAGATCATCAACCTGATGCTGGAGCTACAGCAGAAACACGGCATCGCCTATATCTACGTTACCCAGCATCTGGGGATGATGAAACATATCAGTGATCAGGTCTTGGTGATGCAAGCCGGTGACGTGGTGGAGCGCGGCAGCACCGCCGACGTGCTCGCCGCCCCTCTGCACGATCTGACCAAGCGCTTGATCACCAGCCACTTTGGCGAAGCGTTGACCGCCGATGCCTGGCGGCGCGATGGCGGTGGTTTTTAAGCGGCCCGCTGGCGCTGCGGGGCAGATGAAAGAGATCAAGTACAGGCGTCGCCCAGGGCGCCGCTGGTTCCAATAGAGGTATCCTGCCGTGACGTTGTTAGTCGAAAAATTACATGCGCATATCATTCTGGCCGCCGTCCTGCTGCTGCTCAGCGGATTAGTGTATGGCCTGCGTAAATGCCGGGGAAATCGCAGCACCGCCCTGCTCCAAGTGGCGCAGACGCTGCTATGGCTGCTGCTGGTGCTGCTGTTGTGTGAGGCGGTCAAAAAGTACCTACTGATCGTCGGCCTCTGGCCGTGGGTCAAGTACATCTCTTTCTGTCAGACGGTACTGATCATCTTCGTCTTGTTTAAGGCCATCTCTTCGGCGATCAATATCATCGCCGATCGCCAAATCAAGAACGGCATCAACAAGTCGAAGACGCTGGTGGTGATCCGCGCCATCAACATCATCACCCTGTTTCTGCTCGCCACCCTCTTTGGTGAACAGCTTGGCTTGAATATGTCTGGGCTACTGACCTTCGGCGGCGTCGGTGGCGTGGCCATCGGTATCGCCAGCCGCAATATCCTCGGGAACCTGCTCTCCGGCGTCATGCTCTACTTCGACCGGCCATTTAACGTCGGCGATTGGATCCGCCTGCCGGAGAAGAACACCGAGGGGGTCGTCGCCGAAATCGGTCTACGTACCACCAAGATCGTCACCTTCGATCAGAAGCCGCTGTATATTCCGAACTCGGTGTTCTCCTCCATCATGATCGAGAACCCTGGACGCAGCGACTACCGCCGGGTTGAGCTGGCGGCGATCATCAAGACCTTCGATGCCGATCAGGTCACCACACTGCTGGCGACGTTGCACGACAAGATCAGCCAGGATAACCGCGTCAATACGCAACTGGAGCGCTTCGTCCACATGCACAACATCACCAAAGATGGTATCCAGATCCTGATCAGCCTCTATACCACCACCCGCGACTACGCCGTCTATCTGGAACTGAAACAGAGCTTGATCGTCTATACTGTCGAGGCCGCCGCCGCACAGGCATTAGAAGTCAGCTGCTAATCCCCGCGGGGCGCGACGATAGCGGCACCCGATAGATAGCGCAGCGTGGTTCGCGGGCGGCTGCCGGATGCATGAAACTGGCGAGCGGAGAGGCACAAGATGGCACGCACCCTACTCTGAGCGAGGTGCAAAACCGTGACGCGTTCAGTGCGTAAGCGCGACATATCACAGAAGGTGAATCGGCGCTAGGTGCACCAGCAGGGGCGAGAAGCCAAAAAGAAACCCTGGGGGAATCACCGATTCCCCCAGGGCGGGTCATACGTCGTACGGTCGTTACAGCGAGATCACATCGAACTGCACGTCCGGGTTCACCTCCGCCTCGTAGTCCACGCCCTCCAGGCCGAACCCGAACAGACGCAGGAACTCTTCTTTATAACCGGCATAGTCGGTCAGTTGGTAGAGGTTCTCGCTGGTGATGGACGGCCACAGATCGCGGCAGGCCTGCTGCACATCGTCGCGCAGTTCCCAATCATCCATACGGATACGCGCTTGCTCGTCCAACGCCAGATCGCTGCCGTACAGACGGGTACGCATCATGCGGTCGACCTGCTCCATGCACCCTTCGTGGATGCCCTTCTCTTTCATGATCTTGAAGGACATGGAAATGTACAGCGGCATCACTGGAATGGCGCTAGACGCCTGAGTGACCACCGACTTGAGCACGGCGACATGAGCGGTGCCGCCGTGCGCGCCGAGATCGGCGCGAATGCCGGCAGCGGCACGATCCAGATCTTCTTTCGCACGCCCCAGGGTACCGTGCCAGTAGATCGGCCAAGTCAGATCGGTGCCGATGTAAGAGTAGGCGACGGATTTAGCCCCGTCGGCCAATACACCGGCATCACGCAGCGCGGCCATCCACAGTTCCCAATCCTGCCCGCCCATCACGGTGATGGTATTCTGGATCTCTTCTTCCGTGGCCGGCTCGACGCTGGCGGTGATGATCTGATCCTTGTTGGTGTCGATGGCGGTGGTGGTATACACCTCACCGATCGGCTTCAGCGCGGAACGGACTACCTCCCCGCTGTCCGGCAGCTTGCGCACCGGCGATGCCAGCGAGTAAACCACCAGATCCACCTGGCCCAGATCCTGCTTGATCAGATCGATCACCTGCTGGCGGCAGGCGTTGGAAAAAGCATCGCCGTTGATGCTCTTGGCGTACAGGCCAGCCTCTTTGGCGGCCTTATCGAAGGCGGCAGCGTTATACCAGCCCGCGCTGCCCGGTTTGGTTTCCGTACCCGGCTTCTCGAAGAACACACCGATGGTGGCGGCGCCGGCGCCGAAGGCTGCGGAGATACGTGACGCCAAGCCATAACCGGTAGAGGCGCCGATCACCAGCACTTTCTTCGGACCGTTCTCGATCGGACCCTTCGCCTGGGTATAGGCGATCTGACGGCGAACGTTGGCCTCACAGCCAACCGGATGGGTAGTGGTGCAGATAAAACCGCGAACCTTAGGTTTGATAATCATAGATGTCTGTTATCCGTTTTATGGATGAAATCAGGGCATAAGATAGCGCATTGTACCCCAATTGGGTGCTCTGATGTGTTGCCAACCGCGAAAAAGTCCGCTATGCCCCCCTTTTCCCCGCCGCCGCTCTCGACTAGGCTTGCAAGAACGCCGGCGATCGCTCCGGCGCATTATACCAGCTTAGTGGGAGAGGCCATGAGTTCAGTCCATCACACGACATCCCTAACCCCCGAACAGGCGATCAATCGCCTGAGCGCCTACTACGATGGCGCCGTCTACGCCCTACGCGAAGCCATCAGCGCGTTTATCGAACGCGGCGAGATCCCCGATGACGCGGCCCGGGCCGCCGGAGGCTTTGTCTATCCGGCGCTGCACGTCAGCTGGGACGGCGAAGGCCAGCCGGCCGAACGTACCCGCGCCTATGGGCGCTTTAACCACCCCGGCCATTATGTCACCACCATCACCCGCCCGGAGCTATTCCGCAGCTACCTGCTGGAACAGCTGACCCTGCTGGTACGCGAGTATGGCGCGCGCATTGAGGTGCGCCCCTCCGCACAGGAGATCCCCTATCCCTATGTGATCGACGGCGCCGATCTCGCGCTCGATCGGATGATGAGTGCGGCGCTGGCCCGTCACTTTCCCATTCCCGATCTCGCTCACATCGGGGATGAGACCGCCGACGGAGCCCTGCTCGGGCGGCAGGATGCGCCGTTATCCCACTTCGATGCCCTGCGTACCGACTTTTCCCTAGCGCGACTGCGCCACTATACCGGCACACCGCCGGAGCATGTGCAGCCCTATATCCTCTTTACCAACTACAGCCGCTATGTCGATGAGTTCGTGCGTTGGGCCTGCCGGCAGATCGCCGCCCCCAACAGCGGCTACTGTGCGCTCTCCGGCGCTGGCGGGATCTACATCGATGCCGACAACGTCGACAGCGAACAGGTCGTCTCCGATCTGGCGTGGAAAAACCACCAGATGCCGGCCTACCATCTCATGGCAGAGGATGGGAACGGCATCACGCTGGTCAACATCGGCGTCGGGCCGGCCAACGCCAAGACCATTTGCGATCACCTGGCGGTGCTGCGTCCCCATGCCTGGCTGATGATCGGCCACTGCGGCGGGCTGCGCCAAAGCCAGATCATCGGCGACTACGTCTTGGCCCACGCCTACCTGCGCGACGATCACGTGCTGGATGCCGTTCTGCCACCGGATATCCCCATTCCCAGCATCGCCGAGGTACAACGCGCACTGTATGATGCCACTAAGCAGATCAGCGGCATGCCTGGCGAGCAGGTCAAACAACGGCTACGCACCGGGACGGTGGTCACCACCGACGATCGTAACTGGGAACTGCGCTATAGCGCCTCCGCCCGCCGTTTCAATCTCAGCCGAGCGGTGGCGGTCGACATGGAAAGCGCCACCATCGCCGCACAAGGCTATCGCTTCCGCGTACCCTACGGCACCCTGTTGTGCGTCTCGGACAAGCCACTACACGGCGAGATCAAGCTGCCCGCCCAGGCCAACCGCTTCTACCAAGGGGCCATTTCCGAGCACCTCCAGATCGGCATCTACGCCCTGGATCTGCTACGCGCCGAAGGCGATCGTATGCACTCGCGCAAACTACGCACCTTTAACGAGCCGCCTTTCCGCTAACCCTGCCGGCGGCGGGAATTATGCCGCCGCCGGCCACGCTTGCCCCGGCAGGGCACTTTGCGTAACAATGGCAACCACTTTTTTGGTCGTCACGATCATTTATCAGCCGGAATCACTATTTCACACTATGTTTCAGGACAACCCGCTGCTTGCCCAGCTAAAACAGCAACTTCACTCGCAAACCCCGCGCGTAGAAGGCGTGGTCAAGGGGACCGACAAAGGCTTTGGCTTTCTGGAGGTCGACGCGCAGAAAAGTTATTTCATTCCACCGCCGCAGATGAAGAAGGTCATGCACGGTGACCGCGTGCGTGCCGCCGTCCAGATGGATAAGGAGCGTGAAATCGCCGAACCGGAAGCGCTGATCGAGCCATTCCTGACCCGTTTCGTCGGCCGCGTTCAGAAGAAGGCTAACGAGGATCGCCTGTCCATTATCCCCGACCATCCATTGCTGAAAGACGCCATCGGCTGCCGCCCGGCGCGCGGCCTGGAGCGCGATTTCCAACAGGGCGACTGGGTACTGGCCGAGATGCGCCGCCACCCACTGAAGGGCGATCGCAACTTCTTCGCCGAAATCACCGCCTTCATCACCGACGGTAATGACCATTTCGCCCCCTGGTGGGTGACGTTGACACGCCACGATCTGGCGCGTCAGGCACCGCAATGGCAAGCCGGCGAGATGCTGGATGAGGGGCTGGCGCGGGAGGATTTGTCTGCCCTGCCTTTCGTCACCATCGACAGCGCCAGCACCGAAGATATGGACGATGCGCTGTACGTGGCGGAAAACGCCGACGGCAGCCTGAAACTGACCATCGCTATCGCCGATCCGACCGCCTACATCAGCGCCGACTGCCCGCTGGACGCCGAAGCGCGTCAGCGTGCCTTCACCACCTACCTGCCGGGCTTCAACATTCCGATGCTGCCGCGCGACCTGTCGGATGACCTGTGTTCGCTGCGCGCCGGTCAACGCCGTCCGGTGCTGGCCTGCGAAGTGACCATCGACAGCGACGGCAGCCTGCGCGACGACATCCGCTTCTTTAGCGGTTGGATCGAATCCAAGGCCAAGTTGGTTTACGACCAAGTTTCCGACTGGCTGGAGGGATGTGGCGATTGGCAACCGAGCGATGAAACAATCGCCGAGCAGATCCGCCTGCTGCACCGTGTCGCCAACGCCCGTACCGCCTGGCGCCAGCAGCATGCGCTGGTGTTCCGCGATCGTCCCGACTACCGCTTCATCCTCGACGAGAATGGTGATGTGCGCGACATCGTCGCCGAACCGCGCCGCGTCGCCAACCGCATCGTCGAAGAGTGCATGATCACCGCCAACGTCTGCGCGGCGCTGGTACTGCGCGAGCGGCTCGGCTTCGGCATCTACAACACCCATACCGGCTTCGATCCGGCGCTGGTCGAACAGGCGGTCTCGCTGCTGGCTGCTAACGACGTCGCCGCCAATGCCGAGGCGCTGCTGACCTTGGAGGGCTTCTGCACCCTGCGACGTCACCTGGATTCGCTGCCGAGCACCTTCCTGGACAGCCGTATCCGCCGCTTCCAAACCTTCGCCGAGATCAGTACCGAACCGGGGCCACACTTCGGTCTAGGGTTGGAGGCCTACGCCACCTGGACCTCGCCGATCCGTAAGTATGGCGATATGGTCAACCATCGCCTGCTGAAGGCGTTGATCGCCAACCAACCGACGACGCGGCCGGATGCGGCGCTAACGCTGCAACTGGCCGAGCGCCGTCGCCAGAACCGCCTGGCTGAGCGTGACGTCGGCGATTGGCTGTACGCCCGCTTCCTGAAGGACAAGGTGAACGCTCCGACGCCATTCCAGGCGGAGATCATCGACATCTCCCGTGGCGGCATGCGCGTGCGTCTGCTGGAGAACGGCGCGGTGGCCTTCGTCCCCGCCTCCTTCATCCATGCGGTCCGCGACGAGCTGGTCTGTAGCCAAGAGAGCGGCACCATCCAGGTGAAAGGCGAAGTCGTCTTCCGCCAGGGGGACACCGTGCCGGTGACGCTGAGCGAGGTCCGTCTCGACACCCGCAGCCTGATCGCACGCCCATTCAGCGCCTAACGACGCACTCGGGCTCTACCTCCGCGCGCATCGGGCAGCCTTACGGCTGCCCGATGGCGTTATTAGGCTTAGGCAAACGCCAACAACGGCGAGATACAGAGCAGGATACCGGTGATGACCACCAGCCACAGGCTCGGCGTCTTCAGACGATGCAACGCCGGTACGCGATACACCAGATACGCCGGGATCAGACAGCCAACCAGGCCGAAGATCGGGCTACAAACCGAGGTAAAACTGAGGATCGGTAAATTGGTGACCTGCGCGCCCCAGGCCATGAGGATGATCGCGCCGGTGACCGCACGGCGGATCAGGGTCTGATCCAGTGACTCTTGCGGGCGAAAACGCGATAACGCATTGTTCACCAAGCCGATGCAAGCCTCGCGAAACCCCAGAAATACGCCGAAAAATGAGGTCACCACGGCGAACAGATTAATCACGATGCCGACGACGGTCAGCCAGGCTCCGGGGATATACTGTGCGGTAATCGCCAGCGATGAAATGTTCTGTTGGCTCGCCGAAACGGCGCTGTCATGCGACATGCCCAGTGAAAACGACAGCGCATAGAAGAAGACGATGACGAACAGGATCACAAAGGCCACGGTCATCGCCCGTTGCGACTTATAGCGGGCGACGGCGATACTGACATTCTTGGCGCGGTAGGCGATCACCATCGGACTCAGCGATTGAATGAACAGGATCGACGTCAAGGTAAAGGGCAGCGTGATGATGGCGTTCTTGATCAGCTCACCCGTCGGCGGCAACGGCCCCACGTTGGCGCTATCCCAATGCGGCACCATCAAGATGCCCAGCATGCTCACCGCCAGCAGCACGGTGATCGCCATTACCCCGGAAAGGCTGAACAACAGACGCTCGCTTACCGCGGCAATGAACACCAAGAGGCAGATCAACCCCAGGCCATACAGCGGGTTCTGCGACAGTAGCGAGGTCGTCACCTCAAAGGTGTGCAAGTAGGAGGCGCTATCGTTGGTAATCGCCAAGGTGTAGACGAACACCCAGATGATCAACATGATAAAATAGAGGATACCCAGCGTGATCCCCCAGTTCTTCCCCAGATAACCGCTGATCACCCCGGGATAGTCGTCACACGCTGCCGACTCGGCCAAGGTATTGATAAACAAGCGCTGGAACAGGTACATCGCCGGATAGCCGATCAGCGCCGAGAGCAGAAAGACCCATAACCCCATCAACCCGACCTGCACCGGCAGAAAAACGATCCCGGCCCCGATGGCCATCCCGATGCTCATGGTGATCCACGCGATATCAGTACGATCGAACCGGGTGGCGGCGCGCCACTGCGCGTTATCCATCCCGGCGGCGAGTGCCTGTGCGCTCGCTATGGTATTTCCCTTCATGGACTGACTCCCTGTCGACTGGTTAACCGTATACGCAATTTTTCTTCTACGGCGCCGCGCGAAGGCCCCAGCGCGGCGCGCTAATTGATTGTGCGTCTCCGCATCAAGCTAGCACAGCCGCGTAGAAAAGAGTCCCTCTTTACGCCCCCCCAGACGCCACTTGGCAGCGATGATTTTCTCCCGACGCGATATTACGCTATCGCTCGCCCTGTGACGGCGAGGATATCTGGTAGCACACGACGTTAGTTTGGCGACCACATCGGATAATTAATTGATATTTAAATTATTAAAAAACACCTGCCGGAGATTGAGCATGAATCTCACTTGCGCCCGATCACAGACTAGAGGGGACAGCGTAGAGGATTACAATGCACGATTTTGCACTGACGACGGATCTGCGCCACAGAATCGATACGCAACGCGCTGCTATGTTTTTTTACACAGCCATCCTAGTGAAATCTAACGCATCGACCGACTTGGCCGCGGCAGCAACGCACAGACGCGGCCAAACATCACAACCCATTTTGTGCCCTGCCTCCAGCATAATGGTTTTCATATAGTCATCGTGGTGATAATTTCACTAACAGGTAAATATAACGCTCTAGCGGAACTATCGGAGTCTCATATGAGTCGCATTTTATTGCTTAATGGCATGAAAAAATTTGGCCACTCCAACGGCCAGTTGAACACCACCCTGCATGATACCGCCTGTGAAGTCTTGGGCGCATGGGGGCATACATTGCGTGCCACCACCATCGATCAGGGCTACCAGATCGAACAGGAGGTGGAGAATATTCTGTGGGCGGATTGCATTATTTATCAGATGCCGGGATGGTGGATGGGAGAACCCTGGATCGTCAAAAAGTACCTGGATGAGGTGTTTACCGCCGGTCACGGCCGCCTGTATCGCAACGATGGCCGCACCCGCTCTGACGCCAGCAAGAAATATGGCTCCGGCGGCTTGCTGCAAGGCAAGCAGTATATGCTGTCGCTGACCTGGAACGCGCCGCAAGAAGCCTTCGACGACCCCGCGCAGTTCTTCCACGGTCAAGGCATCGATGGCGTCTACCTGCACTTCCATAAGGCCAACCAGTTCCTTGGCATGCGCCCGTTGCCGACCTTCCTATGTAGCGACGTGATCAAACGGCCCGACGTCGAGCACAACCTGGCACGCTATCGCGAACACCTGGCCCCGCTATTCCGTCCGGCGCATTAACTCGGCTATCCCGCACGGCGTCGAGCGTGCCCGGCACGCCGCGCGGTCGGGGGAGGCTTAGGCGTTACGCGCACGCTCGGCGGTCAGCTCGGCGATACGCATGATCACCGCCACCGCCTTCTCCATCCCCTCCAGGGTGATGAACTCATGTTTACCGTGGAAGTTATAGCCGCCGGTGAACAGGTTCGGACAAGGCAGCCCCCGGAAGGAGAGCTGGGCGCCATCGGTACCGCCACGGATCGGCCGCTCGATCGGCTCGATGTCCAGATCCCGCATCGCCTGGCGCGCCAGCGCAACGATATGCGGGTGCTTCGCCACCTCGTCGCGCATGTTGTAGTAGCTATCGTCCAGCGTCACTTCGATGTAACACTCCGGATGCAACCCCTGACCGACCTGCTTGGCGATATCCATGATGCGCTTCTTACGCGCTTCGAAGCCTTCGCGACTGAAGTCACGCACGATGTAGTGCATTTCGGCTTTCTCGACGCTGCCTTTCATCGCGACCAGGTGGTAGAATCCTTCGTAGCCCTCGGTCAACTCCGGTACTTCCGCCGCTGGCAGCAACGCATGAATACGGTTAGCCAAGCCCAAGGCATTAACCATCACCCCTTTGGCGCTTCCCGGATGCACATTGTTACCACTGATCTTGATCGATACCGAAGCGGCGTTAAAGTTTTCACACTCTAACTCGCCCACTCCGCCACCGTCGACGGTATAGGCCCATTCGGCGTCGAAGGCGGCAACGTCAAAGTATTGCGCCCCCTTGCCAACCTCTTCGTCCGGCGTGAAGGCGACACGGATCTCTCCATGCGGCACATCACTTTGCTTAAGCCGGGCCAACGCAGTCATGATCTCGGCGATCCCCGACTTGTCATCGGCGCCTAACAGCGTCTTGCCATCGGTGGTGATCAGTGTCTGCCCCAATAGCTGATGCAGTACCGGAAACATCACTGGCGACAGGATCTCATCGCCGACACCGAGGGCAATGTCGCCGCCGCGGTAATTTTCCACGATCTGCGGATTCACGTTCTTCCCGCTCGCGTCGGGCGCGGTATCCATATGCGCAATAAAACCGATGGTCGGCACCGGCCAATCGACGTTCGCCGGCAGCGTCGCCATCACACAGCCATGTTCGCTCAGCGTCACCTGCTCCAACCCCAACGCCGTCAGCTCGCTCTGTAAGACGCGGGCCAGCTTCAGCTGGCCCTCGGTACTCGGCACCTGGCGTACGCCTGGCTTGGACTGTGTGTCAAAAGAGACGTAGTTAAGAAAACGATCAAGTAAGTTATTCATTTGCTATTTTCCCCATTATTGTCGTCCCATTATGCGGAGCCGCTCTTGGCCGAATATTGCGTCAGGTCATTTTTAACGATCTTTACTTTTACCTATCAGCGAAAAAACCTGATCGGACAGGGAATTGCCCCGAAATGCCGCCGCCTTTCCCGGCAAACGCTACTAAAACAGCCGGCATTTGGCTGGTTGGGGAGAATTAGCGACTACGCACACTCCTCATCCACTGAGGCCACAGACGCCGAGGAACGCGCGGTGACGCCTCACTCGGCTCGCGGAAGCGCAGGCCGCTGATGGCCTTGACTCGACCCGGTGTCGGCTAGCGAGCGGCGAGTGTCCATGGCACTTTGACGCCAAATTTGGCGCTGAGCGTCGACCAAGTGCTGGGATTTTGACAGGAAAGTGGCGAATTCTGCCCACGTTAGCTTTCAATTATTGTCTACAGGGTCTATCATGCGCGCTCTAAAAATTTGATTGACGCCGCTGGTTTCGAGCACGGGATCGTTCCGCCGCTCACGCAGTCTTTTTCAGCGGCGGTTCTATCTGCAACATCTCTCGGGATAGAGTAACCACTAAATGACTGAGACTTCCTCTGTAGACTCGCAAACGCTTCCGGTCGTATGTCTGACCCAAATCCGTAAATCGTTTGATGGCAAAGCGATCATCAACGATCTCGATCTCACCATTAATCATGGTGAATTTTTGACTATCCTTGGCCCCTCCGGCTGTGGCAAGACCACGGTGCTGCGTCTGATCGCGGGTTTAGAGGAGGTCGACAGCGGCCAGGTGGTACTGGATGGTGAGGAGATCACCCACCTGCCTGCCGAGCAGCGTCACGTTAACACCGTCTTCCAGAGTTATGCGCTCTTCCCGCACATGACCGTGTTTGAGAATGTGGCCTTCGGTCTGCGTATGCAGAAGACGCCGCGCGATGAAATCGCCCCGCGCGTTATGGACGCCCTGCGCATGGTACAGCTGGATGAGATGGCCCAGCGTCGCCCCCACCAACTCTCCGGCGGTCAGCAACAGCGCGTAGCCATCGCCCGCGCGGTGGTCAACAAGCCGCGCGTGCTATTGCTGGACGAGTCCCTATCGGCGCTGGACTACAAACTGCGCAAACAGATGCAGAATGAACTCAAGGCGCTGCAACGCAAACTGGGTATCACCTTTATCTTCGTCACCCACGATCAGGAAGAGGCGCTGACCATGTCGGATCGCATCGTGGTGATGCGTGACGGCCGTATCGAGCAGGATGGCACCCCGCGCGAGATCTACGAGGAGCCGAAAAACCTGTTTGTCGCCAGCTTCATCGGTGAGATCAATATCTTTGACGCCAGCGTGCTGCATCGCATCGACGAACAGCGGGTACGCGCCAACGTCGAGGGACGCGAATGTGACATCTACGTGAATCCTGAGATGCATGTCGGCGCGGGCGATCGCCTCAAGGTGCTGCTGCGCCCCGAGGATCTGCGCGTCGAGGAGATCAGCGACAGCGAGCAGGTGGATGGCATTGTCGGCTATGTCCGCGAGCGCAACTACAAAGGGATGACCTTGGAGTCCAGCGTCGAGCTCGAAAATGGCAAGATGGTGATGGTCAGCGAGTTTTTTAACGAAGACGATCCCGATGTGGACCACTCGCTCAATCAGAAGATGGCGGTGACCTGGGTCGAAAGCTGGGAGGTGGTGCTACCCGATGAAGAGATCGCGTAAGCTTTTCCAGAATGTGGTGATCACCATGGTGGTGGGCTGGCTGTCGCTGTTCGTCTTCCTGCCCAACTTGATGATCATCGCCACCAGCTTCCTGACTCGTGACGACGCCAATCTGGTTCGCATGGTGTTCAGCTGGGATAACTATCAGCGGTTATTCGATCCGCTGTATGCCGAGGTATTGCTGCACTCGCTCAACATGGCGTTGATGGCGACGCTGAGTTGCCTGGTGATCGGCTATCCGTTCGCCTTTATTCTGGCACGCCTGCCACAGCGGGTACGCCCGCTGTTGTTGTTCCTGTTGATCGTCCCCTTCTGGACCAACTCGCTGATCCGCGTCTATGGGCTGAAGCTGTTCCTCAGCACCCGCGGCTACCTCAACGAGTTTCTGTTGTGGATCGGTCTCATCGATCAGCCGCTACGCCTGATGTATACCTCGACGGCAGTGGTTCTAGGCTTGGTGTATATCCTGCTCCCCTTCATGGTGATGCCGCTCTATTCGAGCATCGAAAAGCTCGATCGTTCGGTGTTGGAGGCGGCGCGCGATCTGGGAGCCAACAAGTTACACACCTTCTTGCGCATCATCGTTCCGCTGACCATGCCGGGCATCGTCGCTGGCTGTCTGTTGGTGATGCTGCCCTCGCTGGGGTTGTTCTATATCGCTGACCTGCTGGGCGGCGCGAAGAACCTGTTGATCGGTAACGTCATCAAGAGCCAGTTCCTGAATATTCGCGACTGGCCGTTCGGTGCGGCCACCAGTATCTGCCTGACGCTGGTGATGGGCGTGATGCTCTTGATCTACTACCGCGTCGGTAAACTGCTCAACCGCAAGGCCAGCGATTTAGGTGACTGACGACGGCGCACGCGGCGCCACGACTGCCGCAGGGAAGCGACGGAGTAAACGATGATATCCATTTGTTTTATTTGACGATATGTCAAATGGTTGGGAGAAGATAATCAAATTGTCCACGCTGCATAAGTATCACGGGGGCGTATACCGCCACGCCCAGGAGGATCTGACATGTTTGGTCGCCTGATGCGCGGAGGGTTCATGACCCTGATCTACGCTTACTTATATATCCCTATCATTATTTTGATCGCCAACTCATTCAATAGCTCGCGTTTTGGCATCAATTGGAAGCAGTTTACCTTCGACTGGTACCGCACGCTGATGAACAACGACAGCCTGCTCCAGGCTGCCGGCCACTCGATCACCATGGCGGTGCTCTCGGCGACCTTCGCCACCCTGATCGGCTCCTTGACCGCCGTGGCCCTGTTCCGCTACCACTTTCGTGGCAAGCCTTTCGTCGGCGGTATGCTGTTTGTGGTGATGATGTCGCCGGATATCGTCATGGCGATCTCTCTGCTGGTGCTGTTTATGCTGTTGGGCGTTTCGCTCGGCTTCTGGTCGCTGCTGTTCTCGCACATCACCTTCTGCCTGCCTTTCGTGGTGGTCACGGTCTTCTCACGCCTGAAAGGGTTCGACGTGCGTATGCTGGAGGCGGCGCGCGATCTCGGCGCCAGCGAGCTGGTCATTCTGCGCAAGATCTTGCTGCCTCTGGCTATGCCGGCGGTGGCTGCCGGCTGGCTGCTGAGCTTTACCCTGTCGATGGATGACGTGGTGGTTTCCTCTTTCGTCACCGGGCCGGGCTACGAGATCCTCCCCTTGAAGATCTACTCGATGGTCAAAGTAGGCGTCTCGCCGGAGGTCAACGCCCTGGCAACCATCCTGTTGGCGCTATCGCTGCTGCTGGTGCTGGCCAGCCAACTGATCCTCCGCGACCGCACCAAACACTGAGGCCATGGCGTGCGGCGGGCATACAGGCCGCCGCCCCTCCCCGCCGCGAGAGTCGCCGCGCACTAACACGGCGCTGACGCGCCTGGTGTAGCACGATGCCGTCCACCGCGCTCTGGGCGGAAACGCCTCTTAACGGCGCCTTGTGCCGCGTATTACCGGCCCCCAACGCGCTCGCTCCCCTCAACGTCCCCTCCCACGCCGCGGGCCGGCGCGAAGCCGCGATCATGCCAGGATAAAGATGCAGAAACGGGAAAGAGGACAACGCCGTAATACATTAATCATACCACCACCTGTGATTTGAATCACAAATTAACCTATAATTACGTCCAGGAATTGATTAATAGCAGCGGCGCGCACCGTGAAGGAGCACGGTCACCACGTCAGTATTTACGGGGCTAACATGGCGTCTTCAAAAAAAATTGGGCTTTTCGCCTGTACGGGTATTGTCGCCGGTAACATGATGGGCAGCGGCATCGCACTGTTACCGGCAAACTTGGCCAAGATTGGCTCCATCGCTCTCTTTGGTTGGTTGATTGCGTTGGTCGGCGCGATGTCGCTGGCCTTCGTCTTTGCACGTTTGACTACACGCGACCCGCAGGTTGGCGGGCCTATCGCCTATGCAGGCCGTCTCGGCCCGGCCTTCGGCTTCCAAACGGCGGTGCTCTACTACCACGCCAACTGGATCGGTAACCTGGCCGACTGCCTGGCAGGGGTGGCCTACCTGTCGGTCTTCTTCCCGATGCTAAATAACCCGATCCCCGCCGGGATCGCCAGCATCGTCATCATCTGGATCATGGCGTTCATCAACCTGATGGGCGGGCGTTGGGTCAGCCGCCTGACCACTCTCGGTTTGATCCTGGTACTACTCCCGGTGGTCGGCACCGCCATCGCTGGCTGGCACTGGTTCGATCCGGCGCTGTATCACGCCAACTGGAACACCACCCACAGCAGTAGCGGCGATGCGATACTGCACAGTATCTTGATCTGCCTGTGGGCGTTCGTCGGCGTCGAGAGCGCGGCCGTTAGCTCGGGACTGGTGAAGAATGCGCAACGCACCGTGCCGCTGGCGACCATGCTAGGCACGGCATTGGCCGGTCTGATCTACATCCTGGCGACCCAGGTGATGAGTGGGATGTTCCCCGCCGCCACCATGGCGGCGACCGGCGCCCCCTTCGCCGCCAGCGCCGCCATGATCCTCGGCGGCTGGGCTGCGCCGCTGGTGTCCGCCTTCACCGCTTTCGCCTGTCTAGCCGCATTAGGTTCGTGGATGATGTTGGTCGGCCAAGCGGGCGTTCGAGCGGCGCGCGACGGCAACTTCCCCCAGATCTACGGCGAGGTCGACGCCAACGGGGTTCCACGTAAGGGGATCATCCTGTCGGCGCTGAAAATGACGGCACTGATGGCGTTGATGACCTGCCTGGCCAGTAGCGGTGCTAAAACCTCGGACATCTTCGGCAACCTGATCGGCATCGCCGTGTTATTGACCATGTTGCCCTACTTCTACTCCTGTGTGGCCCTGATCCGCCTGGAGGGAGCCTCGCTGCATCACCTGCTGAGCCTGACGGCTGCGACCCTGGGCTGTCTGTTCTGCTTCATCGCGCTGAGCGGAGCGGAGTCGGTCAAGCTAGCACTGACCTTCATCATCAGCCTGAGTATCTTGATGTTCTACGCCCGTCGCCAAAGCGCGCACGAACAAGCCTATGCCCGTCTCAACCGTGAGACGTCGCGCTAAGCGCATCCCTCCGACCGTCCGGCTTCCTTGCCGGACGGTCTACCCTGCTCCGCGCCGTCTCGGCCATTGAAGCTTTACCCCCGTCCGAGGCGCTCCTATAATAGCCCGCCTGTTTGTTGTGGTTCGCCAAGGCGTTCCGGCGGCGGACAGTTTCACCTTCTGTTTCGACCTTCACTATAGGGATACGCTGAATGAAAAAGTGGTCACCTCTGGTAGCCGCAGCTTTGCTGGTATGCGGGAGCCATGTCGCATACGCTGCCGATGCGCCGAAAACTGACAATAACACTGTCTATTTCTACAACTGGACCGAATATGTGCCGCCGGGACTGCTGGAGCAGTTCACCAAGGAGACGGGCATCAAAGTCATTTATTCGACCTACGAATCCAACGAAACCATGTACGCCAAGCTGAAGACGTACCAGGACGGGGCCTACGATCTGGTGGTTCCCTCCACCTACTACGTCGCCAAGATGCGTAACGAAGGAATGCTGCAAAAGATCGACCACAGTAAACTGAGCAACTTCCACAACCTGGATCCGAACCTGTTGCATAAGTCCTTCGACCCGCAAAACGACTATTCTATCCCTTACATCTGGGGAGCGACGGCGATCGGGGTCAACAGCGACGCCATCGATCCCGCCACCATCACCAGTTGGGCCGACCTGTGGAAGCCGGAGTATAAAGGTAGCCTGCTATTAACGGATGACGCGCGCGAAGTTTTCCAGATCGCTCTGCGTAAACTGGGCTACTCAGGCAACACCACCGACCCCAAGCAGATCCAGGCAGCCTATGACGAGTTGGTGAAACTGATGCCTAACGTATTGGCCTTCAACTCCGACAACCCGGCCAACCCGTTCATGGAGGGGGAGGTCAATCTGGGGATGATTTGGAACGGCTCCGCCTACGTGGCGCGTCAGGCGGGCACGCCGGTGCAGATCGTCTGGCCGAAAGAGGGAGCCATTTTCTGGATGGATAGCCTGGCCATTCCGGCCAACGCCAAGAACCCGGAAGGGGCATTGAAGCTGATCAACTTCCTATTGCGCCCGGACATCGCGGCGCAGGTTGCGGAAACCATCGGCTACCCGACGCCGAACCTGGCGGCACAGAAACTGCTGCCGAAAGAGGTGGTCGGTGATAAGTCGCTCTACCCGGATGCGCAAACCATCGCCAAGGGTGAGTGGCAGAACGATGTCGGCAGCGCCAGCGAAATCTACGAAACCGACTTCCAGAAACTGAAGGCCGGGCGCTAAGCGCCGTCGCCACTTGGCGCGGGGGCGCAACGCCCCCGCCCACATGATCATGCGACGCTTTTAAAGGCGCGAATACGCTGGAGATGCGGCGATAGGCTGGGAAACTTATGCCCCTGCTGTTCATCCCACACCACCTCATAGTAGGGTGCCAACACGCTGGCACTGCGTGCGCTGTCCAGCGCCTCATCATGGCGCGACAGCAGCACCAGCGCCCGCTCCCGATTCTTGCTGCGGAAGTTGTCTACGCACTTGGTCGCAATATCGGCATACTCCTCGGGGCGATCGATCAGTTCCAGCATCGTCTCCTGCGGAAAGAGATTCGGGTTGACCAAGACCTGACGGATGCCGCACAGGAAACCGATGCGCTCGGCCCAGTAGCCGCCCAATCCGACCCCACAGATCAACGCACGTTGATCGCCGCCCTGCTGTACTACGCGATGCACCTCGTTCAGCAGATGCTGCATGTCGTGGCGCGGATGACGCGTGCTATAGCTCACTAAGCGTACGTCCGGATCGATAAACTGCAACTGCAACACCTTTTGATGATTCCCCGGGCTGGTGGAATCGAAACCATGCAGATAAATAATCATCTCTCTCCCTAGGCGGTTTCCCGCGCTGATTCTGACGTCCCACAGGCGCAGGCATCGCCGCGAGGCAAGTCCCGCGCCGGGCCGTTACACCGCCGATCACACAGCCATAAGGCAGTGCTCGCTATGCCTGCATGCCGGCCGCTTTGGCCTCTTCCCAACGCTGCTGTAACTGCTGTAACGCTTGATGTGCCTGCTGCCAGCGCGTACTGGCGCGCAACGCCGCGCCATCGACCACGCCACGATGATACAGGCTGGCGATACGCGGTGAGGCGGCGGCGCGCAAATTGTCCAACACGCTGACCGCACCCTGGCGGTTGTTGCATACCAGCACCATGTCACAGCCGGCGTCCAACGAGGCCTGCGCCCGCTGCGCATAGCCGCCCAACACCGCCGCCCCATTCATCGACAGATCATCCGAGAAAATCACCCCCTCGAAGCCTAATTCCTGGCGCAACACCTGCCGCAGCCAATAGGGCGAGCCGCTGGCGGGGCGAGGATCGACCTGAGGGAAGATCACATGTGCCGGCATCACCGCGTCCAGTTTCGCGCGCGCATGCAGTTCGCTGAAAATAACCATATCATGCTCAAGGATTTGCGCCAGAGGACGATCATCGATCGGTGTCTCTTTATGCGAATCCGCGCTGACCTTACCATGCCCCGGGAAATGCTTACCGGTCGACTTCATGCCCGCCTGATGCATGCCATCGATAAAGGCCTCGGCCAACGGAATCGCCTGCGACGCTTGATGATGGAACGCGCGTTCGCCGATGGCGGCGCTGCCATGTCCCAGATCCAAGACTGGAGCAAAGCTGAGATCGATATCCATGGCGATCATCTCGCAGGCCATCAGCCAGCCGCCCTCTAACGCCAAGCGCCGCGCCTCCTGCGGCGAATTCAATGCCCCATAGGCCTGAGCCGCCGGTAAACGGGTAAATCCTTGATGGAAACGCTGCACCCGACCGCCCTCTTGATCGACGGTCACCAGAATACGCTGGCGCGAGGCTTGACGAATCTGGCGCACTAACTCACGCAATTGCTCGGCATCATGAAAATTACGGCTGAACAGGATCAGACCGCCGACTAACGGATGATTGAGGATTTCACGCTCTTCGGCATCCAATTCATAGCCGACGACATCCAGCATTACAGGACCCACACCACTTCTCCTTTCTGGCGGCACAACGCGCCGCATGACTCATTGGCTTAGATGGGTCAGCAAGGCATCGGCCTGCTGACGATAACTCGCTTGTTGGCTCTGTTGCCAACGCAGTTCGAACCACAGCCAGGCCATATAATCGACCCAGCCCAGCCAGCGTTCGAGCTGCCGCGCCAGACGCGCGGGGTCGGCATAACCGCCGTGGCGACAATAATCGACGGCCAACGCGTGCCGTCCGGCGCGCTCTAGGCCATAGTTACGGCTCAACGCGGCCAAATCCAATGCGATGTCGCCACTGGCGGCATACTCCCAATCGATCAGGCGCAATCCCTGCGTTGTCTCCAACAGGTTACCGTCATGGACGTCCATATGCAGCAAGGCCAGTTTGAGCGGACGCGGTTCGCGTCGGCGCTGCCAACGCCGGTGAATCCGCTGGGCCTGAAAGGTACGCCGCGCCGGTGCGAGCCGCTGCCAATAGCGCGCACAGTAACACCGCAACGAGCGCAATGGCAGACGCGGAGGTAAACGGTGCACACCGACCAGCAACGAGGCCAAACGCGTTATATCCGTCCCCCCCGTCGCCAAGGACCGCCCCGCCAGCCAGTCGGCAAACAACCAGCCGTCCAACACCCCATGACAGCCGGGAGCTAACGCCGCCGCCGCCGCCAGGCGCAACGCCTGACACTCGTAGCGCCGATCGATACCCAACTGACGCCGTAGCGCGGTCGTCGGGCGCAGCAAAAAAGTGACACCGTCACCATTCCGCGCCCGCCAGTTCGCGCCGCTCAGGCCACTTACCCGACAAAAACGCCAGTCAGCGGCAAGCCGATCCGCGAAACGACGGCGCAGCAACGCGCGCAACTCGTCTTGGGAAACCGCGGACTCAGAGCGCAAGCGGCCCCTTCCCTGACCAGATAATCTCGCCGCTCTGTACCAGCATCAGCTGCATCGCCAGGTGAGGAGACTGGATATTGCCGCTGACGGTGGTGTACAGCACATACTGGGCGCTCAGCAAACGCGCCAGGCTAATCGCTTTGCTACGCGAGCCAAGGCGATCGTCGGGCGACAATCCCAGGCTCTGTTTCGCCTGCGCTAGCTGCGCGGCGGAGACTAACTGAAAACGGCTAGCGCCAGAGAGCGCGCTACGCAGCACCTCACTGGCGTTCGCCATGCTCAACTGGCCGTTGGTCTTGTTCTGCACGCCATCCACTAACAACACCGCGCCGGATTCGATACCCTGCGCATTCAGCAGTTGCGCGACCAACGGCGCAAAGCTGCCCTGCCAATCGACACTGCTCATCTTGGGTGGCTGTGGCACCGGCGTCACCGCAGGTGGCGGCACCACGCTCGGCGTCGCCGGCGTGGTTGGTGCCGGTGGCGCTGGTGTAACCGGCGTTTCACCGCGTGGCAACAACCCCTGACAGCCACTCAATACCAAGGCGGCCAGCGTGACACCCATTATTTTTTTCATCGTGTTCAATCCTGTTTATCCTCAACGATAGAGGTACAACCGCACTTGACGCGCCTGGGGATCGCGACTGAATGAAGTCAAGGTGACCCGCTCGCCGGCCCGCAACGTCAGCGACCGAGGTGGCGCAGGCGGACTCAACTCCAATCCTTGACGATCATACCAATAGAAACGGTAATGCAGCGTCAAGGCCTCGCCCCCTTCACCATCACCATAACTGACCTGCGCCTCGGCCTGGCGTAGTAGCCCGCGCGTCACCAGCTGTGGCGCGACGGCGGTCACGCCTGCGCTCAGTAACGCCGGCTCCATCACTAGACGCTGCGCGGCATTGATCGGAATACGTGCCGATGAGCCGCATCCCGCCAATACCAGCGGCAGCACCAATATGAGCGTCGCCCATTGTGCCTTTCCGACCATAGCGCCCCCATGCCCATGCGCCAATCAGTGTGCCAACAGCGGCCCCAGCGGACGACCGCCCAGCAGATGCATATGAATGTGGAACACCTCTTGCCCCGCATGACGGTTACAGTTGATCACCAGACGGTAGCCATCCTCGGCGATGCCCTCTTGCTGCGCGATCTGCGCCGCGACGCGCACCATGCGGCCCAGTGCGGCCTCATCCTCCGGCTGCACATCGTTAACGGTCGGGATCAGCTTGTTGGGTACGATCAGCACATGGCTCGGTGCCTGCGGGGCAATGTCACGGAAGGCGGTCACCAGATCGTCCTGATACACCACATCGGCGGGGATCTCACCGCGAATAATCTTGCTAAAAATGGTCTCTTCAGCCATGACGGATGTCCTTGATTGAGATAGTGATAAAAGTAATTTCGTAACCCGAAGCGAGTCTCTTAATTCCCCCAGACGCCACTGGCAAAGATAATTAAGGGACTCAGCATGCAGTATGAGTAGAGCGCGTCCGGCTTTCAAGCCTGAGACGAGGGGAACGGCGTAACTGGCGGATTTTCCGACGATGCAGTTGGGCTGGGCTGGGCTGGGCTGGGCTGGGCTGGGCTGGGC
>NZ_BAUC01000018.1 GCF_000474215.1 Edwardsiella hoshinae NBRC 105699 = ATCC 33379 | reverse complement strand
AATCGTGGCGAATTCTACTCTAACAGCGTAGAAAAAACAACATATCTAGGATTGGTACCGAGGACGGGACTTGAACCCGTAAGCCCTATTGGGCACTACCACCTCAAGGTAGCGTGTCTACCAATTCCACCACCTCGGCATTTGGGTACCATGACGCCAGATGCGTCATGGCAAAACTCTTTGCGGGAACGATCAGTTCGGGATATCGCTGCTCGGCGTAGCCGGTACCGCCGGTTTCGCCGGCTGTTCAGTCTTGACAGGCTGACCCAAGTTATCCCACTCACTGCCCTGCTTATTATTCTGATGACCGCTCAGGTTGCCCAACACCAGGCTCAGGACGAAAAACAATGTCGCCAAGATGCCCGTGGTTCGGGTCATAAAGTTGCCGCTACCGCTGGAACCGAACAGCGTCGCCGAGGCGCCTGCGCCGAATGAAGCGCCCATGTCAGCACCTTTACCCTGCTGCAACATGATCAGGGCGATCAACGCCACAGAGATCAGCAGGAAAATTACCAAAAGAGCTTCATACATAGTCGTACCTGATTCCTTGCGGCCCATCCGCAGTCAAAAGCTTCTATCGAACCCATGGATAAAACATCCACTGAAGCGGGTGTGAATACTACCCAATGCCGTCAGAGGGCGCAAGGGTAAATTTTCCTTGCTGATGCGATTGAGGAAAAAACCGGCAAAAGGGACGCCTAGTACCGGTTTCACTCGCATTGGCCCTCAGCCGACCGCTTTCACCGCCGCAGCGATCGCTTCGGCTAACTGTGTTACCTGCGCAAGATCTTCCCCCTCAACCATCACGCGGATCAGCGGTTCTGTGCCCGATTTACGCAATAATACCCGTCCACGGCCAGCCAATTGCTGTTCAGCCTCAATGCAGGCCTGCTGCACCGCCGTATCCTGCAACGGGTCGTTCTGCCCGGCAAAACGCACATTCACCAATACTTGCGGCAGCAGGGTCATACCGCTGCATAGATCCGCCAGGCTCATATGGTTGCGCGCCATCGCCGCCAACACTTGCAGTCCAGCGACGATACCATCGCCAGTCGTGGTCTGATCGAGGAGGATGACATGGCCAGAATTCTCCGCCCCCATGCGCCATCCTTTCTCTTGCATGGTCTCCAACACATAACGGTCACCGACCTTGGCGCGCGCGAAGGGGATGCCCAGTTGTTTC
Organism: Edwardsiella hoshinae NBRC 105699 = ATCC 33379; assembly: GCF_000474215.1. Taxonomy (GTDB): domain Bacteria; phylum Pseudomonadota; class Gammaproteobacteria; order Enterobacterales; family Enterobacteriaceae; genus Edwardsiella; species Edwardsiella hoshinae. Next base: position 66,400 of record NZ_BAUC01000018.1, on the reverse strand, counting down.
AACGCCAGTTCCAATCCCATGTTGCTCATCAGGGTGCCCACCACGCCGCCGTGCAGCTTACCCTGGCGTAACGCCTCGCGCGCCACGATATACAGGATCTGATCACCGTCGACCTTGTTACCCTGATGATCGACCATGATCAGACGATCACCGTCACCGTCGAAGGCCATCCCCAAATCCGCCTGCTCGGCGACTACACGCGCCTGCAAGGCGCGGACATCCGTCGCCCCACACGCCTTATTGATGTTCATCCCGTCCGGTGAGGTGCCGATGGTGATCACCTCCGCCCCCAGCTCACGCAGCACATTCGGTGCAATGTGGTAGGTCGCACCGTTGGCGCAATCGGCCACGATCTTCAAGCCACTCAGACTCAAGGCGTTCGGGAAAGTACTCTTACAGAATTCAATGTAACGTCCAGCCGCATCCACAATACGGCTGGCCTTCCCCAATTCCGCCGACTCAACGCAGGTCAACGGTTTCTCCAGCTCGGCTTCAATCGCCGCCTCCACTTCATCCGGTAACTTGGTACCGTCGATGGAGAAAAACTTAATCCCGTTGTCGTAGTAGGGGTTATGGGACGCCGAAATAACGATGCCGGCCTCGGCGCGAAAGGTGCGGGTCAAATAAGCGATCGCCGGCGTCGGCATCGGCCCGGTGAAGGCCGCCGAGAGACCCGCGGCTGCCAGTCCAGCCTCTAGCGCCGACTCCAGCATATAACCGGAAATGCGGGTGTCCTTGCCAATGATAATCTTACGCGAGCCGTGACGGGCCAACACCTTACCGGCTGCCCAGCCCAACTTGAGAACAAAATCCGGCGTTATCGGGTTACTACCTACCTTGCCACGAATGCCATCGGTACCAAAATATTTACGTTCACTCATTTGCTTTTATTCCTTCGCTGAAAGTGTGGCTTCCACCACGCGCATGGCGTCGACGGTTTCACGCACATCGTGTACCCGGATAATCTGCGCGCCCTGCATCGCGGCGATCACGGCACAGGCCACACTGCCGGCAATTCGCTGAGACGGAGGCACATTCAATAATTGTCCGATCATCGACTTGCGAGACATCCCCACCAAGAGTGGCAATCCGTGGTAGTGAAAGTGCGCCAGATGGGCCAGAAGGCGGTAATTATGCGTCAAGTTCTTACCGAAACCAAAGCCAGGGTCAAGCAACAAGCGTTCGCGCGCAATCCCTCCCGCGACACAACGCGCGATCTGAGCGCTGAGGTAAGCGTCCACTTCCGCCACCACATCGTTGTAGCTCGGGCTTTGCTGCATGCTCTTTGGCTCACCCTGCATATGCATCAGACAAACCGGTAGACCACTCTCGGCGGCGGCGGCTAAGGCACCCGGCTCACTCAGCGAGCGAATGTCGTTGATCATATCGGCTCCCGCCGCATGGCAAGCACGCATCACCGCGGCTTTCGAGGTGTCAACGGAGACCCAAACCTCAAAGCGTTGTGTCAGCGCTTCAACGATGGGCACCACCCGCGCCAACTCCTCCTCCGTGCTCACCTCGGCAGCGCCGGGACGGGTCGACTCCCCTCCGACATCAATGATGGTAGCACCCGCCATAATCATCGACTCAGCGTGGCGTAAGGCGGCATCCAGTGCATTATGGCGCCCGCCGTCGGAGAAAGAGTCTGGAGTAACGTTCAAGATCCCCATCACCTGAGGATAATTGAGATTCAGGGTAAGATCGCGTGACCTGAGCAGCATCGGTAACACCTGTAGCAAAGAAAAATCAGGGATAACATTGGAACGCAAAAAAAAACCCCGGGCAAGCCGGGGTTGCGTGTCGCGGAGCGCGAAATTACTTTTCGCTGCCGTTAGAATGATCGCGATCGTCGTCGTCGCGAGCAGCGCTGTTATCCGTCGCTGGCGTCGTCGGCTCAGTCGGTGCCGCCGTCGGCTGAGGTTGCGCCTGCGGCGCAGTTTGCTGAGCCTGACGGTTAGCCTGCTCATCCAGCCACCCTGCCGGCGGACGGACTTCGCGGCGCGCCATCAGATCGTCTACCTGCGGCGCATCAATGGTCTCATACTTCATCAAGGCATCTTTCATGGCATGCATGATATCCATATTATCGACCAACAACTGCCGAGCACGCTGGTAGTTACGTTCGATCAGCGCCTTGACCTCCTGGTCGATGATGCGCGCTGTCTCATCGGACATGTGCTTGCTCTTGGCGACGGAGCGGCCGAGGAATACCTCGCCCTCCTCTTCAGCATACAGCAACGGCCCCAATTTCTCGGAGAATCCCCACTGGGTCACCATGTTACGCGCGATGGTGGTCGCCTGCTTGATGTCCTGCGATGCCCCAGTCGACACATGCTCGCTGCCGTAAATCAGCTCTTCGGCCAGACGACCGCCATAGGCGACAGAAATCATACTTTCCAACTTTTGACGGCTGTAGCTGATGGAATCCCCCTGCGGTAGGAAGAACGTCACCCCTAACGCACGGCCACGCGGGATAATCGTCACCTTATGCACCGGATCATGCTCCGGCACCAGGCGACCGATGATCGCATGCCCGGCTTCGTGGTAAGCCGTGGACTCTTTCTGCGCCTCGGTCATTACCATGGAGCGACGCTCTGCTCCCATCATGATCTTATCTTTGGCCTTCTCAAATTCGACCATCGATACCACGCGCTTGTTGTTACGCGCAGCGAACAACGCCGCCTCGTTGACCAAGTTAGCCAAATCGGCGCCGGAAAAGCCCGGCGTACCACGCGCGATCACGGAAGCATCGATATCCGTAGCCAATGGCACACGGCGCATATGCACTTTCAGGATCTGCTCACGCCCGCGCACGTCCGGCAGACCAACCACGACCTGACGGTCGAAGCGCCCGGGACGCAACAAGGCCGGGTCCAGCACATCTGGACGGTTGGTCGCAGCGATGACGATGATACCTTCATTACCTTCGAAACCATCCATCTCAACCAGCATCTGGTTCAGGGTCTGCTCACGTTCATCGTGACCGCCCCCCAAACCGGCGCCACGCTGACGCCCCACGGCATCGATCTCATCGATGAAGATAATACACGGTGCCGCTTTCTTCGCCTGTTCAAACATGTCGCGCACACGAGACGCGCCGACACCGACGAACATCTCGACGAAGTCAGAACCGGAAATTGTGAAAAATGGAACCTTCGCCTCACCCGCAATCGCCTTGGCCAGCAAGGTCTTACCTGTCCCCGGCGGCCCCACCATCAGGATGCCTTTGGGGATCTTGCCGCCCAATTTCTGGAAACGGCTCGGATCGCGCAGGTACTCCACCAGTTCGCCGACTTCTTCTTTGGCCTCGTCACAACCGGCCACATCGGCGAACGTGGTTTTGATCTGATCTTCGGTCAACATGCGCGCCTTGCTCTTACCGAACGACATGGCGCCTTTCCCGCCACCGCCCTGCATTTGGCGCATGAAGAAAATCCAGACCCCGATCAGCAATAGCATCGGGAACCAAGAGATAAAGATCGAGGTTAGCAGGCTCGGTTCTTCCGGCGGCTCACCGATCACTTTCACATTCTTGGTTAACAGAGAATCCAACAGTTTCGGATCATTAATCGGAATGTAGGTGGTATAACGATTACCATCCTTCTTGGTAACGTTAATCGCACGCCCATCAATGCTGACCTGGCGTACCTGATCCTGGTTAACCTCGGTCAGGAACGTCGAGTAGTCCACCCTGCGGCTATTTGATTCGCTGGGCCCAAAGCTCTGGAAAACCGACATCAGTACTACTGCGATGACCAGCCAGAGAATTAGGTTTTTCGCCATGTCACTCAAGGGATTAACCTCTTTTTACAACTGTGTTAACAAACAGCGTTAGGGTACTACAGTTTCCGCCCTGTCGCTACGATGTACACTTCGCGTGAACGCGCACGCGAAGCTTCAGGCTTACGAATCTTCACCTTCGTAAACAGGGAGCGGATCTGGCCCAGATACTCGTCAAATCCCTCTCCCTGAAAGACCTTCACCACAAAACTACCACCGGGTGCCAGAACATCTTTGGCCATTTCCAATGCCAATTCAACCAGATACATGGCACGAGGAATATCTACCGAGGGAGTACCACTCATGTTCGGTGCCATGTCAGACATCACTACCTGCACCTTGGCATCCCCCACTCGCTCCATCAGCGCCGCCAGTACCAATTCATCACGAAAATCGCCCTGGAGGAAATCGACGCCAACGATAGGATCCATAGGTAAAAGATCACACGCAATCACCCGGCCTTTATCGCCGATTTGTGTGACCACATACTGTGACCATCCTCCGGGCGCAGCCCCTAGGTCTACGACGGTCATCCCCGGCCGGAAGATCTTATCTGTCCCCTGGATCTCGTCCAGTTTAAACCAGGCACGCGAACGTAGCCCCTTTTTCTGTGCTTGTTGCACATATTTATCGCTAAAATGTTCCTGTAACCAGCGACTCGAACTGGCTGAACGTTTTTTACCCATCTTTAATACTCACTAAATTACAGGTTCATCTGCTTTGAAAACACCACAACGGCGCAAGACCGATTTGGTGATAATGCTGAGATGGCGCTAGAATGTACCGTTTTCAATCCCAACCTAAGCAAAAAAGACGATGAATCTGACTAACAAGCAAAAACAGCACCTGAAAAGCTTGGCCCATTCGCTGAAGCCTGTAGTGCAACTCGGCGCGAACGGCCTTACCGAAGGGGTGCTCGCAGAAATTGAACAGGCGCTGGCGCACCATGAGCTGATCAAGGTGAAAATCGCCGCTGAAGAGCGCGAAACCAAAACCCTGATCGCCGACGCCATCGTCCGTGAAACCGGTGCGTGTAACGTGCAACTGATCGGTAGCGTCTTAGTGATTTATCGCCCAAGCGAAGAGCGTAAGATCAGTTTACCGCGTTAATCTCTTTTCGTATAAAGAAAAGATATAACACAGAAAGCACGGCTTTCTCAGCATATAGCAAAGGCCGCAATGCGGCCTTTTCCTATCTTTACACTGGGCGCCGTTCCGCTATGCCACGTAGCGTCACGCCGAACGAAGCCAAAGCTTAGAGATACTCAACTTTCAAGATTTCGTATTCAACCTCGCCGCCCGGCGTCTTGATCGTCACCACGTCACCCTCTTCCTTCCCAATCAGGCCGCGCGCGATCGGTGAATTGACCGAAATCAGATTATGTTTGAAGTCCGCCTCATCGTCACCCACGATGCGGTAGGTTTGCTGATCTTCCGTATCCAGGTTTTCCACACTCACGGTAGCGCCGAAGATCACTCGGCCATTATTCGGCATCTTAGTGACGTCGATCACCTGGGCATTGGAGAGTTTCGCTTCAATCTCCTGAATGCGTCCTTCGCAAAATCCTTGCTGCTCACGCGCCGCGTGATACTCCGCATTCTCCTTGAGATCGCCGTGTTCGCGTGCCTCGGCGATCGCCGCGATGATCTGCGGGCGACGGGTCCCTTTTAAAAACTCTAGCTCTTCACGCAGTTTCTCTGCACCGCGCAACGTCATCGGAATCTGATTCATTGTTTTAGTCACCTCGAAATCTGCTTTGTCGACGCCCGCCTCCGACGGCGTTATCGCCAGCCAACCGGCCCGGCGCCACACAAAATAATCCTGGCCAGAAACAAGATCCCGGTCAGGCACAATTCTGTCTTTTGCCGGCCATTCTAGCCTAGAGTCGGCGAAGTATCATCGTTTACTTTGACCCACATTGCGCCTTAGTATGGCAGGCACATAACATATCACCTTCAACTATCGGCTTCCTTGGGACTATGCGATTTTCACGATTACTGAGCGGACTGGCCTGTGCGCTGGCATTTAGCAGCCAAGCGACTCCGGTGCAGGACTATACCCAATACCTGCCCGATGGCACGAATTTGGCACTGTTGGTGCAAAAAGTCGGTGCCACCACGCCAGCCATTGACTACCACGGGCAACAGATGGCGTTGCCGGCCAGTACCCAGAAGGTGATCACTGCCCTGGTCGCACTGCTGCAACTGGGGCCAGACTTCCGCTTCACCACGACATTTGAGACTCACGGACAGATCAATGCCGGCACCCTGAATGGCGATCTGGTGGTGCGCTTCGACGGTGACCCGACCCTACGGCGTCAGCAGATCCGCAATATGGTTGCCACGCTGAAGAAGCAGGGCGTCGAACGGATAAGCGGCGATATATTCATCGACACCTCCGTGTTTGCCAGCCATGACAAGGCACCGGGTTGGCCGTGGAACGACCTCACCCAATGCTTCAGTGCGCCGCCCGCGGCGGCGATTGTCGACCGCAACTGCTTTTCTGTCTCGCTGTACAGCGCACCTAAAGCGGGTGAACGGGCGTTTATCCGCGTCGCCTCCTACTATCCGGTCCACATGTTCAGTGAGGTCAAAACGCTGGCGCGTGGCTCTGCCGAAGCTCAGTACTGTGAGCTGGATGTGGTCCCCGGCGAGCTAAACCGTTATACCCTGACCGGTTGCCTTACCCAACGCGCCGACCCTTTACCGTTGGCTTTTGCGGTACAGGATGGGGCGGCCTATGCCGGCGCGATCGTCAAAGCAGAGCTGCAACAGGCCAACATCGATATCGGCGGCCATCTACGCCGCGAAACCCAAGTGACGCCGCAGGGTACCATCTTGGCACAGACGCAGTCTGCCCCATTGCATGATCTACTGCGTATCATGCTAAAAAAATCGGACAATATGATCGCCGATACCGTCTTCCGTACCATCGGCCATAACTATTTCGGGGTGCCGGGTACCTGGCGCGCCGGTTCGGACGCCGTGCGTCAGATCTTACGTAAGAAGGCGGGGATCAATCTGGGTAACTCCGTGGTAGTCGACGGCTCGGGTCTATCGCGTCATAACCTAATCTCCCCGGCTACTATGATGGAAGTCCTGCAATACATTGCGCAAAATGATAACCAGCTAAACTTCATCAGCATGCTGCCGCTGGCCGGCTATGACGGCACGCTGCAATACCGTGGCGGGCTGCATGAAGCGGGTGTGGATGGTAAGGTTTCGGCGAAAACGGGATCGTTACAGGGGGTGTATAACCTGGCCGGCTTCATCACTACCGCCAGTGGCCAACGTATGGCTTTCGTCCAGTATCTGTCAGGCTATGCGGTGCCACCGCAAGATCAACGCATCCGGCGTCAGCCACTGGTACGCTTCGAAAGCCGGCTATACCGTGATATCTACCGTAATAACTAACGAGGCTGTATGAAGATCCTGATCGTCGAAGACGACACGCTGATCCAACAGGGATTAGCGCAGGCGATGAGCCGGGAAAACTACGCCTGCGACTGCGCAGGCAGCGCCGCCGCGGCCAATGCGCTGTTACAGAGCGGGCAATACAGTCTGATTATCCTCGATCTCGGTCTACCCGATATGGACGGCGGCAGCGCACTACGTCAGTGGCGTCGCGAGGGGATCACTACGCCGGTCTTGATCCTAACCGCGCGCGATACCATCAGTGAGCGGGTCGCCGGCCTGGATGCCGGTGCCGATGACTACCTGGTGAAGCCCTTCGCCCTGGCTGAATTACTGGCGCGAACCCGCGCTCTGATCCGTCGCATGCAGGGATTGTGCGACAACATCCTCCAGGTGGATAACATTCGTCTCGATCTCTCCAGCCATCAGGTTAGTTGTAACGGCCAGCCACTGGAGGTCACCCCCAAGGAATTCACCATCCTAGCGCGTCTAATGACGCGCGCGGGACAGACCATCAGCCGTGAAGTTTTACAGCAAGATCTCTACTCTTGGCAGGACGAGCTCAGCTCCAATTCGCTGGAGGTACATATCCATAACCTGCGCCGTAAACTGGGGCGCGATCGGATCAAGACCCTGCGGGGTGTCGGCTACCGACTGGAAAAAGCACCATGATCAGTATGCGGCGCAACCTGCTGATCATGCTGGCGCTAATCTTGTTGATCACGCAGCTAGTCAGCGCGCTATGGCTCTGGCACGAGAGCCGAGAGCAAATCAGTTTTCTGGTCAACGAAACCCTCAGCGCCAAGGTCCGCAATGCCCATGTCGACAAGGAAATCCGCGAGGCTATCGCCGCTCTGTTGATCCCCTCGCTGGTGATGATGAGCATTACTCTACTGGTCTCATCACTGGCCGTCAGTTGGATCGTACGTCCGCTCAATCAACTCCAGGCACGTCTGGAAAAACGCTCGCCCAGCAACCTGACCCCCATCGATATCGACAGCAAGATGGTCGAAATCACCTCGGTCACCCGCACCCTCAATCATCTGTTCGCCCGCTTACAGCATACCCTACGCCAGGAGCGCCTCTTTACGGCAGATGCGGCCCACGAATTACGCACCCCGTTAGCCGGTATACGCCTACACTTGGAGCTCATGGAGCAGAATGGTGTTGAGCAGGCCGCCATGCTGGTACAACGCATCGATCAGTTGATGGCAACGGTAGAACAGCTGTTAATGCTGTCCCGCACTGGGCAAGACTTCGCCGGCGGCCACTGTCCGCGCGTAGATCTGATCGCCGACGTGATCCGGCCACAACAACATGCACTACGGGAAATGTTAGCCCAACGCCGCCAACGCTTGCTATTGGAGATCCCGCCCCAGCTACCGATGTATGGCGATGCGATGCTCTTGAGCCTGATGCTACGTAACCTCCTGGAAAACGCCCATCGCTACAGCCCCGAGCAGAGTGATATCTTGTTACGCGTCGAGCGCGATCCCAGCGAGCGCTACGGCATTCTCCAGGTAATCGACCGCGGGCCAGGGATCGACGAGTCATGCGCCAATGAGCTAACCGAACCCTTCCACCGCTTAGATCGCCGCTTCGGTGGTAGCGGTTTAGGGCTGCATATCGTGGTACGCGTGCTGCAACTCCATAAAGGACAGCTCAGCTTACGCAATAACCGTCCAGGACCAGGACTCAATGCCAGCTGCCAGCTGCCGCTTACCCTACACGATTACTAGCACCACAAGCCGGCTCAACCGCGGCGAGACTGCGCCTCGGGGCTCCGGATAAAATGACACAGGGCCGCCATTAGGCGGCCCTGTAGGCGAGTGAGAGGCGTATTAACGCTGGTAAATGATTTCGACGCCCTCGTCGTCGTCCTCATCCCAATCGTCATCCTCGTCCTCCCACTCGCTTTCAGCCTGTTCCAACTGTTCACGATGGTAATCATCCCACATGAACTCCGCCTTCTTCGCCTTCGCTTTCTCTTCGTCGGCTTCGGCCTCACGCGGATGCGCCTCAAGGAAGTTCATCACATCCCAGCACAGGGCATTCACCCCTTCACGGTTAGCAGCCGAGATCAGGTAATACTCCCCTTCCCATCCCAACGCCTCGGCGATAGCTTTCGCCCGCACTTGTGCCTCTTCCGGCGCTAATAGATCCGTCTTATTGAAGACCAACCAGCGCGGTTTTTGGGCTAATTTTTCGCTGTATTTCTCCAGCTCACCAATGATCACTCGAGCATTCTCCACCGGATCGGACTCATCGATCGGTGCGATGTCGATCAGATGCAGCAGCACGCGGCAACGCTCTAAATGGCGCAAGAAGCGGATCCCCAGGCCGGCGCCCTCGGAAGCCCCTTCGATCAGTCCCGGAATATCCGCGACCACGAAACTTTTTTCGCTATCCATACGCACCACACCCAGGCTCGGCACCAGCGTAGTAAACGGATAGTCGGCGACCTTAGGCTTCGCGGCAGAGACGGCGCGAATGAAGGTCGATTTACCGGCGTTCGGCAGCCCCAGCATGCCGACATCCGCCAACAGCAACAGCTCCAGATTTAGATCACGCTTGTCCCCTGGCGTGCCATTGGTTTTCTGGCGCGGCGTGCGGTTGACTGACGATTTGAACCGAGTGTTACCCAAGCCATGCCAGCCCCCTTTACCTACCAACAGTTTCTGCTGGTGGCGAGTCATGTCGCCCAGGACTTCACCGGTATCGACATCGGTCACCCGGGTACCGACCGGGACCTTGATCGTCACATCCTGGCCACGCTTCCCGGTGCAATCACGGCTCTGGCCGTTCTGACCACGCTCGGCACGGAAAGACTTCTCGAAACGATAATCGATCAGGGTGTTCAGGTTCTCATCGGCCAGCAGGTATACATCTCCGCCGTCACCGCCATCGCCACCGTCCGGTCCCCCTTTGGGGATGTATTTTTCGCGACGGAAGCTGACGCAGCCATTGCCACCATCACCTGCTTCGATGTGGATCACGGCTTCATCTACAAATTTCATCTACTGTCTCCGTAAATCAGTGACCGAGCCGCCCGCTGGCAGCCCGGTTTATCTGCGCTGGCGCGGCCACCAACGGTGACCTATCGCAGAAAACATGGCTCCGGCCACCACCACGATGGCACCGATATAGCCCACCGCATTCAGCGTAGGCGCCATAAAAGTCGCTGGCCAGAGTAGCGCCAGAACGTCAGAAAACATCAGTGTAAACAGGGGAGTAAGCGTCACGATGGCCCCCACTTTCGCCACCTGCCAACGCACCATCGCCTCGGCTAGGGCGCCATAGCCGACCAGAGTATTCACCCCACAAAACAGCAGGCAAGCCAGTTGCCATGTACTCAGCCGGTAAATCTGCTCCGGATGCGCCAACGGCCATAGGCAAATAGCACACAAAGCATACAACAGACACAGGATCTGCTGCGAGGCCAGACGACGCAAGAGTATCTTTTGCGCGATACCGTAACAGACCCAGACCCCCGCCGCCGCCATGCCAAGCAGTACCCCTAGAGTATAATCCGTCAGCCGGGTCAGAATTTCGGCTAGGCTGGTGTTAAAGAATAAGACTAACCCCGCGATCAGCAAGGCGGCCCCGACGGCCTGCGCCGGCCGCATTCGCTCTTTCAGTACCAGCACGCTGGCAAACATTAGCCCAACCGGAGAAAGCTGGCCAATCACCTGCGAAGTGGTCGGACTCAGGTACTGTAACGAGGTGCTAAACAGAATAAAGTTGCCCAGCAGACCCGCCGTGGCGACCGTTAACCACAATAGCCAGCGCCGCTGACGTAATGAGGCCAACGGCGGCAATTGACCGCGCAGCCACAACACGCCCCCTAGACCGATGGCAGCCATGGTAAAGCGATACCAGACAATGGTCTCCGGAGCCATGTCAGGCAAAACCTGCTTCATGGCGATCGGTAACGCCCCCCAGAAAATAGCGGTGGTCAGCGCCAACGCGATGCCTAAGACCGCACTCTGCTTATTCTCCATGACCATCCTTGCCACTGTCGGTCTTTATAACGCAAAAAAGCCCCGCAAAGTATTGCGGGGCCTTACATCTTTCAGGACGCGAAAAACTTATTCAGCAACGATGCTGATAAATTTACGGTTTTTCGGGCCTTTAACTTCGAACTTAACTTTACCGTCAGCCAAAGCGAACAGAGTGTGGTCACGACCGCAACCAACGTTGCTACCAGCGTGGAATTTGGTACCGCGCTGACGAACGATGATGCTGCCTGCCAGAACTGATTCACCGCCGAAACGTTTTACGCCCAGGCGTTTGCTTTCGGAATCGCGACCGTTGCGACTGGAGCCGCCAGCCTTTTTATGTGCCATTAATCCGCTCTCCTAAAATTAAGCGCTGATACCAGTGATCTTCACATCAGTGAACCACTGACGGTGACCCTGCTGTTTACGATGATGCTTACGGCGACGGAACTTGACGATCTTCACTTTCTCGCCACGACCGTGAGCAACGACTTCAGCCTTAACTTTACCGCCAGCAACAAAAGGAACGCCAATCTTGATGTCTTCGCCGTTAGCGACCATCAAAATCTGGTCAAACTCAACAGTTTCACCAGTTGCGATGTCCAGCTTTTCCAAGCGAACGGTCTGACCTTCGCTTACTCGGTGTTGTTTACCACCACTTTGGAAAACCGCGTACATATAAAACTCCGCATTTCCGCACGCATGGCTCGTTGTCCAATACGCGCTATAAATATTCACAATAGGGCGCGAATTCTACGCAAAAATCATTCAGAAGACAAGGGTAGAATCAGGAGAAAAGAAGAAAAAAAACACAGTTCCCTCCCCGCCGTTTATCTAAACCATTTTTCAAGTACAATCATACTATAGTTGGCTGCCCATGGCAGCTTGGCAAGGGCTGCCACCTGGCGGGATATCCATACACAGTTGATATAAAACAATGAATTTAGAAAAAATTACTGAGTTAACCGCGCAGGATATGGCGGATGTTAACGCAAAAATTCTTCACCAGTTAAACTCGGACGTCACGCTTATCAACCAGCTTGGCTATTACATCATCAGCGGCGGCGGCAAGCGGATCCGTCCGATGATCGCGGTACTCGCGGCGCGGGCACTCCACTACCAGGGTGATCGCCATGTCATCATCGCTGCCCTCATCGAGTTCATCCATACCGCCACACTACTGCACGATGACGTAGTCGACGAATCAGATATGCGGAGAGGTAAAGCCACCGCTAATGCCGCCTTCGGCAATGCCGCCAGCGTACTGGTGGGCGACTTCATCTATACCCGAGCTTTCCAGATGATGACCAGCCTGCAATCGCTGCGTATTTTAGAGCTAATGTCCGCGGCAACCAATGTCATCGCCGAAGGCGAGGTCATGCAACTGATGAACGTGAACGATCCGGATATCAGTGAAGAAAATTACATGCAGGTGATCTACAGCAAGACCGCCCGCTTGTTCGAGGCCGCCGCCCAATGCTCCGCCATCTTGGCCGGCGCCGATGCACATCAGGAGCGGGCGTTGCAAGATTACGGGCGTTATCTCGGCACGGCATTTCAACTGATCGATGACCTGCTTGACTATGATGCCGATGGGGCGACGCTGGGTAAGAACACAGGCGACGATCTCAATGAGGGTAAACCGACGCTACCGCTCCTGCACGCCATGCGCCACGGCTCCCCGGAACGATCCGCCATGATCCGCCAGGCGATCGAACAGGGTAACGGCCGCCACCTACTGGATCCGGTGCTGGAAACCATGCAACAGGTCGGTTCGCTCGACTATACCCGCCGTCGGGCTGAAGAAGAGGCAGACAAGGCTATCGCCGCCTTGGCTGTACTTGACGATACGCCCTATAAGCAAGCATTAATCGGCTTGGCCAATCTCGCCGTCAATCGTACATTCTAAAAATTTTCCTCAAAGCACACAGGCGCCTTGCGGCGCCTTTTGTTTTTTCACGCTGCATTGCATGCAAAATCACAATTCTTGCTTTCCATTAACTGCATAAGTTAGAAATTAATTGAAAAGAAAACATCGTTTTTAGATAGTGATAGGGCATTTTTCAAACGCCGATACCATGAAGGTATGTCCAGTGAGAAGGAAACCACCGATGAAAAAAGCAATTCCGGAAGATTGGCACCCGGCAGAAATCATCGCCGCCCTGCATAAACGCAAACTGACGCTCACTCAGGTGTCACGCAATGCTGGCCTCTCCAGCTCCACCCTCGCCAACGCCCTGACACGCGCTTGGCCTAAAGGTGAATGGTTGATCGCCGATGCGTTAGAAATCCACCCCAGCAAGATCTGGCCCAGCCGCTACTATGATCCCGTCACTCATGAGCTGCTCGATCGCAAAAGCCTGATCCGTACGACAGTAAGCAAAGGAAAAACATAATCCGCCACATAAAAAAACCGCAGGCTATGCCTGCGGTTTCGTCTGTACACGAGTAAGACTTATTTATTAATAAAGTCTTCGCCCAACGCGATATCCTTACGTAGCACATCCAGCATACTCTCTAACGCATGCTGTTCGAAGGCACTCAAGGTACCGATATTCAGACGCTGTACCAACCCTTCCTTGCCCAACAGCAGCGGCTGAGCGAAGAAGCGGGCATACTCGCCATCACTCTCAACATAGCCGCACTCGACCACATTCTCGTCGCCCTGCATGGCGCGCACCAGCGAAAGGGCAAAACGCGCGGCTGCCTGACCCATTGCCAGCGTCGCTGATCCGCCACCCGCCTTGGCTTCTACCACTTCGGTACCGGCGTTCTGGATGCGTTTGGTCAGATCCGCAACTTCCTGCTCGCTGAGGCTAACACCCGGGATCTGAGACAGCAACGGCAGAATGGTCACGCCGGAATGTCCACCGATCACCGGAACATCCAACGTCGCCGGATCCAAGTTCTTCAGTTCACCCACAAAAGTGTTAGAACGGATGATATCCAGCGTGGTCACACCGAACAGTTTGTTCGGGTTATAGACACCGGCTTTCTTCAATACTTCCGCCGCGATCGGCACCATAGTATTCACCGGGTTGGTGATGATACCGATACAGGCATTCGGACAAGCGCGAGCAACCTGGCTGATCAGGTTACGGATAATACCCGCGTTAACGTTGAACAGATCAGAACGATCCATCCCTGGTTTACGCGCTACACCGGCAGAGATCAATACGATATCCGCCCCTTCCAGGGCAGGAGAGGCATCCTCACCACCGAAACCGCGTACCTTGACCGCCGTTGGGATATGGCTCAGATCAACGGCGACCCCCGGGGTTACCGGCGCGATATCATAGAGAGAGAGTTCTGAACCTGAAGGCAGCTGTGTCTTAAGCAGAAGAGCGAGCGCCTGGCCGATGCCACCCGCTGCGCCGAGAACCGCAACTTTCATTCTATACTCCTTGTTACTATTTAAATGGAGAATGCCGTGAATGCATTGCTTAGCACCTTAGTTGATCACTCTATAAAAAACAATCTGTTAACACTCAGATTGCGAGCTGACACACTAATTCCATGCTCTGCTGCAATGTTTATGGGAAAAAGGGTTTAATGATGAAAGATATAGCAACAAATCGTCAGCGCGATCCCGTCACGCACCGCCCTTATTCACGCCAGCATTACATCCAGACGATAATTTACATTACAACAACATCATATTAATAACATTTCATTTACCTTTTCCGTGCGACCGCTCTCTTTTTTCCTCTTTGCTTACGCCAGTACGCTTTAGAATTCGTCCACTTCCTAGTGAAGCGACGATGATGACACGCTTTCTTACAGACAAAATTGCATAAAAATTCATAAATATGCATAATGATAGCGTCTATAGCTACCTTACGGTGAAGAATGCGAAACACGACGAAACAAGAAGACCTGACGAAGGCATTTAAGGCGCTGCTGAAAGAGGAAAAATTCAGCTCTCAGGGCGAGATCGTCCAGGCGCTGCAAGAGTTGGGCTTCGATAGCATCAATCAGTCCAAGGTCTCGCGTATGTTGACCAAATTTGGCGCCGTACGGACGCGCAATGCCAAAATGGAGATGGTCTATTGCCTACCAGCCGAGCTCGGGGTACCGACCACCAGCAGCCCACTGAAGAATCTGGTGTTAGATGTCGATCACAATGATGCTATCGTGGTGATCCACACCAGCCCCGGTGCAGCGCAATTGATCGCTCGCCTGTTGGATTCCCTGGGAAAATCGGAAGGCATCCTCGGCACCATCGCCGGCGATGACACCATTTTTACCACCCCGGCGAAAGGCTTCAGCGTCGAGCAACTCTACGCGGCGATCTTAGCGCTATTTGAGCAAGAGCTCTAAACGCGCGCCGCGCGACATGATGTCGCGTATCGCCTCTCCGCATAATAAGCCCGCTTGCCGGGCTTTTTTTACCCTCACACGCCCCTAGCGCCACGCCCGGCACCTGTTTCCCTTAGCGCATCGCTGCATGGCCACGCTGGTGGCAACACCTTCTCAACGGTGGCGGTGAAAACAAGACAGCGCAGCCGAGGCTGCGCTGTCTTGTTTCATCGTTACCGTTGGGAGAACCGTCTCTCAGTGTTGAGCGCCTTTCTGTGCCAATGCCTGTAGCAGGCGATCATGAATGCCGCCGAAACCGCCATTACTCATCACCAGAATATGATCGCCTGGCTGGGCATTCTTGACGATCATATCAACTAAGGTGTCGAGATCGGCACTCCAGTGTGCCGGTTGCACACAAGCCTCAGCCACCTCAACCACTTGCCAAGGAATGTGCTGTGGCTGATACAGATACACCTCATCGGCTCGCCCCAAGGCCGGCGCCAGCTCATTCTTACATACCCCCATCTTCATGGTATTCGAGCGAGGCTCCAGTACCGCCAAAATACGTGCAGTACCGCCAACCTTGCCGCGTAAGGCCGCCAGCGTAGCCAGAATCGCCGTCGGATGATGGGCAAAATCGTCGTAGACGCTGACGCCATAGGCTTCACCGCGCAACTCTAGGCGACGGCGCGCATTAATGAAGCTGGCCAACGCCCGGCATGCTTCGGCAGGCGGGACACCGACATGACGGGCGGCGGCAATCGCCATCAGCCCGTTATGCATATTGTGCTCGCCCACCAGCGACCACGCCACCTCACCGACGGATTCGCCGTCGAGGGTCACAGCAAAGTGACTGGCATCTGGCGACAATTTTTGCGCATGCCAAGCGGCACCTTCGCCACTCTGTTCCTGTTCACTCCAGCATCCCATCGCCAGCACCTGCTTCAGATTCGCATCGTTCGCTGGCGAGATAATCCGCCCCTTGCCTGGCACCAGACGCACCAAATGATGGAACTGTTTCTGGATCGCCCGTAGATCGTCGAAGATATCCGCATGATCAAACTCTAAATTATTCAGAATTAGCGTACGCGGGCAATAGTGGACAAATTTGGAACGCTTATCGAAGAAGGCGCAGTCATACTCATCCGCCTCGATGACGAAAAACGGACTGTCGCCTAGGCGGGCCGACACTTCAAAGTTTCCTGGTACGCCACCGATGACAAAGCCGGGTTGATAGCCACAGGCCTCAAGGATCCAGTTGACCATCCCGGCGGTAGTGGTCTTACCATGAGTACCCGCGACAGCAATCACCCAGCGGTGGCGTAAGACCTCATCATGCAACCACTGCGGGCCAGAGACGTAAGGAATATTTCGTTCCAGAATCGTCTCGACGCACGGGTTGCCGCGCGCCATCGCATTCCCGATGATCACCAGATCCGGCTGAGGATCCAGATGAGCGGGATCATAGCCCTCCAACAGGGTGATGCCCTGCTGTTGCAATAGCGTACTCATCGGCGGGTAGACATTGGCGTCCGACCCCGTAACCTCATGCCCCAGCTGGCGAGCCAGCAATGCTAGCCCGCCCATAAACGTGCCGCAGACTCCAAGAATATGAATGCGCATAATACTTCCAGTAGATTGCATTGATTTAGTTCACATTCTAACGCTGACTCCAGCGCTGGCGAAAGGAAATTGCCTAGGAATGCCCCCATACATTAGCTAAAATACGCTGCGAAAACGTTGGCGGTTTGTAAAAAAGATCGCTACTCCTCACAATCAGGAAATGTGACATGAAAACGCTAGGCGAGTTTATCGTCGAAAAACAGCAGGACTTTCCTCACGCTACTGGTGAGCTTACCGCGCTTCTCTCCGCAATAAAACTGGGCGCCAAAATCATCCACCGCGATATCAACAAAGCGGGACTGGTCGATATCATCGGTGCCAGCGGTGTTGAAAACATTCAAGGTGAAGTACAGATGAAACTGGATCTGTACGCTAACGAAAAACTCAAGGCGGCGCTGAAGGCGCGCGGTGAGGTGGCGGGGATCGCCTCCGAGGAAGAGGACGATATTGTCATCTTCGAAGGCGACCGCGCCAATAACGCCAAATATGTCGTACTGATGGATCCGCTGGATGGCTCCTCCAACATCGATGTCAACGTCTCTGTCGGGACCATTTTCTCCATTTATCGTCGCATTACGCCGCTCGGCACGCCGGTGACGCGCGAGGACTTTCTCCAGCCAGGCAACCGCCAGGTAGCGGCGGGCTATGTGGTGTACGGCTCCTCAACTATGCTGGTTTATACCACCGGTAACGGGGTACACGCTTTCACCTATGATCCCTCTCTAGGGGTGTTCTGTCTCTCCCACGAGCGCCTGCGTTTCCCACACAACGGCAATATGTACTCGATCAACGAAGGTAATTACATCAAATTCCCGTTGGGCGTGAAGAAGTACATCAAGTACTGCCAAGAGCAAGATAGCGCAACGCAGCGCCCCTATACCTCACGCTATATCGGCTCGCTGGTAGCGGACTTCCATCGCAACCTGCTGAAGGGCGGCATCTACATCTACCCCAGCACCGCTAGCCATCCGCAAGGTAAGCTGCGCCTGCTGTACGAGTGCAACCCCATGTCCTTCCTGGCGGAACAGGCCGGAGGCAAAGCCAGCGATGGCTTCCGGCGCATTCTGGACATCGAACCAGACCATCTGCACCAGCGTTGCCCCTTCTTTGTCGGCAGCCGCGCCATGGTCGACGATGCTGAACATTTCATGCATCAGTTCCCCGACGAATAATCCCGCGTCAGGCAAGGCGCATTACGCGCCATGCTCTGTTCATTTGTGGAGTGGCGGCTATAATAGCCGTCACTCCATTTCTGGTTTGATGAAAGGAAACCGACATGAGCTTGATCAACGTCCCGGCCGGTAAAGATATGCCGGAAGATATCTATGTAGTGATCGAAATCCCGGCTAACGCCGATCCGATCAAATATGAAATCGACAAAGACACTGGCGCCCTGTTCGTAGACCGCTTCATGTCTACCGCTATGTTCTACCCGTGCAACTACGGTTACATCAACCACACTCTGTCCCTGGACGGTGACCCGGTTGACGTGCTGGTTCCGACGCCGTATCCGTTGCAGCCGGGCTCAGTGATCCGTTGCCGCCCGGTCGGTGTACTGAAGATGACCGACGAAGCTGGCGAAGACGCCAAACTGGTCGCCGTTCCGCACAGCAAACTGACCAAAGAGTACGATCACATCAACGATGTGAACGACCTGCCGGAACTGCTGCGCGCCCAGATCGCGCACTTCTTTGAGCACTACAAAGATCTGGAAAAAGGCAAGTGGGTCAAGGTTGACGGCTGGGATAACGCCGACGCCGCTAAGGCCGAAATCATCGCCTCTTTCGAACGCGCTAAGAACAAGTAATCGCTTAACGTGTTAAAAAAAACACCGCCATTGGCGGTGTTTTTTGTCTTTCACGCTACATCACCATCACGCTTTAGCCAATCGCCGCTAACGATACGCGGCAATCCACTCACCTCATTGAGATAGATGTAGATCCAGGCGACGCCATACGGGGTTTTAATCAACTCACGCCGATAATCCTTACTGTTGCTCTTCAGCTCATCCAGCTCCGCCAGAATTGATGAGGTGATACGATACACTTCGCAATAAACCTTCCCCTCACCTGGCACTACCGCCGGATAATGGCCAAGATCATACAGCTCGTAGCCCTCCAGTACATAATCGCCCAGCCAGGTGGCATTGGTCATCCAGTGGCTGTTGCCCTGCTTACGGCGCAGACTTCCGTAGACAATCACTCGCATGGTTAAAACTCAAACTGATAGAGCAGATCAAGTGCCTGATTCACGCCAGACACCGCTTCCAGGTACAGATTCGGCATCAGGCGGTAACGCAACGTCAGCGTGGCCAGCGAATCAAAGATCCCCACGCCGTACTTCACCTGTAGTCCCGGCAGAACATAACCGCTGACCACAACCTGAGAACTGTCACCCACCCCTTGTGAATCCAGCGTCAGATTACTCACGCCGAAGGTTTCGCCGATTTTACCCACCAGCTTACCACTCTGCGCAACACCAAGACCGATCAGCATCGACGTCATGGCGTTACTGTCCGCGCCAGTGCTGTCCAATCCCTGGCCACGCAACAGATATGATAGGGCTTCTTGTTGTGACATTGCCGGATCTGAGAATACTTCCAGTTTCGGTTGATCGGCAAGTCCCGTGACGCGTACACCTACCGTAACATCGTTCGCTGTCGACTCGGGATTACGCACCGCCTCGATATTCAGCAACGGATTACCCGGCGGGCCGGCGAAAACCAACTCACCTTGACGAATCAACAGATCCTGGCCGTAGGCGGCAAAGCGCCCCTGCGGAATCATAATCTGGCCGTTCAGCCCCAAACCGTT
The DNA here is from genome assembly GCF_000474215.1 of Edwardsiella hoshinae NBRC 105699 = ATCC 33379. Classification (GTDB taxonomy): domain Bacteria; phylum Pseudomonadota; class Gammaproteobacteria; order Enterobacterales; family Enterobacteriaceae; genus Edwardsiella; species Edwardsiella hoshinae. Next base: position 46,470 of record NZ_BAUC01000018.1, on the reverse strand, counting down.
CTGATTCTGGATCACTTTCAGCTCACCTTTGAGCGCCGCTTTGAGGCCGAAGGCCGAGAGGCGCACGTTATTGCCGATGGCAATGGTCAGATCGGTGTGCAATGGGATGGACGCCGTCGCCGGCTTGATCGGTTGATGAGCATTGTTCAGCATCACCTCGTCAGCGGAGACGCCGACCGCACTCTCCGGCAACTCCTGCACCGTGATGCGAGCCCAGGGGATATCGACCCGTCCATTTAACGACAACTGTTCGGGCGATGCCTCGAAGACAATATTCGGCGAGACGTCGAGACGTACCATCGGTGGCACAGTCACCCGTAATCGGGTTCCCTTAGCGGCGATACTCGCCCGCCAAGCGTTCAGATTACGCCAATCGGCGTTACCCGACAGATTCAACTGTCCCTGGGACGTCTTGATCACGCCTTGCAAGACTGAACTCACGCCCGCAAAATCGATTGCCAGATTGGCATCGGTGACATCGAACGGCATGAATTGGCCATCGATATCGACCCCCGCCAGTGCCAAGCGGCCATACAGTTGCGGATGCAACGTCGTCCCCCCCAAGCGCAGGGCCGCATTCAACATCCCTTGCGCCTTCTCCCCTTTCATCAAGGCCGGATTCAGTAGTGCCAGGGAGAAGCGATCGATCGCGACATTACCAGACAGGTTACGCGCTCCCAACAGATTGGCGACACGCACGTCACCGCGCAACTGACCATTGCCAGCGATGCCCAACAGCCAGGTTAACCGAGCCTGTCCCTGCGTCAGACGCGCCTCCAGCGTCACCTGGTTCAGAGCTATCGGCAGTGTATTCCCTTGCACATTCTGGCTGATCTTCACCCCATCGCCATTCAAGGTTAGCCCTGCCTGCGGCAGTCCTTGCCCCGCCTGCCAGGTCGCCTGCGCCCGTCCACTGAAGCTCCCGCTCACTTGACTATCCGGCCCGAGGAAGGGTTGCAGCATCGCCAAATCGAAACGCTCTAACACCAGGCTGGCGTGACCGCTTTCCCCTACCTCGATCGTCTGCGGTATACACAGGCGGGCATGGGGATTGGCCCAACAGTGTGGACCGATAGCCATTTGTTGCTTGGCAACACGATAATTCAATGCGATCGGGCGCGTCAGACGCCACTCCCCAACCGGGGTCGTGAAGTCGGTATTCGTTAAACTACCGCTCCAACTCTGCTTATCCTGCGCCAAACTACCGTTCAACGTTAGTTGGCCAGCCACTGGCGTTCCCTGAACCACCAACTGGAGGCGATGCTGACGCTCATTTCCCCCAGCACGCAGGGTGAGCTGGCTTATCGCGATCTCGCCCTGCTGTAACTGATCCACCCGCAGATCCAATTTTCCTTGGATCTGCTTATCAGAGCGTACATCGCCCAACAACGCCACGTGGCGAATAGTCAGCGCCTGCCAACGTAGCCCGTTCGCCTGTAGATCGGCCAATAACTGCGGTGCCTGACGATCGCCACGTAACTTCAACGTGCCGCGCGCCGTACCGGCCAACCCCGGCAGCGTACCATCCAAATGCGGTGCATCGATGCCGACATCTAGCGACCAGCGCTTCTCGGCCAGATCACCGTTAACGTCGATGCGATTGCGCCCCAATGCGACATGCAACTGTGGGATCTGCCACTGTCCGGCCTGATTACCGCGTAATTGACCACGCACATCGACCGTATTTTGTTTAATCCGCCCCGCCAGCTGCAACTGGGGTACGTTTAGCTGCCAACTACCGCCGTACAGGCTACCGCGCGTCTCCAGCTTACCTGTCAATTTCGAGGGCCACTCGGGCCATTGGCGACCGGTATTGATCCCCGCCAGTGTCAGATTGGCGCGCCAACTGATCGCCTTGCTCCAGTCGGCCACCCCCTGTACCTCCGCCTGACCATCCAACGCCGCCAGCTGTAGTTTACTCAGGGTAAACTGCCGCTCATTACCGTTACCCTGTAGATCAACACGTGCGTCCGGCAGCCCCTTGCCTCGGAAAGCGCCGCTCAGTTGCAAACGGTAGTCATGCGCGCTTCCCGCCAGGCGCAGTTTCAATGCATCAACCTGGTAGTCGGGGGGCGCGCTTAATGGCCAACGCAGGCCGTTACTATCGAGAGTCAGCGACAGAGGTAGACCCGCCTTAGCCAATTGAGCCTCGCCCCGCAAGGTTGCCCGCAGCGGGCCGGAGAGGTTGGCGTCAAGCGCCACCTTGCCGTATAACGCTCCCGTCAGTGCCAAACGGAGTTTTTCCCCCTTCAAGGGCGCCTGATTGACACTGGCATTCAGTTGTAAATCTAACGGCCAATCGCCAGTGAGCCGTGCGTTACCCCGAGCCGTCAATGCCCCCTGCGCCGCGCGGATCTTTAGGGTATGCAAGACCAAGCGGTGCTGATCCACGGCCGCACGTAGCTCTAATGAGGAGATAGCCAACTCACTCGCCGCCTGGATCTGCACCTGTTCGGCCGAGATACGGCTGATCGCCACATCCAGTGGCAGATCTCGCCCCGTCAATGCGGGCAGTAATGGACGAGAGAACAGGGTCGTCAAGGTTTCGCCTAATGATTCAGGCATCGTCTGTGCGCTGGAGGACGCCGGCGGTGGCGTCGGTGATGATGCGCGCGCCTGCGCGACTACGATGCGCAGCCCCTGAATATGGCTGGGTAGCACACGCACACTCTGCGCACGCCACGCCGCTCCGCTACGCAGCGACGTCAAGGCGATCGCCGTCCCATCGACGTTGACCTGCACATCGTCGAGGCGCAACAAACGCACCAACAACGGATAGGGGGTATGCAAACGCCCCAACGGCTGCACCGGCACCGTCTGCGGTTCGCTCGGCGGCAACGCTTGAGTATTCACATCGACACGCACCCGCTGCGCACTCAGCACATTCAGGCACAACTCGCTCTGCTTTAAACAGCCAATATCCAACGACAGATGAAACTGACCAACCTGTACTGCCACGCCCGGCATACGGTAGCCGACATCGCTCAGAGTTAGATCTCGCCATCCGCCTTCTACACGACCGATCTCCAAACCGGGAACCCAGCGTGCGGCGGCATTCAGAGCTAAATGTAATCCGCTCTGCGTCATCAATGCCCCGACTAGCGCCACCACCAACAGCAGTAGCCCCAATAACGCCATCAACACATAGCGCGAGATGTTATACAGCCTCATAACTCAGGCCCCAGTCCGATGTAAAACTGCAAATCGTGTTTATCCTCATTGCCGACCGGTACGGCTAAGTTGAGTCGGATCGGGCCGACCGGCGAGACCCAGATCAGTCCGACGCCAGCACCGGTATGAAAATTACTCTTAGTAATATCGTTTACCGCCTCACCGGAATCGATGAAGGCGCCCCCCCACCACTTACCGCTCAGATTGTATTGATACTCTAACGAACCGGTCACCAAGCGCGAGGCCCCCGTCAACTTGCCATCGCTATCCTTGGGCGAAATCGACTTGTATTTATAACCGCGGATACTGCGATCACCGCCGGCGAAAAAACGCAAAGAGGGGGGAACCTTATTGAAGTCATTGGTTTCAATCCACCCCAGATTGCCACGTACCACGAAACGGTGCTTTTCCGCCAGGGTACGGATCCAGACGTTCTGCGCCTGGATCACCGCGAAGTCGACCGCCGATCCCCAGCTCATGTTGGAGACCTCCAGTGAGTAACGCTGCGTGTCACCCCAGGTTGGCATCAGCCCGCCGCGTGAGCGGGTGCGGTTCACGCTGACACCGGGATAAAGCAGCATGGCGGTCTCGGTGGTGTTGCCTTGGGTAAAGTGATCGAGGCTCCAACGCAGGTTGATCCCCCGTTGCCAGCCACTAGACAGATCCCAGTAGCGCGCCACATTCAGAGTGGTGGCATCGGACTCGGTATCATTCAGATCGGTGCGTTGAAAACCGCCCTGCACCAGATAGTACTGCTCCAGCGGGTTCTTCAGCAGCGGGATCTTATAGTTGAAGTCCACCGTCTGCTCCGGCCCTGAGAGGTTGAGCGAGGTATCCAGGCTATGACCATAGGAGTTCGTCCAAGGGCGCTTCCAACCGATCTTCAAGCGTGGCCCGACATCGGTGGCGTAACCGCCCCCGAGATCAACCATGTTACGGCTACGCGGCGTTACTACCGCCTGCATCGGCAGGGTATGATCCGCCCCGACCGCTTTAAAATTGGGCGAAACCACCACCGAATTAAACCAGTTCGTCGCCGACAGATTGCCGCTGAACTTAGCCAGTTCGCCCGCATTGTAATAATCGCCCGACGTGAAGGGACGCAGATTTTGCAGATAAGGTGTGCGGATCTGCGAACCGCTAAACTGCACAGCGCCAAAACGGTAACGCGCCCCGCTATCGAATTCGATGTCCCAATAGGCCTTATGCTGATCCTCGATCACCCCGAGTTGATGCACTGGCATGGTGGCGTCGAAATAGCCACGCTGCAACGCCAGCGAGTTCAGGGCGCTCTTTAAACTATCGTAGTCGCCTTGGTCCAATATACTGCCGATGGGCGGTAAAGCGCTCGCCAGCAACGCCTGATAGGCGGGATCATCCTTGGCCTCGCCACGAATACGGACGTTCAGTCCGGCGATGCGTACCGGCTCGCCCGGCGTCACCTGCGCTATCAATTGCGGACGCGAAAACGCAGATCCTGGACGATAGGAGAATTCGATAGTCGGCTGGAAATAGCCCAAGGCCCGTAAACCTTGGCGAATAGCGTCTGCGGCACGTACCCGAAAACGACCATCATTGCTGATCTCATCCTCGCCGATGGTCGACAGCGTGGCATTCACATTTTTTTGCAGCCGTCCGCTTAACCCCTCTACCACCAGTTTCAGTTGCGCGGCATGCGCCAATGGCGCAACCAATAACAGACACAGTAGGCCAACCTTAGGCAATCGTGGCATGCAAACTCCCGCAGTAAACGTAACGCTAACACTCTCTCCACCGCCGTACATCCCCGCGCTGGCCTAGGCGCGAGCTCTCCCTTCAACGACGCACTCATGCGGACATATTGTGCGCAAAGTCGGCGTGGGATACAACGAAACAGGAAAATCATGATTATTCGAGATTAGACTGTTATTCACAATACAACGAGTCACCTCTTGCCTAGGACGGCTCCGCATACGTTTTCAGATTTTTCGCCGCTCAACTGCCTATTTATTAGCTTTTGGAGGATATTTTGCACAACGCTCACGATGCCCTGCCCTTGGCCCCCACTCAGGCGTTACCCGGGCGTAGCCAAGCAATGATGATTAACCCGCTGCATGCGGTTAACGGCCATGCGCGCTATGGCGTCCCTCGCGGTATGGAAGAGGCGCTGTTTGCCATGGGCTGCTTCTGGGGCGTCGAACGCCTCTTCTGGCAGCAACCGGGGGTGTATAGCACCGCGGCTGGCTACAGTGGTGGAGTGACGCCAAACCCCACCTACTCCGAGGTATGCAGCGGTCAAACCGGTCACGCCGAGACGGTACGTGTGGTCTTCGATCCAACACGTATCGACTATCCCACGCTGCTGCGCCTATTCTGGCAAAACCACGATCCAGCCCAGGGCATGCGCCAAGGTAACGACATCGGTAGCCAATACCGTTCAGCATTGTTCCCACTGACGTCACAGCAATTGCAGGCCGCCCAGGACAGCCGGACGCATTTCGCCCAAGCGATGCAACAGGCGGGCGATCTTCGCGCCATTACTACCGAGATCACGCCCGCAGGCCCCTTCTACTATGCGGAAGAGGCGCATCAACAGTACCTGTATAAACACCCACAAGGGTATTGCGGCCTGGGCGGCATTGGCGTATGTCTGCCGGAGTAAAGGGAAGGTTGCCCCTAATTAGTGTCATAGCAAAGGGTTAGAACGATAGCGGGCAGATTTTCACCACTAGCTGGTTGCTTGTTGCTCCTGCTATACTAACCGGGTCAAGCGCCCCCAGCCATCCGATCTGGTGCGGTGCCTGACCCGGGTTTGCTAAGACAACCCGGTAAACTCCGGGGGGATCCTCTACCGGCCCCAATACACAATATTCCCGATGGCGTTACACCGCCTTTCCGGCCTCCCGGACCGTTCCCGGTTAATACGGATAGATTATGTTAAACAGTATATTACTGATTATTCTACTGATCGCGATCAGTGCCTTTTTCTCGATCTCAGAAATATCTCTGGCCGCCTCGCGCAAGATGAAGCTGAAAACCATGGCGGACGAGGGGGATATCAACGCGGCGCGCGTCATGGCGCTGCAAGAACAACCAGGGTACTTCTTCACTGTGGTGCAGATTGGCCTCAACGCCGTCGCCATTCTCGGTGGTATCGTTGGCGACGCCGCTTTCTCGCCAGCCTTCCGCCTGTTGTTCGACCGCTTCATGCCGCTGGATGTCTCCCAGCAAGCCAGCTTTATTTGCTCCTTCGTATTAGTCACCGGCAGCTTCATCTTGTTCGCCGACCTGACACCGAAGCGCATCGGTATGATCTCCCCCGAAGCGGTGGCCATACGGATTGTCAACCCGATGCGTTTCTGCCTATTACTGTTCCGCCCGTTGGTGTGGTTCTTTAACGGCCTGGCTAACCTGATCTTTCACCTGTTCAAGATTCCGATGGTCCGTAAGGATGATATTACGCCAGATGATATCTACGCCGTGGTCGAGGCGGGAGCGCTGGCCGGGGTACTGCGTAAGCAAGAGCACGAGATCATCGAGAATGTGTTTGAACTGGAGTCACGCACCGTTCCCTCCTCCATGACGCCACGTGAAAGCATCATCTACTTCGATCTGAGTGAGAGCGAAGAGGGCATCAAAGAGAAGGTATCGACCCATCCCCACTCCAAGTTCTTAGTCTGCGATGGCGCTATCGACCACGTCGTGGGTTATGTCGACTCCAAGGATCTGCTTAATCGCGTACTCGGCAACCAAAGTTTGGTACTCAGCAGCGGGGTACAAATCCGTAATGTGTTGATCGTGCCGGATACGCTGACACTCTCCGAGGCATTGGAGAGCTTTAAGAACGCTGGCGAAGACTTCGCGGTAATCCTTAACGAGTATGCCTTGGTGGTCGGGGTAATCACGCTAAACGATGTGATGACCACTCTGATGGGTGACCTGGTCGGTCAGGGGCAGGAGGAGCAGATCATCGCCCGTGACGAAAACTCGTGGCTGGTCGAAGGTGTCACCCCAATCGATGACGTAATGCGAGTCTTGGATATCGAGGAGTTTCCCCAGTCCAGCAACTACGAAACCATCGGTGGTTTCATGATGTACATGTTGCGCAAGATCCCCAAACGTACCGACGCCGTCAAATATGCGGGATATAAATTCGAAGTGGTGGATATCGACAGCTATAAGATTGATCAACTGTTGGTTACCCGTCTGGCTGAACGTCTCCCGGCCACTCAACCCGGTGAGGGGGGCAGTGAAAACGAAGCCTCTCAGCAAACGGTAAAATAACCTGTGGGCGGCATAGCCGCCTCATGCTCTTCTCTACTGCGCCTTAGGCCATCTCCGCCTGTAGGCGCATCACCTGGCGGTTAATCTCTGACATCACGCTGAGATGACGCTTGTCACGCACCTTCGGCAGCAGAATGCGCCCCATATCAAATTCGAAGGCACCGATGCCATGAATATACAGACGACCACGAAATAGCGTCTTGACGTACTTAGCGACCAACAGCGGGTTATACCGCTGAAAGATTTTCATTTTTATCTCTCCCTCTATCACGCTCGAAGTAAGGCAACCTTTGCCCCTGCCGAACCGGCACACGAACGCCGCGCACTGTAGACGTTAACTATAGACAGCTTTACCGATGATTAGTGCCAGCAGAACCGAATATTTCGCTAAATTTACCTTAGCTGACAGAATGGTATGCAAAAAGTAATAGTATTTTTATATTTATATATTGTTAATCGGGCAGTCTAGAGGAAAAGCATGTCGCAAGCAGCAAGATGCGCAGGGCGAGGCTGTACGAGAGGCACACACATTCCCGGCGCGACCACCTCACCGGGGGCACGCGCCGAAGATCGAAGATATCAATACAGCGAGACACGAAATCCAGGGTTGAGCAACGACTCGGCTGGCGTATAGTCCAGCGTTTTACCCTGCCAATCGCGTACCTGGGCTCCGGCTGCCTGAGCAATAGCATGGCCTGCCGCCGTATCCCAAACATGCGTCGGTCCAAAACGGGGGTAGAGCTGAGCAACCCCTTCAGCCACCAGGCAGAACTTTAATGACGAACCGACCATCATCGTCTTATGCTCACCTAACTGTTGCAAATAGTCCGTCAACTCCGCATCACCGTGTGAGCGGCTGATCACCACCAGCGGCGGAATGGCATTGCGCACCCCGATCTCCATACGCACTCCATCCAGCTCTTTCCAGGCCTTGCCATCACAGGCGGCATACAGTACGCCGCTGGCTGGCACATAGACCACGCCCAGTGTTGGCACGCCCTGCTCGATCAGCGCAATGTTGACGGTAAACTCACCGTTATGTTGCAAGAACTCCTTGGTGCCATCCAACGGATCCACCAGCCAATAACGCTGCCAGTCACGCCGCTGCGCCCATGCCGGCGGGGCCTCTTCCGACAGCAATGGAATCTGTGGCGCGATCTGCGCCAGACCACGCTTAATCCGCGCATGTGCCGCTAGATCGGCCGCCGTCACCGGCGAGTCATCGCCCTTATAAGCCAAGTCCAACGGCTGGGCACCTTGATACACCGCCATGATCTCCGCACCGGCGGCACGCGCCAGCTGACACACCTGTTCTAACATACGCCTCCCTCCCCTGGGTTAAATGCAACAACTGCGCGCCCTTTCAGCTCGGGCTATGCGCCGCCAGTGTGGCGGCCCCACGTTTGTCATCATCGGTTTTGCTGGCAATAAACGCCAGCGTGCATGGTAATTTTCCCCACAATGCTACGGCAATTTCGCTACACGCCATCCGCAGAGATGGCGCCAAGATTAAATTGCATATAAAATACATCTTATGTTTCTACCCTAAGGAGCCCACTATGACCTATCGTGATCGTCCACTCGGCGAGCTAGCCATTCGTATTCCCCGTGCCACACGCCTATTCCGCCAGTACGAGTTGGATTTTTGCTGCGGCGGTAAGCAGACCTTACAGCGTGCGGCGGCCCGTCACTCCCTGGATTTGGATGCACTGGAACGTCAACTGGCCGAGTTGGAACACACCCCATCTACTCAGCGAGACTGGCAACAGGCTTCCCTGGTTGAGCTGACCGACTTCATCGTTACCCGTTATCATCAGCGCCACCGCGAGCAACTCCCCGAACTGGTATTGATGGCGCAGAAGGTCGAACAGGTGCATGCCGACAAGGCCGGCTGTCCACGCGGGCTGGCCAAGCAGTTGGAATTACTGCGCCAGGAGTTGGATAGTCATATGATGAAAGAGGAGCGTATCCTGTTCCCCCTGATCGAACAGGGTAATGGCACGCGTTGTCAGGGGCCTATCAGCGTCATGGAGCTTGAGCACCGCAATGCTGGCGAACAGCTCGAGGTCATCCGCTTTCTGACCGACAACATCACGCCGCCAGCGGGTGCCTGTACCACCTGGCGTGCTCTGTACGCCGGTATTAGCGAGCTACTCGAAGATTTGATGGAACACATCAGCCTGGAAAATAACCTACTGTTTCCCCGTGCGCTCAGCGCAGCCTGAGGCTGCTCAAAAAAAACGGGGCCGTACGACACCGGCCCCGTCTCCCATCCGACAGATATCCTTAGAGGATATCCAGCAGTTCAACATCGAAAATCAATGCGCTATAGGGTGCGATCGCAGCACCGGCACCACGCTCACCGTAGGCCAGTTGATGCGGGATATACAGTTGCCAGCGAGAGCCGACCGGCATCATGCTCAGCGCCTCGATCCACCCGGCGATCACCCCGCCGACAGGAAACTCGGCGGGCTCGCCACGCTGCTCGGAGCTATCGAACACCGTACCATCGACCAAACGGCCGGTATAGTGCACACGTACCTTATCCTGACGCGACGGGATGGCGCCCTCCCCCTGCTTCAATACCTTGAACTGTAAACCGGACTCTGTCACGGTCACATCGTCCTGTTGGGCATTCTCAGCCAGAAAGCGCTCACCGGCCTCTGCCAACGCTTTCTGCTGCTCACGGCGCACCGCATCGGCACGCTCATGGATCTCACGCAGCGCACGATGCACAGTCTCCACCGGCACTGCCGGCGCATTCCCTTCCATCGCATCGCGCAGACCTGCCAGCAATGCCTCCGGCTGTAAACCCTGAAGGCCAGACTCATTGAGCTGCTGACCGACCTGGAGACCAATACCATAACTTGCTTGCGCTTCTATACTGTCAAAAGCCGGGGTCGACATGATGTTTCCTTTTTGTCACAGAAAGTAGAACGCGCAGCATAACAGCGCCACTGCGACGGGTAAAATGTTGTCGCGCTAAGGGTGACTTTTGTCAGTGAAAAAGAAACAATAACCGCCAATCTATCGCCGATAGCGCTTTCTCGGGTGACAACGGCGATTTTTCGGATTGTTATCCTATTTCTGCCACGTCGGAGTCGCTAGGCTAAATATGGCCCGGATGGCGCGGCCTATCACGCGAGTGAGGTTAACATGGGCAGAATTGCGCCCAAAAAGAGCAAGGCTCCCGGCTATGATGCACTCTTCAGCCGGGCGGTATGGTCACGTCTGCGCGCCAGCTTGAGTCGACCCGCTCTACGCCTACGTCCCGATGATCTCCGGCGTGGCTGGCAGTGGAGTCGAGCGGCGCTGTCCGCCCTCTGGCACCTACCGGAGCGGTTCGCCTGGATGTCACCCTTGCCCGCCTTCCATCGCCGCGGGATCGTCGCCGCCGCGACCCTACTCCTGCTGGCACTGCTGTGGCCGACGACCGATCCCGCCCCCTCCGCATTTCCAGCCGAACCGCATGTCGACTCAGTGCCCATGCAGGCCGAGCTTCAAGACGCGACGCTCCCGCTGGAACAGGCGACTTGGCAGGCGTATCTGATTCAACCGGGGCAAACACTGGCGCAGTTACTCCGCGATCATAATCTCGACGTCACCGATGCCTTTGCCATGGCTCGCGTTGAGGGGGAGGCGCGCCCGCTAAGTAACCTCAAGGCCGGGCAGCACGTACTGATCCGCCACAACGCTCAGGGGCAAATCCAAGCCTTGAAGATCGAAACTACAACCAACCAACAGGTCACCTTCCAGCGAACTCGCGACGGGCGCTTTACTCGTCTGCGTTAACCTGCGCCAACAACCAGTCGCGCAGCACCACGGCTTGATTACAACGGCTGTCGCGGCTGGCATAAAGTAAGGTGATCGTCTCCCCCTGGCGCAATAAATGCGCCAACGGCTGCCAACCCTGTGGCGCCGCCGCTAACTCTTCCCGATAACGCGCGACAAACCCCGGCCAATCTACGCTGGCATGATGAAACGCTTGGCGCAATGCCGTCGACGGAGCCACCGCCTTCAACCAACAGACGCCCTCTAGACGTGCCTTGGTTATGCCGCGTGGCCAGAGGCGATCAGTGAGAAAGGTATGGGGGGGAAAGGGTGCCTGCACGTCATACACCCGTAACAGCCGGATCGACGCCATAATATTGCCTCCACGTGATATCCATTTGCGTATTGAGTGTACGCCATACGATCGCGCAGCGGCAGACTCAAAAACAAAACGCCGGCACAAGGCCGGCGTTTTAGGTCATTGCCTGAGTCGATTACTCAGCAACAACAACCACGTTCAGCTGAGCGAAGACGTCGCTGTGAACCTGGAAGTGAACTTCATGGTCACCCAGAGTACGCAGCACGCCATTCGGCAGGCGAACTTCGCTTTTCGCAACAGCAACACCGGCAGCGGTCACTGCATCGGCGATGTCACGGGTACCGATAGAACCGAACAGTTTACCTTCATCGCCCGCTTTGGACGCGATGGTAACGGTGGCCAGTTCATTGATCTTCGCAGCGCGTGCTTCGGCAGCAGCCAGAGTGTCAGCCAGTTTGGCTTCCAGTTCGGCGCGACGGGCTTCGAAGAACTCGATGTTTTTCTTGGTAGCCGGAACAGCTTTGCCGGTCGGTACCAGGAAGTTACGAGCGTAACCTGCTTTAACGTTAACCTGATCACCCAGGCTACCCAGGTTTGCTACTTTATCAAGCAGAATAACTTGCATTACCTTATCCTCTCAAAAGTCGTTAATTGACAACGCAGCCGATTACTGATGGCGATCAGTGTACGGCAGCAGGGACAGGTAGCGTGCGCGCTTGATAGCACGAGCCAGCTGACGCTGGTATTTTGCACGGGTACCGGTGATACGGCTCGGTACGATCTTACCGCTTTCGGTGATGTAGTTTTTCAGCGTAGCGATGTCTTTATAGTCGATCTCTTGAACGCCTTCCGCGGTGAAACGGCAGAACTTGCGACGACGGAAATAACGTGCCATTTGGCTAGTCTCCAGAATCAATCAATTCAATCTGCTCGGCATGCAGCACTAACTTGTTCAGGCCATTACGCCCCATATGGCAACTGACGAAGCCATGCACTCGCAGTGCGCTGCCGACCGTTAATCTGTGGGTCATTGCCACTAATCCCTCTCCGCTGACAATCACGGGCATTCTGCACCATGCTTGTCGGCTGAGTCCGGCTTCCTGCTGTTGCGATCGATGCTCAAGCACGAACTGACAGTGAGGAATGCCGGAAGGACTGACCTTTCGTATGGGGACTTTGCACACTGTGCCAGTCAGCACCAGACGATTAGCGGTCATAGCGACAATTACTCTTCAGAATCCCCAGCTTCGGTTTCTTCGCTGGTTTCGTTAGCGAAATCTTCGCGACGCTCACGGCGCTCGTCTTTCGCTTTAACCATCGGAGAAGCTTCGGTTACAGCGTGCTTAGTACGCATAACCATGCTGCGGATAACGGCGTCGTTGTAGCGGAAGTTGGTTTCCAGCTCATCGATCACTTCCTGCGGAGCTTCAACGTTCATCAGAACGTAGTGGGCTTTGTGCAGTTTGTTGATCGGGTAAGCCAGCTGACGGCGGCCCCAATCTTCCAGACGGTGGATCTTGCCTTCTGCGCCAGTGATGGCACCAGTATAACGCTCGATCATGCCCGGAACTTGTTCGCTCTGGTCAGGATGAACCATAAAAACGATTTCGTAATGACGCATCGAAATTGCTCCTTACGGATTATTCAGCCTCCTGTCGGGGTCAGCCGCAGCCCATGGAGGCAAGGAACGTATTTGTGGGCGGCTGAAAAATGACGCGTCATAATACTGACGCCGGCAAGGAAACTCAAGCCATAGCGCAAATTAATTACGGCACACTGTGGACGGGGGCGTAGGGAATAGCCGGCAAAGAACGATAAGCCTGCTACACTTAACTTGGCTAACCAGAGAGTGATGGCCATCACAACTCATCAGGACGATGCTCAATAAACGCGGTAGATGCGATCCGTAAGGAGCCTCCGATGAAAACCTCCTACCTTTTTGTCACCTTGTGTCTGCTAGGGCTTAGCCTGACAGCCAACGCCGCCAGCGAGATCAGCGGCAGCCAGGGAAATACGTTGCTGGCGCGAGAGTTCGCCGTCATCAGCGTTAATCATGATGTCATCAATGTGCAGGATGCCATGGCCGATATCCGTGCGCAGGCCGCCGCCGAGGGGGCCGCCTACTATCAGATTATCGCCATCCACCAACCGCTCGCCAATGGGCAGATCCACGTCAGCGCCGTACTGTATCACTGACGCCCCCGCCACTCGATCCGCCGCGCCGTATGGCGCGGCATCGCATCATAACTGCTCGCGGAAAAACGCCACACCCTGCGCCAACGCCGCAGCGGTGATCTTATGAGCAATGCCCGGCTCGGTGACGAAGCGAACCTGCGCCATCAAATTACGCGCGGTTAACGCCTGCACCAGGCGCAAGCTCTCATCGGCCGGGACCAGATCGTCAGCCAGGCCATGCCAAATCAATAACGGCTGATCCGCCAACTGTGCCAAGCGCTCGCTGACATCGTAGTCGGCCAGCGCCTCGACCCGCTGGCGCACCCACGCTCGCTCATCCTCCGTCGGCTGATGCTCTCGTGGAAAAAGGCGCTGTGACAACGACAGGTAAAAGCCAGACCCCATGAAGCTGGCCGTAGCACGCAGCCAAGGGTAACGCGCCTTAGCCCCCAATGCCGTCATACCGCCCAACGAGGCTCCCGCCACGCCAACACGTCCATCCAGGATCAGTCCCGCGCTCTGCACATGGTCGTACAACGTCGGTAGCTCATCGATATTGCTTTTCAAGATATCCCAAAAATGCGCCAAACGACGGCGCTCATCGCCGTCATAACGCTGGCCATGCCCCGCCGCCTCGGGCAACAGCACACGAAAACCGGCTGCGGCCAAGGCGTAACCAAAATAACAATACATCTCCTTCGATGAAGTAAAGCCATGATAGAAAAATATCGTCGGTAACGGGGCCTGACGTCGCCCCGCAGGGACAGCATGCAGCAGCGGGATCCCGGCTACCGTCTGTTCAAACATCTCCACCATACATTAACTCCAAAGAGAGAGGGACTGAGCCTGCATCATCGCCCGAAGACGCCAAGCAGACAAGTCTCGCCGTCTGCTCGCGGATAGCGATTTCTCCGGGCAATCCCTGACCGGCGGCGCTAAAATAAATCCAGCTTACCCCCTTTTCTCAGCCGACGGATGAACCTCATGAAGATCTATAAACTGACGCTAACCTTGCTGTTGACCTTGCTGCTCGGAGCCTGCAGCGTGATGGAGGGTAAGCCGTTCCCACCGCCGCCGCCGATTGCCGGCCACGCTCAGGAGTTACGCCGCGACCAGACCGAAGGGTTGACCAAGATGTGGAACATTACCGCCAGTGTCTACGGCAGCCCCATGAACGTGCAGGAAGTGATCCAACAGCGGGCGGATGCCGCCGGTGCGCGCTACTACTATATCGTGATGTTACAGGAGACGGCCGTACCGGGGCAGTGGTACTGCGTGGCGACACTTTATCGCTAATCGACTGTTTTTAAGAAAGTTTACATAACGCCAATAAAAATCTACACCCACTGTTTCATTATAAAACGGTCGTGTAGATTTTTTGGCCGCGTTCGCACCCTAGGGGTGTGGTATGAGGAGGTAGCGCGCAGCCAAAGTGTCCCCCGCTTAGCGGGCTATCACCGGGAGGTGCCATGAGTCGTTCTCCACTACTCACATCATTACTGCTCTCTATCGGTCTGATCGGTACCTCTGCGCAATCGGCCGAGTATGCGCAGGCCGATCAAGTTACCGACTTCAGTCAGATGGACTTACTCTCACTACAGGGTATCCTCGGCGATCCGCAGGATGTTGAGCGCACCATCGCGCACCAAGCCGATCGGCGTGGCGCCAGCTATTACCGGATTCTGAGTATGCGCGAAGAGGAAGGGCAAAGAGGATGGCGAGCGACGGCGGCGCTCTACCGCTAAGGAGCGTTGACGAAAGCGCCGCTCAAACACGGGGGCCAGCGAATCGCGGTCCCCAGCGTCTATCAACGCGCCGCGCTACGCTGGCGCACCGCCTCAAACAGGCAGATACCGGTGGCAACAGAGACGTTAAGCGAAGACACGCTGCCCGCCATCGGAATACGGATCAACTCGTCGCAATGCTCACGCGTCAGGCGACGCATGCCATCCCCCTCTGCACCCATGACTAGCGCCATCCCGCCAGTCATCTTGCTCTGGTACAGATCATGATCCGCCTCACCAGCGGTGCCGACGATCCAAATATTTTCTTGCTGCAATAAGCGCATAGTACGAGCCAGATTGGTCACCCGGATCAATGGCACGCTTTCTGCCGCCCCGCAAGCCACCTTCTTGGCTGTGGCATTAAGCTGAGCGGAACGGTCGCGCGGCACGATCACCGCATCGATACCCGCTGCATCGGCACTGCGTAGGCAAGCGCCCAGGTTATGCGGGTCGGTCACGCCGTCCAGGATCAATAGGAACGGCGGATGATCCAATGCGGCCAACAGTTCGGGCAGATCGTTCTCCTGATATTGCCGGCCCGGCTTGACGCGCGCCACGATGCCCTGGTGTACCGCACCGTCCACCTTCTCATCCAACCATTGGCGTTGGGCAACCTGTACTCGGATACCGCCCTCCTCCAACTGTTGCAACAGCGGCAGCAGGCGACGATCCTCGCGTCCCTTCATGACAAACACTTCTAAGAAACGCTGCGGGGAACGCTCCAACAGGGCTTTAACGGCGTGAATGCCGTAAATGATTTCACTCATAATCGTCAGATTTATTACTCATCGCCGGCTCCTTGGCGAACCGGCGTTAGATGGTTAGATGGCTCGATGGGCGGCAGCTAAGCCGCCCGTATGACGCAGCGGCTTAACCGGCAGTCTTGTTGCGCGCCCGCTTCGCCTTGGTGGCGGCAGCGATCTTACGCGTCTGCGCCGATGGCTTCTTACTCTTGCTTTTGCCCTTTGCTTTCTTGGCAGACGCGGCGTCATCGCCACGACGGAAAGCGCTATCCGGCTCAAAATTGGCCGGCATCTTACCACCGCGCCGAGTCGGGCGCGACGGCTTCTTCGCTTTACCGTTACTCGCCTGTTGCGCTTTGACGCGCGCCGTCTTACCCGCCCCACGCACGCCGCGCGCCGTCGAAATCAACGCGAAGTCGATCTTACGCTCATCCAAGTGTACCGCATCCACCTTCACCTCGACCTTATCACCCAGGCGATAGACCTGCCCGGAAGATTCGCCAATCAGACGCTGCCCCACCTGATCGAAACGATAGTAGTCGTTATCCAACGTCGAGACATGCACCAAACCATCGATGAACAGATCATCCAGCCGCACAAAGAAGCCGAAGCCGGTCACACTGGTAATGATGCCGCCGTAGATCTGACCAACATGATCCTGCATGAAGTCACACTTCAACCAGTCGGCGACGTCACGGGTCGCCTCATCGGCGCGCCGCTCAGTCATCGAACAATGCTCGCCCAGCTGTAACATGTCTTCCATGTGGTAGTGCCAGCCGCCACTCGGTGTCCAACGCTCCGTGCGCCCCTGCTCACGTGCCAGCAGGTATTTGATGCCGCGATGCAACGACAGATCAGGATAACGGCGGATCGGCGAGGTAAAGTGCGCATAGGCCGGTAGTGCCAACCCGAAGTGACCGCGGTTTTCCGGATCGTAGACCGCCTGTTTCATCGAGCGCAGCAACATGGTCTGCAACATCTCATGGTCGGGGCGATCGGCCACCTGATCCATCAGCAACGCGTAATCCTTCGGCTCCGGTTGTGTTCCACCACCGAGTGATAGCCCCAGCTCAGCCAGGACGCTGCGTAGCGCCATGACATGATCCTCGCTGGGCTTATCGTGAATACGGAACAGCGCTGGCTCATGATATTTCTCCATAAAGCGCGCCGCCGAGATGTTGGCCAGAATCATACACTCTTCAATCAACTTATGGGCGTCGTTGCGTACCGTCGGTTCGATACGCTCGATGCGTCGCTCGGCGTTAAAGATAAACTTGGCCTCCTCCGTCTCGAAAGAGATGCCACCGCGTTGCTCGCGGGCGTGATCCAGCGCCTTGTACAGGGCATGTAACTCTTCTAGCGGCTTGACCAGCGCATGGTAGTGCTCACGCAACTCCGCATCGCCGGCCAAGATGTGCGCCACCTTGGTATAGGTCAGACGCGCATGAGAGCTCATCACCGCCTCGTAAAACTTGTAAGAGGAGAGGCGCCCGCTGGCCGCGACGGTCATCTCGCACACCATGCATAGGCGATCGACTTGCGGGTTGAGCGAGCATAGTCCGTTGGAGAGTACCTCAGGCAACATCGGCACCACCTGGGAAGGGAAGTAGACCGAGTTGCCACGGCTGCGCGCTTCATGATCCAACGCGGTGTTGGGACGTACATAGTAACTGACGTCGGCAATAGCGACCCACAGCCGCCAACCACCGCCCCGTTTCTTCTCGCAATACACTGCGTCGTCAAAGTCGCGGGCGTCCTCGCCGTCGATAGTCACCAACGGTAGATCGCGCAAATCCACGCGCCCAGCCTTGGCATTTTCTGGCACCTGTTCGCTGAGGTCCGCCACCTGGCGCTCAACCTGCTCCGGCCAAGTATGGGGGATCTCATGGCTACGCAACGCGATATCCACCGCCATGCCGGTTCCCATGTTGTCACCCAGCACCTCGACAATTTTGCCGACCGCTTTGGTACGACGCGTCGGGCGCTGTGTTAACTCGACTACCACCACGTAGCCCATACGGGCACCGGCGATCGACTCCGCCGGAATCAAGATGTCGAAGCTTAGACGGCCATCATCTGGCACCACAAACCCGGTACCGGCATCGGTAAAGTAACGTCCGACGATCAAACCGGCACGCGGCTCCAGCACACGAACGACACGCACCTCCTTGCGGCCGCGGCGATCGCTACCGGTCACTTGAGCCAGGATGACGTCGCCGTGCATACACATTTTCATCTGTTCCGGCGACAGGTAGAGATCCTCTTTCTGCCCTTCAGCGCGCAGAAAACCAAAGCCATCACGGTGGCCGATCACCGTACCCTTGATCAGATCGAGGCGCTCCGGTAAGGCATAACACTGGCGACGGGTAAAAATCAGCTGTCCGTCGCGCTCCATAGCGCGCAGACGACGGCGCAGCGCCTCCAGATCATCGTCGCTGGTCAGCGCTAACTCCTGCGCCAGCTCCTCTCGACTGACCGGCTTCTCGCGCTTGGCCAGATGCATCAGAATAAATTCACGACTGGGGATCGGAGAGGCGTATTTTTCGGCCTCGCGTTCCAGATAGGGATCTTGTGACATTGGGTTCCTCCGTTGTCATCAGCGTGCTGCCGCAGGGCTAGACCAGCAGCAGTTTATAAAGCGGTGAGTTGTGTTCTATCAGGTCGGCCAGGGTGCATTTATCTAACTCTGCCAAGAAGGCCTCTGTCGCACGTTGCAGCACAGGCTTAAGCCGGCATGCCGGAGTGATATGGCAGAATGACTGCGAACAGTTAACCAGTGTCAACGGCTCCAACTCACGCACCACATCGCCGATGCGGATCTCGTTCGCCGGGCGCCCCAAGCGGATGCCGCCATGCTTACCACGAACGGCGGCGACAAAGCCGGCCCGACTGAGCTGGTTGATTATCTTGACCATATGATTGCGCGACACGCCATAGACTTCCGTCACCTGGCTGATGCTGGTCATCTGGCCTTCTGGCAAGGCAGCCATATACACCAAAGCGCGCAAGCCAAAATCGGTAAAACTGGTTAACTGCACGAATACCTCTATTTATCGCACCGCACTGGCGGTGAGTCGGGGAGAAGGGTCGGCCTGACGTACGGCTTCGCTGCCGGCTCGCCACGCCTCGTCACGGCGAGGAGAGCGCCCTAATCGCTCACGGACACGGCAACGCGCGCGCAGCAGGGGAGCTAGGCTAGACTCCATAACGACACACGTTCTCACGGCGCCTGAATCGTTAGGGAAACTACCTATACTGGATAATAAACCAGCCGGATGAAAGCGACTAATTTATTTAGTGATATCGGCGACAATCATGCCGATGCATGGGGTAGGAAATCATAAACCGGCCCAGCGGGCCGGTTTGTTGACGACAGCGCGAGGCGCTTAGGCGTCGAACGGATGACGCAGCACAATGGTTTCTGCGCGATCCGGACCGGTAGAGATGATGTCGACCGGTACCCCGGTGACGTCTTCGATACGCTTGATGTAGTTCAGCGCCGCCGGCGGCAAACCATCGCGGCTCTTCACGCCGAAAGTACTCTCTTTCCAACCCGGCAGCACTTCATAGATCGGCTCGATACCTTCCCAACCTTCAGCGGCCAACGGCGTCACATCGACCTCTCGGCCATCCGGCAGACGATAGCCGACGCAGATCTTCACCTCATCCAGGCCATCCAGCACGTCCAGCTTGGTCAGGCAAAAACCCGACAGCGAGTTCAGCTCGACAGCGCGGCGTACGGCAACCGCATCCAACCAACCGGTA
Organism: Edwardsiella hoshinae NBRC 105699 = ATCC 33379; assembly: GCF_000474215.1. GTDB lineage: Bacteria > Pseudomonadota > Gammaproteobacteria > Enterobacterales > Enterobacteriaceae > Edwardsiella > Edwardsiella hoshinae. Next base: position 26,479 of record NZ_BAUC01000018.1, on the reverse strand, counting down.
CGGCGACGACGACCGGTCGTTGCACCGAATTCGTTGCCCTTCTCGCACAGGAAGTCTCCCACCTCATCGAACAGCTCGGTCGGGAACGGCCCTGCGCCCACACGAGTAGAGTATGCCTTGACGATCCCCAGTACGTAATCCACGCAGCGCGGACCGATGCCAGAACCGGTCGCCACGCCACCGGCGGTCGTGTTAGAGGAGGTAACATACGGATAGGTACCATGGTCGATATCCAGCAGAGTACCTTGGGCACCCTCGAACATCACATAGTCACCATTACGATGCGCTTTATTCAGCAGATCCGCCACATCGACCACCATACTGGTCAGCAGATCAGCAATCGCCAGCACCTCATCCAACACCTTCTGGTAGTCTACCGCATCGACATGGTAATAGTTCACCAGCTGGAAGTTATGGTACTCCATGATCTCTTTCAGCTTGATGGCGAAGTTTTCTTTGTCGAACAGATCACCGACACGCAGGCCGCGGCGGGCAACCTTGTCTTCATAGGCCGGGCCGATACCACGACCGGTGGTGCCGATGGCCTTGGCGCCACGCGCTTTCTCACGCGCATTGTCCAACGCGACATGGTACGGCAGGATCAGCGGACAGGCTTCAGACAGCAGCAGGCGCTCACGCACCGGCACACCGCGAGCTTCCAGCTCGGTCATTTCACGCAGCAGCGCGTCCGGCGCCAAGACCACACCATTGGCGATGATACTGACGACGTTTTCGCGCAGAATGCCTGAGGGAATCAGATGCAGAACGGTTTTTTCACCGTTAATGACTAGCGTATGGCCCGCGTTGTGCCCGCCCTGATAGCGTACAACATACTTGGCCCGTTCAGTTAGGAGGTCTACGACCTTACCTTTACCTTCGTCACCCCATTGGGTGCCTAGTACGACGACGTTCTTACCCATTTTAGCTATTCACCACGTTGTTAAAAATGGATTCTACCATCTCATATTTCAGCTTTCAGCTCTTTTTCGCACACGATTGCGCAAATTTTGTCTGACATATCATCCGCCGAGGCGACTACGCAACATGTAGTAGATCACCAGCCCTGCAACCACAAGACCGCCGCCATAGCGGCGCAATAATCCATCAGGCAACTGAGTCATGGTGGCGATCATTCGCCGCCATGCCTGCGGAAATAGCATCGGCCCTAACCCTTCAACCACCAATACCAGCGCCAGCGCCATCCAAATCGTCGAATTCATCTTTCCCCCGTGAACGACCTCTCAGGCCGAGTGTCTGAATAAGGTGCGCGATTCTATAATTGGAATAGCAGAACGCCAAACCCAACTCGCTTAGCCCGCAACGCCCGCGGGCGGCATAATTTTCAGAACACGCCTTAGCCAATAAGGCATAACATCCGCTATAATCCGCCAACTTTTTTCAGGAGGCGAAATGAAACCAGGGCGCAACCACTTCTTTGACATTTTGCGCGTCGTATCGGTGCTCTTCGTGATCACCTCGCACTACAGCTATATGTTCGACACCAGTAACGTACTGACCTTCCCGCGTGAATACCTGACGGCGGGTATCGGCCGACTGGGGGTCTCATTTTTCTTTATGATCTCTGGCGCGCTGGCCTACCTGTCGCTACGCAAATATGCGGCCGGGGAGTATTACCTACGGCGCGTCTATTCGGTGTTGATCCCTTACAACATCGCCTACTTTGGCATGGCGCTGCTGCTGTTGGCACTGAGCGCATTCTTCATCTATCCCAATAACCCACTGGCCGAAGTCGGCCCGAACGGAACCCGCTCGCTACTGGATATGCTGCCGTCGGTACTCGGCTTCGATCATTACCTGCACGGGGTGTACGAGATCAAGACGGTCTACTTCACTGGAGAGTGGTTTATCGGATGCATCATTCTACTGTATGCCATCTCGCCACTGATTTACCGCGCTATGGTACGCTATCCGATGTGGACTATGTTGGCTACCGTCGCCATCACACTGCTAGCCTATGACACGCGTGTTACGAACCCTTATTGGTCGGCTCAAGTGCGTATCAGCGACTTTACCTTTGGGATGCTGTTTATCCATCTCCAGATCCAGTTTACCCGCTACGCTCGTCCGCTGGCGTTGCTGGCCGGATTGCTGATCACTGCCGGGGTCACCTGGGCGCACATCAGCCACCAGACGGTACGTGAGGTGCTGTTCCCTCTGGCTCCGGTAAGTCTGTTGTTCGCCGTCGCCTTCTTTTTCATCGTCCAGGCGCTCTATCAATTGCTGCATCCGTGGCTCAGCCGGCCGCAGGTCAGCCAAGTACTGCTCAGCCTGGCTTCGCGGGCCTATATCATCATGCTGTTGCAGCATGTGGTAGTGATCTTCCTGAGTGTCAATCTGGACATGTCGTTGCTCAATGCCAGCCAGGCTATCGCCCTATACCTGATCGTATTGGTGACCATCGAACGTCTATCGCTACTGTTTAAACCCTTGGCGGTGAAGACCGAACGACTGCTGATGAGCAAGACGTTACGCCGCAATGCTGGGCAAATGCCTGCCGCCTGACGCTGGACTCGGCCCGGTTATCAGGGATACCTACGGGTATCCCTTTTTCTTGCTCGCCATCTCCCTGCGTCCCACGACGCATCATAACGCCTCCCGCGATCACCGTCCTTGTACTGCCCATGACGTGGGCAAGGCAATAACCCCAACTGTTGGCCAGGGCATAGCGCTTCCCCCAGTCGCACGACCCGAGCCCCATGCGCTCCCAGCGACACCGCTCTGCGCCACGATAACCATACACGCAGCGGCTCGCCTGCACCGCAGCACCGCGCCGAAGCGTACGGCACTAGCGCTGAGTTTCGCCCGATAATAAAAAAGGGATGCCGATTGGCATCCCTGGGTTGTCTCATTGCGAGGACTCGGCTTATTTGCTGCCTTTACCATCCGGTGATTTCATATATTTGAAGAAATCACTATCCGGGCGCAGCACCATCACATCCTGGCCAGCCTTAAAGCTATTTTCATAGGCCCTCAAGCTACGGATAAAGGCGAAGAAGTCCGGATCTTTGCTAAAGGCATCAGCGAACAATTTCGCTGCTTCAGCATCCCCTTCACCACGAATAATACGTCCTGAACGCTCTGCTTCCGCTAGGGTACGCGTTACCTCGTAGTCAGCGGTAGCGCGCAACTTCTCGGCCTCTTCTTGCCCCTGAGAACGGTGACGACGAGCTACCGCCTCACGCTCGGCGCGCATACGCTGATAGATGGCATCGGAAACTTCGGTCGGCAAGTTGATCTGCTTGATTCGCACATCGACAACCTGGATCCCCAGCGCCGCCATGCTGTTCGGATTTACCGCCGGCTGTTTGCCGTTGGTCTCGCGCGCTACCCGCGCCGCCGCGCTGGCGATGGCATCATCTGCCTCCGTCGGCGCCGCCGCATCATCCACCGTACCGGTGTTCAAGGCGTTACGCACATCTTCCATTAGCTTGCCACGCGAATCGGTCACGATATCCTTGATGTCAAGACGACCGATCTCAGAACGCAGACGGTCGCTAAACTTACGCTTCAGCAACACCTCGGCCTGGGAGATATCACCGCCGCCGGTCGCCAAGTAGTAACGACTGAAATCGCTGATACGCCACTTGATGTAGGAGTCGACGATCAGATCTTTCTTCTCCTTCGTCACAAAGCGATCCGCCTGGTTATCCATGGTCTGGATACGCGCATCCAGCATCTTCACTGACTCAATAAACGGTATCTTCAGATGCAGGCCCGGCGCATACACCAGCGGCTTGTTTTCGTCATCACGCAACACCTTACCAAAGCGCAGCACGATACCACGCTGCCCTTCCTGCACCACGAACAGCGAAGCATACAACGCGACCAGCACGACGATGAGAATCACTAACAAAGACTTACGCATTAATAATCTCTCCCCAGGCGAGTGGTATCGTTACGCTGAGCGTTGACGCGACGCTGGTCCATCACGCTGCTATCCGTGCTACTACTGCTAGTGCTGGCCGGTTTACTGCTAGCCTGCGGCGGGTTGAGACGGATCAGGCTGGTATCCTTACTGTCGCTCGCCGCTGCCGCGCCCTTATCGCCGCCTCGCATGATCTGATCCAACGGCAACACCATCAGGTTGTTGCTCTTGTCGTCGACCAACACCTTGCGGGTATGGCCCAATACGCGCTCCATGGTTTCCAGATACAAACGCTCACGGGTGATCTCTGGCGAGGCTTTATATTCCGGTAACAGACGGGAGAAACGCCCGACCTCACCTTGTGCCTCTAGCACGGTACGATCCTTATACGCCTTAGCGTCTTCCAGGATACGTTGTGCCTGGCCGTTGGCGCGTGGTTGCACCTCGTTGGCGTAGGCTTCGGCCTCGCGGATATACTGCTGCTCGTTCTCACGCGCGGCAATCGCGTCGTCGAAGGCCGCCTTCACCTCTTCCGGCGGACGCGCGGCCTGGAAGTTAACGTCCAGAATCGTGATCCCCATATGGTACGGACGAATGATCTCCTCCAGTACCTTTTGGGTATCGTTACGGATCACGGTACGCCCTTCCGTCAGGATGGTATCCATGGTGTATTTGCCGATCACCGCACGCAAAGCGCTGTCCGTCGCCTGGCGCAGACTGTCATCGGCATTGGTCACATTAAACAGGTACTCTTCCGGGTTGGTCACCCGGTATTGCACGTTCATCTCGACGCGTACCACGTTTTCGTCGGAGGTGAGCATCACCCCTGAGGCGGCCAGTTCACGCACCGACTCGACATTCACCGGGATAACATCATCGATAAAGGTCGGCTTCCAGTTCAGACCCGGCTGTACCAGGTGGCTGAACTTACCAAAGCGAGTCACAACGCCACGCTCTGCTTCCTTGATGGTGTAGAAACCGCTGGCGGCCCAGATCACCACCACCGCGGCCACAGCCAAGCCCACCACTTTCTTACCGCCGATCGATGAACGCGGGCCGCCTGCTGAGCCGTTGCTTTTGCCTCCACCGAGACCGCCCAGCTTTTTACTCATCTTACGAAACAGATCATCCAGATCTGGAGGCCCCTGATCGCGCCCCCCTTTATTATTGTTTCCGCCGGAGTTGCCGCCATTATTATTGCTGCTCCCCCACGGGTCGCGGTTCTGTCCGTTATTACCGGGCTGATTCCACGCCATGCTTCGCTCCATTCTTCATTGATTGGTGTTCCTCAGGACTCAATCTAGCAGGCAATTGCTAAACGATAAAGCTTATCAATTCCTGTTGTTGCTTGCAGAGACGACGCCAGTCAACGACCGGCATACGGACCTGGAGTCCGATGCTGCCATCCTCTTCAATCCATTCCTTTTCGATTGCCTGAAGCTGGTAAAAACGGCTGCGCAAACGCCCTGCCGCTGGCGGCAAACGCAGCGTATAGCTGGCGATCTCGCCGCCCAGATGTTCGCTTAACGCCTGGAATATCAAATCCATCCCGCTGCCTTGCTGGGCAGAGACCCAAACACGCCACGGGCGGTTTTCTTCATCACGATCGATACGCGGCACGAAATCCGGCAGCATGTCGATCTTGTTCATCACCAACAATACCGGGATCGCATCCGCCCCGATATCTGCCAGTACGGTATTGACGGCGTTGATATTCTCATCGACCCGCGGGTCCGATGCATCAACGACGTGTAATAAAAGTGAAGCCTGCCGGGTTTCCAGCAACGTGGCCTTGAACGCGGCGACCAAATCGTGCGGGAGATGACGGATAAAACCGACCGTATCGGCCAACACCGTCGCCCCCACATCATCAACCTCGACCCGACGCAGAGTAGGATCTAACGTGGCGAACAACTGATCGGCGGCATAGACGCTGGCCGTCGTCAGGGTATTGAATAGCGTCGACTTGCCAGCGTTGGTGTAACCGACCAGCGAGACCGTCGGGATCTCGGCGCGTACGCGTGCCCGACGCCCTTGCTCACGCTGTTTTTCCACCTTTTCCAAGCGTCCCAGGATCAAATGAATGCGATCACGCAACAGACGACGGTCCGTCTCCAGTTGCGTCTCACCCGGCCCACGCAAGCCGATTCCCCCTTTCTGACGCTCCAGGTGAGTCCAGCCGCGCACCAGACGGGTCGCCAGGTGGCGTAGCTGAGCCAACTCAACCTGCAATTTACCTTCATGGGTACGCGCCCGTTGGGCAAAGATATCCAAGATCAATCCGGTACGATCGATGACGCGGCACTGACACAACCGCTCGAGGTTACGCTCTTGTGCCGGCGACAACGAATGATCGAACAACACCACGGAGGCATCAGTCTCGGCGACGGCCTGGGCGATCTCTTGCGCCTTACCCTCACCGACAAAATATTTGGGATGGGGAGCCTTACGGCTACCGGTAATGACGCGCAACGCCTGCACGCCCGCTGAGGAGACCAGAGACTCAAACTCGCTCAGATCTTCGCTATCTTTTTCCTGAGAAAAATAGATATGAACCAATACGGCCTGTTCACCGGCTTCGTAACGGTCAAACAAAGGAGAAACCTCTCAAACGGCATAGCCCGATGAGAACGGAGAGCGCAGATGACGATCCGCCATCACGGCTCCCCGACGGGACTGACCAACAATACGCCTTATTCAGCGTCATCGCTGCCCTGAGTGGACTGGGAAGCGGCCTGACCGGCGTGGTGATAGTTGCTGCTGCCCGCGCTGCCTGCACCCGCATTACCGCTGTGATGAGACACCGGACGGGAAGGAACCACGGTAGAAATCGCATGCTTATAGACCATCTGGCTGACCGTGTTCTTCAACAGAATGACAAACTGATCAAAAGATTCAATCTGACCTTGCAGCTTAATACCATTCACCAAATAGATCGAAACTGGGACACGTTCACGACGCAGCGCGTTCAAGAACGGGTCTTGTAAAGATTGCCCCTTAGCCATTCTATCTTTTCCTTATTTGCTAGTTGCTTGTTGTATATAACAATCGTTCAGTACTAAGAACCCGATGGTTCTAATCAAAATAAACTGCGTAAAAAATGCGCACGATGTACTATCTGGTTCACAAAGGCCAAGCAAACGCACAGCCATAGCCCAATTGTACACAATCAGTCAAGCGATGCACTAACAACCTGTGCCACGTAATCCAGCGCCTCGGCGGGCTTATCGCTGTCCAGCCACTGCACTGACTCCCATCCACGCAGCCAGGTCATCTGCCGCTTCGCCAGCTGACGGGTCGCGCATATACCGCGGTAAACCATCTCATCATAATCAATTTCGCCGGCCAGATAGGACCACATCTGGCGGTAACCGACGCAACGCACTGACGGTAGATCAGGGTGCAGATCGCCACGGGCAAATAGCCCGCGCGCCTCCTGCTCGAACCCTGCCGCCAACATTTGCTGAAAGCGCAGTGCGATACGCTGGTGCAACAATTCACGGCTCGACGGCGCGATGGCGAATTGGCTAACAGCATAAGGCAACGCCTCCCCACTAACGCGAGTCAGTTCTGTTAAAGTGTTACCCGAAACGAAAAAAACTTCCAGTGCACGGCTCAGTCTCTGTGGATCATTCGGATGAATACGTGCCGCCGCGATAGGATCGATGCGAGCCAGCTCCTGATGCAACGCCGCCCACCCCTGTTCACGGGCCTGCTGCTCGATGCGCGCACGCACAGCCGCATCCGCCGGCGGTAACGGAGAGAGTCCCTCTAATAGCGCCTTGTAATACAACATGGTCCCCCCCACCAGCAACGGGATACGCCCCTGGGCGGTGATCTCGGCCATCTCACGCAAGGCATCGGCGCGAAAATCAGCCGCAGAGTAGCTCTGCGCCGGATCGCGAATGTCGATCAAGCGATGCGGCGCCCGCGCCAATTCGTCGGCACTCGGCTTGGCGGTACCGATATCCATGCCACGATAGATCAACGCCGAATCGACACTGATGATCTCCAGCGGAAAACGCTCACGCAGCGCCATGGCCAGCGCCGTCTTGCCCGAGGCGGTCGGCCCCATAATAAAAATTGCCGGAGGTAGTTTCTGCATCTGCTTGTCGTTACTCACTGGGGTTGTTCTGCCTGGCGTAATTGCACCACGGCAGGCTGTAAATCCAACGGCTGTAAGAGCGCGCGGGGCGGCGACTTTACCAGTTGGGGGGCGAGACGTTCAAGATCAGCCAGCAGCTGAACCGCCTGCGCCAGCGTCCATCGCGCAGCCTCCTCGCCCTGCCAGTGAGCGGCCAGCCAAGCCGCCACACTCGGTAGATCGCACGTCGATGCCGTCGCCAGATATCCCAACAGCTGCGGGATCAAGTGCGGCAAGTTTTGTTGCCGTAAGGGAAGCGGAACCGCATGCAATAAGGCATGCTGGCGCTCCAGCGTCAACTGAATACCCAACTGCTGTAACACGCCTTGCTGCGCCTGCGCCGCCTCTCGCTCCGCCGCCTTCAGCGTCAGTCGTACAGGGATCAACAGCGGCTGCGCCTTTAACGCCGCATCCTGTAGCGGTAAAAGTTGCGCCCGCAACACGCAGCGGCGCGCATAGTCCAAGTTGAGCAAAGCCACGCCGGCTGGGCTCTCGGTCAAGGCGATCCCGTCGGCACACAGTGTCAACACCCGCCCCAATGTCTCCGCCGCCGCCTCGGGACGATCGGCCAGGGCGAGCGCCGTCGGGGCCAGCGGAGGCGCATCGATGCTCGTCGGCACCGGTGCTGGCGACGAGGTCGGTACGGATGACGCCGCCAACGTTGCCTCATGCGCGCGCTGGGCTGGTACAGCCTCCACCGCTAGCAAACGCTGATAAAGCTCGCCCTCGCGCCGACGGAAAATATCCCCCGCAGGCAGGCGCGGTGTCGCGGCGGGGCGCGGAGCGGCATGCACCGTGGCTACACTCGCCTCCACGGCTGGCCGGATAAAGCGATTTTCACCGGCGGAGGCGCGGTTTTCGCCCCCGCGACGGGGCGCGGCGTCCGCCTCCGTAAGCGATGACGCGGCGCAAGGCGGGGTCGCCCCAGCGCTAGGATGTGCTTGTTGCAATACCTCGACCACCGCCTGATAAATAAAGTCATGCACCAGGCGCGCCTGATGGAAGCGCACCTCATGCTTGGCTGGATGGACATTAACATCGACTTGGCGGGGATCGATCTCCAGATACAACACATAGGCCGGCTGATGCTCATCGCTTAGCCGATCCTGATATGCCTGGCGAATGGCGTGAGTAATCAGGCGGTCACGCATCATGCGTCCATTGACATAACAGTACTGTAGCTCGCCGATCTGACGGATCCCTTGCGGCGCAGCCACCCAGCCGTGAATGGCCAGATCGTCGTGCCGCCAGGTTAGCGCGAGAGCGTGCTGCATGAAGGGCGCGCCACAAATGGCACCCAGGCGGCGCTCACGCGCCTCGCTCTCCCGTACCGCTCGGTACTGACGAACCACCTTGCCGTTATGCTGGAGAGTCAGAGTAATATCGAAGCGAGCGAGGGCAATGCGCCGCACCACCTCATCGATATGCGCGAACTCGGTCTTCTCGGTACGCAAGAACTTACGCCGTGCCGGGGTGTTATAAAACAGATCCAGCACTTCCACCGTGGTACCGACCGGATGGGCCGCGGGCTTGACCGTTACCGCCATCTCGCGCCCTTCGGCATAGGCCTGCCACGCCTCCGCCTGCTCGGCGGGGCGTGATGTCATGGTCAGACGCGACACTGAACTGATACTGGCCAACGCCTCACCGCGAAAACCCAGACTCACGATGGCCTCAAGATCGTCCAATGTACTGATCTTGCTGGTGGCGTGACGCGCTAGCGCCAAGGTCAGCTCCGTCTTACCGATGCCACTGCCATTGTCGCGGATGCGGATCAGCTTGGCACCACCGCGCTCGATGTCGATGTCGATACGCGTCGCGCCAGCGTCCAGGCTGTTCTCTACCAGCTCTTTCACCACCGATGCCGGGCGCTCGACCACCTCCCCGGCGGCAATCTGGTTGGCCAACTGTGGCGGCAAGATCTGAATCGGCATAACGCTATCCTTCGGGTTAACGCGACGGAATGCGCAGTCGCTGCCCCAACTGCACCTCATCGCTCTTCATTTTATTCGCCTGGCGAATGGCCTCCATGCTGACGCCATATTGCGCGGCGATACGCGTCAACGTGTCGCCACGTTTCACCAGATGACTAACCGGTCCACGACTCACTGCCGGGCGAGAAACGGCGCGCGTCTGCGCCGGCACCTTTAGACGCTGGCCCACCCAGACCCCCTCTTTCTTCAGGTTGTTGAGCCGCATCATGCCGCTCAGGGTCGAACCATAACGGTTGGCGATCCCCAACAGCGTCTCACCCCGTTGTACCACGTGGAGCTGCGTCGCGGACGGTTCCGCCGTCGTAGCCTGAGCGTCGCTACCGGCCGCGCTGGCTTTCAGCGGCCGGTTTTCCACTTTTGGGCCGCTTTGCAACGGGTGCGCCAGAAAGTAACTGCGTACCCCCAAGTAGATCGCCCGCGCGACGCGCTCCTGATGCTGAGCATTCCCCAGCAGGCGCTCCCCTTCACTGTTACTGATAAAGCCGGTCTCCACCAACAATGAAGGAATATCCGGCGAACGCAACACCCCTAGGCTAGCGTGCTCCGGGTGACGCTTGTGCAGACGCCCGACGCTCTGCATCTGGCGCAACACCTGCACCGCCACGTCGTAACCGACCCGCTGCGAGTGGCCGAATTGCAGATCGAGCACAGTCTGGCTCAAGTACTTATCCTGATTGCTGTTGGCTAACACGTCACCGGCACCGCCTAGCAGTTCGGACTGTTTCTCATGCTGCTCCAGCCAGCCGGCCATCTCACTATTGGCGCGACGATTCGAAAGCACCCACACTGAGGCGCCGTTTGCACTGCGATTCGGCGCCGCGTCGGCATGGATCGAAATCAACAGGTTGGCCCTCTCTCGCCGAGCGACATCTGAACGCCCCATCACCGAGATGAAGTAATCCCCCGTGCGCGTCAGCACTGGCTGAAACATCGGGTCCTCTTCCATCAGGCCTTTCAAACGGCGAGCGATCGCCAAGGTAACATCTTTTTCCCGTAGTCCGCCCTGACCGATGGCGCCGGGGTCCTGTCCGCCATGCCCGGCATCGATCGCCACCACGATACGGGAGCCGTCATAGCGCCCACGATTCTTTGCCATCTGTACCGGTACCGCAGGCGTCGATACCACGCGCGGTTGCGGAGCGGACACCTGCGGGCGGGAAGCGCCATGGAAAGGATTCTTGCCCGCCATCGTGGGCTTAGACGCCGGCGTAGTCCGCGTCTCCGCCCGCAAGGTCAATACCGCCCGATTGCCACTCCGGCTCAGCGTGACCCGCGCGGGGTGCGTGATATCGAATACCAACAGCACCTTACCCGCACGCTGCTCACCACCGTCGCGAATACGACTCAGCATGTTTTCGCCACTGAACTCCATCGGCAAACCACCGGTGATGCGTTTGCTCTCGGCGATCTCGACCAACACCCGATCGGGGTTACGCTCGACACGCTGAGTCAGTTGCGGAGGGGCGGTAAAGGTCAGCGTGACCACCGCCTGACGATCGCCGTTGCTCACCTGAATATTGGTCAACTGGGCGGCGGAGGCCATCGTAGCCAGGCACCACCCCAGCGCCAGGGGTAAGATAAAACGCAAAAACCGCTGCAACCACCTCATCAATGCCCGTCCCTTATTACCGCGCCAATGCGGCCATCACGGTCTGACCGTGGACGCTATGCGCCTCGATCACCGCCTGACGCGCGTTGCCGTTATAAGTCAGATGTAGCGTAATATCCGGCTCCGGCAGGAAGCCCATCCCTTGCTGTGGCCACTCCACCAGCAACAGCGCATCTTGGGCAAAATAGTCACGGATTCCCATAAACTCCAGCTCTTCAGGATCGGCCAGGCGATACAGGTCGAAGTGATACACCGGACGCGGTGTCAACAGATAGGGTTCGACCAGGGTATAGGTTGGGCTTTTCACCGTTCCTTGATGCCCCAAGGCTTGCAGGAAACCACGGCTAAATGTGGTCTTACCCGCCCCCAAATCACCATACAGGTAAATCACGGTGGCCGCATGACAGGCGCGCGCCAGCGCGTCGCCCAATGCGATGGTTGCCGCTTCATCCGGCAGTTGCAGTACGAGATTTGTCATCGTTGTATTATTCGTTCTGGTCGTTCAAGTTCAAGGATTTACCCAACGCCTGATCTCAGGCAGCAGATCACTGGCCAGCATACCGCGCGGGCCCTCGCGCTGCGCCAGCACATCGGCGGCAACGCCATGCAGGACAACGCCGGCGCAGGTGGCATCATACAGCGGGAGCTTTTGCGCCAGCAAACCGCTAATGATACCAGAGAGTATGTCACCCATCCCGCCGCTTGCCATCCCGGGATTACCAATATCAGCAATCGCACAGCGGGTCTCATCGACAATCAGGGTTCCCGCGCCTTTCAACAGCGCGACACCACCGTAACGCCGCTGTAACGCGCGCACCGCCGCCGGCCGATCCTGCTCAATCTGGGCAATGCTGCATCCCAATAGACGAGCCGCCTCTCCCGGATGTGGCGTAATCACCCGGCGCGCATTGCCATGTGGTGCGTGAGCCAACAGGTTGAGGGCGTCGGCATCCCAGAGCATCGGGTGGTGACAGTCGGTGAGCGCCGCCAAGGCATCCCGTCCCCAGGCCCGCTGCCCCAAGCCCGGTCCGATCGCGACCACGTCGGCCCACGCGAGCGCCTCGCGCAATGCGGCCGGCCCCAACACCTCGACCATCAATTCAGGGCAGGCCGCCAACAACGGCGCGACATGCTCCGCCCGCGTCAATACCCGCACCAGTCCGGCACCGCTACGCAACGCCGCCTGGCCCGCGAGGCGAATCGCCCCCCCCATGCCGCGATCGCCACCGATCAGTACCAGTCGCCCCTGCTCGCCCTTATGTGTCAAGGGCGAGCGCGGCGGCAACCATCCCGCTAAATCCCGGCCATCCAGCCGACGCCATGGCCAGCGCTGCGCCGCCAGCCAGGTCGAGAGGCCTAAGGGATCACAATGCAATTGCCCGACGACAGCGCGCGCCTGCCCGGTCAGTAGCCCCGGCTTCAGGCAGATAAAACTCTGGGTATGTGCGGCCTGCACGACGGCGCCGGCGGCAATGCCGGTGTCGGCATCCAATCCCGAGGGAAGATCGAGTGCAACCACTGGAGCGGGATGGGCATTGATCGCGGCGATCAACCCATCATAGGGCGCGCGTGGAGCAGCATGTAGACCGATGCCCAGCAAGGCATCGACGATCACCTCAGCCTCCGGCAACGGCAGCGTGGCCGGCTGCACCGTGCCCCCTGCCTGCAACCACTGTGCGCGTGCTTGTTCCGCCTCAGGCGCTAATGGTTTATGCCCCGCCACCGCCAACAGGGTGACCTGCATTCCACTGGCGCGTGCCAGACGCGCCACCACATAGCCATCGCCACCGTTATTACCTGACCCGCACAGGATCAGCCAGTGACGCGCTACGGGATAATATTGGCGAACTCGATTAAACGCCGCCTGTCCGGCGCGCTGCATCAATTGCGCCAGCGTGATGCCATGCGCCTGCGCGGCCCGGCGCTCTGCGTCACGTACCCAATCCGCTGGCGCTACATAGTGTGCTAAACTGCTGGCGTTTCCGTAGCAAGAATGGCCCATCATGACTCATCCCCTCGATCTGCATCAGTTAGCCCAACATATCAAGCAATGGGGGCTATCGCTAGGATTCCAACAGGTAGGGATCGCCGATACGGATCTGCGCGTCGAAGAGGATCGGCTCCAGGCGTGGCTGGATCAGGGCTACCATGGGGAAATGGCGTGGATGGCACGCCATGGCATGATGCGGGCGCGTCCCGCCGAACTGTTGCCCGGTACCTTGCGGGTGATCAGTGTCCGCATGAACTACTTGCCTCCCAATGCGGCCTTCGCCTCGACCCTGAACGATCCGACGCGCGGTTACATCAGCCGGTATGCCTTGGGACGCGACTACCATAAGGTACTGCGCGGCCGTCTTAAGCAGTTAGGCGCAATGATCCAAGCGCACTGCGGCGGTGCCCTCGGTTTCCGTCCGTTCGTCGATTCGGCACCTCTGCTGGAGCGCCCCTTGGCGGCCAAAGCCGGACTCGGCTGGAACGGTAAACATTCGCTCCTGATTAACCCACAGGCTGGTTCCTGGTTCTTCCTCGGCGAACTCTTAGTCGATCTGCCACTGCCCGTCGATACACCGCAAGAGGCGCAATGCGGGCGCTGTGTCGCTTGTATGACCACCTGTCCGACCGGTGCCATCGTCGCCCCGTATACCGTGGATGCGCGGCGTTGTATCTCTTATCTGACGATCGAAGCGGAGGGCGCCATCCCAGAGGCCCTGCGCCCATTGCTTGGCAACCGTATCTATGGCTGTGACGATTGCCAGATGATCTGTCCTTGGAATCGCTTGGCGCCGTTGAGCACAGAGGCCGACTTCCAGCCCCGCGCGGCGCTGCACGCTGCCACATTGACCACCCTATTCGCCTGGGATGAAGCCACGTTCCTCCGCATGACCGAAGGCTCAGCCATCCGCCGTATCGGCTATCAACGTTGGCTGCGTAATCTGAGCGTCGCTCTCGGCAACGCGCCCTACGCCGCCGAGATCGTAGAACTATTAACAGGCCGCCTAGGGATCAGCCCGCTCATCGATGAGCACATCCACTGGGCGCTGGCGCAACAGTTAGCGAAACGCAACGCACTCACCGTCGAGGTGATCAGCAACCAACAACGTCGGCTGATCCGCGCCGTCGAAAAGGGACTGCCACGCGACGCTTAGTCGAACAAGCCGCACTGCGCTACTGTGCATAAAAATAAAATTTTGTTGTTATTCAACCCTCAGGCCAAATGCAAGTGCGCCACATCCCGATTTTTCTCTTATTTTATGATTAAAAATCAATATGTTATATTGATGGTGCATTTTTGCTAGCGGTGAAAGCAGCGACGAGACCGACGAAATCCTGTGGATAACTCTGTTGATGGAAGTGTGTGCAATCACCACCGACGGCGCAGCGCGTCAGGTAGGGAGGTTTTAGACTAGGAGAAACGAAGAAGAAAATTGGAGCGGGAAACGAGACTCGAACTCGCGACCCCAACCTTGGCAAGGTTGTGCTCTACCAACTGAGCTATTCCCGCAGAGTGATGCTTCTGGCATCGACACCATAACAGTAATGGTGTTTGGAAGTTTGGAGCGGGAAACGAGACTCGAACTCGCGACCCCAACCTTGGCAAGGTTGTGCTCTACCAACTGAGCTATTCCCGCAATGGTACTGCTTTTTTTCATCCAGCCGCATAGCGACCTTCTAAATTTGGAGCGGGAAACGAGACTCGAACTCGCGACCCCAACCTTGGCAAGGTTGTGCTCTACCAACTGAGCTATTCCCGCGTCGCGTAACCGAACGGCCTATGTTTGAAAAACATCACAATTCCGTCTCGGTACGGGGAGCGCATTATACGGGGATTTTTATCTCCCGCAAGCCCCCCGAGGCGAAAAAGTCAGATAAATTGACTGATTGCCGATAAAAGCGCCGGAGCGCGCACATTATCGGCAAACACGCTTACAACCGAATAAAATTGCTGCGGTAATAAGCCAATTCCGCCACCGATTCGCGAATGTCATCCAGTGCCTGATGCGTATTTTGCTTATGGAACCCCGCCAGGATCTCCGGCTTCCAGCGACGCGCCAACTCCTTCAAGGTGCTGACATCCAGGTAACGATAGTGAAAGTAGCGCTCCAACTCAGGCATATAGCGGAACAGGAAACGGCGATCCTGGCCGACGCTATTACCGCAGATCGGCGAGACCCCAGCCGGCACCCATTGGCGCAGGAAGTCGAGGGTGGCCTGCTCGGCGGCGGCCGTAT
Source organism: Edwardsiella hoshinae NBRC 105699 = ATCC 33379 (assembly GCF_000474215.1). Classification (GTDB taxonomy): domain Bacteria; phylum Pseudomonadota; class Gammaproteobacteria; order Enterobacterales; family Enterobacteriaceae; genus Edwardsiella; species Edwardsiella hoshinae. The sequence goes on along the minus strand of NZ_BAUC01000018.1, from coordinate 10,617 downwards.
CGTAATGGCTCTCCTTTACGCGTTGTACTAGACCGCTCGCGCTATGAGTACGCACATTCCACTCATCCATCAGTGCTAGCTGGGCGTCGTCCTGATGGATCGCAATCACCGGCCCCTCGGCCAACACGTTTAACTCGGCATCCGTCACCAATGTGGCTATCTCGATGATCCGGTCGCGCTCGGGATCCAGCCCGGTCATCTCCAGGTCAATCCAAATCAGACGCGTTTCGCTTGCACTCATAGTTCCCCCGGCAAATAGTATGAATTGGTGCGGCGTGTCTAGGGCGATCGTTATGACGCTCAATTGCGAGACACAGCCCAGCGTGTATCATAGACACTTTCCGCGCTGTGGGCGATCGCCACAGTGCCGCAGCAAAGAGAGTGAGGCGCAGTTGAGTAAAAAAAGACTATCGCACGGCCAGCAACGGCGGATGCATGCCAACCACCAGCGTCGTCTACAGCAGACGGAGCCTAACGCGGAGCTGGACGATACCCTGTTCGGTGACGCCCAGGAGGGGGTGGTCGTCAGCCGTTTCGGCAAACATGCCGATGTTGAGGCTGCCGATGGCACTCAGCAACGCTGCAACATCCGCCGCACCCTGCCCTCGCTGGTCACCGGCGATCGGGTCGTCTGGCGTCCCGCCACGCAGGCGGGTAGCAAGGGCGTCGTCGAAGCGGTACATCCGCGCAGCTCGGTGCTGACCCGACCGGATTACTACGACGGGGTGAAACCGATCGCCGCCAACATCGATCAGATCGTCATCGTCTCGGCGATCCTGCCGGAGCTCTCGCTAAATATCATCGATCGCTACCTAGTCGCCTGCGAGACGTTGTCCGTCGAGCCGCTGATCGTGCTGAATAAAGTCGATTTGTTGGATGCGGCAGGGCGTGAGTTCGTCGAAGAGGCCATGACCATCTACCGGGACATCGGTTACCGGGTGGTGTTGGTTTCCAGCCACAGCGGTGAGGGGATGGCACAGTTGCAACATTTGCTTACTCAGCGTATCAGCATCTTCGCAGGCCAGTCCGGAGTGGGAAAATCTAGTCTACTCAATGCGCTATTGCCAGCATTGGAGAGCCAGATCGAAGTCGGGGCCGTCTCCGGCAATTCGGGCTTAGGCCAACACACCACGACCGCTGCCCGGCTGTATCACTTCCCGCAAGGCGGCGATGTGATCGACTCCCCCGGAGTACGCGAGTTCGGCCTATGGCATCTGGATGCCGAGCAGATCACCTTGGGATTTATCGAGTTCCGCGATTATTTGGGCAACTGTAAGTTCCGCGACTGCAAACACGGTAACGATCCGGGCTGTGCATTGCGCGAGGCCGTCGAGCGCGGAGAGATCGCCGAAACCCGTTTTGATAACTATCATCGTATTCTAGATAGCATGGCGCAGGTTAAACTGCGCAAGAACTTTACCGGCGGCGAGCGTTAACGCCGTCTGGTGCACTGACTTCCCGCAGGGGGAGCGCGCTGTATGACCCGGCGGGGCCATAGGCCGCCGCTAGACTATCTGGTTGGACTAAAGAGGCTAACGTGCTCGATAGCATTAAAATCAAACTGCAATATTTACTGCCGAAACAGGCGCTGACCCGCTTGGCGGGCTGGGCCGCCGACAAACAGGCCGGCTGGCTGACGCAGAGCGTCATCAAGGGCTTCGCCCGCTATTACGGCATCAATATGCAGGAGACGCTTTACCCCGATCCCGCGCACTATAAAACCTTCAACGACTTCTTCGTCCGTCCGCTGCGTGACGGTGTGCGCCCGATTGCCGAGTTCGCCGATGGTGTGGTGCTCCCCGCCGACGGCACCATCAGTCAGCTCGGGCCGATCGAGGCGGGACGTATCCTGCAAGCCAAGGGACACGACTATACCCTTGAGGCGCTCTTAGCCGGCCAATACCTGTTGGCACAGGAGTTCGCTGGCGGCCAGTTCGTCACCACCTATCTCTCGCCGCGTGACTATCACCGAGTACATATGCCCTGTGACGCTCGCCTACGCGAGATGATCTATGTTCCCGGCGATCTGTTCTCGGTCAATCCGCTCACCGCCACCAATGTGGCCAATCTGTTCGCCCGGAACGAGCGCCTGATCTGCATCTTCGATACCGACTTCGGCCCTCTCGCCCAGATCCTGGTCGGTGCGACCATCGTCGGCAGCATCGAAACCGTCTGGGGGGGCTGCGTCAATCCGGAGCGGACCGGGATCATCCGCCGCTGGACCTACCCCAGTGAGGGGGAAGGTGTCATCACCTTGCAGAAAGGACAAGAGATGGGGCGCTTCAAACTCGGCTCCACGGTGATTAACCTGTTTGCCGCTGGCCGCATTCAGTTCGACGCCGCCCTGAACGCGGGTAGCGTCACCCGCATGGGACGCGAGCTGGGCCATGCGCCAGCAGCGCCTCACACCGCCGAGCCCATCACGGAGTAACCCCTTCGGCGCGGTGGCGGGTACCGCGCCGTTCGTCATACCATCGCGAGGGTCGACCATGCGCCTGATCCACCGTCTCCTCCTGACCGGGCTGCTGGCATTCTGTCTGCCGACGCTGGCTCAGGCCACACTCAACGAACGCCAGCTCACCCTGGATCTGAAGCAGGCCGAAGCCGCCAAAAACGCCCCGGCTCAAGCCGAGACTGTCGAGGCGCTACAAAGCGCACTGAGTTGGATCGACGAGGCGAAGGCTGCTAAACAGCGCACACAACAGTACCGCACGACCATCAGCGACTTCCCACGCCTGAGCCGCGAGCTACGCCAACAGCTAAGCGATGAAAGCAGCCCGCCCCCCACTAACCCGCCCCCTGCCGACGAGGCGGAGCAACAAATCCTGCAAATCAGCAGTCAGTTGCTGGAAGTAGCGCGCCAGCTACAGCAAGAGCAGGATCGCGCACGCGATATCAGCGATTCCCTGGGACAAGTGGCACAGCGTCAAGCCTCGGCGCGCAAAGCGCTGAGCGAAGCCGAACGCCGCTTACAGGAGCTAACGGTCACTGACACCGCACTCGCTCAAGCGCAATCTGCCCAGCTCCAAGCCGAGGTCGCCGCGCGTAAGGCGCAACTAGACGAGCTAGAGCTGGAGCAGCTATCGGCCAGCAACCGACAAGAGTTGGTGCGCCTACAGAGTGAGGTTTTGAGCAAACGCCATGAGCGCCTCGACCTCCAGCTACAGGGATTACGCAACAGCTTGAATAGCCAGCGCCAACGGGAGGCCGAAGCGGCGCTAGCGCGGACGCAACGCCTGGTAGAGCAGAGCGATAACCTGCCGCAATCCATCATCGCGCTGCTGACGCGCAACCAGATGCTGTCGCGCGATCTCAACCAGCAGGCGCAACGTCTGGATGAGATAGCCAACCGCCAGCGCGTCATCAGCGGGCAAACCCAACAGGTACGCCAGGCACTGAACACCCTGCGCGAACAGGCGCAGTGGCTGAGCGTCTCCCCCGCACTGGGTGAAACGCTGCGTGACCGCCTGGCTCGCCTGCCGGAGATGCCCAAGCCGCAACAGCTCGACAACGATATGGCTCGCTTGCGTGTACAACGCCTACACTATGAGAGCCAACTGGCCGAGCTAACGCCGGCCGATCAGTTCCGGCAGAACGACGGCGAGCCGCTCAGCGCCGCCCAACAGCGCCTGCTGGCACCGCAACTCACCATGCAGCGTGAGCTACTGAATGCCTTGTTGTCGGGCTGCGACAGTCAGATCCTCGAACTGACCAAGCTCAAGGTTGCCAATACTCAGTTAGTCGATGCCCTGACGGCGGTACGCGAAGCCACCCACCGTTATCTGTTCTGGGCGGCGGACATCGATCCCGTCGGCTTCGGCTACCTGCTGATGACCCTACGCGACCTGGATCGTCTGCTGTCGCTGGATACCCTGGCACAGCTCAGCCAGGCGGCGCTGATGATGATCAGCGATCGTAACACACTGCTTCCGCTATGCGCGGCCCTACTGCTGGTAGGCTTCAGCATCTACTCACGCCGTCACTACCGTGCCTTCATGGCGCGCGCCGCCGGGCAAGTCGGCAAGGTTAATCAGGATCATATCTCGCTCACTCTGCGTACCCTGTTGTGGTCGATCCTGGTGGCGCTGCCGCTCCCAGTCCTGTGGGCAACGCTCGGCTATGGGCTACGTAATGCCTGGCCCTATCCCGTGGCCGTCGCCATCGGTGATGGAGTCAGTGCCGCCCTGCCGGTGTTGTGGGCCTTCATGATCAGTGCCGCCTTCTCCCGCCCCGACGGCCTATTTATCGTCCACTTCGGTTGGGGAGAACGCCAAGTCCGGCGAGCGATGCGTTACTACCGCATGGCTATCTGGATCATCGTGCCGCTGCTGATGGCCGTGGTCACGTTCAATAATCTGGCCGACCATAGCTTTAGCGCCACCCTGGGGCGTGCCTGCTTTATCATGCTGTGCATCGCCCTGCTGCTATTGACCTCGAGCCTGTATCGCGCCGGTATTCCCCTCTATCTCAACCGCGCTGGCTCGGGCGAAAATCTGCTGAACTACCTGCTGTGGGGAGGCCTACTTTGCGCCCCGCTGGCGGCGATCTTCGCCGCCCTGCTCGGCTATCTCGGCACCGCTCAGGTATTGCTGGCACGTCTGGAAACCTCTGTCGCAATCTGGTTCGCTCTACTGATGATCTATTCGGTGATCCGGCGCTGGATGTTGATCCAACGTCGGCGCATCGCCTTCGATCGCGCCAAGCAACGGCGCGCCGAACGACTGGAGAAGCGGAGCCGTCACGAGGAGGATGCTCTGCATCCCGCCAGTGTCGAGGGCAGCCAAGAGGCGGAAGAGATCAGGGTGGATCTGGATGCCATCAGCGATCAGTCGCTACGCCTGGTGCGTTCGATCCTGACGCTGGTCGCGTTGATCTCACTGATCTGGCTCTGGTCGGAGCTGCACTCTGCCTTCGCCTTCCTGGAGAATATTCGCCTGTGGGATGTGACGGCTAATAGCGCCGGCGGTGAGACGCTACAACCGATCACTCTGGGCGCGGTATTGATCGCCATCCTGGTGATCTTGGTGACCATCCAACTGGTGAAAAATCTGCCAGCGCTACTGGAATTGGGACTGCTACAGCATCTGGATCTGACTCCCGGCACCGGTTACGCCATCACCACCATCACCAAGTACCTGTTGATGATCGTCGGCGGGCTGATCGGATTCTCACTGCTGGGCATCGAATGGTCGAAACTACAGTGGCTAGTAGCCGCACTGACCGTCGGTCTAGGCTTTGGCCTCGGGGAGATCTTCGGCAACTTCATCTCCGGCTTGATCATCCTGTTCGAGAAGCCGATCCGTATCGGCGATACAGTCACCATCCGCGATCTGACCGGCACCATCACCCGCATCAATACCCGGGCCACCACTATCTCCGACTGGGATCGCAAAGAGATCATTGTGCCCAACAAAGCCTTCATCATGGAACAATTCATCAACTGGTCGCTCAGCGACCCCATCACCCGCGTGGTATTGACGGTGCCGGCCGAGGCCAGCGCCAACAGCCAGCAGGTGACGGCGCTACTGTTGCAGGCCGCCGGGCAATGTTCGTTAGTGCTCGATACTCCCCCGCCAGAGGCCTATCTGGTCGATATTCAGCAGGGGATACAGATCTTCGAGTTACGCATCTATGCCTCAGAGATGGCGCATCGTATGCCGCTGCGCCATGAATTACATCAATTAATCTTAGCCGCCTACCGCCAGCACCAGTTGGTACTGCCCTTCCCGCCGATCCAGATCGGACGCGACTCACTGCGTCCGGCACAGGGCTCCGCATCGCGCACCTTCAACAGCGGTGGTTTATAACGGCGACAAAAAACCCGCGCTTGGCGCGGGTTAATAGCGTGGCGCGGAAACGGCGCGACGGGTCAAGCGCGATCGACCGAAAAGGCGATCACCTCACTCAAGCGCTCGGCCGACAGGGCTAACATGATCAGACGATCGACGCCCAACGCCACCCCAGAGCTATCCGGCATGCCGTGGGCCAATGCCGCCAACAGATGTTCATCGATCGGCTGTTGCGGCAACCCCAGCGCCGCCCGCTTGCGATTGTCCTGCTCGAAACGCAAGCGCTGCTCGTCGGCATCGGTTAACTCGTGGAAACCGTTGGCTAGCTCCACCCCGCGATAGTAGACCTCGAAACGCTCCGCGACCCGATGGTCTTCGGTACTGATCTGCGCCAGAGAGGCCTGACTGGCAGGGAAGTGATAGACAAACGCCGGACGCTCCTTACCGATATGCGGCTCGACGCCAAAAGCGAACAACAGTTGCAGCAACGTATCACGATCCTCTTCTTTATCGGCCACGTTGCTTAAATCTAATTTAGCCGCCACCTCTCGCAACTGGGCTTTATCCGCCGAGAGCGGATCAACATCCAAATGGCGAATAAAGGCCTGCTGATAAGAGAGCGTCTCGGCACTGTCGCACTCCAACACCTGCTGCAATAAGTCATCCACCTCATTCATCAGGCGATACATATCGTAGTGCGGCCGATACCATTCCAACATGGTAAATTCCGGGTTATGGTAGCGGCCGGACTCTTCGTTGCGGAAGCTGTGGCACAACTGATAAATCGGCCCACTGCCGGCAGCCAACAGACGCTTCATATGGTATTCCGGGCTGGTCATCAGATACAGCGTCATTCCCTGGGCCACCCCTGGGCCGACAAAGTGGGTCTGGAAGGGAACCAGGTGAACATCCGTGATCGTGGCCTGACTCATCGACGGTGTGTCGACCTCCAGTACGCCGCGATCCGAGAAAAAACGCCGGATAGTGGCCATGATGCTGGCGCGCTTCAACAAATTGGCCACAGGTGCACTGGGTTGCCAGCTTGCCGTATCGCTCATGATGATAACTCCGAAATAAAACAGGATGGGCAGTCTACTCGCTTATCGCCGTAGATGACAGTACCCGGGACGGAAGGGATGCGCCAAATTGCTAGGAAACTAATAGATTGCCGAGCAAACTATATACATTGGCTTAAAAAGCAAATAAAACATATTAAAATTAGAATATAGCGACAGAAACATTATTAAGATCACGTTTTGCTATTTTTTCCCGCCTTAAAAAGGATAAAACACCCAACCACATCAATTTTCCATTACTTCAATATGGGTATAATTTTCGAATTCGAACTTAAAAAACACAACCATTCCCATGCATCATTAAAGACCGCGTTCACGAGTGTGCTACCTTTCTTTAATATGTAGTCTGGAATGGTTCTTTGTTTTTAAATGTTACTTTACCATTGAACACCCGGAGGAATGCAGTGCAAACCTTTAACGCAGACCTTGCCATCGTCGGGGCTGGGGGTGCTGGCTTACGAGCAGCGATTGCCGCCGCCGAGGCCAACCCTCAACTGAAGATTGCCTTAATCTCAAAAGTCTACCCGATGCGCAGCCATACCGTGGCGGCGGAAGGCGGTTCCGCGGCCGTCACTCAGGCTCATGACTCTTTCGATTTCCACTTCCATGACACCGTTGCTGGCGGTGACTGGCTGTGTGAGCAGGATGTCGTCGACCACTTCGTGCATAACTGCCCGCGTGAAATGACCCAGTTGGAGCTGTGGGGCTGTCCGTGGAGCCGTAAGCCTGACGGTTCGGTCAACGTCCGTCGTTTCGGCGGGATGAAGATCGAGCGCACCTGGTTTGCCGCGGATAAGACCGGCTTCCACATGCTGCACACCCTGTTCCAAACCTCTCTGAAGTATCCGCAGATCCAGCGTTTCGACGAGCACTTCGTGCTGGATATTTTGGTGGATGAGGGGCAGGCTCGCGGTCTTGTCGCCATCAATATGATGGAAGGCACGATGGTGCAGATCCGCGCCAACGCCGTGGTTCTGGCGACCGGCGGTGCAGGCCGTGTCTACCGTTACAACACCAACGGCGGCATCGTAACCGGCGACGGTATGGGGATGGCGTTCAAGCACGGCGTGCCGTTGCGTGATATGGAATTCGTCCAATATCACCCGACCGGTCTACCGGGCTCAGGCATCCTGATGACCGAAGGTTGCCGTGGCGAAGGCGGTATCCTGGTGAACAAAGACGGCTATCGCTACCTGCAAGACTACGGCCTCGGGCCGGAAACGCCGCTGGGCGAGCCGAAGAACAAATACATGGAGCTGGGTCCGCGCGACAAAGTTTCTCAAGCTTTCTGGCACGAATGGCGTGCTGGTCGCACCATCTCTACTCCGCGTGGCGATGTGGTGTACCTCGACCTGCGTCATCTGGGCGCCAAGAAGCTGCACGAGCGCCTGCCGTTCATCTGTGAACTGGCCAAGGCCTACGTGGGTGTTGACCCGGTCAACGAGCCGATCCCGGTACGTCCGACCGCGCACTACACCATGGGTGGGATCGAAACCGATCAACACTGTGAAACCCGTATCAAGGGTCTATTCGCCGTCGGCGAATGCTCCTCTGTCGGTCTGCATGGGGCTAACCGTCTCGGCTCTAACTCCTTGGCTGAGCTGGTCGTCTTCGGCCGCGTCGCCGGTGAAAGCGCCCTGCAACATGCTCTCCAGGCCACCCCGGCCAACGGTGCCGCACTGGATGCTCAGGTGAAAGACATTGAGGGTAACCTCAAGGCTCTGGTCAACCAGGAAGGCAACGAAAACTGGGCGACGCTGCGTGACGAGATGGGAATCTCGATGGAAGAGGGTTGCGGTATCTACCGTACCACCGATCTGATGCAGAAGACGGTCGACAAACTGGCCGAGCTGAAAGAACGTTTCAAACGCGTCAAGATCACCGACACCTCCAGTGTATTCAACACCGAGCTGCTGTATGCCATCGAGCTGGAGCATGGTTTGAACGTGGCCGAGTGTATGGCCCACTCCGCGATCAACCGTCGCGAATCCCGTGGCGCCCACCAGCGTCTGGATGAAGGCTGCACCACGCGTGATGATGTGAACTTCCTGAAACACACGCTGACCTACTTCAACGAAAGCGGCGCGCCGCGTATTGAATACAGCGATGTGAAGATCACCAAACTGCCGCCGGCCCAACGCGTATACGGTGCCGCCGCAGAAGCTCAGGAAGCGCAGAAGAAAGAGGAAAAAGCGAATGGCTGAGATGAAAAACCTGAAAATGGAAGTCATGCGCTACAATCCGGAACAGGATGCCGAGCCGCATTTCGCGACCTATGATGTACCGTATGACGAAACCACGTCCCTGCTGGATGCCCTGCTGTATGTGAAGGACAATCTGGCTCCCGACCTCTCTTTCCGTTGGTCTTGCCGCATGGCGATCTGCGGCTCCTGTGGGATGATGGTCGATAACGTGCCGAAGTTGGCTTGTAAGACCTTCCTGCGCGACTACCCGAATGGGATGCGCATTGAAGCGTTGGCCAACTTCCCGGTCGAGCGCGATCTGGTCGTCGATATGACGCACTTTATCGAGAGTCTGGAAGCGATCAAACCGTATGTCATCGGTAACGATCGTAAACCGGAAGAAGGGACCAACAAGCAGACGCCGGCACAGATGGAGAAATACCATCAGTTCTCCGGCTGCATCAACTGTGGTCTGTGCTACGCTGCCTGCCCGCAGTTCGGTCTAAATCCGGAGTTCATCGGCCCGGCCGCGATCACCTTGGCCCACCGCTACAACCTGGACAACCGTGACCACGGTAAGAAAGAGCGTATGCCGGTGCTGAACACCCAGAATGGTGTTTGGAGCTGTACCTTCGTCGGTTATTGCTCAGAAGTCTGCCCGAAACATGTGGATCCGGCTGCGGCCATCCAGCAGGGCAAGGTAGAAAGTGCCAAAGACTTCATGATCGCAATGCTGAAACCGCAATAAGGGAGACTCGATTGCAATGACGACTTCAACCAAACGCAAACCCTATGTGCGGGGTATGTCATCTAACTGGTGGCAAAAGCTGGGTTTCTATAAGTTCTACATGCTGCGTGAGAGTTCAGCGCTGGAGAACGTCTGGTTCAGCATCGTGCTGATCTATGGCGTCTTCTCACTGAAAGACGGGGCCGCTGGCTGGGAAAGCTTCGTTGCTTTCCTGCAAAACCCGCTGGTATTGGTCCTGAACATCATCTCCCTGCTGCTGGCCGTGCTGCATACCAAGACCTGGTTTGAGCTGGCGCCGAAAGCGGCCAACATCGTGGTCAACGATGAGAAGATGGGTCCGGCACCGATCATTAAGGCGCTGTGGGCTGTCACCATCGTCGCAACCGTGGTGGTCCTGGGCCTGGCCCTGCTGTAACCGAGGAGAAAGCAGATGAACAATAAAGTGTACAAACGTTCTGACGAGCCAGTTTTCTGGGGCCTGTTTGGTGCCGGCGGTATGTGGGGGGCTATCTTTGCCCCGGCGGTGATCCTGATCGTCGGTATCCTGTTGCCACTGGGCATGTTCCCGGATGCGTTGACTTTCGAGCGCGCCCTGAGCTTCAGCCAGAGCATCATCGGCCGCATCTTCTGGCTGCTGATGATCATTCTGCCGCTGTGGTGTGGTCTACACCGTCTGCATCACATGATGCACGACCTGAAGATCCACGTACCGGCCGGCAGTTGGGTATTCTACGGCTTAGCAGCCATTCTGAGCGTCGTGGCGCTGATCGGGATCTTCACCCTGTAATCCGCTCTCGCACAGTAAGTAAAAGCCTCCTCCG